>CAZIRF010000004.1:0-128647 GCA_964541755.1 uncultured Spirochaetales bacterium | reverse complement strand
CTGATCGTGAGAGTTTCTTGCGGGTTCAGGATGGTTTAATGTGAGAGTCTACACCCGGAGGATGCCTGGGGGATTCTCAAGCGTTATGCACGAGCCAAGCAGGAGCAGTTCATTGTCTTGCTGTTGAATAACGCAAATATGGTGACCAATGTGGTTATTGCGTCCATCGGGACGGTGAACAGGACTATCGCACATCCACGCGACATTTTTCGACCTGCCCTTATCAATAATGCCTCGAATATCATCCTCGCGCATAACCATCCTTCGGGTGAACTCAAGCCGTCGGATGAGGATCGTGAGGTGACTGACCGGCTGGTGAAAAGCGGCGACCTCTTGGGTGTTCCCGTGTTGGATCATCTGATATTCAGCAAGACCGGATATACCAGCCTCAAGGAACAAGGGCACAGATTCTCTTGATGGAGAAGAGGAGGACTTATGAACGAACAGGTGATGGACCTGGCAGAAGAACAGGGAGCCCCTGTGGTGACAAGAAAGCTCGTTGAGCAGTACCTCGCCCAGCTCCCGTATCGGGAGGCGCTTACCGAGGAAGATCGGGAACGCTTTATCACCATTGCAGAGCTGTATCAGCTTAATCCCTATAAAAGGGAAATCCACGCCAAGATAACGCGGGATGGCGGGCAGGCGCGCATGAACCTGATTGTGGGGTATGAGGTCTACATCAAGAAGGCGGAGCAGACCGGCCTGCTTGACGGATGGCATGCGTGGATCGAGGGCAGCGGTGAAGATCTCAAGGCTGTTGTGGAAATCAACCGGAAGGATTGGGATTTCCCTTTCCTTCATGAAGTCTACTGGCTGGAGGCAGTCCAGAGAAATTCTGCAGGGACGGTCCTTGATTTTTGGGAGCGGATGCCGCGCTTCCAGCTCAAGAAGGTGGCTATCAGCCAGGGCTTCAGGATGTGCTTTGCCAGCGAGATTGGCGGTATTCCCTATGAGGGGACGGAGCTTGGTCTTGTCGATGGCGACAAGGTGACGGCCCCCCATGCAGATGCGCCAGCAGGGCAGGGGAGGAAAGCGCCTCAAGCGCCCCGGAATACCCCGGTCAAGAAAGAATCGAATGGTTCGGTATTCGAGGAGATCCGTGTGCTCTTCAATGCCAATCGGGACATGCTGTCATCGCAGCATCAGGAGTGGATCGCGACCCAAATGACGCAAGAGAAGACCGAGCGCCAACTGGAAGGGCTCCTTAAACACCTCAAGGAGAGTATTGCCCTTGGTGGTGATCAGCCGAAGGCAGGAATGGTCAAACCATACCGGGGGGATGCGAAAACCATTCCCTATCCAACCCGGGGGAAGAAGCGGCCTGCAACGGGAACGTCATCAACAAGAGTGATGGCGGCGAAAGTGCCGGAAGAAATTTGGTAGGAGGACAAGATGGACGAACAAGAACGCTTTGATGCGCTTGAGGACATCCTGTGTGCAATTGAAGACGGGGTGAAGAGTGAACAGGATGGCTTTGTCGTGGACTGTGACGAGAAGGCTGCGTGGGCCGGGAGAAAGATACTCAAGGCCGAGGATCGAATTGCCCGCCACAAGGCCGAGGCGGCTCGCTACAAGGCGAAAATCGATCAGTGGTATGAAAGGGTTATTGCTGATGATCTGCGTTCCGTAGACTATCTGCGGTCAATCCTGCGTCCGTGGGTAGAACGGGCGGTCTTGAGTCTCCACAAGGGAAAGACCGTGCACTTGCCCGGTGTGTCGCTTGCCTTGCGGTATCGGCCCGATACTGTGGCGGTTCTTGACGAGAATGAAGCCCTTGCGTATTGCGAGCGCTACTTCTCCGATGCGGTCGAAGTGAAGAAGTCTTTGAACAAGGGCTTGCTCAAGAAGAGCCTCGCCGATGGCATGGTGATTCCCGGTCTTGCCTTGGCAAGTGGCGAGGAAGAGATGTACCTCAAGAGCGATGAGACGCCGAATACGGTAAAGAAACACCATGCGGCGTGAACGGATTCCATTGATGCAAAGGGCGGCAGCTACCGCCCTTTTTGTTTTCCCCAAGAGGAGGATGGTATGTACGAGATAAACAAACAGTCGGGAAGCGAGGCCGATTTTGACAAGGCTCGCTTCGTAATTCGGGCGCGTAGTGATGACGAGACACGGCCCTTCCTGTGTGTGCTCCATGTAGAGCGTGCAAAGACCGGCACCCGTTTGGTCGCCACCGATGGAAGGCGGCTTCATGTGGCGCAGATCAAGCAGCGAATTGATCCCGGTGAGTATGAAGTGGTGGAAACCAAGCAGAGCATCATTTTGCGTGGCCCCTTGCCCGATTTGCAGTTCCCAAACTGGAAGAGGGTGGTGCCCGAGGCAGGTGAGAAACGAACGGTCATTGACCTGAGCACTTCGGGTATCTGCAAGAATCCGGCCAAAACGGCGAACTTTTCGATTGAGTATGCCCGACTCGTTAAGGAAACGGGGGAAGTGCTCAATATCAAGTTCATCGAGGATCTGCCCAAGGCCGAGTGGCACGTCTACGCACAGAACGAGAAGAACCGCTCGGTAATGCTCAAGAACGGGGCGGAGGGCGATGAGGTCTTCGCGGTCATCATGCCCTTGAACATAGCTGCATAGGAGGCTTGCCATGTTACAGGATCTCAATTCCATTCTGATAGAAGGCGTGGTTCGGACCTTTCCGCATCGTGATACCGAAGGCCCACTTTCCTTCAAAATCGATAACAGCAAGATCAAGCCCCGATCCAAAAGCGGGAAAGGAGGCTCCCTTGTCGTTGTCGATATCTCCAGCTTACCCGTGCAGAAACGTCAATCCTTCGCGCGAGGACAGCGGGTGCGGGTGGTAGGCTGTCTCAACGCATCGACCCGTGGCACCATCTCCGTCGTCGCCGAACACGTAGAAGTCTGCCACCGCCAGGTAAAAGCCATTGCATGAAAGAACCCCCTTGGCCATGTGGCCAGGGGGGGTGGTAGTAGGACGGTGGCATAGTTGGAATTGACATATGTAGGATCTTGTCAGGTAGGGAATTATTCTTAATCAATTTTTGTAATTTATTGCATTATTCGTAGATTATCATGGTAAAATCTTTTATATCTTGCAATTTCAATGTGTGCTAGTGCCAGTGGGGTATTAAATGTATAATATGGACAAGATTGTAACAGGGCATAATACTTCGGGTGTTGCGGTGTTATGTAAAATTGTTCGACAACTGGGCGTCAATTTTAATGCTTAGTCCTTATGGTATGTTATAAGTAAGGGAATAAAAAGAATGAAGTAGGAAATTCTTTATTAATGATCCATTAGGAGGCTGTATTATGAATGATGATTTGCTTGTTTCTTTAAGAAAATATAAAGTTAACGCAAATAAAAACCCTTTGGAAAATTTTATTACTGAATCATTTGCTTGGATGTTAGTAAACAATAGAGATTTTTCAATATTTTTTCTTAAGCATATTTCGTCAAAAATTAATTTGAAGGATGAGTTTCTAAATCATGAATGGAAAACACAAGTATATTTTAACGGAGTATATCCAGATCTTGTGTGTTTTTTTGAAAATAAAGCTATTGTGTTTGAAATTAAAGCATATTCTGGACTACATACGAACCAGTTGCAGAACTACAGAAAGTATTCCGAGAAAAAATTTGAAGATTATAGGTTGGTATTAATTACTGCAAATTCTAGTCAACATGGCCAAAATCCGGATTTAGCTTTGCGCTGGGAAGAAGTCTATGAAATGATTCTAGCATACAAAGAAAAATTTGCAGAAAATGATTATTTTATATTAGATAGCTTTCTAAAGCTCCTTGATGTTGAAGGTCTTGGCCCGAAAGCTCCAATATCTTTTGAATCAATTCTATATTATTATAGGTCGAAAAATTTTGAGCCTCAGATTAAAAAGCTAGCAAATATAAAGATAGAAAAAATAAGATCTGTGTTAGAAAATAATGATTTACAAATTGAATACCAAGAAAAGTGGGGGAGAGTTGGAGTAGAATTATTCGGTGATTTCTGGGCTCCTGGGGTTTTTGTAGGATTTTTACTTGATGGAAATGATCATTTAACAATCCCTATTTTAGGTGATAATAGTCCCGACTTTTCTATAATCATTGATTTTAACAAAGAATTACATACCAAATATCCTGATGATGAATTGTATAAAGCATTCATTGTGGAATTACAAGAAAAAGTGAATAAAATCGGAAACTCATGGGAATTGTATAATCATATTTTAGATAGAAATATTGATGAACATAATTATTGGCATCCTATTCATATCCGAAAACCAGTATTAGAACTATTAAGAGACACTAAAACTTGGGATGATCAAGAAAAAAGGGTTGATGATGCGATTGCTGAAATCTTACCATTCATATTTAAATCGGAAAATTTTAGAGGTATGAGAGAAAAATTCTTGAAACCATTAACATCATAAACCAGCTTTGTCTGAAAATATTGATGGTATTGCCTGTTTAATATTCTATTAGGTCGCTTGATATACTCATAGAAGTTGGTGTGTTCATAGAAATGTATCCTATGGTTTGTCCTATTCATATGTTTTATTTAGAATGTGGCGCTTAATATGGATCGTCTGAATCTATTGCATCTTCGAGATCCTGGAGATCGTAATCATTAGGGTCAAAACCATAAAGGGCCGCTATATCTCTACGTTTTTGATCTTCTCGCGCGTTAGCTCTTTTAATAGCTTCTTCTTCTTTTCTCTGTTCTTCTTGATAGAATTGAAACATTGCCTCATCATCGGCGTCATATTCATCTTCAATCATTATGTTCCCTTGTAAAAAATGAAAATCCGTGATTGGTATTCCATTTTTTGAATGAAGGTTTATACCATATTATAGTATGTTTCTGGTTTGAAGTAAAGAAATTTATTACAAGTATATCCAATGCAATCTTTTTAATGTGTAGATTGCATTGGATATGTAAAGAGTATTTTTATGAATGCTTAAAAATCTAGAGCATTAATTTTTTGTACAATTTCGTAAATTCTGATTTTTTGTTCTACTGTTAGGTTTTCATCCTCCATATCAAAATCCGCTAGTTTAGAATTCTTAAATTTATCTTCCAGCTTTATCATTTCGATAGGATCCCCAGATTGAACTGCTGTAGCCATTTCTGTCATAAGTATTTCAAATTCATCAATCATCTCATCCATTAGAGCTTCTTTTGTACTGCAGCTAGAAATAGATAGAATTAATAAAAGTCCAAATACTAAACTTAAAATATTACGAATTTTCATAATTAACCTCCAATTGATAAAAGCATCGTGATAAGTACATTGCCTAATATCGCACCAGCAAAGCATCCTATTGTTTGTGGCCCTATAGCCCAAAAAATATTCTCTTTTAATAAATCCATGAATCCTGATGCAATAACAAAATCTGGTTTTATGATGTCACGTATTCCTTTCCCCAGCTTATACCCTAAATATCCTAACAAAATGTCAGCGATACTACCTAACAATATGTATCCAAATATTTGGCCGCCTGAAAGAGAATTATTTTGGAAAGTTGAAATTATTATTATCACTGTCATTACTAGAGTAAGTATTATTCCCCCCAGATTTTTGCCAATATGCTCTTTTAGGTCGTCCATAAGATCAGTGAATGAAACGTCATCTTCCCCTGTGTCTGGTGTAGGCGTTGATAGTATTTCCTCTTGTTCTTGAACAGTTGCATTCGTCTTTTCCTCGTCCATTAATACTTGATGTTCTTCGCTCATCTTTATGCCTCCTTTGGGTATTACAATAAGTAGTTATAATGTAGCGGTAATGTGTGTTGTGTCAACACAAAAAGGATATGAAAATCCTTACATGTGTATGGATACGATACGATATGAAGCGCTTGTTGCTTCCCGTTTACGGGTAGAAAGAGAAAAGGCCAAAATTTCTCAAATGGATTTGGCTAATAAAGCAGGCTTGTCTCAGAATCTCGTTTACTTCATTGAATCTGGTAAACGAACTCCTACACTACGAACTGTTTTCAAATTATGTATGGCTTTGAATATTTCTCCAATATGTCTACTCGAAGATACTAACGATGATCGCCAAAAAGCCAAGAGTACAATACTGGAATTGGTCCAACGGTATATGTAAAGGTTGATTTACATAAATTACAAATAGAGATATTTGGTGCCCAATTCTCGCAAAATCACTCAAATCATCCTGCATTATCCTGCATATGTAGCATAATGCAGGATAAATTCAGCATCTCATCCCTTTTTTACGTCCAATCCGCCAGACAGGAGGCGCTCTTCTTGGGCTTTGATGATGGCGCTGCGGTCGTATTCGGTGAGGTGGTCGTAGTGGTTGGACATCTCGGTACTCTGGTGGCCGGTGACCATGCGGAGCTTTGTGTCGGGTAGAGCGCCCCGCAACATGGCATTGCAGCCATGGCGCAGGCTGTGGAAGGAGAGGCCTCGTGCTTGCCTGCTGCCCTTGGCCGGGGTAGGGGAGGGATCGTCCGGAATACCGATTCGCTCCAGAGCTTCGTAGAAACCCTTCATGAGGGCCTTGTTCCACACAGGGAGCTCTTTGGACGAATCTCGCCAGAAAACCCAGTCATTTCCCATGGGATTCAGGGCAGAAAGTTGACGTAAAAGATGAATGACCGAATCCGGGAGCGGAATCTCGCGTGAACGCCCTGTTTTGGTTCCCTTGAGCCCTTCCACCTTGCTGAATGAATGGCGGACCATGATCGAGTTCTCCAGAATATCTTCATGCTTCAAGCCGATGACTTCTCCAATACGCAATCCCCCGGTAAGGGCGAGAATGAAGGCTCCTTTAACGCGTATATCGTCCCATTCGAGCGAGAGGAGCCGGGTTATTTCGTCAGAACTGAGGATACCCTTTTCCTTTGGTTCTACCCCGAAGTTGAGGACAGGACGCGCGGGATTCTGTTTGAGCTGCCCCAATCGGACGGCCTCCGAAAGCGGGACCCGGATTGCCTGGAGGATGTGATTGATGGTCCGTGTATTGAGGGTGCCCCCCTCGTGGAGACGGAGCATACACTTTTCGAGCATATCGGCCGTGACCTCTTGCAGGTAGACTCCCTCGAAGTGTGGGCAGACATAGCGGGCAATCCATGACTTGTTGCTGTTAACGTATGCCTTACCGATGCTGTTCTTTTTGCGAGCCAGTTTGCCCTTGATATAGCTGGAGGTATTCCAGTCCCAGAAGTTCAGGAGGTATTCGTTGAAGAGCTCCTTTCGTTTATTGGTAAGGACAGGCAGGCAGGTTTTCATCCATTCGTCCGCCACGGCGCGGGCGGATGCTTTTTGTGTGGGAGAATACAGATTGATATCCCAATCGAGCTCCTCGATCATGGAGCGTACCGATTTGCAGAGGGTCTTTCGAGAGCCGGGGATGGTGTTGAAGCGGATGTAGTAGCTCGCGCGGGTGTAGGGGCCGGTCTTGCGGCGCAGGAAAGAGTAGGGCGCTTTCATGAAACACTCCTGTGAAAAAAATGTCACAGTTTGTGTAACAGTCCGGTTTTGGCCCAAGGACTTACCCAAAGGGTAAAAAAATAAGTCCTTGATGTTCAAGGACTTATCTCATGCCCGGAGGGGGACTTGAACCCCCAAGCCCGTAAGAGCACTAGTACCTGAAACTAGCGTGTCTGCCAATTTCACCATCCGGGCGGATCGTGTGTTTGAATCATAGAGATTTGGGGGGGCTTTGTCAATTGGCGGGGGAGGGTGTATGCTGGTGGGGGCGGAGGGGACTATCAGTATAAATGATTTTCCAAAAAAAAGGATGGTGATGTATGGCATGGGGTGCTTGGCGATATTTTTTGGCGCTTTTTACCTTGTTGACTGTGTTGGGTACGCGGTCCGGAGCGGAAGAAATGGAAGAGCTTGAAGACTATGAACTCATGCGCAAGGCCATACAAAAAGGGGATGTGGCGGGGGCGGCCCTCCTCCTTGACCGCGGTGTGCCGGTTGATATTGTCATACCATCCGAGCGGACGCCTCTTATGGATGCGGTAAGGGAGAATGAACCCGAACTCGTGCGCCTCTTTCTCGCGCGCGGGGCCGATCCAAATTTGGCGCAGTACGGGCGAAGGAGCTTGTGGGAGTACCTCCATGTAAACCCTGCAACAGAAAAACATCAGGCAAAGACCCTGGAGATACTCACGCTCCTGCTCGATGCGGGGTTGCCGATTGACGCCTGCTGCGACAGCGATGAGGGGAAAACCCTTCTTATGAAGGCGTGCCGTGCGGGGAACGTGATTCTTGTGGAGCGTCTCCTCGCAGAGGGGGCTTCCATTACCCTGCGGAACAAGTGGCACGGGACTACGGCCCTTGGGTATCTTGCGGGCGGGGCCCCGTTTGACCGTAAGGATGTGCTTGCCTGCCTCACGCTCCTGCTCGATGCGGGGGCGGATCCCCGGGAGTTTCGCTGGGGCAAGGAGGGCAAGGCGGATACGGTAACGGGGCTTTGGGGCTTTTTACGCCATCTCGCACATACCGGCGATGCTTCTGCAATGAATCTGGTGCTGGCGCGATACAGTGCCGGGCTCTCGCTGGACCGTGAAATGGCGAGCGTGGTGTTGGCGGCCCTCTTGCCACAGATTCATGGGGATGTGGATGCCGTGCGCAAGGCGGTCGAGGGGCTCGTGGCGCAGGGGGCAGCTCCCGATGTGCGTGATGAACGTGGCAGGCCAGCCGCCTTCGACGCGCACCATCCCGAGGCCGTCCTCGTCCTTCTTGATGCGGGTTTTCCGACCACTATTACAGACGATTACGGGCGCAACCTCCTGGTTTTCTGGCTAAGCCAGTATAGCGACTCCTTTAGGGAAGAAGCATTTATTCGTGCGATTGCAGGCCACGGAGTGGCGGTAAACCAGGCCGCAGATGATGGCACCACTGCCCTTATGTATACCAGAACCGGAAACGAACTCACCCTCCTGCTTGAGTTGGGGGCTGATATCCACATGCGTGACGAGTATGGACGCAACGTCCTGCATCACTGGGTGTACCGCTCGAATGCGAAGGCCGAGATCCATTTGCTCCTTGACGCGGGACTGCCTGTCGATGGGCGCGACCAGTGGGGCGAAACCCCCTTCCTTAAAGCTGTTGGATTTGGGTCCCTTAATAACGCGGCCTTCCTCCTTGATCAGGGGGCCGATATCCATGCGCGCAATGAACGGGGTGAGGGCGCCCTCGATTTTTATCTCGAATGGTATTTGGAGAATTTCATTGTGGTGATGAGGCCAGATCGAATTGCTGGCCCCCTGTCTTTCTTGCGTCTTCTTCTGGAGAAGGGGCTGGATCCCTCTATCGCCCCCGAGGAGGGGGATTCCCCGCTTGGCATCGTACTGCGCAAGGACCCAAAGGCCGAGGGGGCCCTGGCACAGATCCTGATCGGCGCAGCCGGCCAAGAATCACCAAGAGCTGTCCGCGCCCGGCATGCAAAGGAGAAGCGCGACGATTTTTGGAATACCCTGTCGTGGAATTCGGATAAGTTGGCCGTCGCGGTGGCGCTCCCCCTCGTCATCTGCGGCCTGTCCATCGGCCTTCGTGAAGGGGTTTATGCGGGAACCCCGGGCGCTAACTGGATGATACCTGTGAATGCTTTCTTAGGAACGGCCGGCGGCTTGTTTGTTGCGGGAGGGCTCGCGGGGGGGCTGCTGGGCAAGATTATCTTCGACGATAAATCGTCCTCCGGCATGGCAGCTATAGGGATAGGCGTTGGTATAGCCGGTATGGCAGCCCTTGGGGCCATTGCGGCCGGCATTGCGGGAACCATTATGTCTTTTCAACCGGGGGTGCGGACGGCCTTTGCCGAATCTGCCTTTTTATACTATATGCCCTCGGGGATAAGTCTGATAGTTTCAGGCGTAATTCTGAAATCGGTTTTCAACTAGAAATCTGTCTTTTGGGGGCGGAAGTGGTATAAAAACATCTGCTCCACGCGAGAAGATGGTCTGTTGACTCTCTTCTTCATTGCCCTGTAGTTTCTCTATTGTACAAGAATTATCCTTTGCAATCGAATAGGGGGGAATTGAAATCGAATGCCTTTTAATGTAAAATAAGTAAATTGACCAAATGCTCCCCAATAAGGATTTTTCGATGAAAAATCGGTCATATTCGAAATTGCCTCAATTATTTATACGAACATCCGGAGGTATCCATGATATATAGTTCAATCTTGAACAGGGGCCGTGCCCTTGTTGTCGCGGGGGTGCTGTCCCTCACGATTATGTCTTGTGCCTCTCTCAGGGCAAACAGCCTGCTATTGATGCAAACCAGTGATCGGGAGAAGGCCGAGCTTCTTTTCTCCGATGGCTTGGAAAGATACAATGGCGATCTCTTGAAGAATAACGATCTTACACAGATTGATGTGGTGCGAAGGCGATTTTCGGATGCCTTGAAACTGGATCCCGATCACCCCAGAGCAGCCAAATATGTCATTGAAGTGGATAAATTCAGGGACAAACAATACGCGTATTGGCTCTCGCAGGCCAAGACCCTGTTGGGGACTGCCAAGCGTACGGCAAATCAGGATTATGAGTTGGTTCTTGCGGTCAAGAAGCTCAATGACCTCGTGTTTTTCGACAAGGAGGTCTCCGGGTTCTCAAAAGAGATCAAGGAACTTCGGGCCCGTGTGATAGAGGATATGGAAAACAGGGTTCAAAAGAGTGATACACTGATGGAGACAGACTCGTCCCATGCCGCAGGTTTGAAAAATATCAAAGACACCGAATACTTGGCCCTTACCCTGCAAAGAATTGATCCGGCCAACCGTATTGCGCGGCAGGCTTTGAAGCATGCGACCCTCTTGCGCGAAGAGCTGACCGCCGTGGCAGGTGTTGCCCCATCGGCCTCCACCGCCGTAAAAAAGGCTGCCAGCACGACGGCAAAACCCAAGACCGCATCATCCGCGAAGCCCAAGCCCTCCGCCACTGCGAAGGTCACAAAGCCAGCCCCCACAGCGGAAAAGCCCAAGGCCCGTGACTATGACGCCGAAATTGCTTCAATCCTTACCTCCGTGGATGAGCGAATCAACAAGAACGACCCCGCCGGAGCCCGGGAGGTTATCAGCTCATACCTTCCCCTTCTGGTAAAACAGGCCAACAAGACCAAGCTTTCAGCGAAGGACGCAGCCATCAAGACCTTGGCAGAACGATTATATAAAGAAGGCATTGATTTCTATAATCAGGAAGACTATGAGGGCGCCCAGATAAATTTCTCTGCCGTTGTTCGCTGGGATTCAAAATACAAGGACGCCCGGGAATATCTTGATCGCTCAAACGCCAAAATCCGCGCGCTTTCCGGACGGTAAATATGTATATACGTTTCAACCGCTTTACCATCTTCGATTTCCTCTCTGCCGCAGCGATGGTCGCCTGGTTCATATTACCTGTATCGGTATTTCAGGTGCCGGTGGGGGCCCCTCCCGAATTTGTCCCGGAAATCTTGAGACCCTTTACCCTGCCCCTGGTGCTCTTGAAGGGAAGCGGCGACGGGGTTTTCGCCCTTTCCGGCATACTGCTTTTCTCCCTGTATCTGGTACCCCTCTTTGCCCTCTTCCGCTTGGTTTTTTTCTTCGCCTTCACCGACCGCTTTCCGTGGACCCGAGCTGCCTCGCTTCAGGTTTCGGCCCTTCGGGTTGCGGCGACGAGCCTGATGATAGCGGGGTATTTGGTGCCCATGATGGGCTTTGCCGATTCGGCCGCCTGGTTCAAGGCCCTTCCACTGGAAGCCCTCATTGCCGCCCCCCTCGTTTTTTGTCTCAATGTTGTCTCGCTGACCATCCTCTTCAAACAGGTCAACTTGAAGAACCCCGTGTATGCAGAGTACCGTGAATTCAAGAGGGGCATCCGTCAGCCTGGATCGGGAAAGCAGAAACGGGCTGTGGCGATGGTGGATGTCTTTTTCAAGATTCGCACCAAGCTCTTTATCGCCTTTATCGGCATTATCGCGGTGATCCTCCTTGTGTTGACCACAGTCCTCCTGAACAGCTATCGATCCTCCATCCTCAAAGCGGTAGGCGACGGGGCAAAAAGCCAGGTTGAACAAGCGTCGGCCAATTACCGCATTAACCTGGGCGATAAAATATCCCTCCTCCAATATTTTAGCCGCCAGCTGGAACTCAACACGAAGGCAGAGTTCCGGTATCAGGATTTGACCATCTACACCAATTTGAAGGACGAAATCTATCTGGACGCACTGCCGGCAGAACTTGTCGACATAAAGGCGGAGTATTCAACCCTGGATGCCGGCGTTCAATTCCCCCCGCTTCCCGCCCTCCCTGCAGACATCATTCGTGTCTACACCGCTTCACGCAGTCCCGGAAGCCCAGTTATCAGCATGTCGAATCCCGAAGCGGGAACCATCAGCTATTACTCCCCCATCATCAAGATCGATACCATCAGAAATGGTGATTCTTCCGTTCGCAGGGAGCGCCTTTTGGGGTTTTCGGTGATGACCTTTCGTGAAGACGTCATTATGCGCCCCTTCTACCTTACCCGCGTAACGGTCATTGCCTTTACCCTTGTGTTCCTCTACATAGCGGTCATTCTTACCTACCTGGTGGGAAACTACATCGTCAATCCCCTTCTCTTTTTGCGGATGAGCGTGCGGAAGATTTCCGACGTTCTTACCACGATGATACGGGGTGAATCGCGGGTATCTTCCAATGCACTCGTATACAACGATGTCGTGCAGAGCCGTGACGAAATCAAATCCCTCTCCGGTGAAATTAACGACATGGTGACGGTTATTCGGGGGATTGTGCCCTATATTTCCGCCTCCACCCTCAAACACGCGGAAAAGGGTATGGCTCAAACCTCCCGCAAAGAGCTCGCTTTCTTGTTTACGGATATCCGGGGCTTCACGACCCTCTGCGAGGGTATGGAGCCCGAGGCCGTGGTGGGCGTCTTGAACCGCTACCTGGACCTGGAGACGGAAATCATCATGAACAACCACGGCGATGTGGACAAATTCGTGGGTGATGAAATGATGGCCTTCTTCGAGGGCCCCGAAAAGGAGCTCAATGCCTGCCGGGCCGCCATGCAGATTCGCGCCGCCATGAAGAAGGAACGGGAAGCGCGCGAGAAGAGCGGCCAGCCGGTGGTGTCCATCGGTATCGGTATCAACACCGGGGATGTGGTCTTTGGTTCCGTCGGGGCGCGCGACCGGATGGACTTTACCTCGATCGGGGATACGGTGAACCTGGCAGCCCGGCTCGAAGGGGCAAACAAGGCCTATGGCTCGAAATCCATTATCTCGGAAACGGTATATGAAAAGGTCAAGGACGTCTTCCTTTGCAGGGAGTTGGATTTTATCACGGTGAAGGGCAAGAACGAGCCGGTTCGGATATATGAGATCATTCAGGAGATCAGGGATTCCCGCCCCAAGTTGCTGTCGATCAAGACCAACTTCGAAAAGGGCCTCGCCCTGTATCGCAAACGGCAATGGGAAAAGGCCGCCACAATCTTTCAAAAGTGTGTCGAGGTATACGACGACCAGCCTTCTGCGGTGTATTTGGAGCGGGTGAACCATTTCATGAAGCAGGAACCGCCGGCCGATTGGGACGGGGTATTCCGGATGACGGTGAAGTAAGCGCCGGCCCAGTGTCCTGTTTTCGGTTGCTTGATGCGCCTCTGGCGGTTACACTGCTTGCATGAGTGAACAGCTTCCCGCGCCCCTTACGGCCCAGGCCCTTGAGCGCCTGGCGGGGGCCATTCGCGTTCCCACGGTAAGTGAACGCGAAGACGCGCTCTTCGGGCGTTTTCAAGAATTTCTGGCTGATAGTTATCCCCGCTTTTTCGCCACGGTGGAATCGGTCCACTTCGGGCCGCGGGCCCTCGTGTGTTGTTGGCGGGCCCTGAGGGCTCCTGCTGCGCAGGAGCCCTCAGGGCTTGGGCCGAATGTGGCAGAGCCACATTCGACTGGCCGGCCGGTATTGTTTCTCTCCCACTATGATGTGGTACCGGTCGAGGCGGACAAGTGGTCTGGCCCTCCCTTTGGCGGCGAGCTGCGGGACGGGTTTTTGTGGGGGCGGGGGACTCTGGACACCAAGACGACCCTCTTCTGGACCCTTGAGGCCGCCGAATCCCTTATGGCTTCCGGCTTTGTCCCGACGCGCGACATCTGGTTCGCCTTTGGGGGCGACGAGGAGGTCTCCGGCTTCGAGGGCGCACAGAAGGTTGCCGCCTGGTTTGCCGAACAGGGCATACGCTTCTCCTGGCTCCTCGACGAAGGCTCCATCGTCGCGCAGGATATGCTTTCAATGGTGAAAGAGCCCCTTGCCCTCGTCAGTGTGGAGGAAAAGGGCTACCTGGATGTGGAAGTATCGGTGGAACAGGCGAGTGGTCACGCCTCGCGCCCCCCACAGGAGCAGGCGGCAGCTGTTCTGGGGCGGGCCCTGAGCCGTCTGGCCAAAAAGCCCTTCCCCTGGTCGCTTACACCGGGGGTCGAGGGCTTCTTTCGCAGCTTGTCCGGCCTGGTCACGGGGATACAGAAGCCGGTATTACGCAATGCGCGGGCGCTGGGACCCCTCTTCTTCCCCCTGTCTGCTAGCAGTGACGCCACGCGGGCCCTCTTGCGCACGACGCTCGCCATGACACAGCTCGAGGGGAGCCGGGCGAGCAATGTCATGCCGCGCCGGGTATCGGCCACCCTCAACCTGCGCCTCCTCTCCCCGTGGACGATTGAAAAGGCCCTGGACTTTTCGCGCCGCGTTATTGCGGACGACCGTGTCGCCCTGCGCGTGAAACCCGGCAGCTTTGCCAACGACCCCATCCCCTGTTCGCCCGCCTGTGCCCGGGGCGAAAGCGAGGGCTGGGATGATATCCGCGCGGCCATCGGGGTCGCCTTTCCGGATGCGGCCATTCTGCCCTTCCTCAATACCGCCACCACCGACTCCCGCCACTATGCGTCCCTCTGCGACGCCATCTACCGTTTCGCCCCCATGCGCCTGACTCCCGGAGAACTCTCGCGCATCCACAGCGAGGACGAGCGCATCAGCCTTGAGAATATCGCGGCCGGTCTCGTCTTCTACAATACCCTCATGGGCCGTCTTTGCACGCGCATCCAAGGAGCACAGTGATGTCATCAGCCATGAAAATCGGCAAGAAGGCCTTTTTGCTCTCTGTCTTCATCATCCTGGGCCTCATGGTGATAAGCGGGCTCCTTACCCTGGTCCTCGATGCGGGCGAGTTCGAGCGCGTCCGGGAAAACGGGCGTACCCTCGTCGTCGAGGGGACCTACCATCAGGTGGAAAAGCCCGACTACCCCGTATGGCGCTGCTTCACCGCGCCGGTCGAGATCATCTGGAGCGAGGGGAATGTCGCCCTTATCACCATAATCCTCTTCATCCTCTGCGTGGGCGGGGCCATCTCCATACTCGAAAAGGTGGGGATTATGGAGGAGCTTGTAGGGCTTCTGGTAAAACGCTTCTCCTCGCGGAAGTACCTCCTTATCGCACTCGTGATCTTCTTTTTCATGTTTACCTCGAGCTTTATCGGGGTCTACGAGGGGATGGTCCCGATGATCGTCTTCATCGTGCCGCTCGCCATTTCCCTGGGCTTCGATTCGCTCACCGGTTTGGGCATGAGCCTCCTGCCCATGGCCTTCGGCTTTGCGTCGGCGGTGACGAATCCCTTCACGATTGCCGTCGCCCAGCGCATTGCAGACCTCCCGCTCTTTTCGGGGGCCCTTCTGCGCATCGTCTTTTTCTTCGTCGTCTATGCTCTCGTCACCCTCTTTGTCCTGCGCCACGCCAAGAAGGTCGAGGCCGATCCTTCGCGCTCGCTCAGCTTTGCCGCCGATGAGGCCCTGCGGGCCAAACTGGCCTCTGCCGGGAGTCGCAGCGTGGATGCCGGGGCCGCATCCCGTCGCCGGGGCCTTGTGTGGTTTGCCGTCTGCGTGGGTCTCGCCATGGCCATGGTCTTCGCCACCGCACGCCTCCCCGGCCTGTCGGACCTCGCCTTCCCGGTGATGGCCCTCCTCTTCCTTGTCGGGGGCATCGGGGCGGGGGCCTTCGCTCGTGTCGGGGGCCGCCGCGTGACATCTGCCTTTTTTATGGGGGCGCGGGACCTCCTTCCGGGGGTGGTTCTGATACTGATGGCCTACAGCGTCAAACACATCATCGTAAGCGGCAAGATCATGGATACCATCCTCCATGCCGCCTCCGAGCTTATCGGGGGGGCGACCCCGCTTGCCGCCGCCTTCCTCATCTACGGGACGACCCTTGTCATGAACTTCTTTATCGGCTCGGCGAGTGCAAAGGCCTTCCTCATGATGCCCCTCCTTACCCCCCTGGCCGACCTTGTGGGGATTACCCGGCAGACGGCCGTCCTGGCTTTCGACTTTGGCGACGGCTTCTCGAACATGGTCTTTCCCACAAACGCCCTCCTGCTCATCGCCCTTTCCTTTACCGTGGTAAGCTACCCGGTGTGGATGCGCTGGACCTGGAAACTTCAGCTCGTCATGCTGGGGGTGACGGTCGCTTTTCTGGCCTTTGCCGTGCTCATCCGTTTCGGGCCCTTTTAGGGGAGGGGCTTGTTTTGCTTTGCAGGCGTAAACGGCGAATCTTTCTTGAGAGATGCCCAACATTGCCCGTTTTCTTAAGGTTCATTTAAGCATCGTCTGTCATACTCGACATGATAGATGGGGGAGCGCTTGTGGAAACAGCCTTGGACAAGTTGGTAATACTGGTAGTTGAAGACAACGAGCGCCTGCGTTCATTCGTGGCGGGCGCACTCAAGAAGGCCGATTACGCTGTCCGCGAAGCGGGCGACGGCAAGGCGGCCAGGGAAATACTCAAGAAGGAATTCCTCAATCTGGTTCTGTTGGACCTCAATTTGGGCGACAGCAACGGATTGGAGATACTGCGCATGATACGCAGGCAGGATGAAGAGCTGCCGGTCATCATCATCAGTTCGGACCAGTCACACAACAGCAAGGTCGACGGTTTTGATGTGGGTTGTGACGATTACATCACCAAGCCCTTTTATGTGGATGAACTCTTGGGGCGGGTGCGCCGCATCTTGAAACGGGCGCGGCCGCGTACGAACGGCATGCGTATACACGACGAAACAATCGAGTCCGGGCCCTTTTCCATTGATGTGGGAAGCTTGATCGTTCACAAAAATGGCCGGGCTATCGAACTTCGAAAAAAGTTGTTCGATCTCTTTCTCTTTTTTATTCGGCACCCGGATACCCTCCTTACGAACGAGGCCCTTTTTGATCGGGCCTGGGATATTCGTGAAGGGGTCAATGTAAACAGCCTTTATGTGCACATCCGCCAGCTGCGCGAACTCATCGAGGACGATCCGGCCAAGCCGATGCATATCGTTACGGTTCGCGGTGCAGGCTATATGTATCACCCGCTGGCCATTCGCTAAAAATCCGTCCGCCCTTGGTGTTCCGCAATACGATAGATAACACTCGTTTCCTTCGAAGTAATCCGTTCGATGTGAAGATTGTGCCCGGCCAGAAGCCCTTCGAGGCGTTCCGCATTCTCGCGACAGGCTTCGCAATCCCCCGGAAGGGCCAGATCAAGACAGAAGGGCCGGTCGTGCATGTCAATGATGATTGCCGACGAGAGGCCCGCTTCCGCCGCCTCGACAAAGGCGTCAATCTGGGCTCCCACCGCAAGGGTGCAGAGGATCGCCTTTTTCTTTTCAACCCACACTTCCAACTCGCTGGTGTGTATGCGAATACCCTTTGCAAGGGCCCGCGGGCTGTAGCGAAGGGATACCTCGCGGAGGTTTTCTGCTACAAGCGCACCCTCTTCAAGGCCGCTTTCGTCCCCGTCCTGTGTGGCCGGTCCTTCGGCGATCTGGCGGAGCCCTTCGTATTCCTCAAGAAGGCTCTCGAGCCGCCCCGCCTGGGGCCGGGTTGACGGGTTTTGTGCGAGTTCCTCGCGAACCCGTTCCAGCTGCACGGCAATGGTCCGGGCCCCCTGCGCTTCGAGCCAAACGAGCGAGCGGGCCTGCATGAGGGCCTTCTGTCCCTCTTCCTGTTTTCGGGAGAGGCGGCGCTCCATGACTTTGACGAGGAAGGTTGCGAGAAGGAAAAGGGCTGTTATTATTGCCGCAGAGGCGATGCTCGAGGCCAGCGCCCGGGAAAAGAGAGCCTTTCGCAGGGAATCGGGACAGCGCTCGATGATGAGGAAGGTGTCCCAGTCGGGAATGAAGCGGGCCCAGAGCATGGATCCCGGGCGGGTCTCCGGTTCGAGGACCAGACCGACCGAATCATTCATGTTCCGCCAGAGGAGATCGTGAAAATGGTCCCCCCACAGGGTGTCCAGCCTGACATTCCCCTCTCGCAGGAGCTGTTTGTCGCTTGCGTAGACGAGTTGTCCATCGCGGCGGGCGAGGTAGAGCTTCAAGTCCTGGTTTTCCTCGAAGGAGAGAAAGAGTTCGGCGAATCGTTCCGATTGAATGCCGCCCCCGGTAACGCCCAGGTACTGCCCGTTACGATCGAGGATGGGGACATTGACGTATATGGTAAACATGTCTGCTTCCGGATAGAACCAGCAGTCGAGGCTTCGATCTTGCCGCTCGTGGCGGTAGAGGTAGTACCAGCCGTCTCGCTCCCAATTCTGCGGATCAAGGCGCAGAACCCGACCGTCAGTGCCATAGTAGGTCTCGCTCGGATCGCTGACGATACTCGCATCCAGAAGCTGGTGCCTCTCGCGCACCGATTCCATGAACGATACGAGGGCCGGTACGTCTTTTTCTCCGTTACGTATCCAGTCGCGTATGAAGCCGTCCTCGAGGAGGTCTTCGCCAGCCCGATAATAGCGGTTTGCGGCGAGGTCCAGTTGGGCAGATACCGCCAGGCCCAGGGCGGGCAGCTCCCGGTCCCGTATAAACGCTCGCGTCGAACGGGTCTCCTGGATAACGGCGAACACACTCATGATGATTAAAACCGCCATGAGCATGCCCGACACGAGGACGGACAAGCGGGTTTCATTCATGCTGATGCTCCGATCCATGCTGCGTTTGTCTGTCTGTAGGAAGCGGCAGGCTCAATACAAAGCAGGCGCCTCCCCGATTCTGCACATAGGCAAGATCGCCGCCGTTGAGCAGGGCGAGCTCGCGGGCCACATGGAGGCCGATGCCGGTGGACGATTCGCCGGCGGTGGGCTTGGTTGACAGGGGCTCGAAGCGGCCGAAGAGCCGATCGAGATCCTCCGCTTTGACTCCCGGCCCCGTGTCTTCGATCTCGATCCGTATGGTTGTTCCGCGGTGAATACGAATGAAGATGCGACCTTCGCGGGGGGTAAACTTGATGGCGTTGTCGATCAGGTTGTACAGGATGCCGCGGGTGGATCCGTAATCCACCCAGGCCTCAATACTGCCCCGGGGGATGTCGAAGACAAGGTTCTGCCCCTTTCGCGCCACCTTTTGCGAGAGGTCGCGCCGTACATCCCCGATTATATCGACACAGTTGACCGCAGAGAGCCTGAGCTGCTGGCGCCCGTCGGAGAGCCGGAACGAGACGAGGACGTTCTGCACAATCTCGTTGATTTCGTTGCCGGACAGCTCCAGTTCATCGAGGAGGGCATCCTTCTCCGGGTCATTGTGATCCGTGCGCAGGCTGCGGATGGCGTTGAGTATGAGTGTGAGCGGGGTGTTGACGTTGTGGGTGAGGAAGTACAGGAAGGTTGCCTTTTCCCGCTCCGCACGCTGGAGGTCCTGGTTGCTGGCGGAGATGTTTTTCAAGCGCAAAAGGGATTGTATGCGGATGCTCAGCTCGGCGCTGTCGAAGGGGCGGGTGAGAAAGTCGTTGATGCCTGCGGCGTAGGCCTGGCGCATGAGGGTCGTGTCGTGGTACTCGCTGAGCATGAGGATGGGGAACTGCAGGAAGCTGCGCTCTGCCCGTATCAGGCTCGCGAGGATAAAGGCCTCTTCGCCGGTGGACATGGGATCAATGATGAGTACCGATACAGCGCCCGCTTGAACCTCGCCCAGGATGGCGAGCTTGTCCATGCTGGTCATGGACTGGAACCCGGCCGATTGCAGGATGAGGCTGTTGCGCATGGCATTGCGCGGATCGGCATCGAAGAGCGCAATTTTTTCGACCGGGGCGCCCCGGTCTGTGCGAACGGGCAGGGTCGCAGCGGGCAGGCTTGGCTCCACCCCTGTCCCGGTGGACAGATCCCGCTCGGGCTGGCCCATGCGCGTGCCCAGTGTCGCCTTTACGATATCGGCCTCGTCCAGTATGACCTGGCAGTTGGCATCGATAGCCGGATCATGGTACTTGCGGGACAGTATGCGCGCGCAGGCGGTAATCGTGTCGAGGGATTGGTGCAAATCGTGGGCCAAATCGCGCAACATGACGTCTTTGATCGAGGCGAGGGCGGCAATGCGGCGGGCATTTTCGTTGCGTGCGTGTTCAAGGCGCGAGGAGAGGGTCTCTCTTTCCTGCCGCTGTTCTTCCAGGTATTCATTCAGGTGTGCGAGTGGAAGCAGGAAGAGACTGGCCGCGAGGCCGAAAAATTGCCGGTATTCCGCGTAGCCTTGCAGTCGTATCGCCAACATGCCGGCGAGGATGTCGGCGATCATGGTGGCGACCCATGGGAGAAAGACGACGGGAATGGCCAGGAGTAGGCGTTTCCGACGAATGAATACGGGCAGGCTGATGCCAAGGATGAATGCAAAGGCAACGAGGCTCGTGATATTGAGGATGTCCGCCATAAGGTAGGGGCGCAGGGCGAGGGACAGGAGTGCGAATACCCCGGTGATGACCAGAATCCCCGTGAGAACGTTTTTCTGCCAAAGGAGAATGTCCCGCCGGACAATATTGGAGATGTATAGGATGACCGAGCTCAGGTTGAGGGCTATGGTAAGGGGATAGAGCCACTCGGGGTAGGCGAGGGGATCTATAAGGAGGAGCAGGTAGCGGCTTTGGCGTGTCGAGAAGAGGGTGAGAGCCAGCGCCATGACTGCTAGGATAAGGTACCTGCGCCGTCTGAGCGAGAGCGCCAGCGACAGGTCGAGCATGATGGACAGGAGGCAAATGGCAAAGATGGCGGCGATGAGGCCGCGTTCCCGAACGGCTCTGTCCATAAAGCCCTGCCAGCTCTGGATGTCCGGGTTGAAGAGTATCCCGCGCGGGCCGTGAAGTTCGAGGATGTAATCGCTTCGTTCATCGGGGTGTACGGTAAGGGGAAAGGCCATGCGGTGGTGCTTGATGGGAGAAGAGGACACCGGAACGGTATCACCCTGCGTATACAGTGTAATGGCACCGAAGGGGTGCGGGCTGAGTAGTTCCTGATAGTAATTGCGGGAGTGGTTTCCCAAGACGATGGTATGCGGGGATTCGCCTCGGTTTTCAAAGGAAATGAAGGCATAGAGATAGGCCTTTGTCGTATGATATTCCAAACCGTTCCAGGGCCTTCGGTCCAATTGGACGGTCATGAGGTCTCTGGCGCTCAGCCGGTTGCCGCTTTCCAGGAGGTTCACCGAGATTTCGATGTCGTCTGCACTCGTACCGGGGCCGCTCTTGCCGAAGGAAACGGCAAAGACAACCAGTGTCGCCAGGATGCTGGCGGCAAGCAGGGGAATAATGGCCGGTATTCGCTTCATCCACGCCCCTCCAGTGCGGCAAGTATGTCCTCTGCAGTGTTTGCGCTCGTTTCAATTGCCGCAATATCAACCGGGTGATCTTCGGGTATGCCCGCTTCCCGGACCAGTTTTTCCAGCGCCGGGATAAGGTTCTCCCGGTCTTCGAAGTTGTTTTGGGCAGCACTCAATACATAAAAAGCGGTATGGATGGTACCGGCGCATTCGTTTTCTTCAAGGAGGCTGCGTATGCCGCTTGCGATGCGTTCCAACATGCGGTCGACCGCAGTGTGCGAATAGCGGCTGTTCAAGCGGCGCAGATCCTTGACGCGGATGAAGGCAATTTTGAGGGTATCGGCCCTGCGCCGGGCAATATCCGCGTAATCGCAGAGGAGGTCGACAAGGGCCCCGCGTCGAAGGAGGCCGGTTGCGGGGTCGTAACGTGTTATTTCCCGAAGCCGGGCGTGGCAGAGTGCGAGTTCTGTTGAAAGCTCCCGCTCGCTGGTCTTGAGGGCGTAAAGTTCCCTGCTCATGTTCCGCCGAACGGCGATAATCGGCGCGTGAAGGGTGGGGCCTGCTTCCAGGCGGACAGCCTCGGGGGCGTCATCGTCGGTCTCGTCGGGGGTGGCGGGCGGCACCAAGGTGTCGCCGCATTGGGTGCAGAGGCGCCTTGCCCGGGCTATTGCCTCTTCTTGAAGCGCCGGGGGGGCGGCGATAGCGCGGGCGTTTGCCCCGAGCATGTTGGCCTCTTCGTCGAACCACCAGATTGCATCGCTTCCTGTATCGAGGATTGCGCTGAGAATGTCCCTGTCCGCGCTCGTGCGCCTCTTGTGTTCGGCGAGACTGCGTCGAAGGGTGATAATCAGGAAAAGCAGGATGCCCGCCCCCGAAAGAACGCTGACCAAGACAAGGGGAAGCCAAGAGGGGACGCGTTGGGTATCGTAGGAGGTAATGTTTACGCCGGTTTTCCAGCGTTCTTCGAGCCGGGCGAGGGTTCCGTTGCGTGAAAGGGCGATGATGGCGTCATTGAGCCGGGCGAGCAAGGCCTGATTTTCGCTTTTTACTGCCAATGCGAAACTGCTGGAAAAAAGCGGACGTCCCCATATTTTTATGGACTGATAGTTACGCTGCGCAACCAGATCTAGTCCCAGCGCCCTTGGCGACACCGTGTAGTCCGCATCCCCGTTTTCCAGCGCTTCGAAGGCCTCCGTGAATCCGCTGCAGGTGCTCATGTTGTCTGAAAGCCCGTTGGGAACAACCCAGGTCTCGATGGCGGCGTCTCCTTCGAGCATGATGAGTCGTGCTTTTTGCAAATCGGGCAGTTGCTTGACGGCCAGGTCGCTTCTGCGGAAGATGACATAATTGTCTTCCAGATAGGGTATGCTGAAGGCCAGTCTGCTCTCTCTGCCCGAGGTTTTGATGACGCCGCTCAAGATGTCGGCTTTGCCGCTTGCCGTGTCCTCGAGGGCCGCTGCCCAGGGGGCGCTTTGAACGGTAATTTCTGCACCCAGCAGGGGGGCGAGGGCCTGTGCCAAGTCCGGGTCGAAGCCGCGCAGAATGCCCCCCTCGAGAAAACTCAGGGGCGGGTAATCCCGGTCGCAGACAAGGGTGAGCGAACGATCTGCGGGCCGGGCGGCCGTGGCGGTGGCGAGGAAGAGAACTATCAGTATGGATATTTTTCCGGTATTCACTCGTGTTGCATGAATCATGGCGCTGTGTACAGCATACCATGACAACGGCAATCTGTCTTTGCATGGAGGTTTGACGGTGGCATCTTTTTTCCCGCAGCGTGCGCGTGCGGTGGCTCGCGAGCTTGAGAGTGCGGCCCCGCAGGGTTTTTCCACGTCCTTTTGGGCAGAGCCCTGGGTCTCGTCGACCGTGCTGGATATTCACCTCGACCCCGATGAGGAAGAGGGTTCCCGCCGGCCTGAACGCATCGCACGCGAGGCCGCGGCAGCGGTCGATGCCTTTGAATCGCATGGGGCCAAGCCCGGCGACCTCATTTTGGATTTGGGCTGCGGCCCAGGGCTCTACGCGGCGCATTTTTTGGCGAGGGGTTTTCGCGTAGAGGGCCGGGATATTTCACCCGCTGCTATTCGCCATGCGCGAAGGACTCTGGGCGGGGCGTCTGCGCGCGGGGGGCTGAGCGGGCCTTCTGCGCGCTTTTACCGCCGGGATTTTACCCGTTCGCGCTTGCCTCCTGCCGCGGGAGCCGCCATGATCTACGGCATCTTCGGGAACCTGGACGAAGACGAACGTGACCGCACGCTCGCCTCGCTCGCCAGGGCCCTGCCGGCGGGGGCGGCCTTTGTCTTCGACTGCTTTACCGAAGATTACGCCCGCGAATCGATCATGCCCCGCGACTGGTATGCCCGCGAGGGGGACGGTTTTTGGCGGGGCGGGCCCCACCTCGTCTGCGAGCGCGGGACGGTGTTTGAAGAGGCGCGCACGGTCGTGAACTCGTATCACATTGTCGATTTGGGGTTCCCGTTCCGCGGGCGCATCAAAACCTGCCATGTGCGCCACCGCTGGTACGACCGGGCAGAACTCGAGACGCTTCTGGCACGCGCCGGCTTCGACTTGGAAACCATGGATGCCGGCCTCGACGGGAGCGAAGACCCCGCAAAGTGGATGGGCGTTGTGGCGCGAAGGGGCGGCCGATAATTCCGCTGCCCCTTGGCACCATGAGCACGCTATCAGAATGAATCGATGATCTTCATGCCCTTTTCGCGCACGATCTTGAGGCCGTGTTCGAGGTTTTCCACCTTGAAGATGACAACGGCCTTCCCGGTGCAGCCCTCGAGGGAGGCGTAGAGGTACTCGATGTTGACGCCGGTCTCGCGGAAGAGCTCCATGACGGCGGCGAGGGAGCCGGGTTCATCGCCGATCTCCACGGCCATGACGGCCGTAAGGCGCGCGGTAAAGCCCGCCTTGGAGAGGGCGGCGACGGCGTCATCGGTCTTGTTTACTATAAGGCGCAGTATGCCGAAGTCGGCGGTATCGGCAATCGAAATGGCGCGTATGTTGACGCCGGCACTTGCCAGGACACGGGTGACCTCGGCCAGGCGGCCGGCGTTGTTCTCAAGAAAAACGGAAATCTGCTGGATCTGCATGTGGTCCCTCCCTTACATCTTTCTTCGATCGATAACGCGCTTGGCCTTGCCGATGGAGCGCTCGATCGTCTTGGGTTCGACGAGCTTGACGCGGAACAGGATGCCAAGCTTGGACTTGAGTACACTCTCGATCTTGTTGCGCAGGTTTTCAAGGGTGCGCGTTTCGTCGCCAAAGAGTTCCTGCTTGACCTCGACCTGGAGTTCGACCTCGTCGAGGTGGCTCTCCCCGCGGTCGACGATGATGAGGTAGTGCGGATCGGTTCCCTCGATTTCGATGAGGGCGTGCTCGATCTGGCTGGGGAAGACATTGACCCCGCGAATGATGAGCATGTCGTCGGTGCGGCCAAAGAGGCGGTTCATGCGGATGGTGGTGCGCCCGCAGGAGCAGGCTTCGTCGCGAAGGAAGGTTACGTCGCGGGTGCGATAGCGCAAGAGCGGGGTGCCCTCCTTCATGAGGGTCGTGAACACCAGCTCGCCCTTGGTCCCGTGGGGAAGGACCTTGCCGGTATCGGGGTCGATGATTTCCGGGTAGAAGAGGTCTTCATTGACGTGCAGGCCGTCCTTGGCCTCGCACTCGAAGGAGACGCCCGGTCCGGTGATCTCGGTAAGGCCGTAGATGTCGTAGGCGTCGATGCCCCAGGCATCTTCGATCTCCTTGCGCATGTTCTCGCTCCAGGGCTCGGCCCCGAAGATGCCGGCCTTGAGCTTGCAGGAGGAGAAGTCGAAGCCCGCTTCCTTGGCTTCTTCTGCCATGAAGAGGGCGTAGGAGGGGGTGCAGGCGAGGATGGTGGAGCCGAAGGACTGCATGACCATCAGCTGCTTTTGCGTATTGCCCGAGGACATGGGGATGACGTTGGCGCCCAGGGTCTTGGCCCCGTAGTGGGCCCCGAGGCCGCCGGTAAAGAGCCCGTAGCCGTAGCAGTTCTGGAGAATGTCGTTGTGGGTGCCCCCCGCGCCGGCGAGGGTTCGGGCCATGGCTTCGCCCCAGGCGGCGACATCGCCCTTTGTGTAGGCGTCGACGACCGGGACGCCCGTGGTCCCCGAGGACATGTGGATCTCCTCGATCTGGGACTCGGGGCAGGCCAGAAGGCCGTAGGGGAAGGTCTCGCGCAGGTCTTCCTTGGTGGTGAAGGGGAGTTTGGCGATGTCCGCCAGGGAGCGGATGTCGCGGGGGCTCTCCTTGAGGGCCTCCATCTTCTTGCGGTAGAAGGGGACCTTCTCCCACACGAGTTCGACGAGGTTCTTGAGCCGGGCAAACTGGAGTTTTTCGCGGACTGCCCGGTCCATCGCTTCGTATTCGGGATTGTAGATCATGGCGTTCCTTCCTTTTTCATGCTGATAGCTGGTGGCCGGACCCGGTGATACCGGCAGCGGCCACTCTGGCGGGGCGTATCAAACATCTTTGGGTCTGTTGTCGAATACCCGCTTTGCCTTGCCCTCGCTAACCGGAAGGCTTCCCGGCTCCACGAGTTCGACCTGCGGGTGGATGGAGATAGAGACCTGCAGGTTTTTGGCAATGCGGTCTTTGAGGGCGTTGAGGGGGCGGGCGTCATCGGTAAAGATGGTGTCCCCCACCTCGACCTTAACGGTGAGCTTGTCGAGGGCCCCGGCCTTGTCAACGTGGATAACGTAGTTGTTGCCCACTTCCTTCATGGCCATGACGACCTCTTCGATCTGGCTGGGGAAGACATTCACCCCGTTGATGATGAGCATGTCGTCGGTGCGGCCGGTGATGCGGCGGATGCGCCGGTGGCTGCGGCCGCAGGGGCAGGGTTCGGTGTAGAAGGAGGTGAGGTCCCGGGTGCGATAGCGCAGGATGGTCGTCGCCTCGCGGCAGAGTATGGTAAGGACCAGTTCTCCCGTTTCTCCATCCGGCAGGGGCTCGAGGGTTTCGGGGTCGACGATTTCTGCGATGTAGCCGTCCTCCCAGAGGTGCATGCCGTCCTTTGCCTGGCACTCGAAGGCAACCCCGGGGCCGTTCATCTCCGAAAGCCCGTAGGAGTTGTAGACGTCGATACCGAGGAGTTCTTCAATGCGGCGGCGGGTGTCCTCGCTGTAGGGTTCGGCCCCGGCAAAGGCCTTTTTGATGGAGAGCTCTTCGCGCTTGACTCCCTCTTCCTGCATCTTGGTCTCGAGGTGGAGGAAGAAGCTGGGGGTCGCGTGGAGGACGCTGGTCTTGAAGTCCTTCATGAGCTTGAACTGGCGGGCCGTATTGCCCGGCCCCGAGGGGATGACCATCATCCCCACCCGTTCGGCCCCGTAGTGGACACCCAGACCCCCGGTAAAGAGCCCGTAGGTAATCATGTTCTGGAAGACATCGTCTTTCGTACAGCCGGTCGCCTCGATGCAGCGGGCCATGAAGCCGGCCCAGCGCTCGAGGTCGCCCTGCGTGTAGTAGATGGTCGTCGGGGTTCCGGTGGTCCCGCTCGAGGCGTGCAGGCGTACAATATCCTCTTTGGGCACCGATACGAGGCCCCAAGGGTAGGCTGCGCGCAGGTCGTGCTTGGTTGTAAAGGGAATGCGCCGCAGGTCCGCAAGGCTCTTGATGTCTTCCGGGCTGTGGATGCCCCGTTCCGCGAGGAGGGGCGCGTACCAGCTCGTCTTGAGGGCCCGCGCCACTGTCTCTTTGAGCCGAGCGAGCTGCCAGGCTTCGAGTTCGTCGCGCGGGAGGCACTCCATGGCGCGGTCCCGGTACTGCCAGTTCACGCTCAAACCCCCGTCCGGTCGATGCATGCGGCGCCAACAGTATTGGCGGCGCCAACGCCGTTGGCGGCGTCTACGCCGTTGGCGGCGTCTACGCCGTTGGCGGCGTCTACGCCGTTGGCGGTACAGGCAGCGGCTCCCAGCTCGAGGGCCCTCTTGTTGGCCTCGATGACCTCGCTCCCCTTGCTCGCAAACATCTCGCAGACCGTCGCTTCAATGTCTTCGGCCGTGAGTGGCAGCCAGGGCTGGGCGGCGCCCACCATGACCATGTTGACCGCACGGGCGAGCCCGGCTTCCTTGGCCAGGGTCGAGGCCTCGACGAGGGCGTGGGCCGGGAAGGAGCGAACCGCGTTGTGTATGGTCTCGAGATTCGGGTAGTCGGGAATGTTCACGAAGGGTTCTGCGGCTGTTACAACGGCCCCCTTGGGCGATAGCCATGAGACGTAGCGCAGGGCTTCGACCGGTTCGACCGAGATGATGAGGTCCGCGCCGCCCTTGGGGACGAGGTCCCCGGCGATGTGGCCGTCGGCAATGCGCAGGTGGGCGAGGACCGCCCCGCCGCGCTGTGCCATACCGTGGACTTCGGACTGCCGTACTGTAAGGCCCTTTGCAACAGCCGCCTTCGCTATGATGGCCGCTATCGAGAGGACACCCTGTCCCCCGACGCCGGCGAGAATGACATCACACTTCATCACACACCTTCCTTGTTGTCGTTGCAGGCCGCCGCTGCCCGCGCGGCATCAGCCTTGGCCTTCTTCTGGCGCTTCTTGAATGCCTCGATGCATTCGCGTTTGAAGATGACGACCGAAACCCCGCGGTAATCGAGCTCGCGGCGCAGGGCCGTGACGTTTTCCTCGTGCAGGGGTTTGCGCGCATCGAGCTGGACGATGTGGTCGCTTTCGACGCCGATGCCCTTGACGATTTCCGGGAGGCGCTCGCTGGGGACCATGGTCTCCTGGCAGCCGGTCATGGCCACGATGGAGTTGTCCAGGATGACGAGGGTCATGGGGGTCTTCATGGAGACCGCGTCGATAAGCGGGGTGATGCCCGAGTGCAGGAAGGTCGAGTCGCCGATAACGCCGATGGCGTATTTGATGCCGGCGTCGCTCGCGCCCTTGGCCATGTTCACGCTCGCGCCCATGCAGACGATGGTCTCGGGGACGGCGAGTGGCGGTTGGGCGCCCAGGGCGTAGCAGCCTATATCGGCGGTGACGGCGACCGAGTCGAGCCCGCTTATGGCCTCCTTGATAACCGAGTAGGAGTCGAAGTGGGGGCAGCCCTGGCACAGCTGGGGCGGGCGGCCGGGGAGCTCGGGAACCTTGATGTTCTGGCCGGCGCGCGGGGAAAGTCCCAGGGCGACACGGACGTTGTCGGGGTCGAGCTCCCCGTCGCGGGGGAGGCTGTTGTCCAGCTTTCCATGAATGGCGATGGTCCCCGGAAGGAGGCTCTTGAGCTGATCCTCGACGACCGGCTGGCCCTCTTCGATGATGAGGAGCTTGCCTGCCTTTTCGCAGAGGCGAAGGATGGCCTCTTCTGGCAGGGGGTAGGCCCCGATGTGCAGGCGCGCCGGGGCCTTGCCGCCGTTTTTGGCCGCAAGGTCTTCGAGATTTTCCTCGTAGTAGTTGCCCCCGAGCCCCGTTGTGAGGACGGCGAAGGAGGTATCGCGCCCCTCGAGTTCGAGGAGGTTGGCCGGGTGGGCCGTCGACCAGTCGACAAAGCTGGCTTGGCGGTCGATGAGGGCGCGGTAGTTCTTGCGGGCCAGGGCCGGCAGGAGCATCCAGCGGCGGCGGTCGGCCGCCTTTTCGAGCGGGTTTTGCGCGCGCGCTTGGCGGGGGACGACCCCGGCGCGGGCGTGCGAGAGGCGCGTTACGAGGCGCAGGAGGACGGGAACCTCGAAGCGCTCCGATATATCGAAGGCCTCGCGCGTCATGTCGTAGGCTTCCTGCTGGTTGCGCGGTTCAAGACAGGGGATAAGGGCGAATTTCGCGAAGAATCGCGAATCCTGCTCGCCCTGTGAAGAGTGCATGCCGGGGTCGTCGGCTACCGCGATGACGAGGCCGCCTTTGATGCCCAGGAGGGCGCCGTTCATGAAGGGATCTGCCGCGACGTTGAGGCCCACGTGTTTCATGGTTACAAGGGCGCGTTTGCCGGCGAAAGAAATGCCGAGTGCCGCCTCGAAGGCGGTCTTTTCGTTCGTGCACCAGGCGGCCAAAGGCCCGCCCTGCTCGTAGCGTTCGATGAGTGTTGTCAGAATCTCGGTGGATGGTGTCCCCGGATACCCGTAGGAGGCAGAGACGCCCGCGTGCTCTGCCGCGAGGGCGACTGCCTCGTCGCCAAGAAGTGCCAAATCGTGCATGTGCTCCAGCCTATACGCATTGAGGGGGCTTGTCGACCCGAATGGGTCGGGTAGCGACCGGAAGGGTCGCAGGAAGCGACCGGATGGTCGGACCCGGTCGAATCGCCGGCATTGTACCACCAAAACGTCCACTTGGCCAAATATATCTGTGTCCATGGCTGTAATTTTTGGCCCGTTTCGTGCTAGCATGTGAAAATCGGGATTCATGCTGCTCCAACAAGCGACCGGGTTTTTGGTGCAGCCCTGACCGTTTGCTCCGCGCTGCCGGAGCTCCCGGGCATCACAGCCAGAACGAGGAACACCATGGCCCTTAATTGCGGTATCGTCGGACTGCCGAACGTCGGCAAGTCCACCATTTTCTCTGCCCTTACCTCCGCCCCTGCCGAGGCGGCCAACTATCCCTTCTGTACCATCAACCCCAACGTGGGTATGGTCAACGTCCCCGATTCCCGCCTCGACACCCTCTGCGACATCTTCAGCCCCAAGAGCCGCGTGCCGGCCGTCACCGAGTTCGTCGACATCGCCGGCCTCGTCAAGGGCGCGAGCCAGGGCGAGGGGCTGGGGAACCAGTTCCTGTCTCACATCCGCGAGGTGGGCGTTATAGCCCATGTCGTGCGCTGCTTCGAGAACAGCGACATCGTCCATGTCTCCAACAAGGTCGATCCCCTCGACGACATCGAGACCATAAACGTGGAGCTCGCCCTCGCCGACATGGGCACCCTGGAAAAAAAGAAGGAGCGCTCCCTGCGCGCCCTCAAGGTACAGGCCAAGGACGCCCAAAAAGAGGCGCAGCTGGCCCTCGCGGCCATCGAGAAGCTCGCGGTTGCGCTCCAGGACGGGAAACCCGCCCGCTCGGTGGAGCTTGGCGACGAGGAGAAGGCCGCCATCGCCGATGCCCAGCTCATCACCATGAAGCCCCAGCTCTATGTCTGCAACGTCGATGAAGAGGGCATGAAGAACGGCAATGCCCACATCGAGGCCGTGCGCGCCCGTGCCAAGGCCGAAGACAGCGAGGCCGTCGTCATCTGCGGGAAGTTCGAAGCGGAACTGGCCGACCTCGAGACCGAAGAGGACCGCGTCGCCTTTTTGGGCGAGCTGGGCCTCGAGGAGTCGGGGCTCTCGAGCCTCATTCACGCCGCCTATCGCCTCTTGGGTCTCGCAACCTTCTTTACCGCCGGGGCCGATGAGTGCCGCGCCTGGACCATTCACGCGGGAGACACCGCCCCCAAGGCCGCTGGTGTCATCCACACCGACTTCGAAAAGGGCTTCATCAAGGCAGAGGCCTATCACTTTGACGACCTCGTCAAGTACGGGAGCGAAGCCAAGATCAAGGAAGCGGGCAAGTACCGCATCGAGGGCCGCGACTATATCGTCAAGGACGGAGACGTCCTCTTCTTCAAGTTCAACCTTTAGGAGGGCCTCGATGGACGGACTCAAGGCTTCAGGTCAAAAAGAAAGCCCGGCGGCGGGCTCGATGGATAACGCCGACGAGGGCGAAAACGGTCTGCCCATAATTAGTGCGGCGAATCGGGCCTTCGTCATAGTCGAGGCCCTCTCCCGTGTCAAGAGCTCGCGCCTTGAAACCCTCGCCGCGAAAACCGGGCTTGCCAAGCCCACGGTATACCGCTTTCTCAATACCCTGCGCGAATTGGGCTATGTCTGGCGGGACGAGGGCGAGCGCTGGTACCTGGGCCTCAAGCTCTTCTCTGTCGGGGCGCGCGCCCTGGACCATCTGGAACTGCCCGAAGTGGCCAAACCCGTCGCACAGGAGCTCTCGGAATCCCTTGGAGAAGCCGTCCATGTGGGTGTTCTCGATGAAGAAGACGCCCTCTACATATTGAAGATAGAATCCCGGTACACCATTCGCATGTATTCGCGCGTGGGAAAGCGAATTCCCCTCTATTGTACTGCCATTGGAAAGATTCTACTGGCCGACATGGACAGCGAGGGGCGTGATGCCTGGTTTGCCAATCGCCGCCTTGTCCCCTTTACCCCGCATACCCTGCACACCAGTGCCGAACTCGAGGCAGAGCTGCAGGAGATTCGAAAACAGGGCTGGGCCCGCGACCGCGAGGAGCACGAGGAGGGCGTCACCTGCATTGCGGTGCCCATTCGCGACCATTGTGGCAAGGCCGTCGCGGCCATCAGCATGTCCTGGCCCCTTTTTCGCTTTGAAACAGAGCGCGAAGAGGAGTACCGGCAGGCCCTCTTGGCCGCTGCCGGCAGAATCGAAGCGGTTCTGGGCGCCCGCGCCTGATTACAGGCGGCGCTTGAGTCCTGGCGGCGCCAGAGTACTGGCGGCGCCAGAGTACTGGCGGCGCCAGAAGCTTGAGGGGACCTCTAAAAACTTCAGTTTTTAGAGGTCTTCCAATAAAAAATGCAAATCCTGTAAGGATTTGCAAAAGCACCTCTAGAAACCAACCGGGTTTTTAGAGGTGCCCTTGAGTCAAACGGACATTAGCGCTGTACGCGGCCCGAGCCGTCGCCCTTGAGCAGGGCTTCGACCTCTTCGAGCCGGGCCAGGTTGAAGTCCTCGTTTATCGAGTGCTTCAGGGCAGAGGCCGCCACGGCGAACTCGAGGGCCGCTGCTTCACTGTCGCGGTTAAGCAGGCCGTAGATGAGCCCGGCCGAGAAGCTGTCGCCCCCGCCGACGCGGTCGACGATATCGGTTATCTCGTACTGGCGGGAGAGGTGGAAGCCCTCCTTTCCCAAGAGGGCGGCAGACCAGCCGTTGTGATCGGCGCTGTGGCTCTCGCGCAGGGTAATGGCAACCTGTTGAACATTCGGGAATCGCTCCCGCACCTTCTGTGCGAGCTCTTCATACCCCGCGCGGTCGAGCTCCCCACTGGTTACGTCCACATTCGCGAGTTCAATGCCCAGAGACTTCTGGATATCCTCTTCGTTTGCGATAACGACATCGGCGTGTTTGACCAGTTCGCACATGACCTCGGGAGCGCTCTTGCCGTAGTTCCACAGCTTCTTGCGGTAGTTGAGGTCAATCGAAACCTTTACACCGGCCTTTTGTGCCGCCTTGACCGCTTCGAGGGAAGCTGCCGCCGCACTTGCCGATATCGCCGGTGTGATGCCGGTAATATGGAACCAGTCGCAGTCGGCAAAGATCTTTTGCCAGTCGAAATCCCCCTCCTTGGCAAGGCTGATAGCCGAACCCGCCCGGTCGTAGACGACGGTGGAGGCCCTCTGGTTGGCGCCGGTCTCCAAAAAGTAGATGCCCATGCGGCCGCCGGTCCAGGCGATGGCTCCCGTGTCGACGCCGTAGCGGCGCAGTTCACCTGCCGCCGCACGCCCTGCCGGGTTGTCGGGGAGGGCCGTTACGAAACGGGCCCTTTCGCCGAATATGGAGAGCGATACAGCCACGTTGGCCTCGCCCCCGCCAAAGCTCGTCTTGAGAACGGGCGTCTGGAAGAGACGCTCGTGACCCGGTGATGTGAGGCGCAGCATGATTTCGCCGAAACTTGCTATGGTGTGCATCGAAAACCCCTGTCATGATTGACTTTGAATCAAGTATACTGATACTACTACCCGTGTCAACGAGGATAATGAAACAATGTTTCACTTATACTGATAGTACGGTGCTGCTCGCTCGTCACGACAGCCTGTGGAGGAGTTTTCGTCGATGGATACCCTGGTAAAAGAGCTCTTTTCGGTCGGCTTGGTGCCGGTTATCAAGATAGACGAGGTGGCCAATGCCCTGCCTCTTGCAAAGGCTCTCGTTGCGGGGGGCATTCCCGTCGCAGAGGTCACTTTTCGCACGGCGGCCGCTGCCGATGCTATCCGCGCCATGCGCGATGGCTGCCCGGATATTCTTGTGGGTGCCGGGACTGTCATCAACACCGATCTTGCCAAAAAGGCCGTCGAAGCGGGGGCGCGTTTTATCGTATCGCCCGGCTTCAATCCGGCCGTTGTGGACTGGTGCCGTGAACACGCCGTCCCCATTGTCCCGGGCATCAACAGCCCCAGCCTTATTGAAGCGGGCCTTGAAAAGGGGCTCTCCACCTTCAAGTTCTTCCCCGCCGAGCAGTCCGGCGGCGTTGCGATGATCGATGCCCTCGCAGCACCCTTCCCCCAAGTGTCCTTCATGCCCACCGGTGGTATTGGCGCGAACAATGTGGGCGATTACGCCCGCCGCTCCTGTGTCCTCGCCATCGGGGGTTCCTGGATGGTCAAGGCAGAGCTCATCGCCAACGGCGACTGGGCGGGCATCAGCGGCCTGTGTCGACGCGCCCTGCAGAGCCTTCACGGCTTCACCTTCGCCCACATGGGAATGAATGCATCCGATGCCAACATTGCCCGCGATGTTTCGCAGGGCCTGTCCCTCTTCGGTTTCCCGTCCGATGAGGGGACCTCCTCCATCTTCAATGGCACGGTTTTCGAGGTCATGAAGGGGAGCGGCCGTGGCGAAAGGGGGCATATTGCCCTTCGCTGCAACAGCGTCGAGCGCGCCCTGGCCTGGCTCGAGACCCAGGGGTACCGGGCCGTCGAGGAGACCGTGCGCCGCGAAAAGGGGCGCATTACTGTCGCGTACCTGGACCGTGAGCTCGGCGGCTTTGCCGTACACCTGCTGCCACAGCTCTCGAAGTAACAGCGCCATCCAAGGGTGGCGGCGCCAAGGGTGGCGGCGCCAAGGGTGGCGGCGCCAAGAGTGGCGGCGCCAAGGGTGGTGGCGCCAATTACAAAAAGGCTCTATTGGAAATAGCGGACTGCATTTTTAAAGGCAATCCCCTCGACGATCTCGCCCAAGAGGGCCTGGTCGTCGGGGAACTCTCCGTTCTCAACCCAGGTCCCCACCAGATTGCACAGGATACGCCGGAAGTACTCGTGGCGCGGGTAGGACAGGAAGCTGCGCGAATCGGTGAGCATGCCCACAAAGTTGGCCAGGGCCCCGGTGCTCGCGAGGATGCGCAGCTGCTCTTCCATACCGTCGCGGTGGTCGAGGAACCACCAGGCCGACCCCAGCTGCGTGCGCGAGGGGATGGCGCTATCAGCAGAATTCCGTCCCCCCTGATGGCAGCCTGCGAGGGTGGTCAGTGAATAGTAGTCGGCGGGGTTGAGCGAGTAGAGGATGGTCTTGGGCAGGGGCGCCGCACGGTCCATCGCATCGAGAAGGGCGCTCAATTTGGCGGCCTCCGGCAGGTCGTGCGAGGCGTCGTAGCCTGAGTCGGCCCCGATACGGGCGAACATGCGGCTGTTGTTGTTGCGAATGGCCGCGACGTGGAGCTGCATGGCCATGCCGTGGCGGGCGTAGCTCCCGGCCAGGTGCACGAGGAGCTCGGTGCGGAAGGCCTCGGCTTCGAGGGCGCTTACCCCGCTTGCGGGGCGTTTGCCGGACAGCCGCTGGCCAAGGAGGGCGTCGAGCTCTGCGGCGGGCAGGCGGGCGTACGGGGCGTACTCCAGGCCGTGGTCGCTCACCACACAGCCGGCTGTCGCAAAGAAATCCAGACGTCGGTCCAGGGCCTCCTTGAGATCGGCCAGGTTTTTTATGCTCATACCGCTCGCCGCTTCCAGGCTCTTGATATAGGGAGCAAAGTCATCGGCCTCGATCTTGAAGGCGCGGTCGGGCCGGAATGAGGGAAGGACCTTCGTGTCAATGCGCCCGATGGGGGCTGTCCCGTCACAGAGGGCTCGATGGTATGAAAGATCGTCTATCGGGTCGTCGGTCGTGCCGATGGCGTAGACCTTGAAGCGTTCGAGTATGCCCTTGACCGAGAGTGCCTCGTCCTTGAGGCGCTCGTTCGTTGCCTCCCAGACAGCCGCTGCACTGCGGGTCGTGAGCGGCTCTTGTATGCCGAAACAACGCTGCAACTCAAGGTGGGTCCAGTGGTAGAGAGGATTGCCAATCAGGCGCTCGACCGTGGCCGCCCAGGCCATGAACTTGTCTTTGGGGTCGCCATTCCCGGTGACAAGGACCTCCGGGTGCCCCATTGCGCGCATGGCCCGCCACTTGTAGTGGTCGCCGCCCAGCCAGACATCGGTAATGGTCTGGAAGCGGGCGTTCTGCGCAATCTTCTTGGGCGAGAGGTGGCAGTGGTAGTCAAAAATGGGCTGCGTCGCAGCGTGCTCGTGATAGAGACGGCGGGCGGTCCCGTTGGACAGGAGGAAGTCGTCATTCATGAAGGGGCGCATCAGTCTGATCCTTTCGCTTTGGTTTTATGTGCCTTCTGTTCGATGAGTTCGCGGTAAAGGGCCTCCCACTCGAGGACGATGCTCGCTATGGACTGTCCGTCGATGAAGGTCTTGATTTCCCGGCGCAGGGTCTCAAGGAGGGCTTCGTCGCCCAAGAGTGCCTCAATACCCGTGGTGAATTCCTCGGGGCTCTCTCCGGCGAGAAAGTAACCGGTCTTGCCGTGTTCGATCATGCTCTTGAGCCCCTTGACCGGCAGACAGACGGGAATGAGCCCGTTCGCTTGGGCTTCGAGTATGGTAACCGGCTGGTTTTCGGTGCGGGAGAGGGTGACAAAGTACTGGCAGGCCCCGAAGATGCCCGAGACTACGAGGTCGTCGTGCTCAATGCGCCCGGTAAAGGTAATGGCCCCGTTCTTGTCGCATTCGCCGGCGAGGGCGCGGTATTCTTCTTCCTGTGGACCGCCTCCGACGACCAGGAGCTTGAGGCGGGGATTCGCGTTGGCGGCATGGGCAAAGTCGCGTATCAGCGTACCCATATTCTTTTCATGAGCGAGCCGCCCCACAAAGAGGAAAACGATGTCCCCTTCCTTGAATCCGTAGGTCTTTCGTACGTCCTCGGCCTTGCTGTTGTCGAATTGGGAGAGATCAATACCGTTGGAAATGTAGTGTATGGGTGGTTTGCACCCGTGTTCGCGCAGTTCGACCCCGGTCTGTTTGGAGGGGACGGTGACGACGTCGCAGCGGTTGTAGTGCTGGTTCGAGTAGAACCACCCGAAGCGCTCGACGAATTTGTTGTCCATCTTGATGTGCTTGAGGTAGTCGGGGTCCGCGAAGAAGGTGTGGAAGGTTCCCACGATGGGCTTCTTGAGGAATTTTCCAATAAGTATGGATTGGAAACCCAGGGCCATGGGGGTTTGGAAGTGGATGATGTCGAAGGCGTGCTTGTGAATGTAGGCATTCACAGCCGGATTCGGGCTCACGGCCCACTTGAAGTCCTCGTAGAAAAAGGCGGGAAAGGCGGCGAAGCGCTTGACCGGGAAGGGTAATTTGCTGTCACCCTGGAATTCCTTGTACTCCGGGGCGAGTACGTGGACCTCGTGCCCGCGCCGGGTAAGCTCTTTTGCAAGCGTGATGGTCGCGGTGACGACCCCGTTTATCTGGGGCAGGAAACTGTCGGAAAAGAGTGCAATTTTCATGTCATTTTTCCTTGTATGGACCGTCTTTGAACGTGCAGCCCCGGGAATCCGGCGATTGCGCTGTTCGCTATGACAATATCGCAATAATAGCCAATACCACATGCTTCGTCGAGTCAAAGCAGCGTTTTCCCGATGAAGGCCATGCGTATTTTCGACATTTTGAAGGCTTTTGTTGTATGTTAAAAATTTTCTTTGTTTGTGCCGATAATCATGGTAGAGTTGGAACAGTGCCCCTCGGGGCTTTGTTTCTGTATATCAATACGTTTCCAGGGTAGTCATCATGGTCGATTCGACAGCGCTTCAAAAATATTCCCTCTTTGGAGGGCTCCTCCCGGACGATATCAAATTCGTCCATTCACTTATGGGACAGGAAGGCTATTCAACCGGGGAGACCATTATTGTCGAGGGTGAACGGAACGATCGTATTCGATTCATCCTCGAGGGGAGCATCCAGGTTTTGCGCCGCGGTATAGTCATCAACGAAATCTGCGAGGGTGAATTCTTCGGCGAGATGGAAGTCCTGGATGTCATGCCCTCCATAGCGACCATAAAGGCCCTTCGTCCCGTGCGTGTGGCGACCATTTCCAACCGGGCCCTCCACGAGATCTACAAGAAGGACACCAAGATATTCGCCCTCGTGGTGATGAACCTGGCGCGCGATCTCTCGCGGCGCCTTCGCCGCATGGATGAGCTCATGTGTGCAGACTGTTCGGAAACCGAGGCCATACTCGACTCCTTCAAGCCCTGATTTTCGGGCCCGGATCGTTTTTCCCACCTGTCTTTGAAGCCCCCCAAGACTCTTTCCGACAAATAATCCGCACATCCTGACATTATCCACTGTATGCGATAGATTCTCCTGCACAGGCCCCCTGTGATCGCCCCCACCGCAGGGTGGACGAGCACACAGGTCGCACGGCGACCGAACGCCAAGCTTGCTCGGCGCTCGTCAACAGAGACAAAACCGGAGTATTCATGAAACGATCAATAGTTGTTACCGTATTTATGCTGATAGCAAGCCCTGCGCTTCTCTTTGCAGAGGAGCCTCCCGCCAATCCCGCCGCCGGCGCGATCGCCGACAGCAACGCTGGCGCCGACAGCACCTTTGACATCGATGAAGACCGCGTCCTCGAGGAGGCCCGCCGCCGTGCCTCCCCCGCGCAAGAGGACCGCGCCGCCGATGACGCTGCTGAAGAGGCGGGCTCTGAAGAGGCGGGCTCTTCAACGGGAGATTCGGCATGCGTAGAAAGCCCGAGTGCCGATGACGGCGAGGGGGGCGACCCGAACAGCGCGGAGCCTGCAGATGGCACTCCCGCGTACTTTACCCCACTGTCAATTTCGGCCGTGCCCGGCCTCTCGTTTCCCTTCGGGGAGTGGAACTCGACCCTTCACCTGGGGGTGATCGGCAGTATCGCCGCCCCCCTGGACTTCATACAGGTTTCCAGTATTTTCAATATATCGGGCCGGCACACGTTTTTGCAGCTCGCCGCGATCTTCAATCTCTCGGACGAAGGCAGCGATGTGCAGGCTTCGGGGGTCTTTAATATCAGTGATGACCAAAGCGATGTCCAGGCGGCCGGGGTCTTCAATATCGGGAACTATGTCCGGGGCGTCCAGCTTGGGGGTGTCTTCAACATCAACGGCGAACTCGAGGGGGTGGCGCTTGCCGGGGTCTTCAATATCAGCGGCAAGGCAAAGGGGCTGCTCCTGGCTCCAATCAATATCGTCGATGAGCTCGACGGTTTCGCGATAGGCTTGATCAATATCATAGGGAACGGTTTCAACGATATTTCCGTCGATTACCAGTGGGCGGGCCAGTCTCTCTACGCCAGCTGGAAGTCGGGCACCGACAAGCTCTACACCCTCGTCTATGCCGGCGTCCCCATCGAGGTTTTATCCGGCACGCTCGAGGATACCTTCACGACCGGCTTCGGCGTGGGGCTGCGCCTGCCCTTTGAAGGCTTCTGGCTGGACGGCGAGCTCTGCCTCGAGAATGCCTTCGATGGCAGTGGCGTGTTCCTGGGCTTTCCCAGCGGGGTCGATACCTTTGCCGACTATGTCTGGAACGCCGCCTTCATGAGTCTGCGGGTGGCCATCAATGGCGATCTGTCTTTGGGCCCCGTTCCCTACATCGGCATCAAAGCAGATATTCGCCTTCCCGGTTCGAACGCCATGCCCGAATACCTGCGACAGGGGCTCTGGGGATCCGAACCCTGGGTTCTGGGGGCAGGGGAGGTTTCTGTGGAAGTCTATCCCAGGATCTATGCGGGGCTTCGCCTTTAGGCCCGGCCCCGGCTTCTTTCCGGTTGCTTTCGGCCGGCACTTTGAGTACTTTACAACTGTGATGAATCCCGCAGCCTATGAGAGACATTACCGTGCTGGGCAACGATTTCTTCGCCTGCATCAGACCGAGCGGGCCATTCGGGCGTTTACCGCCTGTGTGGACTGCGCGGAAGAAGCGCCCGCCAGCGAGCGGGCCCGCAGCTTGTACTGGCTGGGAATTTCCCTGTACCGCGCGGGACAGCGCAGTCTGGCCGTGCGCTGCTGGCAGCAGGCCCGCTGTCTGAGCGCCCGCCTCCCGGTTCGCCGCATCCACGAGCGGCTCGTGAACGAGTATGGCATGCCGCGCTGCGCCTGTACCGAACTCGACGACTGGCAGGCCTTTCGCAGCATTCAGCTTGCTCGCTTCCTTGAAGCCCGCCCCTCCGGTCGCTTTACCTCCCGGGCCGAACGCGACGCGGTCGAGGGTCTGCTCCTTACGGCCTACAAACCCCTGGCCCTCTCGCGCCGCCTCGAGCGCATGAGCACCGACGCCAAGAGGGCCCTCTTTAGCGCGGCAAACCCCCTGGCCCCCCTCTTTTCGGGCCTGGCGCGCCCTGCCTCGCGCGCGAATTCGCCGCGCAATCGGGTCTCCTCGCGCGAAGGGAACGTGATTACCGTCCTTTTCGGGCGCTGAATCGGCCCAAGAGGGTCATTTTGACCCGGTATGGAGGAATTTGTGCCGCCTGTGTCATTTTGGCCCGTTCTGCGGGGCTTTCGCGGCGTCTGTGTCAAAAAAACCCGATTCTGCGCGGATTCCCTTCGCCTACCCCCGCCCAACAGCCCCTTGAATGCTCCTGCCGGGGCCGGGAGCTGCGCTGCCAATTTAATTCTTGTTCGGGTGTAACTATCAGTATTAAAAGGAAATAAGAATTTATACTGATAGTTGGCGCCCGCTTTTCCTTCTCGTATGCGCCCTGTTGGTTCCTCTTGGCACGCTTTTTGCTTTATGTAAGGCATACCAGGAGGTATCGGATGAATACAGTCGACAGACGGATCGCATCAAAGCATGGTTCCGCCGCGAGGGACGAAAATGTCCTCTCGATGTATCTCAAGGAAATCAATCGTATCCCGCTCTTGACCCGCGAAGAGGAAGAAGACCTCGCACGACGCGCCCGCGACGGTGAGAAGATTGCCCGCGAGAAGCTTGCGAACGCGAATCTGCGCTTTGTGGTCAATATCGCGAAGAAGTACCAGAACCAGGGCTTGCCCCTGTCCGATTTGATCAGCGAGGGGAATATCGGGCTTTTGAATGCGGTCGAGCGCTTCGACGTGGACAAGGGCTATCACTTCATTTCCTACGCCGTGTGGTGGATTCGCCAGGCTATCCTCAAGGCCGTCTGCGAGAAGTCCCGCATGATTCGCCTGCCGCTCAACCGTGCCAACGAGCTCGTCCAGATCGAGAAGGCGCGCAAGCTCGTCCCCGGCGGGCAGGGCGAAGAGGCCGAAATTGCCGAGATCGCCCGTATGCTCAACATGGATGCCGGCCTCGTTGCCGAACTCACGAGCATCAGCCGGGACCTCGTTTCGCTCGACAGCCCGGTCTACAGCGACCGCGATTCCTCGAGTCTGGGAGACTTCCTTGAAGACAATGCCTACAGTGCACCGGAAGACGCCGCCCTCGAGGGAGCCCTCAAGAACGATGTCGCCGCAGCCCTTGCGACCTTGAGCGAGAAGGAAGCGCAGATACTCAGCTACCGCTTTGGTCTGGGCGGCGAGGCCCCCATGTCCCTCAAGGAGATTGGAGATCGCTTCAATCTTACCAAGGAGCGCATTCGCCAGATCGAGAAGAAGGCCATCGAGCGCCTGCAGCAGCCCTCGCGCCGCCAGCTTCTCGAGAGTTACGTGGCGTAAGGATCGCTACGAAAGCCCGCTCAGTTGCCCTGCGGAGATGTCCTTTCGTGGATTGTGAGACGCATGTCGTCGCTCATGGCCTGCGGGGGGATGTCCCCGTCGTAATAGGCGTCGAATATTTTTTCGTAGGTTCCGTTTCTTTTTATCTCTGCCAATCCTGCCAAGAAGGCCCCTTCTAATACCTGCCAGGGGTCTCTCTCCCGTGAAAAAACCACCGAAACATCCCCCCGTTCATAGTGTCTGCTCGTGCCGTAGTTGGCGGCTTCTTCGGGGAAGATTTCTTCCATGTACATGCGGCCGGTAAGGTCCACGATGGCCCAGAGGTCCACGCGTCCGGCCTGTAATTGACGGGCGCTCCCGCTGTGAATGCTGTTCAATTCGAAGGAGAGGGGGCCGTAATCACGTAAAAAGCGGTGGATGCCGCTTCCCTCGAGGACCCCTATGCGGTAGTTCGCAAGATCTTCGGGGCTGCTCCATTCGAGGCCCTGTGAAAAATCTCGCACATCGTAGAGGAATACCTGCAGTACATAGTGGAGTGGTTTGGATACCCGTACGCGACTGGCAACCGCTTCTTCCTTGAAGAGGACGGCTCCCCCCAGGGCGCAGACGGCCTCGCCGCGGGCGAGGCTTTGAATCATGCGGTTTACCGGCAGGAAGCGAAAGCTTACGGCGATATCTGCTGCGGCGAAGGCCGCAGTGGCCAGCTCGCAGGCGAGGCCTGCCGGTTCCCCCGCGTGGTAGATGGGCGGGTATTCAAAGGCGAGGACTTCGAGGCCGGTAACTGAAGCGAGGCTCCCGCTTGCGAAGAGGTATATGGAGAGCGAGAGGAAGAGCAGTCTGCGAGGGCTCGCGACTTGATGCATCGGCACCTCCATATACACAAATATACTACAGCTTATTGCCGCCGGCCAATGCTTCCTGCAAAGGGGATCCCGATTGGCCTGAGTTCCTGTGGGGCCATCGTGTGTGCGAGCGCGCGAAAACCGCGGGTTTTCGCGCGCTCGCTGTGTGTTTTTGGGGGGTGGTCCCGCTACTTACATGAGGGGGACGGCGGCGTCGCGGCAGGCGGCGAGGGTCTTCTCGTCCCAGACGGAGGCCTGAACCTCGCCGATATGGGCCTTGCGCAGGAGGTACATGCACAGGCGCGACTGGCCGATACCCCCGCCAATGGTCTGGGGGAACTCGCCGGCGAGGAGCCGCTTGTGCCAGTAGAGTTCGGCGCGCTCTTTGGCTCCGCGGATGGCAAGCTGGGTTTCGAGGGCTTCCCTGCTTACGCGAATGCCCATGGACGAGAGCTCGAGGGCGTCTTCGCGTACGGCGTCCCAGACCATGATGTCGCCGTTGAGGCCCGGCAGGCCGTCGTCGCCGGCGCTTGACCAGTCGTCGTAGTCGGGGGCGCGCCCGCCGTGGATGGCGCCGTCGCCCAGAGCCCCGCCTATGCCGCAGATAAAGACGGCTCCCTTTTCCTGGCAGATGAGCTTCTCGCGCTCCTGGGGTGTTTTTTCCGGCCAGCGCGCACGCAGCTCTTCTGCGTGGACGATGTGTATCGCTTCGGGCAATTGGGGCTTGATGGCCGGGTAGTGCTCGCAGACGAGGAACTCGGTGCGGCGCAGGACTTCGTAGATGCGCGAGACGATGCGGTAGAGGAAGGCCCTGTTCCGCTGATCGGCCGCCATGACGAGCTCCCAGTCCCACTGGTCGACGTAGATGGAGTGGGTGGCGTCGATGTCGTCGTCGGGGCGCAGGGCGTTCATGTCGGTGTAGAGCCCGTAGCCGGCCTCGTAGCGGTAGTCGGCGAGGGCCATGCGTTTCCACTTGGCCAGCGACTGGACGACCTCCATCTCCTTCTCGCCCAAGTTCTTTACCGGGAAGCGGACGGGGCGTTCGATGCCGTTGAGGTCGTCGTTGATGCCCGAGCCCCGGGGGACGAAGATGGGCGAGGTGACGCGCGAGAGGCGGAGCTCTGCGGCGAGGTTGCGCTCAAAGAAGTCCTTTACGAGCTTGATGGCGAGTTCCGTCTCTCGCTGGGAAAGGACGGGGCGGTATCCGTTGGGAAGTACGGGGATCATGCTGATGCTCCTCTCTGCGATCAAGGTTGTACCCTGTCGCGGCTCTCGTTCTGCGCGGGTGCGAGACTCGAGCGAAGTATGTCTTCCAGGTCTTCCCTGGAGGGAGAACAAATCGTGTTGGCCAGGTTCTTCGAAGCGGCGGCCCGCCGGGCCCAGTCGGCAATTTCGGCTTCCGTCGCCCGCTCCCGTTCGCCCAGGAGGCGGTCGAGGGGCCTGCGGAGGGCCGTGGTGGCGCCGCCTGAGGCGCCTCCGGCGCTGGCGTCCCCGGCAGTGCTTGCGGCTCCGGCGGCGGTGCCTCTGGCGGGAGGGAATCCCGCCGCCCGGAGGAGCTCCGCAATCTCGTCGCCCGCACTGCGCGCCAGTACGTCCAGGAGGGACGCCATGACCAGGGCATTGGCCCTGCCGTGGTCGATGCCGCGGTCCACCGTAAGGCAGTAGCCAAGGGCATGACCCACGGTGGTGCCGCTCTGGGCGATGACCATGCCGGCCATCGAGGCCGCCTCGAGGAGCTCCTGACGCGCGTCGTCGTCCGGGGCAAGCCCGTCGGCGAGCTGGCGCAACTGCCGCCCGATAATGGCGAGTGTACTGTGGGCAAGGGCGCGTGAAAAGGGGGTGCGCCGTTTTGTAAGGCAGCCTTCGAGGGCGTGCGAGAAGGCATCCAGGGCGGTATTGATCCTCGTTTCATGCGACAGACTCTGCGTATAGCGGCCGTCGAGGAGGGCGAGACGGGGAAACATCGATACATGGCTGATGCTCGTCTTGGTCTGCGCCGCCTCATTCGTGAGTATAGCGTAGGGGGTTACCTCGCTCCCGGTGCCCGCGGTCGTGGGGATGGCGATGATGGGGAGGGCGTCCCTGCCCGTATACGGGCAGAATGTGTCGGCTTCGGGGATGTCGTTGACGGCGAAGAGGGCGATGGCCTTAGCCGCGTCGAGGGGCGATCCCCCGCCTATGCCGATGACCATGGCGGCCTGTGCCTCGCGCGCGATACGGGCGCCCTCCCGCACGATCTGCGGAGTCGGGTTGGGGCTCACCCTTTCGAAGAGGACGCCCTCAATCCCGCAGTCATCGAGGAGGGTGTTCACGTCGTCGAGGGCCCCGCTCGCCGCCGCCGATTGCCTGCCGCAGACGATGAGGCAGCGTGGCCGGGACCCCGCGGGGGCCCGCGCGTGTCCGCCCTCCCGCGAAGGGGGGCCGGAGGGGGCTATCAGTATTGATTGTACGTATTCATTTGCCTTCAATACGACGCTGTCGCCGGCGATGATGCGTGTGGGCATGTACCAACTCATGGCAACTCCTTTTTACTGGCGATAATTTCCTTAGAGGCTGCCGCTGCGGAAGGGTGGGGCGCGCTCGTGCAGGAGGGCGACACGCTGGTTGTCGGCCTCGAGGAGGCCGGGGTCCCTTTCGAGGAGGGCGAAGGCGTCTTCGCGCGCGAGGCCCAGAAGGGCGATGTCGCGGACGGGGTCGGCAATGCCCAGGGCGAGGTAGCCGGACTGTTCCAGGCCCGAGAGCTGGCCGGGGCCGCGCAGCTTCAAGTCCTCTTCTGCGATGATGAAGCCGTCGTTATGTTCCTTCATGACCTTGAGGCGGGCCGCGCCGTCCTCGCCGGGTTCCTTCGAGTAGACGAGGAAGCAGTAGGACTGGGCTTCGCCGCGCCCCACACGCCCGCGCAGCTGGTGCAGGGCCGCCAGGCCGAAGCGTTCGGCGTGCTCGATGACCATGCAGCTGGCGTTGGGGACGTCGATACCCACTTCGACGACGCTCGTGGCGACGAGTATGCGAATATCCCCGCGGCGAAAGCCCTCCATGGCGGCGGCCTTTTCCTCGTCGTCGAGCTTCGAGTGGACGAGGGCGAGGGGCCAGCCGGGGAATACGCGTTCTTCCAGTTCGCGGGCCATGCCCACCGCGTCCTTGAGGGCCATGCCCTCCTCGCCCTCGATGAGGGGGTAGACGAAGTAGGCTTGGCGTCCTGCCTCCAGCTCCCGGCGTACGAATTCATAGACTTTTTCCTCGTTCCCGTGGCGGGCGAGGTGGGTGCGGATGGGCTTGCGCCCGGCGGGGAGCTCGCGGATGGTCGAGACGTCGAGGTCTCCAAAGAGGGTGAGGGCGAGGCTGCGCGGGATGGGTGTGGCGCTCATCATCAAGAGGTGCGGGTTCGCCCCCTTCGCCATGATGGCCGCCCGCTGGAGGACCCCGAAGCGGTGTTGCTCATCCACGACGACGAGGCCCAGCTTGTGGTACTCGACGTCCTTCGAGAAGAGGGCGTGGGTGCCGACGATGAGGTCGATCTCCCCGGCCTTGAGGGCGGTCAGAAGGTGTTTGCGGCTCGAGGCCTTGACCGATCCCGAAAGGCTCGCGAGGCGCAGCCCCAAGGGGTCAAGGACGCGCCCGGCCTGGGCCGCATGCTGGCGGGCGAGGAGTTCTGTGGGGGCGAGTATGGCCACCTGCAGGCCGAGCTCGATACAGGCGAGGGCGGCGAGGAAGGCGACGAGGGTCTTGCCCGAGCCGACATCGCCCTGCAGGAGGCGGGCCATGGCGCGGCCGCTTGCGATGTCGCGGTTCATGTCGGCGAGGGCGTTCATCTGGCCGGGGGTAAGGGTGAAGGGCAGGCGTTCGATCAGCCGCTGTTGGAGGGGGCTGATGGGGTTCTCGCCTTGGGCGCTACTTTCGCCCGCGGCGCCGCTCTCGCCCGCGGCGCCGGTCGGGTCTGAACCGGCGGCTGCCGTTCCCCCGGCGGGAAGCAAGCCGCTTTCGCGCCGCCTCTTGAGGACCCGCTGCCCGGCGAGTATTTCAAAGTGGAAGAGTTCTTCGTAGATGAGGGTGGTGCGGGCGGCTTCCAGTTCCCCGAAATCGGCGGGAAAGTGGATGGCCGCGAGGGCCTCTGCCTTGTGCAGGAGTTTTCGTTCGACGCGGATGGCCTCGGGTATTTCGTCCTCGAGGTTGCTGCCCCATGCTTTGATTGCTTCCTTCATAATGCGGCGCAGCTGGTGCTGCCCCAGACCGTTTCGCAGGGGGTAGACGGGGACAATACCCTCCGGGGCGCTGCCGACCACCCCGTGAATCTCGAAGCTCGTCGACTGTATCTCGCCGTACTTGCGGTGAAAGTGCGCCCATACGCGCACGCGCGAGCCGGGGGGGTACTGTTTTTCGAGGAAGGGGCGGTTGAAGCAGACGAGGGCGGCGACCTCGCTCCCGTCTGTCACGATGAGCTTGAGGGTCTTCATCCGCCCGAATCCGAACCACTGCTGATCCACCACTTCAAGGTCTACCAGGACATTCCGGGCGCTCGCCCAAGCTTCCAGGGGGACACAGGCGCTCTGGTCCTCCCAGGAGCGGGGGTACCAGCGCAGGAGGCTCCCGATATCGGCGAGGCCGGCGGCCGCGAGCTTCTTCTGCAACGCGGGGCCCACCCCGGCAAGGTGGGAAATCGGGGTTTTGAGCTCGCCCAGAAACATGCCGTCTATCCCGCGATACCGCCCAAGGCGAAGCTGGCCAGGGCTATGAGGATGCTGCCGGCGATGTTCGTCCCCAACGAGAGGAGGGCCCCCGTTAGGAGCAGCCGCCCGTAATCAAATTGACTGCCGGAATAGATGAGCTTGTTGACGAAGTCCTCCGCCGGGGCAGAGAGCTGTGAAACCGTCTGCCACAGGGGCAGGTAGGAGTCTTTTGCGGTCTTCCAGGAGAAGAGACGCAAGAGGAAGATGATGAAGAAAAAGCCCAGGACAAAGGAGACGGCGGCCCAGAGCGAGGAGAGGAGGAGGGCGAGTATGCCGAAGACGTTCACGCCCTGCTGCAGGTCGATCTCCAGGAAGAGGCGGGAAAAGAAAGACAGGGTCGAGAGGGCGAGGAGGGGTGAAAAATCCATGCCCCCCACATTCAGGAGGCCCAAGCGCCGAAAAAACCCCAGCCAGGGGTCCGTGATGCGGTGGAGAAAGCCCATGAAGGCATTCTGGTGATCGGCCTGTATCCATGAGGACAGGAGTCGAACGACTATTGCTATGGAATAGAGGCTCGTGAGGGCCCCTGCCAGACGAAAAATTGTGTTCATAAGCACAAGATACGTGAAAAAACGGCGCTCGTCGAGTTAATATGGAAGATATGAAAGACAGCGCGACGAGCAGGGCCCTCGCCTCCCTTATGGCCCGAACTCCGCAGCGTACCATCGAACATGGCGAGCGCTACGTTATCTTTAGCGATCTGCACATGGGCGGTGGTGGTCGCGCCGACGACCTCCTTCACAACGGGGCCCTCCTGCGGGACCTCCTTGCAGATTGGTACTATCCCCGGGGCGATATCCTCGTCCTCAACGGGGACATTGAAGAACTCCAGCGCTTTACCATGGCGCGCATACGCGAGCAGTGGCGCTCCCTTTACGAACTCTTCGACCGCTATCGCGAAGCCGGCCGCTTCCACAAGATCCTGGGGAATCATGACGCCGTCCTGCGTCTTCATCCGCACTATCCCTACGAACTCCTCGACGGCCTCAGGCTGCGCGCCGGGGAGCTCGACTTTCATCTCTTTCACGGGCATCAGTCCTCGAGCCGCTACGAGCGGGATTCCTTTCTTATCGGCCTGCTCCTGCGCTACATAGCCACGCCGCTGGGTATCCGCAACATCGCCAACCGCCGTCGCCTTCGCCAACGCTTTTCCATCGAGCAGGCCGCCTACACCTATTCGCGAAACGCCGGGGTCGTCTCGCTCATCGGCCATACCCATCGAACCCTCTTCGAATCCCTCTCCCGCTACGATCTTGTCAAATTCGAGATAGAATCCCTCTGCCGCGAGTATCCGGCTGCAGATGGACGAGCCCGGGATTACATTGAACGCGAAGTGAGAGCCCTGCGCGGCGAACTGGAGAAGCTCACCAAAAAAGAGCGCCGGCATTCCCTGCACGACAGCCTGTATGGCGATATCCTTCCCGTCCCCTGTCTGTTCAATTCCGGCAACTGTATTGGCCGCAAGGGACTCACCTGCATCGAACTCGACCGTGAATCCATCTCTCTCGTCTACTGGTTTACCGAAGGCCACGGGAAAAAATTCGTATCGCGGGGCCAGTACGCGATTGAAGCCCTGCCAAACTCGCCGGCACGACGGGTTGTCCTCAACAGCGACCGCCTCGATTACATTCAAGCCCGCATTCGCCTCTTGGCTTGACGATTGACCGGACAGCTTGCATACTGGAGCCCGAAACGCGGGGCGCTGCTCCGTGCGATCGGCGTGGCCATCGGCCCGTCATTCACCATGGGCAAGGGGGCGCGCGCAGTGGCACGCTACGGTAAAAAAGGGGCACTGGGCAGAATCATCCTCCTCCTTCTCCTCATTCTCGCCATGGTGCTCGGCGGGGCCCTCTGGTTTGACTATCTGGGCCTCTTCGACCTCAAAAAGTACACTTCTCCCCTCATGCGCCTCTTGGGCCGCGAAGTACGCACCAGTGTCGTTCTCGCCCCCGGCGAGAGTCTCTCCCTCGATGAAGAGCGTCTTTCCCTGCGCCTTGAAGCCCTGGAACTGCGTGAACAGGAGCTCAATCTCATCGAAGAAGGCATCCTCGAACGCCAGCGCGAGATCGAACAGATGGCCCGCGAACTCGAAGATCGGCAAAAAGCGCTCGAAGAACAGGAGAAATCCTTCAATGATTCGGTCCAACAGTTCGAGAATAGAAGGGTAAACGTCGAACAGAACGCGCGATACCTGACCGGCATGCCCCCCGTCAAGGCGGTGGACATCCTCGTGGCCATGGACGATCAGGATATCATCGATGTATTCCGGATGACGGAGGAGATTGCGACGGCAGAGGGTACCGCCTCGTTGGTGGCCTACTGGCTCTCGCTCTTCCCCGCCGATCGGGCGGCAGAAATCCAGCGAAAGATGGCGGGAAAACCCCGCATCCCGAACTAGGCTGTCCCCTCCGGTGTCGAGCGTCTGCGGCGTCAGGAGGGTGCAGAGTGCTCGACACGTTCATGCCGCTCGATCGAAGTTCCGTTCAGACGGGTTTTGATCCGGCATTTCCCTGCAACTACATGCCAAAGCCATACTCTGGCGAGTATGCGGGAGCTCCCCTTGCCGGGGTGGACTCCTTTTCCTCCTACCTCGAGCAGGTCATGGGAAAAGAAATTCATACTGATGCGTATGCGTCCCGTGACGCGTATCGATCAGCTCCCGTTGACACGGAGTCCTCGCCTTATCGGGATGTGTATGATCCCGCCAATCAAGCGGACCGCAGTGCGCAGGAGTCCTCAACTGTCGATTCCCGCACTCCCAATCCTGCCCGGACTGTCCCGGACAGTCGCCAGGCAGACCATTTGAGCTCTTCCCGGACTGCGTTGTCTGCCAAGCGGACGGCCCCCGATGCGGAGGGCCCCGAAACGGGCGATGCGCTCTTTGCCGCACAGACCGCTTCGGACAGGGCCCCTGCCAAGCCGGTCAAGGGCTCCCGTGGTAATGCGGGCGCAGCCGGCCTTGAAGCAGGCGATAGCGACCTGGCCGCCGGCAGACGAGCTACTGGCGGCCCCGCAGACCCGGCTTCGGCTACGGCGGAAGCCGCGGCCTCCGCGCGACAGGGGCTGGCACATTCCGGCTCTTCGCCTGATAGTCAGGCTCCCTCGACCCCTGCCCGCGCTGGCGAGCAGGAGCGTGTCGCTTCTTCACAAGATGGCGGGGCCGCGTCGAAAGGGGCCGATGTTCGAAATCTGCGGGCAGATGTATCCTCGTCCGGTCTTGTCATGCGCGACGCTTCCCATTCCGGTGCGGCCCGGGCGGGCGTGGTTCAGAACGCCTCTTTGACGGGTGAAAAAAAACCGGGCACTGAGCGTGAAGGTCGAATGTCGACGGCCAAAGGGGATATTGCCGGCACGGAAACCGGCCGCGACCGACGGAAAGAACGTCTGGAAGTGCGTTTGGCCGATCTCCGTGGCGATCGCAACGGGCAGGGTCCCTCTGCTGTTTCCCGCGAGGGGGCTTCGGGCAACGAGGCTCTTGCAAAGGCGGCAAGCGGCGGCAGCGAGACCCCGCAGGCAGATGTCGACAGCGCAGACATAGTCATTCGACTCGCCGGTGGCGAGGCCGGGACCGGTACGCAGGCGGGCTTGCGGGGCGATCAGGCCCCGCTCTCGCGCCCCGGCTCCTTCGCCAACGCCCTCGCCCAGGAACTTCGCGCCCAGTACAACGGCGACATCGTCCGGCACGCCTCCATCGTCCTCAAAAACGGGGGCGACGGGCTCATTCGCCTGGCCCTGCAGCCGGGGCATCTGGGAGATGTCAAGATACAGCTCAAAATTGCCGACAACAATATAGCGGCCCGCATCGTCGTCAAGAGTGAAGAGGCCCTCAAGGCCTTCGAAAGCGAGCTCGCCTCGCTGCGGCAGGCCTTCATTGATGGCGGTTTCGACGGCGCGAGCCTGGATCTTTCGGTTTCGGCCGACGGGGCCGGGCAGGGACAGGGCGGCCAAGCGGGCGCGGAGGAGGGCAAACAGCCCTTCTACACCGCCCGCCAAAACGGTAACGCAGGTGCGGCGCGGGCGCTGTCCGGTTCCGCAGAGGCAGAGGCGGTCGCTCAGGCGGGCTATGAGGCCCTCTCTGTGGTGGAGGCCGACGAAGCGGGGTTCTCCGCTGGCGCGGCGAGGGCGGGCGGAGCGAACTATCAGTCTGGACGTCTTCGCCGTATCAATATGGTCATTTAAGGGGGAAGGAGATATATGGAAGCATTGGGCACGCTAACAGCGCGTGAACAGAATCAGGTGCGCATGGACGTCGACACCTTCAACAAGAGCATTGCACAGGGAAAGGTGCAGAAGCAGGAGATGGGAAAGGATGAGTTCATCAAGATACTCATCACCCAGCTCTCGCACCAGGACCCTACTGCTCCCATGGAGGACAAGGAGTTCATCGCCCAGATGGCCCAATTCTCCTCCCTCGAGCAGATGACGAACATGGCGCAGGACTTTTCCAAGCTCGCCTCGGTCTTCTCCAACAGCGAGGCCGTTTCGTCTCTGGGAAAGCAGGTCGAGATTCCGAATGGTGAAGAGCTGGTAAGCGGCACGGTCAAGGCCGTTACGCGCGGCATCAACCCCGAGGTTCTCGTCAACGGTTCATATTACGCCTGGGAACAGGTGAGCAAGGTATTCGAGGAGTAACGGCTTATGATGCGATCATTGTATTCCGGCGTAGCCGGTCTCCAGAATCACCAGACCCGTATGGACGTGCTGGGTAACAACATCTCGAACGTCAATACCACGGGTTTCAAGAAAAACCGCGTCCAGTTCCAGGACCTCCTCTACCAGCAGCTGTCCGGGGCGTCCAAGCCCACGACAGAAATTGGCGGTGTGAACCCCAAGGAAGTGGGTCTTGGCATGCTGATAGCCAGCATCGACACGATCCACACCCAGGGCTCCCTCCAGACGACCGGGGTAGGGACTGATGTCGCCATTCAGGGCGGCGGTTTCTTCGTCATGAAGAACGGCGAAAAGTCCTTCTATACCCGCGCCGGCGCCTTTGGCCTGGACAATCAGGGGACCCTCGTGAATCCGGCCAACGGTATGCGCGTGCAGGGCTGGATGGCCCGCGAAGTTGAGGGCGAGACCATACTCAACACCTCGGCAGATACCGAGGACCTGGTCATCCCCATGAATCAGAAGGATCCCGCGCGGGCCACGACGAGTGTTCAGTTCGCCTGTAACCTCGACAAACGAACCCCCGAGCTCCTTGAAGGCGCCGGTTTTGCCGACATCCAGAAGGCCACCTGGGGCACCGAGATCAAGGTCTTCGATACCTTTGGCGACCAGCACATCCTGCGCGTCGACTTTACCCGCGTCCCCGGGGTCAACAACCAGTGGACGGCTACCGTCAATGTCGATCCCCAGAGCGAGACGGCCACGAATCCGAGTGCGGGCTTCGGCGAAGCCGGTGCCTCCCTTGGGGGCGGCAACACCTTTACGGTCGAGTTCTCCAACGAGGGGACCATCTCCCGCGTTCTCGATGCCCAGGGCAACGAGTCGCCCGCAGAGGGACTCCTTACCATGCGGGTGTCCTACGATGTCCTTTCCACCACCCCCGATGCCGACGGCAACCCCATCCGGCAGGAGTTTGTCCTCAATTTGGGCGAGGTGGGCGGTTACGAGAACGCCATCACCCAGTACGCAGAGCGCTCCTCCACCAAGATGGTCGAGCAGGACGGCTACACCATGGGCTACCTCGAGAACTTCAAGATCGACCAGTCCGGCATGATAACCGGTATCTACTCCAACGGGACGAACCGTCTCCTGGGTCAGCTGGCCCTGGCGACCTTTACCAATCCCGGCGGTCTCGAGAAGGCCGGTGAAAACACCTTCGTTGTCTCGAACAACTCGGGCAACGCCAATATCAGTCCCTCCGGTATCGCCGGAAAGGGCAAACTGATAGCAGGCGCCCTGGAAATGTCGAACGTGGATCTTGCCGAGCAGTTTACCGATCTTATCGTGACACAGCGCGGCTTCCAGGCCAACTCGAAGACCATCCAGACCTCGGATCAAATGCTCCAGGAACTCATGACCCTCAAGAGGTAGTTTTAAACTGATAGTCCCCTCCGCCAAGGGGTGGGTGTAATGCCCGCCCGCTAGCGGGGGGGTGATCAGGTGCTCGGCTTTACAATTGACCATGCGCGTTGTATGGTCGGGAGGGGCTTTCCCGTTGGCCGTTGGTGCCAAGGAATGATGCCCTGAAATGCGGATGTGGCCCTCGCAGAAACAGGAGCTCGATGGTGATAGCGGTAACCCGTTTGGACGGAAAGGAATACTACATCAATCCGCATCAGATCGAGTCGATCGAGACGCGGCCGGATACCACGCTCCTTCTGTTGTCGGGCAAACACGTCATTGTACGCGAGACGCCGACGCTGGTTATAGAGCGCATCGTGGCCTATCGCCGCAGCATCGGGGCCTTTGGCAATGAAGATTGAGCGCGGCGGGCCTGCCGGAAGCCGATCGCTTTCCGGCAGGGCTCTGCGCAAAAAATGAATACTGATATCCACAAGGGGAGCAGGCAGACATGGATTTAGCAACAATTATCGGCCTTGTTGGCGCCTTTGCCATGGTCGTCATGGCGATCCTCACGTCCGGCGGCTCCGTCATGACCTACCTGCACGTACCGTCATTCTTCATGACGGTCGTCGGGTCGTTTTTCGCCCTCTTCGTCAACAACAGCCTTTCGAACACCCTCGGTGTTTTCAAGACCATGGGGCTTACCATGAAGACGCCGGCCTTTGGCGAACAGGCCATCATCACCAAACTCATGTCCTTTTCCGACAAGGCCCGCCGCGAAGGGCTCCTCGCCCTCGAAGAGGAACTCGAAGACCTTGAGGACGAGTTCATGAAGAAGGGTCTGCGCCTTGTGGTCGACGGCACCGATGCAGAGATCATCCGTGTTCTGTTGAATACCGAGCTCAACCAGATGCAAGAGCGCCATGCAAACAAAATATCAGTCGTCTCCTCTTGGGCCACGCTCGCACCCGGTATGGGTATGTTGGGTACCGTTGCCGGTCTTATTGCCATGATGAAGAACCTCGAGGACAAGAGTGCAATCGGTCCCAATATGGCCGTCGCGCTCATCACGACCTTCTACGGGGCCATTATGGCCAATATCATACTTATCCCGATGGTTGGCAAGCTCAAGTCCCATGATGCCGACGAGGTAAAGGTCAAGGAGATGATTATCGAGGGCGTTCTGTCCATCCAGGCAGGCGACAACCCCCGCATCCTTGCCCTCAAGCTCCTGTCCTTCCTCGATCCCAACGATCGCAAGGCTGTCGAGGCCGAGATCCTCAAGGATTGATCATGGCAAAAAAGAAAAAGCAGGAAGGCGGCGGTGGTGCCCCGGAATGGATGGTTACCTACTCGGACATGGTCACGCTTCTCCTGTGCTTCTTTGCCGCCCTCTTCAATGTCTCGGAGGTGGATGAAATCCAACTTCAACAGATGCTTTCCTCTCTGTCGAATATCGGGATGGGGGCCATGGAGGGGGGCGCGACGCTTTCTGCGGGGCGTAATGCCGATTTGGGCAACACCGTAAACACCCTGCCATCCATGGAGAAAGGGCGTTCGATGTCCACCGCCAAAAAAAAGGCGACGAGTCTCTTCTCCCCGGAAATCCGTTCAAACAAGGTGCGCGTCTCCTCTGATGAGCGGGGCTTGGTCATTACCCTTGCTTCCGATGCGTTTTTCGGGCCGGCCAGTGCCGAAGTCAATATAGAGGCCACTCGGGACATCCTCCTTCGATTGGGTACCATGCTCGCCTCGGAGGATTTGGCCGGCAATACCTTTCGCATAGAGGGGCATACCGATGCGACCCCGACTGACCCAAGCGGCCCCTGGAAGTCCAATTGGGAGCTTTCTACCGCAAGATCGGTCAACATTCTCCACTATTTGGCCGATATCGGAGTAGACGAGAGGAAGTTTCAGGTCGCCGGTTTTGCGGATACGGTTCCCCTTGCAAGCAACGAGAGCGAGGAGGGGCGCGCCTATAACCGGCGGGTGGATATCATTATTCTGGACCAGGGGCATTTGTGAGTAATCGGCATAGCCGATTACTCACAAATGCCCGGACTGTCTTTATGCCGGAAGGATTTGCACGACAGTCCGATATGGTATATCATGGAGTACCTTTGCCGACGCCCGTGGAATGTCCCGGGTGATTCGGTGCCGAAAAAACGTGGGCGCCTCGTACGGCGCACTTTTCTGGAGGAGTGTTCGGCATGAGCGACAACGACGAACTGGATCTTGGCGAAGGTGATGGACTGGGTGTCGATACCCCATCGCGAAAGAGCGGGGGAATTTCCGGTCTTTTGGTCACCATTCTCAAATATGTGGCAATAGCGCTGGGGGCCATTGGTCTTATAGTGGTTGTTGTCCTTGTGGTTAATGCCATCAGCGGTTCGAACGGGGCTTCTGCCACGGTCGTTCCGGCTACCCAGGCCTGGCAGGGCAAGAGACCCGAGTATTCCTGGTTTTCGAGCTTGCCGCAGATACGCACCCGCACTTCCGACGCGGTCCCGCGTTCTGTTGTGGTCAAGGTGGTCCTGGGCTATGACAAGGACTCCAAGGTCGCCCAGAACGAGATTACCAACCGGTCTTACGAGTTGCGTGACTTTATCCGCAGCTATTTTAGTCGCAAACGGGCCGACGAGCTCTTGCCCGAACACGAAACCAAGCTCAAGATCGAGATGATAGAGCAAATCAACAGCACGATACTCGAAGCAGCGCGTATACGGGAACTGCTTTTCGAGCAGTTCGACGTCGTCGAAATGTAAGCAGGGAATATGACCGAAGTTCTGTCGCAGGAAGAGATTGATCAGCTTCTCACAGCCATCAATGCGGGGGAATCCGAACCCGAAGACTTCCGCCCGGCTACCGACACCCGCAAGATCAAGATCTACGACTTCAAGAGGCCGGACAAGTTCTCCAAAGAACAGATGCGAACGGTCTCCATTATGCACGAGACTTTCGCGCGTCTTACGACCACAGCCCTTTCGGCCCATCTGCGCAGCGTCGTCCATGTCCACGTCGCGTCGGTCGATCAGCTCAATTACGAGGAATTCATCCGCTCCATTCCCACGCCAACGACCCTGGCCATCATCAATATGGACCCCCTTCCCGGGAGTGCCATCCTCGAAATCGATCCGGCGGTTACCTTTTCGATTATCGATCGCCTCTTCGGTGGAACGGGCGAGGGTTCCAAGAGCCAGCACGAACTTACCGAAATCGAGCAGTCGGTTATGGAGGGCGTCATTGTCCGCCTTTTGGGCAATATGCGCGAAGCCTGGGCGCAGGTTATCGACTTGCGTCCCCGTCTGGGGCAGATCGACACCAACCCCCAGTTTGCTTCCATCGTACCGCCAACGGACATGGTCGTTCTTGTAACCCTGGAGACCAAGGTGGGCGAGGTCGAGGGGATGATGAACATCTGTATCCCCTACATCACCATAGAGCCCATTATCAGCAAGCTTTCTGCAACTTATTGGTACTCTTCGGTGCGGCGCACCGGTTCTGCAGAAAATTTCAATGTTATCAAGGACAAGCTCTCCAACGTGGATGTCAATCTCGTGGCAGAGCTTGGGCGCATACAATTACCGGTTCGCGACGTGCTTTCCCTGCAAAAGGGGGATGTCATTCACCTGTACAATGTCAACGTCAAAGAACCAATGCCGCTCAATGTGGGCAACAAGACCAAGTTTCTGTACCGGCCCGGGGTTATTGGAAAAAAGGTGGCGGTACAGATCGTCAAGAAGCTCGCCGATATTGAAGGTGACGAGGTCGAGGAATTATCGGCAGAAGGAGATGATGGCTTATGAGCGATGGCGCTCTTTCCCAAGACGAAATTGATGCCCTCTTGGCGGGGGTGGATTCTACCGGTTTCAGTGCTCCTCCTTCCCCTTCTTCCGGGACGGGGGCCGGCGATCAGGAGGCCCTTCGTGCCTTCCTCGCCGGGACTGTCGACACGCAGTCGTCCAATCTTTCCATGCTCTCCGGGGAGACCCTTTCCCTTTCGGGGCCCCAGGTCGAGTCGACCAATCGTGAGGGCATGCTCCAGAAGCTGCCCGACATGGTTGTCTCCATCAAGGCGAATGTGAACGGCAGTTTTTCCGGCGATCACCTGTACCTTATGGAAGATACGACCGGGAAGATTCTGGCCAGCATGATGAACAAGGAAGAGGGCATTGAACTCGATGATATGGCCCTCTCTGTGGTTGCGGAAATCGCCAGTCAGCTTGGCGGAACCACGATTACCGCCTTTAGCGACCAGACGGGCGACAAGACACTCGCGACAGACAGTCCCCAGGCGAGCGCGGTGCCCAAGGCCGTGGTCCCCCTGCCCAATGGCGAGCTCGTGCTCGCCACCTGGCAGCTCGATATGGGCGAGCGTGGAACGGTTCCCCTCTGGGAGGTATTCGGTTCGGCGGTAGCCAAGGGGATGGCAAACGCCCTTGGCGGTGGCGCGGGCGCTGCAGCCGATGATATGGGCGATCTTATGAGTGCCTTTGGTGGCGCCCCTTCCGGTGGCGGGATGGGTGGCATGCAAAATATGGGCGGTATGCAGAACATGGGTGGTATGCAGAACATGGGCGGTATGCAGGGCATGCCCCCCGGGAATGTGCAGTCCGTCCAGTTCCCCAACCTCATGCCCCAGCAGAATGCGGGCGAACAGGGAAATATCAGCCTTATTATGGACGTCTTGATGGAGATGTCTGTCGAGTTGGGCCGTACCCGCAAACCGATCAAGGAAATTCTCTCGATGGGGGAGGGCACCATCATCGAGCTCGACAAGCTCGCCGGTGAAGCCGTCGACATCCTCGTCAACCACAAGCTCATCGCCAAGGGCGAAGTTGTTGTTATCGACGAAAGTTTCGGTGTTCGTGTTACCGAAATCGTTTCTCCGATGGAAAGAATGTCGGATATGCGCTAAGATGGGTCATCACGCCGGATGAGCCCCTGGGCTTGAACCGGTTGCCATGGGGGGGGGAGTCTGAAAAACCATCTTGCAGTCCTGTCGGCCCTCGTGCTGGCGGGATGTCTCTGTATACCCGTATACGCACAGGATCGCGACGATACAGCGTCTGTCCCCGGGCCGTCTGCGAGCTCTGGAGATGAGGCCCTTGTTACGGTTTCGAATCCCCGGGGTTCTGCACTCCCTGTCGATGAAACCAGTCTGCGCCTCGACGACGAAGGCGCTTCGGACCCCCTTGTACAAGATCGCGAGGGCGGTTCTTCCGCTTGGGCCCTTGTGCGCGCCATCCTTGTCCTGGCGGTCCTCGCCTTTCTCGTCTGGCTCCTGCTCCATTTCATTCGCCGTCGCGCCGCCCGTCAAGCCGGAGCCAGCCCGCACCTCAAGGTCCTTGCGTCCACCTCAGTTGCCCTCAATCGGCATGTTCACGTTGTGGGGCTTGGCAGCAAGGCCTGGCTTGTCGGTTCCAGCGAGAGCGCCGTCAATCTTATCGCAGAAATAGACGACCAGGAAATCATAGATCAATTAAGGCTCGAAGATTCGCGGCGCAGCGCCCTCGAATCGACCGTCGCCGGCAACTTTTCGCGCCTCTTCTCTTCACTTACCGGGCGAGGGCGAAAGCCGGAGCCTGCTCGCGGGCACCCGAATGCCCGCCCTTCCGCAGGGGCGGACAGAAGTTCCTCTGCCCCGGGCGAAGAGGCCGGGCAGGGGGGCGAGGCCCTTCGACGGGCGCGCGAGCGCCTCAGTGATCTGTAAAACAAGGCGTTGCGGTCAAAGTGATCGCAGGATACGCTCTGGGGGGGGCATGAAAAAAGGCATTTTTATACTGATACTCTTCTCGCTCCTGTCGGTCGCGGGCCTTTCGGCCCAGACCCCCGGTTTCCCCGGGCGCGCTACCGACGGCACCGTCAGCGTACCCGCAGCTCCGGCCGATCCGGTCATCCCCTTCCTGGACCTCTCGATTCGCCAGCCTGGTAGCGGCCAGGAAGTGGCCTTTAGCGTTCAGCTCCTCCTCCTCCTTACCCTGCTGTCCCTGGCGCCCAGCCTCCTTGTCCTCATGACGAGTTTTTTGCGCATTTCCATCGTTCTGGACTTTATCAAACGCGCCCTCTCGCTCCAGCAGGTCCCGCCCAACCAGGTCCTTATGGGTGTTGCCCTCTTCATGACCATCTTCATCATGTGGCCCACCTTTACGACCGTCTACGACAATGCCTTCCGCCCCCTTGCCGATGGCGAGCTCTCGGTCGCCGAAGCCTATACCGAGGCGGAGAAACCCCTGCGCATCTTTATGTACCGTCAGATGAGCAAGAGCCCGGAGAATATCCGCCTCTTTATGGCCATGCGGGGTCTCGACAAGCCCGATACCCTCGCCGACGTCCCCACCTATGTCCTCATCCCCGCGTTTATCCTCAACGAACTCACGATAGCCTTCAAGATAGGTATACTCCTCTATATACCGTTTATTGTAATCGACATGATCGTCGCCAGTATCCTCATGTCGATGGGTATGATCATGCTCCCGCCGGTCATGATCTCCGCACCCTTCAAACTCATCCTCTTCGTGCTCGTGGATGGATGGGGACTGCTCACCCAGCAGTTGGTCCTTTCTTTCATGTAAGGGGGCACAATGAGTATTGGTGATGTCGTATCCTTGATGCGGGGCGGGGTGTTTCAAGTCCTCTTGCTCGCCGGTCCCATTCTCATAGCCGCTCTCATTGTCGGTCTTATTGTCTCGATTTTACAGGCAGCGACCTCCATACAGGAGCAGACCCTCACCTTCGTCCCCAAGATCATAGCCATACTCGGGGCTCTTGCCCTCTTGGGGGGCTGGATGTTCTCGAGTATGGGCGACTACACCCGCGAACTTTTTCGTATGATACCGGGTATGGTGGGCTAGGCCATGCTCGACGAGATTCTCGCCCGGCTACCGGCGTACCTCCTCATTGCCGTGCGGGCCCTCGCCATGATCGAAACCGCGCCCCTGCTCTCCAGCGAAGCCAATCCTCGCCTCGTTCGTGTCGCCCTCGCCGGTTTTGCCGCTTTCTGTGCCCTCCCCCTCGCCCCCGCCATCGCCCCCGAGTCTTCAACGATAGCCTTTGTCTTCCAGGTCGTCGGCGAGGCGCTTATCGGCATTATCATGGGATTTTTTATCAACCTCGTCTTTGCCGCCTTTTCCTCTGCCGGTCAATTCTTCTCGCTCCAGATGGGGTTTGGTGCATCGGAAACCTTCGACCCGCTTGCCCAGATCGAAAATCCCCTCCTGGGTCAGTACCTCAACCTCATTGCCATGTTCACCTTCCTCTGTGTTGGCGGTTTTCGCTCGCTCTTCCTCGGCGGTTTCCTGCGTTCCCTGGAGAGCCTCAGTGTCGCCACCCTCATCGCCTCACGCGGCGATTTCCTCTCGTTTTTTCTCGTTGGACTCTCGCGCCTTTTTTCCGATGCCCTCCTCATTTCGCTCCCCATCGTCGGCACGCTCTTCCTCATTTCGGTCACTACCGGTCTGCTCTCGAAGGCCGCCCCGCAGATGAACCTCCTCTCCGAAGGCTTCCCCATCTCCATTACCGTCGCCTTTGGTATGATCCTCTTCATCATGCCTTTTATGGTCGAACACTTTGCCCACATCATGGACGCCGGGTTCCGCCAGCTGGAGACCCTTCTTGCGACAGTCGGGAGCGGAATATGAGGGCTTTGGTCGGACAAAAATCGAATAGACTGATAAGGCTCTTTCAAAACTCGGTGAGTTTTGAAAGAACACCCCTGAATGTATGTTGGCGAATGGATCGCCCCGCCATGGGCAGCCCCCGGACTCCTTCCCGTTCACCGGATCGGGCGCCGGCCCACCATGCCCGGCGCCGGCAGGACCTCGAACGGGCCTGCGCCATTGATCTTCAATGGTTTGCGGCAGAAGACGAGGGACGTACCGAAGACCCCACCGAATACAAGATCAAGAAGGCCCGCGAGGAGGGACGGGTAGCCAAGAGCCAGGAGCTCAGCGCGGCCCTGGGCCTGCTCATGCCCGTTCTGCTCCTCCTGTTTCTGGCCCCCTACATGCTCGACACCTGCCTCGAAATGGTCAATTTCTTTCTTACCCGCAGTATGGATCTCGATCCCTTGACCGACCGCTACATTTACCTGGTCTGTCTGCGTTATCTGGCCAAGGTTGTCGCGCCCCTTTTGGTCATTGCCCTCGTGTCGGGGGTTTTTTCGAACGTTGTTCAAACCGGCTTTCTCTTTACGGTCAAACCGCTCACCCCCAAGTTCAGCAAGGTGCTCCCCAAGTTCGGGGAGTACTTCAAACGAAGTTTCTTCTCGATGGAAGGGCTCTTCAACCTCGCAAAATCCATGGTAAAGATCGCCATCATCGGTATTGTCGCGTTTTTTACCATTCGGGGGGAAATCGAGCAGCTCGCGCGGGTCAACGGAATGGGGGTGTGGGCCGGCCTCTCGTATGTGGGCGGGGTGGCTGTTCGCTTGGTTATCATTGCCGCCCTCTTGCTTCTCGTTCTTTCGATTCCCGATTTTTTCTTTCAACGGCATACCTTCAAGGAAAGCCTCAAGATGACCAAACAGGAGATCAAAGAAGAGCGCAAGATGTACGAGGGCGACCCCTTGGTCAAGGGGCGACTTCGCCAGCGCATGCGCGAGCTCCTCTCACAGAATATGGCGGTCAACGTTCCCAATGCAGACGTCGTCATCACAAACCCGACCCACTTTGCCGTTGCCCTCGAGTGGAATCGACAGACCATGCCGGCGCCCATGCTCACCGCGAAGGGGGCCGACGACGTGGCGCAGCGCATCAAGGCCATAGCCCGCGAAAACGGCGTCCCCATCGTCGAAAACAAGCCCCTGGCCCGCACCCTGTATGCCGAACTCGAAATTGGTGATACTATTCCGGAACAGTACTATCAGGTTATCGCGACCGTGCTGGCGCAGGTCAACAAAATCAATGAAGCCCGTGGGCGTGTGCTCATGGATGCGTAACGCAGAGGTGTAGTCTTTCATGTCCGATGCCCGCAAGGTACTACAACACAGTTTCCTCTCCGGCCGCAGCGACATGGCAGTAGCCTTGGGGGTCATTGTCGTCGTTATGATGATGATTATCCCCCTTCCCACCATTCTGCTCGACGCCTTTATGGTAATCAACCTCATTCTCGCCATTCTCATTCTGCTTATTGTCCTCTATACGCGAAAAGCCACCGATTTCAACGTCTTTCCCACCATGCTCCTCGTCTCGACCATTTTCAGTCTGGGCATCAACGTCTCTTCGACCCGTCTCATCCTCTCTCAGGGGGCAAAGTTCGACGGGCGCATGGTCAAGGCTTTTGGCAACTTTGTTACCGGTTCCTCGGGGACTTCGGGCCTCGTTATCGGTTTGGTCATCTTTATCATCATTATCGCCGTGCAGGCCATGGTTATTACCAAGGGCGCAACCCGTGTTGCCGAGGTCGCCGCCCGTTTCGCCCTCGATGCCATGCCCGGCAAGCAGATGGCCATCGAGGCCGAATACAACTCCGGGTCCATAAGCGAGGAAGAGGCCATTACGCGCAAGCGGGAACTCCAACGCGAGGTGGATTTCTACGGTGCCATGGACGGTTCGAGCAAGTTTGTCTCGGGGAACGTCAAGGTGGGCATCTTCATAACAATTGTGAACTTGCTCGCCGGTATCATCATCGGGGTGACCATTCATAAAGAGGCTATCGGGGCTGCCATGAATGTTTATACCCGCTTCACCATCGGCGACGGGCTCCTTTCCCAGTTTCCCAGCCTCTTTGTCTCGTTGGCCACCGGCATTATCGTTACCCGCTCGGTTTCTGATGGTACCTTTGGTTCGGATGCGACCACCCAATTCTCGCGCGATGCCCGTATCTACTGGGTTGGCGCGGGGATACTCCTCGCTTTTTCTCTCATACCCGGCTTCCCCTGGTACATTACCGCGCCCATGGCCATCGCCCTCGCCGTCCTCGCCTACCGGCTGGGTCGCGCCGAGCTGCGCAGCTTTGACAAAGCGGCAGAGCAGGCCAAGGAAAAGGCCGCGAAACCCGCCGCAGAGAGCTCCGAGATGTCCCCGGTTGTTCCCCTCGATCCCCTCTCGCTGGAGTTGGGCTTTGGCCTCATACCCCTTGTTGACCGCGACAAGGGGGCGGAGCTCCTCGAACGGGTTGTGCGCATTCGACGCGAGGCCGCCCTGGACCTCGGGCTTGTGCTGCCCCCCATCCGCATTATTGACAACATGCGGCTCGAACCGGCCGAATACTGTTTCAAGATCAAAGGCGTCGATGTGGGCCGCGGCAAGATTCGCATGGGCTACTACCTGTGTATCAACCCCGGCAATGTCCCCCTCGATATCCCCGGCGAGAAAACCCGCGATCCGGCTTTCGGCCTGCCCGCTCTCTGGATTGCAGAGGACAAGCGAGAGGAGGCCGAGGCCGCCGGCCTTACGGTCATCGACCCGCCGTCCATCATTGCGACCCATCTTACCGAGATTATCAAAAGGCACGCAGCCGAAATACTCGGGCGGCAGGAGACCCAGGGCATACTCGAGACCCTCAAGAAGGAATACCCGGCTGTTGTCGAAGACGTGCAGAAGCACCTCTCTCTTGGCGAGATACAGAAAGTTCTCCAAGCCCTCCTTCGCGAACAGGTTTCCATACGCAATACAGTCGCCATACTCGAGGCCCTCGCAGACTATGCGCCGGCCACTCGCGAGAGCGGCTTTCTTACCGAGAAGGCACGTCAGGCCCTGGGGCGCCAGATCTGCCTGCAGTATGCCGATGATGCCAAAGTCCTCCGCGTCCTCACCCTCGACCCCTCACTGGAGCAGAAAATTGTGGAAAGCCGCGTGGAGACTGCCAGCGGCGTCGTCTCGGGCCTCGAACCGGCCATCCAGCGTGGCTGGATACGCGCCCTGTCCCGTATGGTGAGCGCGGTCCATGACCAGGGTATCATCCCGGTCATTCTCTGCTCGGAGGCCGCGCGCGCCCTCGTCAAGTCTTCAAGCGACCGTGAGTTGCCCGATCTTGTCGTCCTCTCGGTACCCGAAATAGTCAACGATGTCACCGTTGAGTCGGTGGGTGAAATCAGGATGGAAGAGTAAATATGGAATTGTATACCGAACAGGCCGAAACTTATGAGGCCTGCATCAGAAAAATCGAGGCTGCCCATGGCCGCTCCTACAAGATTCTCAACCAGAAGGAGATCATCTCGCGCGGTTTCCTCGGTTTCGGGCGGCGCCAGCTCTGCGAGATTACCTATCGGGTTGTGGGCAGTGGGTTCGCATGGAGCGGGCCCGCATCCATGTCCTCCCGCCCGGCCCCCGGTGTTCCGGCCCCGTCGTCTTTGCGACCCACGCCCCCTGCCAGCGGCGTACGACAGTCTTCCGCGTCTGCCCCTTCGTATGCCAAAGGCCCGGATGCCCTCTCTGCCGCCAACGACTTCGAACTTCAAAAGCAGCGTATTCTCGCAGAATCGAAGATTGACACCAACATGGTCGTCCTCAAAGAGCTGCAGCATCTTCGCTCAATGATGGAAAAGAATGCCGCCGGAAACGAGGGTGGCGCGGAAGAGCACGAGTCAATCAGGGCCATTCGGGAACTTCTTTCGAACAATGATTTCTCGTATGCGTACATCAAGCGCATCGAGACCCGCCTGCAGTCGGAGTTTTCGCTGGCGGAACTCGCCGATTACCACGAAGTCCAGCAGAGGGTTCTCGAGTGGATTGGCGAAGATGTCGCCATAACAGCCCCCGGGCCCTTCCCGGTGCGCCCGCACCTCTTCGTTCTTGTGGGCCCCACCGGGGTTGGCAAGACGACTACCATCGCCAAGATTGCCGCGCGCTTTTCCCTGGGCAGTTCGGTGCGTCGGCCTCTTTCGGTGCGCATGGTTACCATCGATACCTATCGTATCGGGGCAAAGGACCAGCTCAAAACCTATGGCGACATCATGAAGGTCCCCGTTTCCACGGTTAACTCGGCCGACGACCTGCGCAAAATCATCGCCATGTACCAGGACAGTGCAGACCTCATCCTTATCGATACCATCGGCAAGAGCCCCAAGGATTACACCAAACTCGGCGAGATGAAGTCGATACTTTCGCCGGTGGCGACCAATGCCGATGTTCACCTGGCGGTCTCGGCCACCACCAAGTACTCGGATCTCGTCGAAATATTCCGCCAGTTCGAGCCCTTCGCCTACCACTCGGTTGTCATCACCAAACTCGATGAGACCATGCGGGTGGGGAACCTTATCAGCATCATGCACGAGAAGGGCAAACGCCTCTCCTACATCGCGGACGGCCAAAAGGTTCCCGCCAACCTCGAAGAGGCAAGTGTTGTCCGCCTTCTTACCAATCTCGAGGGCTTTACCGTCGACCGTCGTCGCCTTGAAGCCCGTTTTCCCTCTCGTGAAGAGGTGGAAACCCCATGAATCCGCGTGTTTGTCCGAAAGCTCGCCCGACGGCCCGCAAGAGTGGCCGTATGGAAATAGAGGCGCTTTGCGCCGCCCTGCAGGCGCCTTGCGCCGAACGTATACCCCCCGAAGCACTGGTGGAGAAATAGATGGAAGATCAGGCAGAACAGCTCAGGCAGATCATGCGCGAGAAAATGGCCTCGGGGACGCCCCCCGGGACCAACAAGAGTGGCAAGAAGACCCGTATCATTACGGTTGCAAGCGGCAAGGGGGGCGTCGGGAAGACCAACATTTCCGTCAATCTGGCCCTCGCCTACGCCCGCCTCGGCAAGAAGGTTATCGTCATGGACGCAGACCTCGGCCTTGCGAACGTAAACGTCATCATGGGTATCATCCCGCGTTTCAACCTCTTTCACGTCATCCGCAAACAGAAGACCATGAAGGAGATCATTCTCGAAACCGAGTACGGGATTCAAATTGTCGCCGGGGCTTCGGGGTTTTCGAAGATCGCCAACTTGAGCGATGACGAGCGGCAGAACTTTATCGAGGAGCTCAATGAGCTGTCCAATGCCGATATCATCATTATCGACACGAGCGCCGGCGTCTCCTACAATGTTCTTGCGTTTATTGCCGCTGCCGACGATGCCATTATCGTTACGACACCCGAACCTACCGCCATCACCGACGCCTATGGCATTATCAAGATTATCGCAACAGAGATCGACAGCCTCAACATGGGCCTCAAGCTTGTGGTTAACCGCGCCAAGTCGGTGGGCGAAGCCAAGGGGGTCGCGGACCGGCTCACCAATATCGCCGGTCAATTCCTCAATCTCAAGGTCGACTACTTGGGCTTTGTGTACGACGACCCGGCCGTTTCGCAGGCTGTCCTCAAGCAGAAGCCCTTTTCGGTTTATGACCCGCGTTGCAAGGCCGCCCAGTGTGTTCAGCACATTGTCGGCCGCATGGAGAAGACCGAGGTTCGCGAGGGTGGGGGCTTTGGCGGCCTCATTCATCGCCTCTTCGGTCGTTCCGATCGTTAATTTCTGGGGGAGGGAGCTGTGCCGGATGTGAAAAAAGCTGCCATAGTGGCTGCATCAGCCTTTGTCATCTCTTTTCTCGTCGGTCTCTTGAGCGGCGTGGGCTTTCTCTTTATCCTCCTGCGCGCCTTTGTTTTTTCCGCCCTCTTTTTTGGTCTTTTTTTTGGTGCGTACTTTCTCTTTTCGCGCTTTTTGCCGGACCTGCTCGCGTCGGCCTCTTCCTCACGGGAAGATGATGACGAAACCGGGGGGACGGGGAGCCGATTGGACATATCGGTGGACGATCATTTTGGCTCTGATACTGACGCCACCGTGCGCGCCCCTGTGTCGGGGGCCCCGCTTGAGACGGAGGCCGATATCGCCCCCATCCCCCCCGAGGGGAACCCTGCCGGCGATGACGAGGACGTCGAAGAGCTCGAAGAGCTCGATGGCGAGGCCGACGAACTGGAAACACAGGGCGAAAAACAAACAGGTCTGGACCGAAGCGGGGAAGCCGGATATACTAAAGCAGAGAACGTGGCCGATTCTGTGCCGCCCGGGCCCTCAAAGCCCGCTTCACAGATGGATTCCCCGTCATATGCAAAACCTTTGGGAGGTTTCGATGACGTGGACAAGCTTCCGGATCTTGACGGCTTTTCGGAATCCTTCGCCCCCGAATCCTATTCGGATGACGGGACAGACTCTGTCGGCTCTGCGGCTTCCGCTGTGCCAAGCGGCGATATTGCCGTTTCATCTTCCGCTTCGGCGGGGGGGAATTTCGACACCAAGGAAATGGTGTCTGCGATTCAAACCATGTTGAAAAGGGATCAGAAAGGATAGCGTATGGGGAACGTCCTCCTGGAGCAGAAAACAGAAGATGAACTCTGGGAACAGTATAAAAAGGCGCGAAGTCCGCAAATTCGGGAAGCCTTCATTCGGCAGTACGCACCCTTGGTGAAGTACGTGGCCGGGAAGGTGGCTGTGGGTATGCCGACGAGTGTAGAATTCGACGATCTTGTCGGCTTTGGGGTTTTTGGTCTCATAGACGCCATAGACAAGTATGACCCTGCAAAAAACGTCAAGTTCAAGACCTATGCGGTAACGCGTATTCGTGGCGCCATTTTCGACGAACTCCGTTCAATCGATTGGGTGCCCCGTTCTGTTCGACAGAAGACCCGCGAAATCGAAGATACCATTGTCAGTCTGGAAGCCCAGTTGGGGCGTACCGCCAGCGATCAGGAAGTGGCCAAGTCCCTGGGGGTAAGCGAGGACGAGTACCTCAAAACCCTCTTGCGCATATCGGGGACGAGTATCCTTTCGCTCAACGATGTTTGGCACAGTGGTGATGACCACGACAATATCTCAATTGGCGACAGCATAGAGGCCCCCTCTTCGCTCAATCCGGATGTGATCGTCGAAAAAGACGAGGTGCGGCGGGTCATCGTCGAAGCCATTAACGAGTTACCGGAAAAGGAAAAGAAGGTTCTCGTTCTCTACTATTATGAAGATCTTACCCTCAAAGAAATCGGTCGTGTCCTCGAAGTGACCGAATCCCGTGTTTCCCAGCTCCATACCAAGGCCATTTTACGCCTTCGCGCAAAACTTACCAATTTGCGAAAGGGCATCGTGTAGGGGGTTGTGTGATTGATTTTGTCCGCTTGCAGGGATTGATGAAGGACCGTCTGGAAGCAGACCGATCCACGTCCTCGGTTGAAGCGAGTGGACCCACACTCGAAGAGGCGGTTGCCGCTGCAGCCCAGATGCTCTCTGTAAGCATTAAAAAGGTCGATTACGAGCTTATTGAACGCGGGAGTCCCGGGTTTTTGGGAACCGGCAAGAAAGACTGGGTCGTTCGCGCCTACAAGCGCTACGAGCGCCGGGTGGAATCGGTTCTCCCCGAATTTGACACCGAAACCTTTGAAATTGCTTCCCCGGTACTCGAAGACCGCAATGGCGATGTCTTTGTCCATCTCTATCCGGATGGCGCCTTTCTCAAGGTTGTCCCGCCCAAGGGCAAGGGGAAAGCGGCAAATGCCAAGATGGCCCTTGAAGCCCTCAAACAGCGCGCGGTGCGGGAAATTGAAGAGTCTCTCGTTGATCAAATCGTCAAAGATGCGGCCGGAACCTACGAAAAGGTTGCGTCCTTCATTCCCAATCCCATGAACGATGCCATCATGTCGGTCGATCTCGTCGACTCGGAGATGCGGGCAACCCTTTCCATAGCCCCGCCCGGGCCTGGTGGCTGCGATGTCTCTGCCGACATGATACTCAGTTTCCTGCGCAACAACCGTGTGGTGTTCGGCGTCAACGAGGACTATGTCCGCGACTTCGCCGATCGCCCTGTTTTCAAGGAAATGGTCACGATTGCCGAGGGCGCCAAGCCGCAAAATGGGCGCGATGCCTACATGCAGTACAACTTTCAGGTGGATCAGTCCAAGGTACGCCTTAAGGAAGCCTCGAACGGGCGTGTCGACTTCAAGGAACTCAATATCATTCAGAATGTCGTCGAGGGCCAGCCCCTTGCCCGAAAGGTTCAGGCCGAACGAGGGACCCCGGGAAAGACGGTTACCGGCAAGGTTCTGCCCGCCAAGAACGGCAAGGACATGCCCATGCCGTTGGGCAAGAACGTCCACCTCGCAGACGATCAGCTTACCATTCTCTCCGATATAAATGGGCAGGTTGTCATCGCCGCCGGCAAGGTCAATGTCGAGCCGGTATATACTGTCGATGGAGATGTCTGTCTGCGTACCGGTAATATCATGTTTTTGGGAACCGTTATCATTACCGGGAGTGTTGAGGATGGCTTTTCGGTCAAGGCAGCCGGAAACATCGAGGTGCATGGCACTGTTGGCAAGGCCGATCTCGAAGCAGAGGGCGATGTCATCGTCCATCAGGGGATTACCGGCAAGGGGGCCGGCCTCGTCAAGGCCGGTCGGTCCGTCTGGGCGCGATTTATCGAGAACGCCCGGATAGAGGCGGGGACCTTGGTGGTTGTATCCGACGGTATTATCAATTCCAAAGTCGATGCGAACAAGCGCATTATCTGCCAGGGCAAGAGGGCCCACATTGTGGGCGGCCACCTGCGTGCGGCCGAAGAAATAAATGCCAAGATGCTCGGGAGTCCGGTAAGCGGGACCGAGACAATTTGTGAAGTGGGTTTTGATCCCTCCAGCAAGGCACGCCTCGACGCACTTGTCGCCAAGAAAACCGGACTTGAAAAACAGCTGGAAGAGGTTGAACTCAATCTTACAACCCTGGTGAATATCAAGAAGCAACGCAAATCCCTGCCGGAAGACAAGCAGCAAGTTCTTGAAGACCTCTCCGAGCGTCGACAGACGCTCCATGCCGATATTGATCGCTTTGCCGCCGATATACAGGAGATACAGAGCTACCTGAATAACCTCAAGAATCGCGGAAAGGTTTCTGCCTCTTCGAAGGTGTTCCCCGGTGTCAAGGTTGTCATACGCGATATCCGCGAAGAGGTCAAATCGGAGTATCGGGCGACGACATTCATCCTCGAGAACAATCTCATTCGGGTTACCAAGTACGAGGAAACCGAAGAAGACTTGAAAGAGCGTCCAGATGGCTATTCAACCAATTGACCTCCAGACCCTTTTTACCCAAATGGACAAGGTCGCAAAGACCCAGGTTCAGGAAAAGGCCGCTCTTACGATAAAGCAGGAGCTGCAAACGGCGGCGTATCAACGCAATGCCGAGATGAAGGTTCGCTCTGTCAATCGCAGTCAAGGTCAGGGTGATGGTATCCAGCACCTCAAAGAGCGCAATCATCCCCATGAACAGGAGCAGGAAAGCCGCAAGCGGGAGGGGGACAGCGAAGCCGATGAAGAAACTCATACCCCGGAGCCCGAGCAGGTGCGCGATCCCGATCTGGGTCGAAACATCGATTTGAGTGGATAGTATGGAGTGGATAGTCTCTGTTGCCATTGCCCTTCTGCTCTGGGGGGCTTCCTTCTTGTATTTACACTCCTATACACGCCGCCGAACCGATCCCGCTGTAATTCTGGCTTCGTATGCCGATGAAGCAGAGCGTCTTGTTGCGACTATTGATGCCGCAACCGATCGTGACGCGCGATTGGTTGAAGATCGCATAAAGACCCTGCGTGCCCTCCTTGAAGAAACCGATCGTCGCTTGGCGACGCTCTCGCGCGAATTCGAGCGGCGTACCCGTGAAGAACTCTCCCGCGCACAACTTGTGAATGGCACGGCTATCCTTGATGACGTTTCCGCGCGGCCCGCTGGCATGGTGCCTCCCGCGCCCGCGTCCGCAACTACGGCTGCGTCCGCAACTACGGCTGCGTCCGCAAGCACCGACAGCGCCGTAAAGGCGGCAGAATCGAAGCCGGCACGCCCTTCCAACGAATTGCCCTTCGAGCAGGAGCCCGGGGCGCCAGAAACATCAGCCTCCATCTTTTCCCTTCCCTCCATTCGCAAATCCGCCCGACCCATTCAACCGGCGCCACCGACCTTCCCCGAACAGGTGAGCGCGCTCTACCGCAAGGGCATGAGCGTCGACCTTATTGCGCAGACCCTCAACGCCGCGCAGGCAGAGGTCGAGTTCGCCGTGGCCCTCGTGGAAAACGCCTGGAAGGGGGAAGAAAGCCCGTGAGCGCGAAGATGATCGGGATAGACCTTGGAACGACGAACTCCTCCTGTGCCCTTGTTGATGGCGATGAGCTCGTGCTCATTCCGAATCGGCGCGGGAATCGTACCACCCCCTCGATAATTGCACTCAGCGACAGCGGGGAGGTTCTCGTGGGAGAATCCGCCCGCAATCAGCTTGTCTCCCATGCGGGACGGACGATACGCTCTGCCAAGCGCCTTATGGGCAGCGATACGGCGATACCCTTCGGGCCGGCGTTCTTGCGCCCCGAGGAAGTGGCAGCCCGCATACTCCTCGAACTCAAGCACGACGCCGAGGACTGGCTGGGAGAAGAGCTCGTCGAGGCGGTTATCACGGTGCCCGCCTGGTTCTCCGAGCCCCAGCGGCGGGCGACGCTCTCTGCCGCCTCTCTGGCCGGCCTTCGTGTACGAAGGCTCCTCAATGAGCCGACGGCCGCGGCCCTCGCCTGGGCTTGGTCGCTCAAACGGCGCTTTGACCCGGGGCCGGGGGAGAAAAGAGTCCTCGTCTATGATCTTGGCGGCGGGACCTTTGATGTTACCGTCCTGTCCCTTGGTTCCCGGGCTTGTCGGGTCCTCGCCAGCGCCGGCGACGGGCTCCTGGGGGGGGATGATTTTGACGCCATTGTGTATGCGGAAGTCCGTTCCCGCCTGTCAGAGACCCTGGGCGAGGCTCTGGATGATCCGGTCATCGACCGGCAGCTGCGGGATTCCTGCGAGAAAGCAAAGTGCGAGCTTTCAATGGCAGAGCAGGCGAGTATCAGCCTGCCCTTTGTGGGGCAGGGCAAGATTGTACATGCCTCCACTACCATTACCAGGGCGGAATTCGAAGTTTGGATACGGCCCTTGGTCGAAAAAAGTATCGCGTTGGTCAAACAGTGTCTGGCCGATGCCGGACTTACAGATGCGGATATCGATTATCTCGTGTTTTCAGGCGGGTCCAGTCGTATTCCCCTCGTCCGCCGTCTTTTAAGCGAGCTCTTGGGCCGGGAGGCTGCCGGGAGGGTGAATCCGGACGAGATTGTCGCGGCAGGGGCCGCCGTATTCGCTTCGCTGGATCAGGGCGCACAGGCCGGTTTTGCCATTCATGACGCCCTGTCGCGCTCCTTTGGAGTGGAGATTGATGGCGGCAAGGCGCTTTCTGTCGTGGAGCGGAATACCACCATCCCCTGTGCGCGGCAGCGTGTGTTCACCACGGTTGTCGACAAGCAGGATTCTGTTGAAATTCACGTACTGCAGGGAGATGCCCTCCTTGCCGCCGACAATGTCTCTTTGGGGCGTTTCCTGTTGTCCGGGATACGACAGGCGCCACGGGGAGAGCCGCGCATTGAAGTGGGTTTTACCATAGACGCCGATGAAATATTAACCGTTTCTGCCCGCGATATGGATACGGGGCTTGAGCAAAAGATAACGATTGCAAGCTCTCTCGCTTCCCCGACGCGCCTGGAGATGCTGCGGGCCCTGAGTGCCCGTGCCGATGCTCTTCGGCCCTGGGCCAGGGGCGATCGTGCCTTGGAGCGGGAGCTTGAAGAAACCCTTGCCGCGTTTTATACCCTCGATGATCTGCAGGGGGCGGTCTTTTCGCCGGAGGATGGGGGAAAACTCGAGCAGCTGCGGATAGCCTTGCAGGCTCTGGTGGCCGAATTGGAGACCCGGAAAGGGCAGGGTATCGACCTTGGCCTCTACTAGCCCCTGGGCCCTCCTGGGGCTCGAGGAGGGGGCGTCAAAGGCCGAGGTCAAAGACGCGTTTCGTTTTCTTTCGCGAAAGTATCACCCCGATTCAAGTGGTAACGGGGCGACGACGCGGCGCTTTGCCGATATTCTGGCGGCCTATCGTGCCCTTGAACTCATCGCGGCCGAATCCGGTGACGCCTCCTTGGCGGATCTCGATGTCTTTTCCCTTGGTAAAATTGCCGCAGAATCTGGCGATACGTCCCTGCGCCTTAGGGCCATACGCCGTCTTGGTTACAGCGCGCGGGTAACGGCAGCGGCCTTTTTGCGACCCTGTCTGGCCGATGGCGACGAAGCCGTTGTGTTGGCCGCCCTGCGCGCGGCCGGGGACTTGGGGGCTCAACAGCTGTCCGGTGATATCGCTGCCCTCTGGGCGCGGGCCTCCGAGGCTCTGCGCAGGGAAATACTGGACTGTGCAGAGCGCGGGCTCTCGAGGGTGTACAGGGGCGCCCTTGAAGAGGCTCGCCGTGAAGGGGGCCCCGTGGCCCTGCGGGCTGCGCGGCTCGTTTCCCTCATGGATCGGTAGCACAGGGGCTTTATGTGTGGCGAGGCCGATCAGGCTTCGGCGGCGACTTCCTCCGAACTTGGCGCGGCAGATCCCTCCACCTTGTTGAGGAAGTTCACCTCTTCTGCGGTAAATATCTTGTCGATATCGAGGATGATGATGAACTTGTCGTCCTTCTTGCCCATCCCCAGGATGAATTCGGTAGAAAGGCGGGTCCCGAAACGCGGGGCCTTCTCGATTTGGGAGGGCTCCATTTCGATAACTTCCTGTACGCTGTCCGCCAGGGCGCCCAAGACGAGCTCCTCGCCCTGACCGCTTATCTCCATGACGATGATGCTCGTGCCGCTGGTGTTTCCCAGCTCTTCCATCCCGAATTTGGTGCGCAGGTCGATGACGGGAACCCCTGCTCCGCGCAGGTTGATGACGCCCTTCATGTAGGCGGCCGTACGGGGGATCTTGGTGATCTTGGTGTATTCGAGTACTTCACGTACTTTAAGAACGCTTACCGCATATTGCTCGCCTTCCAGGGTGAAGGTAAGGTACTGATTTGTTTCTTCCATTGATCGATGCCTCCCGGGTGTGGATGTGTAAAAACGGTGCCTCAATGCACGGTTTCCCCTTCCATTGAGACCTCCCGAAACAGATTTTCTCGGGGATCTACTGATAAAATACTAGTCCACCAAGGGCGGTACGTCAAACATGTGGGAGTGTTTCAATAATGAAGCGGGCGCCCCTTGTGGGCGCCCGCAGATGGTATGGGCACGTTCTGTGTAAAATTCAGGGGTTTATTTCTTGCGAATGAGGTCGAAGCCGCAGTAGGGAACGAGGGCGGGGGGGATGCGTACGCTCCCGTCTTCCTGCTGGTAGTTCTCCAATACGGCGATGATGCCGCGCGAGAGGGCAATTGCCGTCCCGTTGAGCATGTGCACGTACTTGTTCTTGCCGTCCTCATCCTTGTACTTGATATTGAGGCGGCGGGCCTGGAAGTCGGTGCAGTTCGAGGTGGAGGTCACTTCGCCCCATTCGCCGCCGTTCCGGCCGGGCATCCATGCCTCGAGGTCCCACTTGCGGTATGCGGGGGCGCCCAGGTCGCCGGTACAGGTGTCGACGACGCGGAAGGGAATCCCCAGACCGGCGAAGATTTCCTCTTCGATGCCGCGCAGCTCCTCGTGGAGTTTGTCACTGTCCTCCGGGAGGCAGTAGGCGAACATCTCGAGCTTTGTGAACTGGTGAACCCGGTACAGGCCCTTGGAGAACTGCCCCGAAGCCCCCGCTTCGCGGCGGAAGCAGTGCGAGAGGCCCGCGAGCTTCAAGGGAAGCTCCTCGCGGGGGATGATGGTGTTCGAGTAGTAGCCGCCCAGGGTGATTTCGGCCGTGCCGACGAGGCAGGTGCCCTCGCCTTCGATGGTGTAGATGTTGGATTCGGCCCCGCGGGGGTTGAAGCCGATACCCTCGAGAATCTCCTCGCGAGCGATATCGGGGGTGATGAAGGGGGTAAAGCCCTTCTTGCTGAGTATGTCGAGGGTGTAGCGGGTAAGGGCGAGGTCGAGGAAGACGCCCTCGTTCTTGAGGTAGTAGAATTTGGTGCCCGACACCTTGGTCCCGTTGTCGAAGTCGAGTATGTCGAGGTCCTGTCCCAGTTGGACGTGGTCCTTGGGCTCAAAGGAGAAGCTTGTGGGTTCCCCGACCCTCTTGATCTCCAGGTTGTCCTTGTCCTCTTTGCCCACGGGGGCGTCGGGGTGGGCCATATTGGGGATGGTTCGACCGGCGACATCGAGGGCCTTTTCGACGGCCTCGAGTTCGGCTTCTGCGGAGGAGACCTCTTCCTTTATCTTCTTGCCCTCTTCAATGAGCCCCTGGCGGGTCTCGTTGTCGAGTTTGCCCTTCATGGACTGGGCATTGGCGTTGCGCCGCTGTTGGAGGGCCTGGAGGGCCGTCACGAGCTCGGTACGGCGGTCAAAGAGGCGCACGACTTCGTCGGCGTCTGCCTGCATGTGGCGGTTGGCGATGTTGGCCTTGACCGCGTCTACGTTGTCTCGAATGAATCGGTAATCCAGCATGATGGCCCAAGTGTATCCTTCCGGCCCCGCTCCTGCAAGGCCCGGACGCAAAAGAAGATTGCCGATGGGGACCGTCCACGGAAGCCCTTTACAGCTCGCAAAACTCCCCGCAGGAGACTGCGCGGGGCCTCCCGTCCACTTCCATGCGCAGGGATCCGTCGTTTGCGATACCCAGTAGTCGCCCCTCGATGAAGCGCCCCGACCCGGCCATGCCCTCTTCAACCGTAATTGCTTCCCCCTTCTTCCAGAGCCGCTCTTCGACGGAACGTACCCAGGGGTAGCCGGGGCCCAGACAGCGGAAAAGCTGGGCGAGGAGGGCCTTTGCGAGGCGGTCCCTGTCATTTTGCAGACTCACCCCGTCAGCCGCGACGGTTTCGCCCAGGGCTTCCCGCAGCGTACGTACCGAACAGGCCTTTGCCGCGAGCGCCCCCCCGAAGGACGTCGTCCCCAGATTGGCGCCAACACCGATAAACACGCGGTCGAAGCTCCCCTCGCAGAGTATCCCGCACAGCTTTCGCCAGCCGGGAAAGGGCTCGGCCGGGGATGGTGGAAACGCCCCTTCAAGGCCGCCGACCCCGGCTAGGATGTCGTTGGGCCACTTGAGGGCGAGCTTCCCCGAAAGGGAGGGGAAGGCGGCTTCGACGGCGAGGAGGGCTGCGAGCCCGACCCGCAGCGGGAGGGCCACCGGAAGGGGCTCCCCGTTTGCCCAGAGGACGCTCATCGAGAGGTTTTCACCCGGCAGGCCGCTTTCCCAGCGGCGTCCGGCAATGCGGCCGCGCCCGGCCGTCTGCTCATCGGCAATGACGGCACTGCCATGCGGCGCGCCGCGCCCGGCGCATTCGCGCAGGATGGCCATGGTAGATGGACAGGTGGGAACCCGGTATATCGGTGCATCAAAGGGGCTTGCAAGGTCGATGGTCTGCATGAAAGGGAGTATAGCAGAAAGGGGGCGGGAGCCAAAAGACCGGGTGTCCGGCGCAAAAAAGCCCCGGCCGGGCCGGGCTCCCGCCCTGTGCAAATAAAGGCTGTTGCAAAAGTCCCTCAAGACTTTTGCAACAGCCCCGCCAGGCTCATCAGCCTATTTTATCTCTATCTTCCGGGGTTTTGCCGATTCCCTCGTGTGGAGGGTGAGCTCCAGGACCCCGTCCTGGATACGCGCGTCGACACTGTCGCGGTCAATCGTGTCGTCGATGATGAAACGCTTGAAAAAATCGCCGCGGCGCCGTTCGCGCAGGAGCCAGGTCCCGGCCGGGTCATCGAAGGAGGGATGCCCCTCGATGATGAGCTCGTTCTTCTCGACGCGCACCGTGATGCCATCCCTGTCCACACCGGGCATTTCAACCTGGAGCCGTACCTGGCCCTCTTCCTCGCAGATGGAGCAGGGGGGCTGGATGCGCTCAAGCTTCTTTTCCTCTCGTACGCTTACGTCGTTCATACCGTCCTCCTTTATGCCTTTACCGGGATCTGGCGGGGCTTGAGTTCCTCGCGCTTGCCAATTGTTACCGTGAGTACCCCGTTTTTGAGCTGGGCGTTCACGTTCGTCGAATCGGCGGCAGCCGGCAGGGAAATGGTCCGGCGGAAGCTCCCGGCCCAGGTTTCGCGGCGGAAGAAGCGTTTTTCCTTCTTTTCCTCCGTCCCGGTCTTCTTCTCGCCCTTGATGGTAAGGACATTGTTCTCGACGCTCAGTTCGAGGTCTTTCTTGTCCACCCCGGGCAGATCCGCCATAAGGGTGTAGCCGTCTTCGGTCTCCACGAGATCGACCGTGGGAGACATGGCGTGGTCATAGAGACCCGCATTGTCCCAGCCCAGGTCGAAGAAGCGGGAGAGTTCCTCGAAGGCATCCATGGCAACGTCTCTGTTTCGAAGCATCAGGTTCATATCGTCCTCCTTGCGGTAGTGGTGTTCATTTGGGGCCTTTCGGCCGACACCAATATATAAGCAAGAGGCATGCCAAGTATGGTTAAAATAAGTGAAAAAAGTGTATGTGTTTGCTTTGTATAGATATAGGCTGATAGTTGGCTGCCGCGCAAGGGGCGGCTGTTTATCGGGTATGGCAAAGTGGCGGGTCAAAGCGAAACATCAGGCTCAAAATGACCCGCGTATCTGTGTCGTTATGACACAATGCGCGCCCAGAGGGCGGCGAGTTTCGGGACAAAAATGACCAGTCCGTTGATTGCCGCGCTTATGGAGGCGAGGAAGACGGCCCCGGAGGAGGCGTCCTTGCTGCCCTTGGCGTTGTAGTCGTAGTCCTTGGCCGCGATATCGGTGGTGAGCTCGAGGGAGGTGTTCTTCATTTCGAGGGCGAGAACGAGAAAGATATGGGTGATGATGAGGGCCCACTCCAGGCGCTCTATCTGCAGGATGAGGCCGGCGGCCAGGGCCAATACGGCGATGAGGCATTCGAAGCGAAAGTTCCTTTCGTTGAGGAAGGTGAAGAGGATGCCGCAGAAGGCGTTTTTGAGGCTGCGGGTGAATGTTTTGTTCTTGCCGGGGCGGCCCCCGGCGCTCGTCGTCGTCCCGAGCATGCGTATTGCCCAGTTGAATACACGGGCCTTGAGGTGTCTGAGCATTGTCTTTTGATGGTACGTCCTCTTGATGGCTCTGTCCAGCCCCGGGGCTTCCTGCGCGTGCCGTCCCTGTGGCAGAATGTCTCCATGGCATCCCCCCGTGTATCCCTTCTGCTCATTCACGCCGCCCACTCAGACGAAGCCCTCCCCCTGGGAGCCGCCTGTGTCGCCGCAGCCCTCGCCCGTGCAGGGGGGCCCCGCGCTCGTCTGGTCGAGGCCTGGCCCGAAGAGCCCCTCGAACGCCTCGCCGCGCGCATTCTGGAAGACAAGCCGGATATTTTGGGTATCTCCCTCTACCTGTGGAACCGGAAAGCCTCGATCGCTCTCGCGCAGCTCCTTCGCGAGATGCGCCCGGCCCTGCGCCTCTTTTGCGGCGGCCCCGATGCGAGTGCCCGGCCGCAGGGGCTCGCCCTGCAGGCTTATGAAGGTATTGACGGCGGCGGCCCCTTCGATCTTGTCGTGCGTGGCGAAGGGGAGGGTGCTGCCGGTGATCTTGCCGCCTGGATGGCGGGCGAAGAAAGCGCTTCCCCCGGCGGGGGGGCACAGCCCATCCCGGCCATACTCTCCCCGGCCCCCCTCGACGGTGGCGAACTCGTCTCGCCCTGGCTCGATGGCAGCCTCGACATGGCCGGGCGCGACTGTATCCTCTGGGAGCTCGCCCGCGGCTGCCCCTGGGCCTGTTCATACTGCTACGAGTCGCGGGGGACGCGGCGCCTGCGCCGTCTGCCCGACGAGCGCCTCGCCGCGGAACTCGAGCTCATCGCTTCCTCGGGAGTATCATCGGTCTTTGTCCTCGATCCTTCTTTTAATGCAGACGGCGAGCGGGCCATACGCATTCTCGACCAGCTCCTTGCGCAGGCAGCAAAGCCCGGCGCCACGCCCATACACTGGCACTTCGAGGTGCGCGCAGAACAGCTCACCCGCGCCCAGGCCCGCCGTTTCGCCCGCCTGGGGGCCTCCCTGCAAATAGGCCTTCAGAGCGCAAGCGAGGCGGTCTGCGCTGCCATCAACCGGCCCTTCAAGGCCGGGCCCTTCGCCTCGAAGATCGCCCTGCTCAACGAGGAGGGCTGCATATTCGGCCTCGATCTCATGTACGGCCTCCCCGAAGACAGCCTCGCGGGCTTTCGCAAGAGCGTGGACTGGGCCCTTGGCCTCTGGCCCAACAACCTCGACATCTTCCCCCTGGCCCTTCTGCCCGGGACGGCCCTTCACGAACAGGCCGCCGAACTGGGCCTCGAGGCCGATTCAGAGCCCCCCTATCTGCTTCGTTCGACCCGCGGCTTTTCGCCGGCGGACCTCGCCTCCGCCGCCCTTTTATCGAAGGCGGTGGATGTCTTTTACAACAAGGGGCGGGCCGTCCCCTGGTTCCTCCAGATACTCAATCCTTTGGGTCTAAAACCGGTCGCCTTCCTCGAGGGCTTCGCGCGTTTTGTCGGCTCGGCTCTCGATACGGCGCCGCGTGCTGCCGGGTTCGGCAGTCCCGAAACGGCCGACCCGGTGGCCATCGAACGGCTCCAGCTCGCCTGGATAGACGAAGTCTATACCCAAGCCAAACTCGACTGGATCCTTCCGGCCGTTTGGGACCTGGTCCGTTTCCACGGGGCCTGCGCCCGCGCCTTGGCAGAGGGTCTCGAGACGCGTATCGATACACAGTACGATTTAGAAGAAGTCTCAAGCGAGGAGGCCCTCGACCTCGAGGCCTGGGCTGCCGAAGCGCAGCCCGATCCGGGCCGCTGGGTGGTCTCGCCGGGGCCGGATGGCCCCGATATCCGGCGTATTTCCTAGGAAATTCGGGTGTTTTACCTCAATCGGCCCTAGTGGCCGATTGCTTTACAATGCTGGGCAGGGAGAGCTGGAGCCCCCCGGAAACAGTAAAGAGCGGTGTGGATGCGGCTGGCGGGAGCATGCCCCCATTCGTCCACGTAACCGGGTAGAACTCCCCTCCCAGGTGCACTTGTGCCTTGCGGTGTACCTGTGCGCTCAGCTTGAGGGCGGTGAGGAGGGTGTGGAGGATGTCTGCACTTTCCACACCGGCAATACTCAAGGAGCGGGACGATTCCTGGTAGCCCAGTCGAAGTTCGATGGTATAGGGAACATTCTTTTTATGGAAGTTTGTGACAAATTCGTAGCGTATGCGCCTATCGTTTGCAATGTCGCTTGCGTTCAGTTTGTCAATGAACTCTTCCAGGCTTACCCTGGCGGAAATTATGACATTCGGTACCCAGAATCCCGCTTCCAGAACGGAATTGGCTTGATAGAAATCCCCGGTAAGGGTGAGTCCCGACCCCAATGACGTGTCGTTGCGCAGGGATACAAAGAGAATGCCGGGCAGGCGCAACTTGAGCTCGGTCGTCAGGCCCGATCCGAGGGGTTTCTCCGGGCTTACGAAGGGGGCGAAAAAGGGGCCCGCGTAGACACTGAAGATGTCATACTCCACTCCGAAGGCCGTCTCGATGCGGTCGCGAAGCAGGGCTCCCCGGTCGTAGCCAAAGCGTATGCGAAAGTTTTCTCCCACATTTTCCTTGAGATCAATCGACCAATAGAGGGCCCCTTGCGGAACAAAGGCCTCGTCACTGGCCAAGCTGGTCGTCCTGTCTCTGTCGAAACGGGCATTGTCCCAGCCCATCTCGCTGTCAATTTCGAGGGAATACAGACTGATGGCAATGCCAGCGCCAAGTGCCAGGAGGCAAAAAATCCGTTTCATCAGAAGGCCGTCCGTACGCCCACATAGGCGCTCAGCACCTTTGTGATGTCCGAGAACATAAAGGGGTCAACCATGGCCTTGAGGTCCCAGCGCACCCCGCTGTGCAGGAAGCTGAAGAAGGGATTGATCGATATGCCGATAGGTCCTTCGCCGCCGCTCTGGCCGCGGAAGAGTATTGTCGTCTCCAGTCCCCCCTCCATGAGGGAGCGCTGTATGCCCCCGATGGTGAAACGCAGGTTGAGGTCGGTCGCGGCCTGGTCACCGGTCACCTGTTGGCGGTACCAATAGGGGTGATAGAAGAGGGTGATGTGCAAAGAGGTCGGCCCCATGGCAATGCGGGGCTCGAAGAGGAAGAAGAAATTGTCGATGTCGATTGCCACATTGCTGTTCCAGCGCGGGATACCTGCCTGCAAGAGGAAGTCTGCCCCGGTTCCGGTCGAGATGAAGGCGAGGAGGCCTCCACGCCAAGTCCCGGCGCCGGCCATGGGGAAGCTTACTCCAGTAAAGGCCTCGAATTTGACGTTGTTGCTGTTATACAGGAAGCGGATATCTCCCGACCAGAAGCCGGAGTTCATGATGAGGTCGTCAATGGTACCGATTTCGCCATCGCCGTCGTTCTCTGCCCTGGCGAGGTCCATGTCCTGGTATAAATAGAAGGCGGTAAGCGTGCTGCGGCTGTGATTGAGGGCGACACGAAGACCGGTGCCACTCGTACGGTGTATACCGTCGTATTGAAGTGTGCTGTCCCCGTTTATGCCGTTCGGGAAGTACTGGATGCCGCGGTAATCACTGCCGGCAGGGGCGTCTTCGAACCAAGTCGAGAAGCTGTCGCCATTACAGAAGGCATCCCCGGCCCCCAGAAACCAGCTGATGTCCAGGGGAAGATTCCCCAGCCGGTAGGCGGTAAAGGATAAAAGGCCCATGGACAGGGGCAGTGGTGTGCCCTCCCGCAGATAATCTTCCAGTTGATCTGCGCTCGCTCCCAGTTCTATCGTTCCCCCGAATTTGGGGCCGCCGGTAAAGGCGATGCGCGCAATGGCGCTCGAAGAGAGGGCGAAAGAGTCTTCGGTGGAGGCTCCCACGGTGGAAAGTTCCAGTTGTGGTATGCGTACATCGAGGGCGGAAACGGGCAGGGCGACAGCCATGGCGAGAAGACCGGCAGTCCAAAATGCCGTCTTTTTATTCGCGGGGCGGTGTCGCGAGAGTATATTTCGGTTGTTTTCCATATTCATAGTGCTCCCTGTCCGTAATTATCGGCAGTATTCCTTCATACTATACCCCGTGAACTCGACCCCTTCCAGCCACTTGGGGAAAAAAGGTGTCCGGACTTGACGGAAGCTTGATTGTGTATAAACATTACTATCGAAATGAGCGACTATCTTGATCCTAATAATGAAGAGCTGTTGAAGGATTTCTTCAGCGAGGCCCAGTCCCAGGTTGACAGCCTTGAGCAGAATATCCTCGTCCTCGAAGCCGAAGCGGGAAACCGTGATGCGGTGGACGAGATATTCAGGGCTGCGCACACCCTCAAGGGTGGGGCCGCTACCGTCGAGATGGGGGAGTTGGCCCATTTCACCCATCTCGTCGAAGACGTCTTTGATGCCATTCGTTCCGACCTCCTGCAGGTCGACGAATCGGTTGTGGACATACTTCTGGCGGCCATAGACATCATCAAGGCCATGCTTCAGGCCCGGATGGAAGGCTTGGTCCACGAAGGGGATATCTCCGGAGTGGAAGGCCGCCTGTCGGCCCTCTTGCCCTCAGCGGCGGCCTCCAAGGCGGCCTCCAAGGCGTCCATGCCCGTGGTGGCCCCAAAGAAGCAGGCAACTCCAAAGAGTGGCGGTGCTACGGCCGGCTTGTCGGAGTATGATGTCCTTGAACTCAAGCAGGCGGCTCCCCACGGGAGCACCGTCTATCGGGTGATCGCGCGTTTCAACGAAGACAATCTCATGAATACTGTCGGGGGTATCCAGGTGTATGCCTCCCTCAAGGAAGCGGGGTCCATACTCAAAACCATCCCGGATTTCGAGCTCCTCTACGAGGATACTTATTACGCTCAAGTCGAGTATTACATTGCCAGCACCCGGCCGGTGGCAGACCTGCGACGCCTGGTCATTATTCCGGATGTTGTCCTGGATGCGGATATATCGCCGCTTGATGCCCCTGTCGAGGCGCCTGTTACCAAGACTGCGGCGGCAGCTCCCGTTGCCGCTCCTCCCAAAGCGTCGGCTGCTGCAGCTCCCAAGACGCCCTCAGCGCCTTCTCCCGCTGCTTCCGCCACTGCCGGGAACGGCGCTCCCGCTAACCTGGAGGCCTTGAACGAGGCCCTCCACGAGGCAAGTGAAGAGGACGAGGCCGCCAAGGCCCACAAGGAGAACGAGGCCAAGAAGGCCGGCCGCGATGCCGGCTCAATCCTGCGGGTTGACTCCAAGCGTATCGATAACCTCCTCAACCTCGTGTCGGAGACGGTTATCACCAAGGCCACCTTCAACCAAGTGTCCACCCAGTTTGCAGACCTCCTCAACCAGCTGCAGGGTGCCGAATCGACTTTCCGCGAGAAGGTAAAGGATCTCTTCGACGTCCTTCCCGACTTCATCGAGAGCGTTTCGAAGGGTGCCTCAATCAAGGATGTGCGCAAGGAAATCAACGCCCGCTACGGGGATATCTTCAACCTTTTCGATCCCTTCGAGTCCTCGCTCAAGGTCAATGTGGCCAAGTTCCGCTCGACCGCACAGAATCTCGGGCGCATAACCGGCGAGCTTCAAGAAGGCGTCATGCGCATTCGCATGGTGCCCATCAGCCAAATATTCAGTCGTTTCCCCCGCCTTGTGCGTGACCTCTCGAAAAACCTCAACAAGCACGTCAACCTCGTAATTGAGGGAGAGGATACCGAGCTGGACAAATCGGTTATCGAGGATCTCCTCGATCCCATCATGCACTCGGTGCGCAACTCGGTCGACCACGGTATCGAATCGCCCGAAGATCGTGCGGAAGCCGGCAAGGACCCCGACGGGACCATACTTCTCAAGGCCTCCAACGAAGGCAACATGATCATTATCGAGGTAAAGGATGACGGCAAGGGGATCGATGTCGAGGCGGTAAAGGCCCGTGCCGTAGAGCGCGGCCTCGTTCACCCCAACAAGGCCCTTACCGATGTCGAGGCCTTCAACCTCATCTTTGAACCGGGCTTTTCCACGGCCGAGACCATCACCAATATCTCCGGGCGCGGGGTGGGGCTCGACGTGGTGCGCCGCCAGATAGAAAAGCTCAATGGAACCGTTACGGTGTCCAGCGAGCGGGGCGTGGGGACCAAGTTCACCATCAAATTGCCGCTTACGCTGGCCATTATCCAGGGCCTTTTGGTGCGGGTTGGCAGCGAGATTTACTCGATTCCGATTACCTCGGTTATCGAGAGTCACCGTATCAAACCCACAGACATCATGATGATAGACAATTATGAAGTCTTCAACGTCCGTAATGATGTCATTTCCCTCCTGCGTCTCAATCGGCTCTTCGGAATACGCAATGCCGAGCAGACAGAGTACAACTTTGTCGTTATTGTTGGTACGTCCGAAAAAAAGGTCGGGCTCATGGTGGATTCTCTCATTGGAGAGGAGGACGTTGTCATAAAGCCGCTGCGTGACCAGTTTACCAATTCACCGGGTATTGCCGGTGCATCCATACTGGGAGACGGTTCGGTATCGCTCATCATTGACGTGAGCCAATTGCTCGAGCTGGGGCTCAAGAAGGAAATGGAAGATCGTCGTCGTCGCGAAGCGACCATACGCTAGGGGGAAGCATGGCTGTCATTGCCGATCAAACACTCACCGGTACCGCCCCCGAAGAACGCAAGGAGCGTACCGATATTGTCGACTTCAAGATGGTAACTTTTTCCCTCGCCGGGAAGGAGTACGGCATCGATATCATGAATGTCAAGGAGATTGCAAAGGCGGGCAAATTCACCTTCGTCCCCAATGCCGCTCCCTTCTTGCGCGGGGTCTACAATCTGCGTGGTGATATCATTCCTGTTATCGATTTGCGGGTGTTCTTTCACTTGCCGGCCGAAAAAAAGGGCGAGGAAAGTCTCGAGAGCATGCTCATTCTGCGGGTGGATGATCATATCTTCGGGGTCATTGTCGACAATATCGACAAGGTGGTCGGAATCAATTCTTCTACCATTCAGCCCCCACACCCCATTTTTGGGGATATCAACATCAAATACATTCGCGGCGTGGTCGAGAGTACCCAGCGCCTTTACATCATCCTCGATGTTGAACGCATCTTTGCCCAGCGCGAAGAAGAAAAGTCCAAGATCATGTCTGAGCTTCCCGGTTCAAACTATGTCCCCCTGGCTCCTGCCAGTGTTCTCTCGGCCGAGGAAGACGCCCCCGTTGAACGGGAGGTCGTCACCGATTACAGCGCAGGGGCTGCCGAACTCCAGTTCGTCAAGGAATCCCTCTTCGCCCTCAAACGCTTTGCCACGAGCAGCCTCAATGAAGAGTGGGTTGCCGCCCGTTTCGCCGAATGGAGCCGGAATCGCAAGGGGGCAGATCTTCAGGTAAAGAACCTTGAGGAAGCGGAAGAGTTCCTCTCGACCTTCTATTCGCCCTGTTCACAGCAGTTTTGGACCGACGATTATGCAGAGGCTTTCATGGCCCTCTTGCCGGATACCCCCTCGAAGAACATTCACGTGTGGAACCCCGGCTGCGGCAAGGGCTACGAGACCTGGTCTTTGGCCTGTATCCTGCGCAAACGCTATCCCGATGCCCACATAAAGATCTGGGCCAATGACAACGACCTCCTGGCCATTTCGAATGCCCCGAACATGGTCTTCGAACTCGAGGATATCCCCGAGTACTGCCGTGGGTTCATGGTCAAGGGAAAGACGGCCTATTCGTTCGACCAGAGCATACGGGATTCGGTCCTCTTCGAGTACCACGACGTGCTCAACGCGAACCCCTTCCCCGAGCTCGATTTTATTGTGGCCCGTGACTTGCTCTCTTTCCTTGGAAGAAACGAACAGGCCCGTGTATTCGAGGACTTCTCCGAAAAACTTAAAAATCGGGGTATGATAGTACTGGGAGCGAACGAGCGACCGACGGGGGAGCAAGAGTGGCGCTTCGTCGGTACCGATACGATTTCGGCCCTGGTGCCGGCCGAATAAAAACCATACAGGAGTGAATCATGCGTGTTGAATACATAAACCCCTTTGTCGAAGCCGCCTTCAATGTTCTCAAGGAGGTGCTTGTGGCGGATGTGCGCCGGGGAGACCTCTACCTTAAGGCCACCACCATGCCGGTTTTGGGTGTCGCCGCTCTCGTTGGTCTGGCCGGTGATGTAGAAGGGCGTGTTCTTTTTGATATGTCGCGTCAGACGGCCCTTGATATTGCCTCTGCCATGAATGGCGAGAAGCTCGCCACTCTCGATGAACTGGCAAAGGCGACCATCACCGAATTGGCCAACATGATTACGGCACAGGCGGTAACCAAGTTGCATGACTTGGGTTTCAAATTTGACTTGACTCCACCAGCTCTTTTTACCGGAGACAACATGGAGGTCTCTGACCATGAGGTGGAAGCACTCATTGTTCCGATGGAGCTTCCCCAGGGAAAGATCGAGATCAATGTTGCCATACGCGAGCGGGCGTAGGGGAAGGGGACGCAATGAAGACGAAACAGGATTATCCGTCAATAAATGAGCGTGACCCGGACGGTAAAAAGGACGACGGAACCTCGTACCGTGTCCTTGTCGTCGACGATTCCATGTTCGTCGCAAAGCAAATCGGGCAGATATTGACTTCCGAAGGTTATGAGGTTGTTGCAACTGCTCCCGATGGAGAAGTTGGCGTCGAGAAGTACAAGGAGCTCTATCCCAATATTGACCTTGTTACCATGGATATCACCATGCCCAAAATGGATGGTATATCTGCTCTCGAGAACATTATCAATTTTGACAAGAATGCCAGAGTGGTCATGATCAGTGCCCTTGGGAAACAAGACCTTGTCAAAAAGTCTTTGCTTTTGGGCGCGAAGAACTACATCGTCAAACCGCTGGATCGCAAGAAAGTTCTCGAGCGCATTTCGCAGGTGTTGGGAAAGTCTTAAGACGTATTTGTCGCTTTGGGAAAGACCGGGTGGCATTTTCGATACTGTTCAATTCGTGGCAATACATTTTGCCTCTTGCATGTTGACATGTCGGCTCGCTTTTTGGTATAAAGTGACCATCGGGCAATTAGCTCAGTTGGTTAGAGTACAAGCATGACACGCTTGGGGTCACTGGTTCGATTCCAGTATTGCCCAAAAGGCCTTCCACTTTGGTGGGAGGCCTTTTTGTTTGTTCAATAGCCGCTTTGAAAGTGATCCACTATAAAACGGGATCACCAGTTGGCTTTTTTGCCCATTCACGCTACCATTACGCCCGTCATGAAAGTACGTAGCGCCCTCTTTGCCCAGACTTCCAAGGCTCTCTCGGAGGCTTTGGGTTTTCCCATGATTCAACATATAGCCTCGCGGGTATTTGGAGATTATGATATCCACCAGCGTATGGGGATACAGGAAAACATCCCCATTACCCGTGAAATGGCTGCCGAACGAGTGATGCGCGATGTGACGGCGGCCGGGCTCTATCTGCCCCTCGTCGAAGAGATGATTGCGGTTGATCTCAAGGGGTACATGGGGCGGGAGTATCCCATCCCGCGACTCGCGGCCATCGCCAAATTTATCTCGGCCGAAGGCTACTGTTATGATCAGCGTAGCGGTTTGTTTATGGAACACGCGGTAAATCGGGTAAGCCCCAATTGGGGGCGTCTTGTCGAGGGCGAGGAGAAGCAAATCGTTCTTCTGCGTCTGGATATCGTTGATAATTCCGGCTTGGTCAAAGGCAATACACAGGATGCGGTCGAAACGGCCTACTCGGATGTACGGGAGATTGTCGATCGAGCGGTAATCTCGCGGCATGGGCGCATTTGGCTGTGGGAGGGCGATGGCGGCATGGCCGCCTTTCTCTTTTCGGACAAGGAACGCTCTGCCCTCTTTGCCGGTATGGAGATATTGCACGAACTCTTTTTCTATAACCGCCTGCAGAATCCGCTCATCCACCCCATACGGGTTCGTATTGCAACGCATGCGGGGCCCATACGCTATTCATCGAACCAGAGTGTAATCAAAAAGAACGAAACCGTGCGCGAATTGGTGGAGCTCGAGTCCGCCTGTACACCGAATGACTCGCTTACAGCATCGATCAATGTGTCGGTTACGGTCGACCGTGCGGTACGGGATCAGTTTGGTGCCGATATTCAGCAAAGTGGGTACAAGTTTTGCCGGTATACGCCCGCGTTGGAGGGTGCGTGATGATTCACATTCTCACGACGCGAACACGAGGGCTTTCCAAGGCTCAAGAACGTATCCCTGTTCAGCTGGTGCGTCCCGGGGCGGATTGGACTGCCTCCTTTGAACCCGGCGATCTGGTGTATCTGGATCTTGAAGATGTCTTGGCAGAGAGACAGGATGAGATCCTTGCGGCTTTTTCGACGCGTTGTCGCGAGAACGGCTGTCATTGGGGGCTTTTGGATTTGGACGGCCGCTATGGAGATCCCGCTCAGGCTTTTTTTGCCGGTGCGGTGGATTACATTGGCGCGGATCCGGGGCTTGCGGCTATACAGGCCAAGCGCTTGAAGACAATACTGGCATGGCTCGCAGCACACGGTGATGCATCCCAAGGGCGTTCCCCCTCGAAAGCCGGAAGGCGAAGTGCCGAGGTCAAGGCAAAGAAGACAACTGGCGGGGCCGATGCCAAAAGGCGTTTTCCCGGGTGGAAGCGAATCGAAGCGGGCGAGAAGCGGGCTTTTTATCTCCTGTACATCGCGCCACTGGACCAGGCGGGCCTCAGACGGCGTCTGGGCGAGGTCCAATTCGATGCCTTGGTGGGTCGACTTGAATCTCAAATACGGGAACGCCTCGCGGCCTGCGATCCCCTTTTGTGGATGCAGAGCGAGGGGAGTCTTTTGTACCTCGTACCGGTCGAAGGGGTGCGACCCGTTTGTATGATTGAAGCCCTTTTGCGCCTTCTTTTGGATGTGCCCCTCATTGCGATAGAGCGCTTTTCCCTGCCGGTAGCCTTTCCCCTTGTGTGTGCAATCCATCGGGGGGAGCTCCCCTTTGTGCCTCCGGGGGCTACTGCGTCACTCGTAAACGAGTCGGTAAACTTTATCTTTCACTTGGGGGCCAAGCGTGCCGAAGCCGGGAAAATCACCCTGTCTGTCGACGCAATCGAGGCCGTGCCGCCAGCCCTCGAGGATCTCTTTGTGCGAGAGGGTTCTTTTGAGGGGCGTGAAATACTGGCATCGCGTCGCTTCCTCAATGCCGAACAGACGTAAGGGCGCGCCCCGACGCTTGCAGTTTTCCATCCGACGTTCTATGCTGTGGGCTCCTGCCGTTTGGCAGGCCCCTGGTTCAGGGGCGGCCGACGGTCGAAACCTTCGAAATCTGGAAGCTGTATGAAGAAGACATTCCGTTCTCCTTGGGCCCTGATGGCCCTTCTCGTCTCTGCCACGCTGTTTTTCTCCTGTAACGATAAAGCTGAAAACACCGAAGATGGAGCTGCTGCAACCGACTACGACAAGAAGGAAGTCTCCTATGCCTTTGGCGTTGCCATTGGTGCTTCCATCGCCGAAACCGGTTTGGAAATTGATGTAGACGCTTTTCGCAAGGGCTTGTCCGAGATCCTGGCTGGAAAAGAGACCGAGGTTACGCCCCAAGAGGCAGATTCCACGATTCAAATGGCGCTCTACAGTGTCATGAACAAGAAGGCCGCCGAAGAGGCCGCCAAGGGAGAGGCCTTCCTTGCGGAAAATGGCAAGAAGGCTGGGATTACCACGACGGCCAGTGGGCTTCAGTATGAAGTGCTTACCCAGGGATCGGGTGTCAAGCCCGCTATCAGTGATGTGGTAAAGGTCGACTACGAAGGGACCCTCATTGACGGGACGGTATTTGATTCATCCATTGAGCGCGGTGAACCGGTCTCCTTCCCGCTTGATCAGGTTATACCCGGTTGGTCCGAGGGCTTGCAGTTGATGAATATCGGCAGCACCTACAAACTCTACCTTCCTTCCTCAATTGCCTATGGCGAGCAGGGAGCGGGAAATGTCATTCCTCCCAACGCGACCCTTATTTTTACCGTAACCCTCCTTTCGATCGAGCCTCCTGCGCCCGCGGCTCCCTTTGATGAGGAAGACTTGGAATTGAGTTTTTAGGCTGATAGTTCTACTCCGCGCCAAGAAAAAAACCGCCCTTTAGGGGCGGTTTTTTTATGCTGTTCGCACAGGGCCGCGGCGGCACGCCGCCGCGGCCCTGTGCGCCTCCGGCTATTCGTCGGGCGTACCTGGCTATTCGCCAGGCAGACGGCGAACGGCGCCCTTGTCGGCGCTCTCGGCAAAGAGGGCGTAGGCGCGCAGGGCCCGGCTCACCTTGCGGTCGCGGGAGACGGGCTTCCAGGCGGCGGCCCCGCGGGCGATCTGGGCCGTGCGGCGCTTTTCGAGGCTTGCGCTGTCGACCGCGAGTTCCAGTTTGCGCGCGGGGATATCGATGACGATGCGGTCGCCGGACTCGACAAGGCCGATCTCGCCGCCGCTTGCGGCTTCCGGGCTCACGTGGCCTATCGAGAGGCCGCTCGTACCGCCGGAGAACCTGCCATCGGTGATGAGGGCGCAGGCCTTGCCCAGCTTCTTGCTCTTGAGGTAGCTCGTGGGGTAGAGCATCTCCTGCATGCCGGGGCCGCCCTTGGGCCCCTCGTAGCGGATAACGACGATGTGGCCGGCCCGCACTTTGCCTGCGAGGATGCCGGCGACGGCGTCCTCCTGGCTCTCGAAGACGATGGCCTCGCCCTCGAAGTGGAAGAGTTCGGCGTCGACGCCGGCGGTCTTGACGATGGAGCCGTTGCGCGCGATGTTCCCGAAGAGGACCGCGAGGCCCCCGTCCTTGTAGTAGGCGTGTTCGGCCGAGCGTATGCACCCGTTGGCGCGGTCGCGGTCGAGCTCCTTGTAGCGGGCGATCTGGCTGCCCATGACGAGGTTTCGCCCGCCGCCGGGGGCCGCACGGTACCATTCATCGGCCGTGCCCAGTTTCTCGTCGCCCTTCCCCTGGCCCATGATGTCGAAACGCTCAAGGGCCTCCTTGAGGCTGGGGTAGTCGACACGCGAGACCGTCGAATCGAGGAGGCCGGCGCGGTCGAGCTCGGCAAGGATGCCCATGATGCCGCCCGCGCGGTGTACATCCTCGATGTGGTACTTGGTCGTGTTGGGGGCCACCTTCGAAAGGCAGGGGACCGTACGCGAGAGGGCGTCGATATCGGCCATGGTAAAGCCGACCTCCGCCTCGCGGGCAATGGCCAGGAGGTGAAGAACCGTGTTGGTGCTCCCGCCCATGGCAATGTCCAGGCTCATGGCGTTCATGAAGGCCGCCTTGGTGGCGATACCGCGGGGCAGGAGCCGCTCGTTACCCGTGGCGTAGTACTCCTCTGCCATATCGCAGATGCGCTCTGCTGCGCGCTCGAAGAGCTTCATACGGCTTGCGTGGGTGGCGACGACGGTGCCGTTGCCGGGGAGGGCGAGACCCAGGGCCTCGTTCAGGCAGTTCATCGAGTTCGCGGTGAACATCCCCGAGCAGGACCCACAGGTGGGACAGGCGTTGCTCTCGACCTCGCAGAGGGTCTCGTCGCTCACTGCCTCGTCGGCGGCCATGACCATGGCGTCGATCAGGTCGAGCTTGTGGTCGATCCCCTTGGCCGAACCGGCCTCCATGGGCCCGCCGGAAACAAAGATCGTGGGGATGTTGAGGCGCATGGCGGCCATCAGCATGCCGGGGGTGATCTTGTCGCAGTTGGAAATGCAGATGAGGGCATCTGCGCGGTGGGCGCCCACCATGTACTCGACGCTGTCGGCGATGAGGTCGCGGGAGGGCAGGCTGTAGAGCATGCCCGCGTGGCCCATGGCGATGCCGTCGTCGATGGCGATGGTGTTGAATTCTGCAGCGAAGAAGCCCCGCTTCTCGATGAGGGCCTTCACCTTCTGGCCAATCTCGTGGAGGTGGACGTGGCCGGGTACGAATTGGGTAAAGCTGTTTGCAATGGCGATGATGGGCTTGCCGAAGTGGGTTTCCTTCATCCCGTTGGCCCGCCACAGGGAGCGGGCGCCGGCCATCATGCGGCCGCCGGTACTGGTTTCCGATTGGAGTGTGGGCATGCTGCCTCCTTTTTTCATCGATATATTAGCGCGAAGGGCTATCGGCGTACAAGGCAGAGGACCAGCGCCTTTTGGCCGCTTACAAGCACCTCGTAACGCGCATCGGTTTCGAAATCGGTATCAATACTGATAGTCCCATCCGCAATTGGTCCACTGCGGCCGCAAAGGAGGACGAGGCGGCCCCCCGGCGCGAGGGTGCGGGCGGCTTCGGCCAGGAAGCGGCCGTAGAGCTCTTCGAGTGTCGCATCGTCGAGCTTTTCGTGGCGGCCCCAGGGCGGGTCGGTAACGATGGCGGTAAAGAACGCGTCTTCGAAGCGGGACAGGTCGCGTGCATCAAGCACTTTCGGAAAGATGGTCTTGCGCCGTTTTGCCATGCGGGGCTCCGCGAGGACCGCCTTGACCCGCGCCACCTCGGCCTCTTCCCGGTCGCCCGCGAAGATCATCTTGTACGGCAGTCGTGCCCGCTCCAGAGGGATGGCCCCCGAGCCGCAAAAGGGGTCGAGGAAGATGTCGCCAGCTTGCGGCTGCGAGAGCTCCACGAGCAGGCGGGCGGTGGAGGAGGGGAGGGCCCCGGCCTCGCCGCGCCCGGTCTGCGAGGGGAAGCGGTTCCACAGGAGGGCGGCGGAGTGGTCCGCGCGCAGGGCCAGCTGGAACTCGAAGGCCGGACTGCGGGAATCGGGGCGCAGGCCCGTTATGGCGCGTATGGCCTCTTCGAGGCGGCCCCTGGCCGCCGGATCGAGGGCTGCGGGACTCCCCTCCAAAAAGGAGCGCAGGGCAAAGGTCTGTGTTCGTGTCCCGTTTCGGGCGCTCAAAGCGACTATGGCGGCGAGGGTTTTGGCCCCTGTTTCGGTCTCGGGGTGGGAGAGGCTACGGGTAAAGCCGCCAGCAGCGGTTTCGAGGTTCGGGCGGTGCTCTGTGGCGGCAATGACGACAGCCGCGGCACTCGCCCAGGGTGGTGGGGCCGAAAGATTGAGGGGGGCGCCAAAGGTGACGCTGCTTTCATCGAACAGGACTTCATCTGTTTTACGGTCTTTGCCGTAGTCCCTCCGGGCGAGTTCTGCCGCGAAACCGGCGAGGCCGGCGGGGACGGAAACGCGCCAGGCAACCCTGTGTTCCCCGTGTGTATGACGGCTCTTCATGAAGCGGACTCTCTCTTTGTATGCATGATTGACTTGAGCGTATCGCCACACTATCCGATAAATTGAAAAGAATGAAGAAGCCCCTGCTCGCAATCTGTCTCTTCACCCTCTTTTCTCTTGCCCTCGCCGCCGGTGCAGAGCGTGTTCACGTGCTCAAAAAGGGCGAAACCCTCTATGGATTGGCCCGTGAATACGGGGTGAAATACACCGATATCATCGCGTTAAACAAGATACAGGATGTAACCCGGCTGCGGGTTGGCCAGAAGATACGCATCCCGGGAGTCAAGGCTGATACCCCTGTGGGGTCGGCGTCTTCCTCCCCCGTTGCGGCGAATCCCTCAAAGCCCGAGGCTGAGCGCTCCTGGATCCGCTATCGCGTGGTGGCCGGGGACACCCTCTACGGGATTGCCCGTCGCTTTGATACAACGGTTTCGGCGCTCTGTGAACGCAATGCGCGGTCGGCATCGGACCCGCTCAAACTGGGCGAGCGCATTCTCGTGCCGGCCCCCGTCAGCGCCGGGAGTGCTTCCCCTGCTTCAAAAGATGCAAAAGATACTCCGCTTACCAGCCCTGCCCCGCTTGTTGATCCGCGCCCTCTGGCCGAAAAAAATGCTTCCAAGGGACTCTCCTGGCCGGTAAAGGCCCGTGCGGTCAAGTCCCTCGAGGGAAAGCTGCCCGGGGTCCTTGTCGAAGGGACGCGGTCGGAATCGATACTCTGTGCCAGTAGCGGGACGGTGGTGAGCGCAGGGCCCTATCGGGGCTTTGGACTCGTGGTCATTGTGCGGGGAGATAACGGGTATCTGTACGTCTATGGGGGCTGCGAAGCCCTGGCTGTACGGGAGGGAGACCGGGTTCTGCGGGCCGCTCCCCTGGGAACCTTGGGGGTCGACAAGCTCTCCGGCCGAGCGCAGCTCTATTTTCTGGTGTACAAAGGCGACAAAGCGGTCGACCCTGCAAAAGCACCGGGTATTTTGTGAAAAATTCAGGAAAAATTTGCATTGTTCTGTACGCTGTCTATACTTTCAAACCTGAACAGCCCGAAACCGGACCGGTTTCGGTTCGTGAGAAACCGTTATTATGAAAGAGGGGTGGACTTTGATTGCAGAATGTCTGGCGATTACCGGGGCAGAATGCGGCTTTGACAGTGCTTTTCACGGCTTGGTCGATACGGAGCGGGGGGATATCCCCCTCTCCAAGGCGGATGTGGCGCTCTCTGTTCCCTCTTCGGGTGGCAGGAGTGCCAAAAAGGCCTCTGTCAAACGACCTGTGGCATCCAGATCCAGGGCACGGGCCAAGGCGAAGGCGTCCAAGGCACCCCGCGAGACAGATCCCTTGGCCCTGTACCTCAAGCAGATTTCCCGTTTTTCACTGCTTACGGTGGAAGATGAGCAGGCTTTGGGGGCCCAGATAGTCAACCTGCGCGAAGAACTTTCTGTTTTCGAGCGGGATCACGATCGCGAAACGACAGATGCCCTGGTATCCAAAGAACGCGAGCGCCTTGCAGCCCAGCTTTTGGCCTGTAAAAACCGGATGATCAACGCCAACCTGCGTCTGGTCGTCTCCATCGCCAAGAACTACCAACACCGGGGACTCTCGCTGCTGGACCTTATCGACGAGGGGAATATCGGCCTTATCGAGGCGGTCGAGCGTTTCGATTACACGAGGGGCTGCCGCTTCTCGACCTACGGGACTTGGTGGATACGGCAGGCCATTATCAAGAGCCTGGCAGACAAGGGGAGGGTCATCCGCATCCCCATCCACATGCTCAATACCATCAAAAAGTGCTACTTCGTTGCAAAACAGCTCACCCAGGATTTTGGGCGCGATCCCACTGCCGACGAGCTCTCCGAGTACCTGGGCCTGACGGTCCAAAAGGTCAAGGAGATCATGAAGCTCTCGCAGGAGACGACGAGTCTGGACACCACGGTCGATGACGACAATGTGACCCGCCTTGCCGATCTTATCCGCGACGAGACCCTCGAAGAGCCCTCCGAGGCCGTCTTCTCCATGGCCCTTACGGACACCCTCACCGACGTTCTCCTGCAGCTGCCAGAGCGCGAGCAGAAGATCATCCAGATGCGTTACGGGCTTACCGGCGAAGGCCCCCTCACCCTCGAGGAGACGGGCAAGATGCTGGGCATTACCCGCGAGCGTGTCCGCCAGATCCAGGAGAAAGCCATCATGAAGCTGCGCTCAGTGCGCCAGCTTACGGAGTACCACGACGGGATTTGATCGCTTCGACGCATTTGACGAAGAGGTCCATGCAGACGCGTGCGTCGTCTTCGGCACGGTGCGCGGCAATCGCCTCAATGCCCAGCCAGGACGCGAGGTCCTGCAGCTTGTAGTTGGGGCGGTTGGGAAAGCTCTCCTTGGCGAGAATGCGCGTGTCGACTATACGGTTTGGCAGGGCGGGCCAGGGGGCTCGCCAGCGACGTTTTCGCTCCCGGCCTCCAGTGACGGCGCCGTCAGTGCCGTCGGCGTTATCGCCGCCGGTGCCGCCGGGCGCATCATCAGCCCCGCTTCCCCCCAATAGTGACATCTGGCTCGGATCCTCTGCCACTTGACGGTGCAGGATGGAAAGGGCTTCGTTGACGAAGCCCGTGTCGAAGGGCGCGTTGTGCGCGATGAGGATGCTGTCTCCCACAAAATCGACAAAATCACCCATGACCTCTTCGATGGGCGGCTTGTCTGCCAGCATCTCGTCGCTGATGCCGTTGACGCGGCCGGCTTCGGGGGGCATGGGGATGCCGGGGTTGATGAGGACGTTGAAGCGGGCGATAACACCCATTGCGTCGAATTTTACCGCCCCGATTTCGACGATGCGGTCCCGGGTCTTTTCGAGGCCCGTCGTTTCAAGGTCGAAGGCGGTAAATACCGGCCGGGCCGGTATCGGGGCTCGGGGCGGGGTAATTTCCTTGCCGTTTTTGTCGTACACCGGCTCCGGCTGATGAGGCGGCGGGATGAATGCGTCGGGGAGCCAGGTGTACGTCGCCATATCAGTTACCGATTACCGCGCGGATATCCGCTTCGATGGCCTTGAGCTTGGTGGTGGCAGTGGAGCGGGCGGCGGCGAGGTCGCCATTTACAACCGGTGTGCAGCAGCTTGCGTAGAACTTGATCTTGGGTTCCGTGCCGCTGGGCCGTGCGCTCACAATGGTGCCGTCTTCCAGGTAGAACTGGAGGACGTCGCTCTTGGGAAAGGCCACGGCTTCGGTCTTGTCTTTTGAATCCGGGGCGAAGGAGACCGAGCGTTGGATGTCCCGCACCTTGACGACCTTGAGCCCGCCGAGGCTGGCAGGGGGTTTGTTGCGGTATTCTTCCATTATGCCCTTCATGGTCGCAGATCCTCCGGCGCCCTGGAAGTACTTGGAAATACCGAACTCCTGCCAGAAACCGTGCTTGATGTAGAGTTCATCGAGGCGGTCAAGCAGGCTTTTGCCCATGCTTCTCCAGTAGAGGGTCATTTCGGCGGTCATGGCCGCGGCAGAGACCGCGTCCTTGTCGCGTACCTCGTCTTCGACGAGGAAGCCGTAGCTCTCTTCGGTCCCAAAGACGACCTCTTTGCCGCTGCCGTTGCTCTCGCATTCGGCCATGACGGCGGCGATCCATTTGAAGCCGGTAAGGCACTCGATGCATTCGACCCCGTAGCTTTCGGCCACGAGTTTCTGCATGCCGGTGGTAACGATCGTGTTGACCATGGCGGGCTTCGCCGGCATGCGGCCCAGCTCTTTGCGCGAGAGGAAGAGGTAGTCGGCAAGGAGAACGCCCAGCTGGTTGCCGCTTACCAGGGTGAATTTCCCGCTCTTGTCGGGGACGGCGATGCCCAGACGGTCGGAGTCCGGGTCGGTGGCCATGACGACGTCCGCTTTTTCGCGTTCGCCCATGGCGAGGGCCATCTTGAGGGCGTCGGCCTCTTCCGGGTTGGGGAAGGAGACGGTGGGGAAGTTGCCGTCGCCTTCACGCTGCTCGGGGACGGTTTTGACGCTGAGCCCCAGGCTGCCCAACACCCCTTCGACGTGCATGGCGCCGGTCCCGTGGAGGGGGGTGTAGACGATGGAAACATCCTTCGCCTTTTCCTTGATGAGAGCCGGGCGGAAGAGCTGCGAGCGAACCATATCCGCATAGGGGATATCCACGTCCTTGTCGATAATGACCAAGAGCCCCTTGGAGAGGGCTTCGGCGCGGTCCATGCTCTTTACTTCGCTTACGGCATTGACTTCCGCGATGATGCCCTTGTCGTGCGGCGGAATGACTTGCCCACCGTCGCCCCAGTAGGCCTTGTAGCCGTTGTACTGCGGCGGGTTGTGGCTGGCGGTAACGACGATGCCTGTATCGCAGCCCAGGTGCCGAATGGCAAAGGAGAGCTCGGGGGTGGGGCGCATGGAAGAGAAAAGGTATGTCTTGATACCGTTGGCGGCGAATACGAGGGCGGCTGCCTCGGCGAAGGTATCCGAATAATTGCGAGAGTCAAAGGCGATGGCGGCAGAGAGGCTCTTGCCCGTGACATTTTTGACCAGATACGTGGCCAGCCCCTGGGTTGCGCGCTTGACGACGAAGCTGTTCATGCGGTTCCAGCCGCCGCCGATGACGCCGCGAAGGCCGCCGGTGCCGAATTCGAGATCGCGGTAGAGGCGGTCTTCGAGTTCGGTCCAGTTTTCGGCGTCCAAAAGGGCCTTGAGCTCGCTGCGGAATCCCTCATCCGACTCTTTTACGATATAATCCTGCGCGCGGGCGCGGAGTGCGTCTCTTTCCATCAGTGTCCTCCATTCATATACGTTTCCAACGTGACAGTTTTTGAAAGTATACCGAAGACTGCCCGCTCTTGGAAGGCTGAAAACACTTCGGCTCCTTGAATAATAAATGACTTTTCTGCTACAGTTCCCACAAATATCCGGGAAATGTCATACTGATACTTCTTTCCGGGTATTCTTCCCGAAAAACAAACGCAGATACTGCGGGAGGTAGCATGACTATAGCCGAGATGTTCGGACAGAGCGCCATACTGGCGCTCTTGGGGATGGGAATCGTCATTTCCTTCCTTCTTATCCTGATTGCATTCATGACCCTTGTTGCCAAGGCCATTCAGGCCCTTGGATGGGACAAGGAATCAGAACCAGCACAAGTATCTGCCGCCCCCGCACGGGCCGCAGGAACCAACTCTGCCGTTATGGCAGCCATATCAGCCGCGGTCAAACAGTACCGCAACAAACAAGGGAGCTAACTGATGGCCAAAGTCCAACTCACCGATCTCGTCCTTCGTGACGCACACCAGTCCCTCCTCGCGACCCGCATGGTCACCGCCGACATGCTGTCGATCTGCGAAAAACTCGACAAGGTCGGCTATTTCGCCCTCGAAGCCTGGGGCGGCGCCACCTTCGATTCCTGCATCCGCTTCCTCAACGAAGATCCCTGGGAGCGCCTCCGCCAGCTCAAGAAGGCCCTTCCCAATACCAAGATCATGATGCTCCTGCGTGGCCAGAACCTTCTGGGCTACCGCCACTATGCCGACGATGTGGTTGCCAAGTTCGTCGAGGCTGCTGCAAAGAATGGCGTTGATGTCTTCCGCATTTTCGATGCGGTCAACGATCCCCGCAATTTCAAGGCCGCCACCGTTGCCGCCAAGAAGACCGGCAAGCACGTTCAGGCTACCATCTCCTATGCGACGACCCCCTTCCACACCATCCCCAAGTACGTCGAGCTCGCCAAGGAACTCGCCGGCGAGGGTGCCGACTCCCTCTGCATCAAGGACATGGCCGGTCTCCTCAAACCCTGGGATGCCTATGAACTCGTGAAGGCTCTCAAAAAAGAAGTAGGGCTCCCCATCGAGGTCCACTCCCACGCCACCACCGGCATGTCTGTTGCCACCCTCACCAAGGCCGCCGAGGCCGGTGCCGATATCCTCGACACCGTCATCTCCTCCTTGGCCATGGGTACGAGCCACTCCCCGACCGAAACCATGGTCGAGATCTTCAAGGGCACCGAGTTCGATACCGGTTATGACACCAACCTCCTGCTCGAGATTGCCGAATACTTCCGCGACATCCGCAAGAAGTACCGCAAGTTCGAGTCGAGCTTCCTCGGGGCCGACACCCGTATCCTCGTCTCGCAGGTCCCCGGCGGCATGCTCTCCAACCTCGAGAGCCAGCTCAAAGAGCAGGGCGCTGCCGACAAGATCGACGACGTTCTCAAGGAAATTGCCATTGTCCAGAAGGACTTCGGTTATCCTCCCCTCGTTACCCCCACGAGCCAGATTGTCGGTACCCAGGCCGTCTTCAACGTGCTCTTTGGTCGCTACAACAAGCTCACCGGCGAATCCATGGATCTTTTGGTCGGCAAGTACGGCGCCTGCCCCGCTCCCAAGAACGAAGCGGTCGTCAAGAAGGCCCTCGAGACCCTCAAGATGGACGCGATGATCACCCACCGCCCCGCCGACGACATCCCCAACGAGTTCGACAAGCTCGAGGCCGAGACCAAGAAGCTCTTGGGCACCGATTCTGTCGCCGTCGAGGACGTCCTCACCTACGCGATGTTCCCCAAGGTGGCCCCGGACTTCTTCAAGAAGCGTGCTGATGGCCCCGTGAAGTTTACCGCCGAAGCCGCAGCCCCTGCAGCCGCTCCCGCAGCAGCCGCCCCCGCGGCCGCCGGCAGCGCCGAAAAGTACGTGGTCAACGTCAACGGCACGGATTACAACGTCATGGTTCGCCCCGAAGGAACCATGGCGGTTTCCCCCGCTACCGGCGCCGCCCCTGCTGCCGCAGCTCCTGCCGCTGCCCCCGCAGCCGGTGGCGCTTCCGTTCCCTCTCCGGTTGCCGGCACCATCGTGCGCCACGCCGTTGCCGAGGGCGCCAGTGTCTCCAGCGGGGACACGATCATGATCATTGAATCGATGAAGATGGAACTCGAGATCAAGGCCACCGGTGCCGGATCCGTCCACTTCCTCGTCGCCTCCGGAACTGCCGTCACGGCCCAGCAGCCCGTGGCCCAGATCGGCTGATAAGGAACGATATTGATATGTTGAATTTGCGCAAAAACGGACAGGCCGTCCTCAAGATTTCCTTGGTGATGGTCGCCGCTGCGTTCGCCTTTTCGTTCATGCCCCGCGCCTTCGCCCAGGTGAAGGCGGGCATCGAAGTGGCGTCCGCGGAAACGACCGGGGGGGCCACGGCCGCCCCGGTCGCTACCGGCAAACATGCCATCATCCCGGGCAGCGAGGACATCCCCCGCATCTCCCTTGGTGGCTTCTTCAAAAACATCGTGGAGACCACGGGTATCTACGCCTTCTTCAATGATAAGCTCGAGAAGGATACCCCGGATGGCGGGATGACGACAGTCTTTGGCTGGCAAGAGCTCATGATGATAGCGGTAGGCTTCCTCATCATCTGGCTGGGTGCGGCGAAGAACTTCGAGCCCCTCCTGCTCATCCCCATCGGCTTCGGGACGGTCTTTGTGAACATCCCCTTCGCCGCAATGGGACACGGACCCCACGGCTTCCTCCACATTATCTATGAGTCCGGTGTAGGGAACGAATTCTTCCCCCTCATCATCTTCATGGGTATCGGGGCCCTTACCGACTTCGGGCCCCTCATCGCCAACCCCAAGACCGCCATCCTTGGCGGCGCGGCCCAGTTCGGCGTTTTCGGGACCCTCTTTGGCATCACTGCCTTCAACTTCATCCCCGGTTTCGACTTCACGATGAAGGAAGCTTGTGCGGTGGCCATCATCGGCGGTGCTGACGGTCCCACGACCATCTACATCGCGGCAAAGCTCGCTCCCCATCTTATGGCGACGGTAGCGGTTGCGGCCTACTCCTACATGGCCCTTGTTCCGCTCATACTGCCGCCCATCATGAAGGGGCTCACCACAAAGAGTGAGCGCCTTATCCGCATGAAGCAGCTGCGCCATGTCTCCAAGGTCGAGAAGATCCTCTTCCCCTTGAGCATCCTGGTTCTTGCCATCTTGCTGATACCGTCGGCAGCACCCCTTATCGGTTGTCTGGCCTTCGGCAACTTCATCCGTGAGCTGGGCATCGTCGAGCGCATGTCGAAGACTTTGCAGAACGAGCTTCTGAATATCGTCTCGATATTCCTCTCGCTCGGCGTCGGTTCGCAGATGACCCCCGAGAAGTTCTTGAACGCTTCATCCTTGTCGATCGTCGTACTGGGCCTTATGGCCTTCTGTATCGCGAGTGGTACCGGCGTCCTTGTGGCGAAGCTCATGAACCTCTTCCTCAAGGAGAAGATCAACCCGCTTATCGGCGCGGCTGGTGTTTCTGCCGTTCCCATGGCCTCGCGTGTCGTAAATCGCGTGGGCATGGAAGAGGACCCGGGGAACTTCCTCTTGATGCACGCCATGGGTCCCAACGTGGCCGGCGTCATCGGCACCGCCATAGCGGCCGGCGTCATGATTGCTGTTTATGCAGGCTGATAACGCGTAACCTGCGGTGCCGCCGGCACCGCCATAGCGGCCGGCGTCATGATTGCTGTATACGCGGGATAGTAATCCCGTACAGTGTTGATTTATAGAAAAGGCCCGGGCATGACGCCCGGGCCTTTTTTATGCAAGAACGAGTTTCTTGAGACGTGAGGGCGGGTTTTCCTTGCCCCACTGGACGATAAGGGCGTGAAACTCCTGGAGAAGGGGAACCTCTTGCGGGAGTTGTGTGTGGCAGAGTGTTTGAATATCGTCGTATGAGGCCCCTTCCCCGATGAGGCCGCGAGAGACAAAGAGGCGTTTTGTGTAGGCATCGACGACACATATCGCTTCCTTCCAGGCGTAGAGGAGTATGTCGTCTGCCGTTTCGGGGCCGATGCCCCATATTGCCAGCAGGGCCTTGCGCGACGGCGCTGTGCCGCCCGCAGCTGCCGCAAACTGTGCATACTCCTTCACTTTGCGGGCCTTCATACGCCAGTATCCCGAGGGCCGCACCAGCTCCTCGACGAGGGCGATTGGCGCATTCATAAGGGCCGCAGGATCCATCAGCCCAGATTCTTCCAATGCATGAACGGCCCGTTTTGCGTTTCCCCACGCCGTGTTTTGGGTGAGGATGGCGCCGAGTGCTATCTCAAAGCGTTGATGATTGCTCTGCGGATACGTGTAGTCGCCGGGGTGGTACCCGCATTCGATGAGCGGCCACCACCCACGCGGGCCGTAGCACTCGAAAAGTTCTTCATACAGCTTGCAGAGGGGGGCGTGTTGATTCATGGAGGGCTCCTGTGCAAAAAATACTTGACTATCTTGATTGCTGCTCAATAATGATAAGAGTGCCTTTCCGGGGGCATATTACACCATAGACGGACCGGCTGCCGGGAAGCGGGTCCAAAAAGGAGATTTTCATGGAAAATCGTGTGAAAATCGGGGGCTTTTTTAGCGAGGCCATCCAGATGGGGCTTAAAAATGCCCTGCCGATTATCGTCAACTCTCTTCTCTTTGTCTTGACCTGTTGGATTCCCTACCTGAATCTGGGCACCATTATCGGTATGTCGAAGCTGGTTATCAAGATAGCCCGGGGCGAGGCGATCGGCATGACCGAAATCTTTGACAAGAAGAATCGCGAGCAGATTGGTGACTTCTTCATGACCTTTGGTCTTTTAACGGTTGGTTCCCTCGGCGGCCTCAACTTTATTCTTGCCATCGCGTGGTCACAGTCCATCCTCTTTACACTGGACAAGGAAATGGGCCCCCTCGAGGCGATTCGCGCCAGCTACAAGGCCACCTATGGAAGCAAAATGCCCATGTTCTTCGGGCTCTTGATTTTGGGTCTCGCTTTGAGCATTGTCTCGGGCATCCTCGCTGCCATTCCTGCCATTGGTTATTTTCTTGCCGCGATTATTTCCATTGCCGCTTCGTGTATCATGGTTGGTGCGCGGGCCTATATCTATAAAACTGTTTCGAATAACGTTTAAAGGCCGATTTTTCCGGAGGGCTGCCGGTAGATATCGGTCGCCTTCCGATGCCTTTTACACGCCGGCTCCTTGTGGCCGGCTTTTTTCTGTGACTTGATTTTTTTGCTCCCTGCCTGAGTTTCGATATTCTGCCCACATTGTCGAATTATGCAATGTTTTACGCATATATTGCCTTTTAAAATGTAGATATTGCAGATAATGGAGATATGTAGTATATTTCTGGCATGGAGTACGTGACCGACTACCGAAATATGGCCCATCAGGCCGCCTTTGACTTCGCCAAAGAGCCCTGTCTGCTAACGACAGAGCGTGACGGGCGCATTCTTGCTGTCAATCGAGCTCTGCTTCGAGCCTTCAATGTGCAGGAAGAAGACCTGTTGGGCAAAAATGTCGTCGAAGCGGGATTTTGGGAGAGTGAGGGGCAACGGAATTCCTTTTTAAGCTGTCTCGCAATAGAGGGGAGCCTCTATCACTATCCGATTCGCATTGTCCGTCAGGGGGCAGTGGGGCAGGCTGCGCTCAAGACAAGCTGTTACCTTGATGTTGAGCGTATAGAAGAGGCCCCCGAAGGGCTCCTCTTTGTCCGTGTGTTTTCGGCGAGTAATGGTCTCTATCAGTCTTTCGAGGGCGATAATACACACATACTCGAGTTTCTCTACCGTACTTCGACCCGGTTTTTCCTCGATGATTCATCGGATCTCTACCCCTACATCGCCCGCGAGCTCCACAGTTTGGTCCCCAACTCCTACGTGGCGGTCTCTACCTGGAATGAAAAGACGCGCCTCATGCAGATTCGCCAGCTTTCGCACCCGGATCACATTACTTCGCAGGAGCTCAATGCGATTGTGGCAGAGCTGCATCCGCTTATGCGTGTTATTGACGATGAAGATTATCGGCGCTTGTCCAGTGGGACTTTTTTCCCCTCTTCTAAGGTCTACAGCGAGACCAATGACAGTCCACAGCGTGATACCTGGCTTTCAATATTACCGGTATTTCGCCGATTGGGTATTCGTTCACTCTGGCACATTGGCCTATCATGGGGAGGGCGGCTCTTTGGGGTGGTTTCAATTTTTTTGCGCAGCGGTGACGTCCTTCCCGAAAAAACCCTTATCGAAACTTTTGTACGCCAGGCTTCGGTAGCTTTGCAGCGTAACGAACGATCGGAAGCCCTGGCCGCTTCTCTCCATGAAAAAGAGACCCTTCTGCGGGAAATTCACCACCGGGTCAAAAACAATCTTCAGATTATTTCGAGTCTTTTGCAGCTTCAAACGGATGTTACCCGCGATGAATTTGCGGTACAGGTGCTCAGTGAAGCGGCAGACAGGGTGCAATCCATGGCCTTGGTTCACACCATGCTGTATAACTCTGACAGTCTCTCCTCTGTGGATACCGCCGAGTATCTGCGGCTTCTGGCGACACAGATTGTGCGCAGCGGGCGGGATCGTGGCAGTGGGGTGGAACTCTATTTTGACCTCCAGGACATTCGTCTGGATGCCGATCGCCTCATTCCCCTGGGCCTGATTGTCAACGAGCTGGTGACCAACGCACTCAAATACGGTGTGGGTATTCCGGGGCCGGGGCGTTTGACTCTTTCTCTCGAGGTAAAAGGGGACATGGTACAGGTGTCGGTACACGACACCGGAGGAAAGCTTCCCGAGGATTTCAATATTGACCGCTCGGGAACCTTGGGGATGCAGCTCATCAGCGGGCTTACCCATCAGCTGGGTGGGGTCCTGTCCTGGTCTCGTGACGCAGGAACGAGCTTTATGGTAGAGTTCCCCCGAAAGGAGTTATCCGATGCCTCAAGACTGGACCAAAGCAACGCTTGCTAAGACTATTGATCATACCGTCCTCAAACCGAATGCCACCGGCGAGCAGATACGTGAGCTCTGCCACGAGGCTGCGGTACACCATTTTGCCTCTGTCTGTGTGAATCCCTGTCATGTGTCATTGGCCGTTCGCGAGCTCTCCGGTAGCGATGTCTCCGTCTGTACGGTTATCGGTTTTCCCTTGGGGGCAAATGCCACGGCCATAAAGGCCGAGGAAGCGCGCCTTGCTTGCAAGCAGGGGGCCAAAGAGATCGACATGGTCATGAATATCGGCTGGGCAAAGGCCGGCGACTGGAAGGCCGTCGAGGACGATATCCGTGCGGTCGTGAAGGCCAGTGACGGCAATACTGTAAAGGTTATTATCGAGACCTGTCTCCTGACCAATGCGGAAAAAGAACGCTCATGCGACGCCATACGCGCAGCAGGGGCCGCTTTTGTGAAGACCTCAACGGGTTTTTCTACTGATGGGGCGACACGTGATGACATTCGCCTCCTGCGAAAGTGTGCCGGCAGCGATCTCAAGGTGAAGGCCTCCGGCGGTATACGCTCCTGCCGGGATGCCCTTGCCCTCCTGGAAGCGGGTGCCGACCGTATCGGCTCTTCATCCGGTGTCGCCATTCTGGCAGAACTCCCGGAGTAGCTTGCTCCAGTCATATTTGCCGCTGGTGTATATCTCAACTGCGGTGTGAAGGCCTTCTGCACGGCTCGCTCTCTTGACGGGCGGGCCTTCCTTCCATAGTATTGCACAACCATGAATGCGAAAGAACTCCGCCAGAAATATCTTGCTTTTTTTGCCTCCAAGGGGCACGCGGTCATCCAGGGAAAGAGCCTTATTCCCGACAACGACCCCACCGTGCTGTTTACGACGGCGGGTATGCATCCCCTCGTTCCCTACCTCTTGGGCGAAAATCACCCGGCCGGTTCCCGCCTTACCGACTATCAGAAGTGCATTCGCACCGGCGATATTGACGCTGTCGGCGATCCCAGCCACCTGACCTGTTTCGAAATGTTGGGAAACTGGTCTTTGGGGGATTACTTCAAGGAAGAGGCCATCTCGATGAGTTTCGAATTCCTCACTTCAAAGGAGTGGCTGGGTATTCCGATAGACCGCCTCGGGGTGACGGTGTTCGAGGGCGAGGGAGATATTCCCCGTGACGAAGAGTCCGCCGCTATCTGGAAGCGCTTGGGTATCCCCGAAAACCGCATTGCCTACCTTCCCCGCAGCGACAACTGGTGGGGACCTGCCGGATCGACCGGCCCCTGCGGCCCGGACACCGAGATGTTCTACTATGTGGGGGATGCCCCCTGCTCCGATACCTGCAAGCCCGGCTGTTCCTGCAACAAGTGGCTCGAGATCTGGAACGATGTCTTCATGCAGTACAACAAGACCGCCGACGGCCGATACGAACCCCTCGCGCGCAAGTGCGTGGATACCGGCATGGGGGTGGAACGCACGGTAACCATTCTCAATGGCAAAAAATCGGTCTATGAAACAGAGATTTTCGCCCCCTTCATTGCGCGGGTCGAGGAGCTTTCCGGCCACCACTATGGCAGCGATGAGGACATGGACAGCTCCATCCGCATCGTCTGCGATCACGCCCGTGCGGCCAGCTTTATACTGGGAGATCCCAAGGCAGTGAGTCCTTCGAATGTGGGAGCCGGCTATGTCCTGCGCCGCCTCATTCGCCGCGCCGTGCGTCACGGGCGCAAGCTGGGCATCGAGGGCGCCTTCCTCGCCGGCATTTCGCAGATAGTGGTCGATTCCTTTAGCGAGGCCTACCCGGAACTCGCGGAAAACGCGTCCCGCATTGCCGAGGAGCTTACCCGCGAGGAGAACAAGTTCCTCGAAACCCTCCAGAAGGGCGAGCACGAGTTTGAAAAACTCCTGCCCAACCTCCTCAAGAATCCGCTAAAAGTGATGTCCGGCCGTCTTGCCTTCAAGCTCTACGACACCTACGGCTTTCCTATCGAGCTTACCGATGAGCTTGCCCGCGAACAGGGTCTCACGGTGAACCGCGAAGAGTTCGATCAGGCCTTCCAGAAACACCAGGAGCTCTCGCGCAGCGGGAGCCAGGCCAGTTTCAAGGGTGGCTTGGCCGACCATGGCGAGCAGACCTTGCGCTATCACACGGCGACCCACCTTTTGCACAAGGCCCTCAAGATGGTGTTGGGCGACCATGTCGCCCAAAAGGGCTCGAACATCACCGCCGAGCGCATGCGCTTCGACTTTGCCCATGGCGCCCCCATGACCAAGGAAGAAATTGCCCGGGTTGAGGCCCTCGTCAACGAACAGATAAGCCGCAAGCTTCCGGTTACCATGGAAATTATGGACCTTGATGCGGCGAAGGACGTCGGTGCTACCGCCCTCTTTGGTGAAAAATACGAAGAGAAGGTGAAGGTCTACACTATCGGGGACTTCTCGAAGGAAGTCTGTGGCGGGCCCCATGTCGCCAATACAGGGGAACTCGGGGTATTCAAGATCCAGAAGGAACAGTCCTCATCGGCGGGGGTTCGGCGTATTCGCGCGGTTCTCGAGTAGGTTTTTTTTGCGCCGAAGACTGCAAGCACTGGTCGCCGGCTCAAGACAGCTCCGAATCCTGTAACAATTCGGGGTGGCGCACGTTTTACCAGTATACAGCGGGCGACGAAGTGCCCCGACTGTGGTACCATAGTTGTACTTGGCTTTTTTTGTCAGGTGCCGATTCCGACGCACGGCTTCACGTACAGTCTGCGTCCAGTATAGAAGGGTATTCATGAAGCGATTTGTCAGAACTGCCTTGATGGCATTTGTAGTAGCGGCCTGTATCGTTCCCGCCGGTGTTTTCGCACAAGCAGACCTCCAACCAGTGGCCATTGTCAAGCTTGCGAAAACAGAGCCCATTACGGTGCGTCAGTATCGCAGCGAGCTTGCAAAGATGGAAGCCCAGGCCAAACGCGCGTTAACCGGCGAGGAGAAGCGCCAGGTTCTTGATCTCATGATTGATGAGCGCCTCGTTCTCCAGGCTGCAGAGCGTGATCGCGTTGCGGTGACCGACAATGAGGTAAATCAGCAGGTGCAGCAAATGCGCATGATGATGTCCCAACAGCTCGGTCGCGAGCTCACCCAGAAGGAATTCGAGACTGCTCTCAAAAATGAAGCCGGTATCGATTATGCGACGTACAAAGAAGGCATCAAGAAGCAGTTGATTGCCCAGAAGTACCTCATGTCAAAGAAGCGGGCCGATTTTGAGGCCATGAAGCCCCCCAGTGCCGAAGAAATTCAATCGGCTTTTGAACTCAATCAAACCAAGCTGGTGAGGCCACACACGGTAAAGGCTTCCATGATTCTCGTACAGCCCGATGGTAGTGCAGATGGACAGAAAAAGGCCCGTGATTTGGCCGACAAGCTGGCTGCGGAAATCGGGAAGGACCCCACCGTTTTTGATCAGGTTGCGCTTCGTTCCCGAACCCCCAATGCCGGTTATCAGGCTGATACCGGGGCCATTGTTCCGCGTATTCCGGAAGTACACGACATGTTTGGTTCTACCTTTGTTACCAAGCTCTTTGCCCTGCGTATTGATGAGGTGTCCACTGTTGTCGAAACACCAAGGGGTTTCATTATCGCCAAGCCCATCGAAATTTACGGGCAGAAAATGCTCACCCTTGACGATCCCTATCAGCCGGGCGCTCGTGCCACGGTTCGCGAGTACCTTGGAAACCAGCTGCTTCAAAAGAAGCAGGCAGCTGTCTTGGAGAAAGCCACGCGCGATTTGATGGACGAGCTTCGCAAGGGCACCCCGTATCAGATCTTCGAGAAGAACCTCTCGCTCTGATGGCATCACGCAGAAAAGGGCGTATTCTGGCCTTTCAGGCCCTGTATTCCTGGGATATTTCCTCCGTTTCCACCGGAGACCTGCTTGATTTCGCCTGGCTTGATGCCGAAAAGCGGGAATCCCTTGATGAATCGACTGCCGTGTTCTCCCGTCATCTCATAATGGGGACTATCGAGCACATGGAGGAGATCGATCGGGAAATCAAGAACCACTTGAAAAATTGGGATTTTTCCCGGCTCAACAAGGTGGACCTTGCGATATTGCGGATGAGCGCGTTTTCGCTTCTTTTTCAGGATGATATTTCGCCGTCCATCGTCATTGATGAGGCTATCGACATATCGCGTGAATTTGGCACCGATGAATCTTACCGTTTTATAAACGGGGTTCTCGATGCCATCCGCAAGAGCCGTCCCGGCGACAAGAAAGGGAGCGCCACGGCTACATGAGGGGTGTATGAGGGCGAGACACGCAGTCCGAAGATCCGTCGTCTTGATTGTGGCGGCGGTGGTCGCCCTCATTGTCCTCCTCTCTCTTTTATTGCTGATGCGGCACTCCCGTGCCGGCTCTTTTTTTTCGGCTGCCCACTCCATTAGCCGCTTTGAACGCGATTTATCCCGGTATGATGAACGCTGGGGCAATGGGCGGGATCTTCTACCCGGCGATCGCCCCGCACTCTTGCGGCATCTTGAGGAGCTCTGTGAGCGCGCTTCTTCTGTTTGGCAGCAGCTGTCTGTCTTGAAGCGGGCGCGAGTACTGCACGGTGTTGGCTTGCTTGGCGACAGCGATTTTTATCTCCTTACCCGAGAGGCCCGCCGACAATTTCCCTGGTCGAGCGAATTGGCCGCAGTTGGCGCACAGGCTTCCAGTGCGGTAGGCCGCCATCGGGAAGCGCTCTCCCTTTTGTCCCTTCTCGATCCGGATCACTATCAGGCACTCATGCTCTCTGTATACCTCGCCCTTCCTCTTGAAGACCGCATTGCTGCATGGCACGGGCTGCTCTCTTCGAGCGGTGAGGATGCTTTTTCGCATCACAATCCGGTTGCCATATCCCGTATGATGGCTCGTTTCTGTGAACGAAACGGCTATCCCGAATGGCAGCTGGATTGGACAATCAATGCCGCGTGTTTTGCCCTGTTGGAGGGGCAGTACAATGAGGTGATGGGGCTTTTGCGTTCGCTGTTGCATGACGCGGCCCTGCCGGAAATTCGCCATGTGCGGCGTATCGTTGAATTGTTTCATCTGTCTGCGGCTCCTGGGGAAGCCCTTTCTCTTTGCGAACGCTCGCCCCTTCGCCATGATGTTCTCCTGTATGCCGAGCTCCTCTGGGCCGCCGGAAACAGGGAGGCCGCCATTGCGCTGTGGGACAGTGATTTCTTTTCCGGACACGGGCTGGCCCTCTTCAACCGGGTGCGTCAGGCTCCCCGACCGGGAGATCGGGCGCTGGTAGACAGGGTTTTGGAGGGAGAAGAAATAAACGCATACCACGCCGATGTCTGGGTAAGTTTGCGTATTCTCGCTTCGCGCTTGCGAGAAGAGAAGGCTGGAGACCTGCGGGAAGTCGCCGGAACGGCCCGATTGCGCCATGATGCCGAAGCCGCTGTGCGTCTTGAACTTGAGGCCCTTACCTTGATGGACCAGGGAATGGAGCAGGCCGGGATTGCTGCCGGCTATTGGACTCTGGTAAATGCGCATGGCGATATGGAGCTTGTTTGGGCGCGAGCGGCTTGGTGGATGGCACGGTATCGAATGTGGGACGAATTGGCACGATTGATGCGCCATGAACGGGAGCAGGGCTTGGCGTATGCCTCGCTGAATCTGTACCGGGCCCTTGAACGTAGCCTTGCCGGCGATCATGAGGCTGCTTTCGAAAGTCTTGAGCGGTCCGCGTCGGGTACACAGGCGTGGCGGGCCATGGCAAACCGGGCTCTTTTACACGAGGCTGAGCGCTCGTATCGAACGGCCCTCGAGGATCTCTTGCTTGCTACCCGGCTCTATCCGGGGACGCCCTTGACAGGGAATGTGCAACTGCAGGACTACGCGGGGCTCTTGCTGCGGATTTCCGCCCTTCAGGAACAACTTGGGAGCCCGGGAGAAGCCCTGCGCACCCTCCAACGGGCACAGGATCTCGATCCCTCTTCTCTGATCATACGTCAGGCCCTGGATCGTGCACAAAAACAAAAAGAGCGCTCCACGAGGAGCGCTCCCATACGTGATTGATTGGCGGTTCTACTCGATGATGGCGATGATGTCCGACATCTTGAGGATGAGGTGTTCAACGCCGTCTATCTTGACCTGTGTACCAGCGTATTTATCGTACATGACCTTCTGGCCGGCCTGAACCTTGATGATGTCTTTGTCATCACCAATTTCAACGACGACACCGGTTTGGGTTTTTTCCTGGGCATTGTCCGGAATGATGATACCGCTGGCCGTCTTGGCCTCATTTTGCTGGAGTTTGACCATGACACGATCGGCCAAGGGTTTTACTTTCATATCCATCCTCCTGGAAATGTAACAATCAATCCCCGGCATGGGCCGTGGGATACTGCGCTTGGAACGGCCACACGGGCCGCGTCTCTGCACAGGAATACCGTCGGGCAGCCTGTATCGAGACATGCAAAATATACGGAAACCCGGCACAGTGGGTCAAGCGAAAAGCACTCCTTCAAGGGCTCTTTTAAAACATCCCAAGTTTTCAAGCCGCATTTCCGATAATGTCGATATGGATTCAACGATTCGGAGAGCACTCCTCTTGAAGTGCCTGTTTTTTTGTGCCTTCCTTGTTCCGGGGGGCGTTCTGTCGGCGCAGGATCTTTCGCTTGGCCCCGGAGACATTCGTATTGAACAGCGAGCTGATGGAGGGTTTCACCTTTTTGTACGCAAAAAGCAAGGGGTGGAGTCGGTCCTCCTTGTAGAATCCACCAAAGACCCCGCCATGCGGGAAGACAACTTTGCCTTTCGTGCAAAGGAGTATAACCCGGTAAATGGCGATGAGCGTCGTATCCTCGATGGGGCCTTTCTCGAAGGGGAGCAGGGGCGCTTTTCCATCGTCGATTCCAGCCTGGAAGAAGACAGCAATTTTGGTGAGGCGTTTCACCTCTACATCCCCTGGATAGTTGAGTACGGGTATCCCTGGTCACGATCGGGAGAACTCTATATTACCGATGGCACATATTTGAATATTCGCAGCTTTGCAATGGGGTTTGCCGATTATCGCGGGGAGTGGACGGATAACCCCTTTATCCTGCGGGTGACACAGGCTCCCCTTGAAGGCCCGCCAGAGGCCAACTACATGAAGGAGACCTTGGAGGCCTTTTCTTCCATTGCAAGCGGCGGCACGGTGTATTTTTCCCGCGGGCCCGAAGATATTGTCGAGAAGATTCGCGATGCATTACCTGCCGGAAAAGGCAAGAGCGTCGACTTGGTGATTGTATTGGATACTACTTCGAGCATGAGTGATGATATTGCGCAAATTCGCCGCGATGTTCTTCCCGTTATCGAGGATCTCGCAAACAGGGCTACGGCGCTACGTGTAGGAATGGTGTACTATAAAGATTATTTCGAGACCTACCTGACAAATCGTCATGATTTTACCGGCGAATTGACCCGTATTCAGCGGCGCTTGGACCACGTGCGTGTCTTTGGCGGGCGGGATATTCCGGAAGCGGTGTATGAGGCGCTCTACGAAGCGGCGACTGCCTTTCCCTGGGCTGCGGAAGAGCGGGTTGTGCTCTTGATAGGGGATGCACCACCCCACCCGAAACAGCGCGGAGCGGTGTCAAAAGAGGGCGCCATGGACGCCCTCCTTCGACGGGAAATTCAAGTACAGGCGATTATTTTGCCGCAGTAAGAATCTTTGCGAGAATTTTCTCGCCCAAGACCTTGAACTGGGCGGGAAGGAGTTCCGCATCCGGTTCCTCATAGAGGGCGAGGAGCTCTTCCAACCCCTTTTTGGCCATCTCATAGTCTTTCTGTTTGAACTGGATGAATGCTATCTCGTAGCGCGCCGCACAGTTCGAATAGCGGTCGTCCGGATAGCGATCCAGTATGGCCTGATAATACCGGATTGCCAGATCCGTTTTGTTCTTGTCGCTCGCCTCTTGGGCCCGCTGAATGAGCTCCGATGGTTCGAGTCCCTCGTCTATGACGACTGGTCCGCTCGCGCAGGCGCTTGCGAGGGCGACAGCGAAGAGGAGTGCGACAATGGGGGCAAAGGCTGATGTTCGCTTGTGTTCTGTTTCCATGCGTTCCTTCAAAAGTTGAATAGTTCGTCCTTGACCGGAAGGGTGTTCTTCAGGTCCCGTATGTATTCGCTGCTCTCGCCCATGGGTTCATAGGTGTCGCAGGAAGCCAGTTTGCGGCGTGAAACCGTACAGTATTTGTACACCTTTTCCTCGCCGGTTTTTTTTCGCCACTTGCCTGCCGCACAGCGCACCCGCAGGAAGTAACGGTCGTCGCCATCGGGGCTTGATGGAACAAGTTTGCAGTGAATGCAGTTGGCGCAATAAATAGTTTCACTTTTTGTGCCGCAGTCGGAACAGGCGCGAACCTCGCTTGTTGTTTCGATCAATGCGTTCATTGAGAGCCTCCTTTTTATAGCTCCCGAAAATAGTAGCGCTGTCTGTGGGGGCCGTCAACTGCCATCTGGCCTCGCTACAGACTATCAGTGCATATTTATCCATTAAAACGGAAAATATGTTGACATGGTTACATATTTATGCAAAACTTCTTTCAAGGAGGCCATCATGAATTGTCATAATTGTACGTTCCCCGCTTTTTCCATCCCTGCCCGCCGTCGCCTCCGTCGTCGCTAATCCCCCTTCTACCCCCACATTTACTCCCGCGTGTCCCGCATGCTCTTGAAACAGAGCGCCTGCTCGGGCCACTATGTACCATAAATGGGTTTCCCTCAAACCATGCGGTTTCACCCTAAAAGGTGATTATGTTTTGCGCAACCTGCGCTTGTGCTTGAGAGCAATGGAGAATGTCATGATATATACTGATGTTGACGGCAGTATCTGCGCACCCAAGGGGTTTGCTGCCAATGGTATTCACTGCGGAATTCGCAAGAACGCGACCCGCAAGGATTTGGCCCTCATTGTCTCGTCGGTGCCGGCCACAGCTGCTGCCGTATACACGACCAACCGCGTCAAGGCCGCGAGTCTCATCGTTACAAAAGAACATCTGGCGACCGGGACTCTGCGTGCCATAGTCTGCAACTCGGGGAATGCGAATGCCTGTACCGGGGCCGAGGGCCTCGCAACGGCAAAGGGTATGGCGACTTCTGCGGCGGCGGCTCTCGCCGTTGATGCGACACAGGTCGCCGTCGGGTCTACCGGTGTTATCGGTGTACCGCTACCCATTGCCCCGGTAGAAAAGGGCATGGCGGAGCTTGTTGCAGGGCTTCGCGCCAATCCTGCGGGTGCCGATGCGGCCCTCGCCGCCATCATGACAACCGACACCCACGAGAAGAAGTTCGCATTTACCTTTGATTGTGCCGGCGTAACGGCTACCCTGGGCGGCATCGTCAAGGGCGCCGGCATGATTCACCCCAGCATGGCCACCATGCTGGGCTTCCTTACCTGCGATCTTACGATCGAAAAGGACGCCCTCGACGCGGCCCTCAAGCAGGCGACCGCCCGCTCCTTCAACCGGGTGAGCGTCGACGGCGATACAAGCACGAACGACTGCGTCATAGTCATGGCCAACGGCATGGCGGGGAATGCCCCCGTTGCCCTGGGGAGTCCCTCCTATGCCGTCTTTGAAGCGGCGCTCACCGAGCTCTGCGTCCGGCTTGCCCGGGAAGTGGCCCGGGACGGGGAGGGGGCGAGCCACCTCCTTACCTGTACGGTGTCGGGTGCAAAAGACGAGTCCACGGCCGAAACCCTCACGAAGTCCATCATCTCCTCGAGCTTGGTCAAAGCGGCCTTCTTTGGCGCCGATGCCAATTGGGGCCGTATCCTCTGCGCCATGGGCTATTCCGGGGCCGATTTCGACCCCCAAACGGTCGATGTCGCCTTCAAGAGCGTGGCTGGCGAGATCGCAGTGTGCCGGAAAGGGGCCTCGCTCCCCTTCGACGAGGAAGTCGCCAAAAAGGTCCTCCTCGAGAACGAGGTCGAAATTCTGGTGAGCATGTCCGGGGGCAGTGCCTGCGGGAACGGGGCTGCGACCGCTTGGGGCTGCGATCTTACCTATGACTACGTCAAGATCAATGGAGATTATCGCTCATGATTGGGGCCCGGTTGGCCCCAATCATGAGCTTGGGAGTTTCCGGAGGAAACTCCACGGTTTTTCTGGGGAGAAAATCCTGAAGGATTTTCTCCCTGCAGAGGGAGGGGCCCGGTTGGCCCCAGCTTTGAGCCGCGTATTTGGTGCGCAAATCCTCAAGAATTTGCACACTTGGAGGAATGAATAGATGAACACAGCGACTATCAGCAACCAGGAGAGGGCGGGGGTTCTCGTCCACGCCCTGCCGTACATACAGCAGTTCATGGGCAAGACCATCGTCGTCAAGTACGGCGGGAACGCCATGATCAACGAGGAACTCAAGGCAGCGGTCATTCAAGACCTCGTCCTCATGTCCTGTGTGGGCATCAACACGGTTCTCGTACACGGGGGTGGTCCCGAGATAGAGGCCATGCTCAAACGGGTGAACAAGGAGAGCCGCTTTGTCGGGGGCCTGCGCTATACCGACGAGGAGACCATTGAGATCGTACAGATGGTCCTCTGCGGGAAGCTCAACAAGGACATCGTTTCGCTTATCGGGAATGCCGGAGGGCGGGCGATAGGCCTCTGTGGTATCGACGGCGGGATGCTGCGGGGCGTCCGTCTCAAGAAGGGAGGGGAAGACCTTGGACTCGTCGGCGAGATAACCGCCGTGGACCCTTCCCCCCTGCTCAACGCCTTGGGCGACGGCTACATACCCGTCGTGTCGACCGTGGCCATGGGGACCGGGGCCGACGCGGGGTCGGCTCTCAATATCAATGCCGACACCGCGGCGGCCAAGATAGCCGCGGCCCTTGGCGCCGAAAAATTGATACTGATGACGGACATCGTGGGTATCCTGCGCGATGTGAATGACGTGGGGAGCCTCGTCAAGCGCGCGAGCCTCGACGACCTCGATGGCCTGGTCGCGGAGGGGATTATCAGCAAGGGTATGATTCCAAAGGTCGAATGCTGCCGCATTGCCCTCGACGGCGGGGTAAACCGGGCGCACATTATCGATGGACGGGTTCCGCACTCGATACTCGTCGAACTCTTTACCGACGAAGGCGTCGGCACCATGATTAGCAAGGAGACCCCCTATGGCCAATGAACTGATGAATACCTATACCCGGATCCCGGTCGAGTTTGCCCGGGGCGAGGGCGTCAAACTCTGGTCCACCTCGGGCAAAGAATACCTCGATTTTGGCGCCGGCATAGCGGTTAACGCCCTGGGGCACGGCCACCCGGCTCTTGTAAAAGCGGTTGCGGAACAGGCTGCCAAGTTGATCCATACGTCCAACTATTACACGACCGACACGGCCAATGCCTTTGCCGCCGAGCTCGTCGCCGCCTGCTCCAAGGCCGGCATGCAGAAGGTCTTTCTCGCGAACTCCGGCGCCGAGGCCAACGAGGGCGCCGTCAAGATTGCCCGCAAGTACTCATTCGTCAAATATGGCCCCGGCCGGCACCGGGTCGTCACCCTCAAGGGCTCCTTCCACGGCCGGACGATAACGACCCTCGCCGCCACCGGACAAGACAAGTTCCACAAGGACTTCGGCCCCTTTACCGAGGGCTTTGTCTACATCGAGAACGGGAGCATCGAGGCCCTCAAGGCAGCCTTCGACGGGACGGTCTGCGCCCTCCTCATGGAACCGGTTCAGGGCGAGAGCGGCATCCGGCCCCTTGACCCTGCCTTTGTCGAGGCGGCTGCCGCCCTGTGCAAAGAACACGATGTCCTCCTCGCCTTCGACGAAATCCAGAGCGGGGTAGGGCGGACGGGTTCCTTCCTCGCTTGCGAGGATTTCAAGGTGGAGGCCGATATCGTGACCTTGGCCAAGGGCCTCGCCGGCGGTGTGCCCATCGGGGCGGTCCTTGCAGGCGCGCGCTGCGCCGAAGTCCTCCAGCCCGGCGATCACGGTTCCACCTTTGGGGGAAATCCCCTCGCAGCCGCAGCCGGACGGGCTGTCCTCAAAGTGGTCACTTCCCCGGCCTTCCTCGCCGATGTCGCCAAGAAGGGCGCCTTTATCAAGGCGACCGTCGAGGGCTGGAAGCTTTCCTGCGTCAAGGAAGTACGGGCCAAGGGACTTATGGTGGGTATTGATATCGACAAGGCTGCTTGGCCCCTCGCCCTCGCTGCGGCGGAAAAGGGCCTCCTCGTCCTTACCGCGGGGCCCAATACCCTCCGGCTCCTGCCTCCGTTGGTAATCACCCAAGCTGAACTCGCCGAGGGCCTCGCGCTCCTCAAGACGATACTTCAAGGAGAAGAGAAATGAAGAAGAAGATTGTACTGGCCTACTCCGGCGGCCTCGACACGACGGTCATCATCCCCTGGCTCAAAGAGAACTACGACTGTGACATCGTCGCCGTCTGCGTCGACGTGGGGCAGGAGGCCGACTGGGCCAGCGTTAAACAGCGCGCGCTCGACACCGGCGCCGCCTCCTGCTACGTCGCCGACGTCAAAAAGGAGTACGTTGAGGACTATATCTGGCCCGCCCTCAAGGCCAACGCCATTTTCGAGGACAAGTACCTCCTGGGAACGGCGACCGCCCGCCCCCTCATCGCCAAGGTCCTCGTCGACTACGCCCGCAAGGAGGGCGCTGTCGCCATTGCCCACGGCGCAACCGGCAAGGGAAATGATCAGGTGCGTTTCGATATCGGTATCATGGCCTTCGCTCCCGACCTCGAAATCATCGCCCCCTGGCGCACTTGGGAGCTCAAGAGCCGCGAGGACGAGATCGCTTACCTCGAAGCGCGGAACATCCCCGTGCCCATGAAGAAGAGCGATTCCTACAGCCGCGACGACAACCTCTGGCACATGAGCCACGAGGGGCTTGAACTCGAGAGCCCCGCCAACGAGCCCAAACTCGATGGCATGCTCAAGATGACCACCCCGCCCGAGCAGGCCCCCGACAAGGCCGAGTACGTCGAACTTGTCTTCGAGAAGGGCATCCCCGTCGCCCTCAATGGCAAGAAGATGGACGGCGTCTCCCTCATCCTCGAACTCAACAAGATTGGCGGGCGCAACGGCTGCGGCCTCGTGGACCTCGTCGAGAATCGCACTGTTGGCATGAAGAGCCGCGGCGTCTACGAGACCCCCGGCGGCGCCATACTCTACTATGCCCACAGCGAACTCGAGCACCTCTGCCTCGACCGCCAGACCTACAGCTTCAAGCAGGGCGTCGCCCACAAGATGGCCGAGCTCATCTATGGCGGCCTCTGGTTCAGCCCCCTGCGCGAGGCCCTCTCAGCCTTTGTCGACACGACCCAGGAAGAGGTGAGCGGCACGGTCAAGCTCAAACTCTACAAGGGCTCAATCATAGCTGCCGGAGCCACGAGCCCGTACTCGCTCTACAACGAGTCGATTGCCAGCTTCGACACCGGCGACCTCTACGACCACAATGACGCCAAGGGCTTTATCCGCCTCTACGGCCTTCCCACCCTCGTACGCGCCCTGCGCGATCAGGCGCTGGGTAGCAAATAGAGTCTATGCGGAACCTGCCCCCTGACCGTCCCGAGAGGTCGCTATGGAGGCAGGTTCCCGTTCGTTGCAGTGAGCTTTCGCTTGCCAATCAAAACCCATCAGGAATTGTGTGCATTTTTCGTCATCATGTGATGAATTTTATACAAAAATCCTGATGGGTTCGCCAGAGCTGTTCCTGTCGCTACGACTCGAGAGGCCCTCATGAACACGATTCCTGTAACAATTTTTCCAATGACAAACACTGATATCGAGGAAGCCCTTGCCCTCTGGCAGAACCTGCCGGGGGTGGGGCTGCGGGCCGGTGACGACAACCCGCTATCCCTTGCCCGCTACCTTGAACGCAACCCCGGCTGCTCCTTTGTGGCCCGCTCAACGAGCGCGCGCTCATTGAGCGCCCGCACAACGAGCGCCCGCACAACGAACGCCCAGCTTGTGGGCACCATTCTCGCCGGGCATGACGGGCGCCGGGGCTTTATCTACCATACCGCAGTCGTTGAAACCCATCGGGGCCAAGGTATTGGCCGTGCCCTGGCCGAACATGCCCTCGAGGCACTTCGCGCGCAGGGTATACGCAAGGTGGCCCTTGTCGCGTTTTCTGCGAACGACGGGGCGAAGGCCTTTTGGAGAAGGATGGGCTTCGGCCCGCGCGGGGATCTGGAGTACATGGATTGTTCGCTTGGTGCAGATTGAAATTCACTTGATATGCCATACTGATATCATTATGATATCAGTATGAAGACGTTGTTGTTGCGTAACATCGATTCCGATGTAATAGACAAGGTAGAAAAGCGAGCACGCATGCACGGTCGTTCTGTCCAAGGGGAGCTCAGAATCATTATCACAGAGGCAGTCATGCGGTATCCGGATGGAGATTTGGATGTCGGGGCTCCTCCTATATTGGTATCTTGTCCTTCCCAATGCGATTATTCGCGTGATGAAATGTATGGCGACAATGGAAGATAGGCTTGTCTTTCTCGACACCAACATACTCCTCGCTGCGACTAACCAAGCGCACCGCGAGCATCGGAAGATAGTTTCACTCCTTCCTGCTCTCATGACTGCTGGTATCCATGGAGCCCTCTGCGGTCAAGTTTTACGTGAATACCTTGTAGTAGCAAGTCGTCCGATAGAAGTTAACGGTCTGGGGATGGCAAGTGAAAATGCTCTTGTAAATGCCAAATGGTTTAAAAGTCGTTCTGTCTTTTTCGAGGAGGACGAGCGTGTGTGGGATGCCCTCGCGTCTTTTGTTCACACGCACCGCCTCGAGGGGAAGCGCATCCACGATGCGAATATTGCAGCAGTTATGGCGGTACAGGGCATACAGACCATTATCAGCCTGAATATCAGGGATTTCGACGTATTTGGTCACCTTGAAGCGCTATCACCCGAAGAGGCAGGACGGCGTCTGTTGGCCCTTTGAGTTTCGCGGGAACAGGCGGGCCAAAGCGCACAGCGCTTTGGCCCTGGCGGAACGACTGTACGTTGTTCCGCTTGCCTATGCCAGCTTGCCGGCTTCCTCGTAAATGCGGGCATAGACCTCTTTGAGTTTGTCGCTGTTGACGCTCGAGAAGGCGACGCGCAGGTACTTGGGACCCAGGGAGATGGTTCCGATGCCGTAGTCCTTGAGGAGGGCTTGGCGCAGTTCTTCGGCCTTGCCGTTCTTGACCCGGAAGCTCATGAAGTAGCCCGAGTTGAAGGGCAGGGGCGAGAGGACGGGGTGCTCTCCCTCTTTTGACTTGGCGGTGATGAAGGCTTTGACGATGCGGTAGCGCTCCTCAAGGAGGTCCTTGAAGGCGGCCTTTTCGCCGGCACTACGGGGGTCTTCCATGGTCTTGGTCATGAGGAGCTGGGCCGGGGTGTTGGCGCAGGAGACCGAGGAGCGGATGGCGCCCATCAGCTTCTTGATGAGGGCGTCGCCCCAGCCGGCGTTCATGGCCTTGCAGCCGAAGGTGAGGAAGCCCATGCGAAGGCCCCAGACGTAGTCTTCCTTGGTGGGTCCGTCGATCTTGACGGCGAGGAGGTTCTTGCTCGCCTTGGCGAAGAGGCCAAAGAGGGATTCGGGGTAGATCTCTTCCTCGTAGGCGAGGCCGAAGTATGCGTCGTCGCAGAGGACGAGGGTGGGTACGCCGGATTCGGCGATATCGGTGAGGATGGCGACGAGTTTTGCCGCCTCTTCCCTGCTGGGGGAGTAGCCGGTGGGGTTCTGGGGGAAGTTGAGGATGACGCGAAGACTCCCGCTCTTGGCCTCCTCGCGGAAGGCCTTTTCCATCGTCGGAATGTCGAGGCCCGCTTCGCCCTCCTTGAAGAAGGGGATTTCCTTCATGGTGGCCCCGTGGCGGTCCTGAACGACCAGGACGTAGTTGTCCCAACTGGGGTCGCAGGTAAGGAGGGTCTGGCCTTCGCCGATGAAGAGGTCTGCCATGTAGTTGATGCCGGCGGTAAGGCCGGGGACAACGACCGGAAGGGTGATGGTGGCCGGGTCGATGGACGGATTCTTCGCGATGATCGCGTCTTTCCAGGCGCTTCGGACCTCTTCCAATCCCGCCGTGGGGGCGTAGACGACCGCCTTGTACGCGTCGAGGCCGGAGAGCCCGTCTGCTATTGCAGACAGCGAGAGTGCTTTCCCGTCCTTGACGGCCATGCCGATGGTCGCATTTGCCAGGTGTGCCGATTTTTTGGCCTCGCCGGCTTGGGCAATGATGCCCTTGGGGAAGTACAGACGCGTGCCCATGGTGGACAGGAGTCGTTCCGCGGGGCTGCCCGCAAGGGCAGTGTTGAGCTCGTGCGCTAAAGGATTCATGGTCGAAATCTAGTCGGTAGGGGGCCTCACTGTCAATATAAGAGCCCTTTATAGCCCCTTTGGGCGCCTTTTTCTTCTGTCAAACAGCCCTTTTGCCGGATTGCCTTCCAAGGCGGGTCCCGGTATGATGGCGGGTATGGACATACAAGAAGCCGGCCGCCTTGTCGAGGCAGTTCGCAGCGAAATTGGCAAACGCGTACGCGGTCAACGCGAAATGGTCGACGGGCTCCTTACCGCCCTTATTGCGGGGGGACACATCCTCATCGAGGGCGTCCCCGGGCTCGCGAAGACCCTGGCCGTCAAGACCCTCGCCTCGGTGTCGCGCCTGTCCTTCAAGCGCATCCAGTTTACCCCCGACCTCCTGCCTGCAGACCTTTCGGGGACCCTTATATGGGAAGAGGGCGCCGGGCGTTTTTCGGTGCGAAAGGGGCCGGTCTTTGCGAATATCGTCTTGGCCGACGAGATAAACCGGGCCCCGGCCAAGGTGCAGTCGGCCCTGCTCGAGGCCATGGCCGAACATCAGGTGACTATCGGCGACGAGACCCATCAGCTCCCCGACCCCTTCTTCGTCCTCGCGACGCAGAACCCCCTCGAACAGGAGGGGACCTACGCCCTTCCCGAGGCAGAACTCGACCGCTTCCTCGTCAAACTCCTCGTGCGCTACCCCTCGAGCGAAGAAGAACTCGACATCGTCGAGCGCAGCGCGGGCGGGGCCCTCGAGACGGTCCCGGTGACACCCGTTCTGGACAGTTCCGCCGTGGCACAGCTGTCCTCCTGTGCCGCCAGCATCCACTGCGACCGGCGCGTCATGGGCTATTTGGTCGCCCTCGTTACGGCGACCCGGCCCCCTGCCGGCGCAGAACGCACGAACGGTCTTTACCGGTATATCCGCTTCGGGGCCTCCCCGCGCGCCTCCATCGCCCTCTTGAAGTGTGCCCGTGTCCACGCCCTCTTTGCCGGGCGCGACTTTGTCCTTCCCGAGGACGTCAAGGCCGCCGCGCCCGCCGTCCTGCGCCACCGTCTCCTGCTCTCCTACGAGGCCGAAGCAGATCTCAAGGATGCCGACAGCCTTATCGAAAGCCTTCTGGATATTGTCCCGGTACCATAGCGATGACCCTGGGCCAGCTCCTCGACGACGTACGCGCCATGCCCCTCTCCCTCGACGCCATTTCGCAGGACCTCTGTACCGGGGCCTGGCGTTCGGTCTTCAAGGGGCAGGGGATGGAGTTCGACGAGGTGCGCCAGTACCAGTGGGGCGACGATATCCGCCTTATCGACCGCAACGTTACCGCCCGCTTCGCGCACTCGGTGCACGCACGCCCCTGGGTCAAGCGCTACCGGGAGGAACGGGAAGTTTCCGTATTCATGCTGATAGACTGCTCCGCGTCCATGTCCACGGGAGCGGGCCCCCGAAGCCGGCGCGAACAGGCCGCCAGGGCGGCTGCGATTCTGGCCCTCTCGGCCGAGCGCTTGGGCAGCAGCCTGGGAGCGGTAAGCTTTGACGGCGAACTGGCCCGGGTTCTCCCGGCGGCCAAGGGCCGCCATCAGGTGCTTGATGTCCTGCGGGCCGCCCTTGGAGAAGGCCCGGGCGGGGCTGCGCCCCGGGGATCCGGGGGGCGGGCCGGGCGCGCGGTCCCCGCGCTCCATGGCGTGCCGGGAACCGCCCTCGCCGCCGCCCTTGAAGCGGCATTCCGCGTGCAGCGGCGAAGGGCCCTCATAGTGGTTATCAGCGACTTCATGGCCTCGCGCTGGGAGTCCCCCCTGGCGCGCCTGGCGGCGCGCCACGATGTCATGGCCATCCACGTACAGGATCCGGTCGAGAAGGAATTTCCCCGCATTGGCTTTCAAGTTCTCTGTGATCCGGAGACCGGTGCAGAGGCGCGTGTCTCGACCGGGAGCCGCCACTTCCGCGAGGCTTGGACTCGATGGCATATGGATCGCACCCGTTACCTCGCCGCCCAGTGTGCCCGCAGCGGGGTGCGTCTCCTGCCCCTGTCGACCGTTGACGACCCCTTTCATGTCCTTCACAGCCGCTTGGGACGGGGAGGGGGCCTGTGATGCTGCGTATTCCTTTTGTGGGGGGCCTGTTTTGTGCTTTTCTCCTGTGCTGTCCACTCCATGTACATGGGGATGAGACTGCAAGCGGGCCTTCAAGCGAGACCGGGCCACGGCAGCTGCTCGTAATCCATGAGCTGGTTCAAATTCCCAAGATTGTCTATGTGGGCGATCGTCTCACGCTCCTTGTGGACTGCGAGGTGCCGGCTGATCTCCCCTCGAACCCTTCCGGTGCCGATCTCCTCGTTCCCGATGATCGACTTTCCCCCTGGACCTTCGACGGGGTGGAGATTGCCCGCGAGGGGGATCGCCTTCGTCTGGCTCTGTCCCTTCGGGCCTGGGAGCCCGGCTTCCTCGAACTGCCCGATCTGCAACTGGCCGGCGCGTTTCTTCGCGGGCTGGGTATCGAGGTTTCTTCGGTGATCGATGCAACGGGTGGCGATCGAAACCCGGCCGGGGCACGGGGCGGCCTTCTGCCGCCGGGAACAAAGCTTCTCGTTGCCATCCTCGCGGGTCTTGTTCCCGTGGTCCTTCTCGCGCTCATTATCTTCAAGCGTTTGATTCTTCCCGCCCTGCGCCGTGTACTGCGGCGCCGGCCCCGCCGTCGAATTCTGGGCCAGCTGCGGCGGCTGCTTTCCAATCAATCCCCCCTCCCCCCGGATGAGCGTCTGGCACGCTTTGTCCTGATCGTGCGCAACTGGCTTTCGCTCCTCTCTGGCCAGAGCCTCGATGCTGCAACCCCCCGCGAACTCTCCCGCCTCGAGCAGATCGACCCCGAACTTTTTGCGCCGGCACTACGGCTTTCGCATGAGGCCCTGTTGGCCTTTCATGACCGGTACCGTTTTTCACATCGAGCAGAGGACCGGACGTCGTTCGCACGCCTGCTGGAGGAGTCCTTCGCGGCCTGTGAAGCTGCAGAGGTCCTGCTGTGCAATCGTGAACGGGAGGCTGGCGCATGATACGATTCCGTAGCCTCTGGATACTCATTACCCTTGTACTGGCGGCCCTTCCGCTTATCCCCCTCTTTCGCCATCTGCGTCGGCGCTCCCGCCTCCCCGTCTGTCTGGGCCCCGATGGAGGGGAAGCCTTCAACGCCTCTTCGCGGCGTTCCCTGCTCTCCCGTGTTCCCCTTGTATTCGAATTTTTCGCGTTCCTTCTCCTGTTGTTTGTGGCAGCCGGCCCGCAGACCATGGAACGACTGCGTGTGCAACTCGATCGGGGGGGCGATGTTCTTTTTATTGTCGATGTGAGCCCCAGCATGTCTGCCCGCGATATGGACGGCGCGAGTCGCTTCGAGCGGGCGCGTGAACTCATTCGCAACTTTAGCGCCGATCACCCCGCTTCATCTCTGGGGCTGATAGCGGTGGCTTCGACGGCGGTACCGGTCTGCCCGCCCACAGTCGATCACGCGCACTTTCTCGCTGCCCTTGATGAGCTTCGTATCGGTTTTTACGGGGAGGGGACGGCTCTTGGATCGGGCATTGCGACCGCAGTTCTCCATCTCTCGAGCTCCACGGCCCCCGGGCGCCGTATTGTCCTGCTTACCGATGGGGAGAACAATGCCGGTGACATACACCCTCTTACTGCTGCACGGCTGGCCCGGGATCGCGGGATTGATTTGGAGATCATTGCGACTGGCAAGAAGGGGCAGACAGTCATCGACTATATCGACCCACATAGTGGTACTCCCCACCACGGGAGCTTCTTGTCCCGCTACGATGACGCGGCCTTTGCCGCCATGGCGCGTGAAGCCGGGGGGACTTGGCTCGCTGCGGACGATAGCGCGGCCCTTGCCGAGGCCTTTTCGCGTATTTCTCGCCAGACCATAAGCGGTGGACGTATACGGGATGAATTTCGAAGCCATTCCCTCTTTCGGGGTCCGCTTCTCGCAGCACTCGCCCTCTTTGCCTTGGCAGCGCTCCTGCGCCGCTCTGTGTCGGGGGTAGGCTGATGGTTTTTTCCGCTCCCCTGTACCTCTGGCTCCTTGTTCCCCTGGCGTTGGCTGTACTGGCTTCAATACTGGTGGCCAGTCGCGAGGCTTCGATGCACAGCGATGCCATGGCTCGTTTCTGGGCACATGCCGCAGGGAAATCGCTTGCTTCCATGCCTTCATTTTTTGAGCGTGTACGCCTCGTCTCGCGCCTCCTCGCCCTGGCGGGTCTTGCCTCAATTGTCATTGCCCTTGCCGGTCCCAGTGCCGGGGAGCGTCTCGTCTCTTCCCGGCGTTCGGGCTTGGATATTGCCATCGCCCTGGACCTCTCCGGGAGCATGGACTGCGAAGATGTTGCGCCCAGTCGTCTCGAGGCGGCAAAACAGTGGGTGCGTGATCTTTCCACCGGTTTGGAGGGGCTGCGTTTTTCCCTTGTGGTGGGAAAGGGCGAAGCCCTCGTTGTCCACCCCTTGAGCGACGACCGCGAATCGCTCTTGGCCCTCCTCGAGGGTCTGGGGACCCATTCCTTCGAGGCCTCGGGGAGCGATCTCGAGGCCCTTCTCGACACGGCGCTCTCGAGCCTGCCCGCCACGGCCTCCGGGCGCCCCATGGTCGTCCTCTTGAGCGATGGGGAAGCGGTTTCGGGGGTCTTTACCGCCGCAGCAGAGCGTGCGGGACGTTTGGGGGTAATCGTTCATACTATCGGTTTTGGCAGTGATGCCGGCGCGCCGGTTCCCGAACGCGGGGAAGCGCCCCCTCACCATTCACGCCGCAATGCTGCGGCCCTCAAGGCGGTGGCGACCCTTGCGGGAGGACAATACCGCGATGGTAACGAGACTGCCGCCCGCCGGGCTTTTGTCGCGCAGATAGCCCGTGAGGGCGAGGCCTCTTACAGCGAATTTTGGCGACGCGAGCCCATTGAGCGTCATGCCCTCTTTGTGGCCCTCGCCATTGTGCTTCTTGTCGCCAGCCGTCTCTATGGCTACCGGAGGCCCTCATGAGCTATCCGAAACCGTACCCTCGTCGTTTTGCGTACATCCTTCTGGGCGCGGTGCTGACTATCAGCCTGAATTCCTGTGCTCCGGGCGCGGGACGCATCTCCTTTATTCAAGCCCGCTTTCTGGCCTCCCGCGGGGCTCACAGCGAGGCGATTGCCCTGCTCTTGCCCCTTCTGGACGAGCCCGTATACAAGGGGTGGGCGGCGTACGAGTTGGGGGGGATATATCTCGCCATGGGCGAGACGGCAAGCGCGGTACGGCAGTTTGATGCGGTCTTGGCCTTTGTGGCAGCGCAGGCGGGCGAAAAGACCGGGGCTCTTGAGGAGTTGGCCTATCGCTCCCGTTTTAACCGGGCACTCGCCCTCTATCGCGAGCGGAACTATCCCGATGCCGCTTTGGGGTTTCGGGCAGCGCTCGAGTTGGATGCGTCGCGGATTGAGGCAAAGCGCAATTTGGAGTTGGCCCTTGAGCAGGTCGTTGTCGAGGCAACGAGACCCCAAACGCGTTCCTCTGCGCAACACAATGATACGTCGAGTGCGGGAGAGCGCAGTCTGGTCGAGTATTTGCGCGAAGGAGAACGGGAACGATGGCAGAGCACACGCTGGAAGGGGGAGGTCTCCCGATGGCCCGATTATTGAAAGCGCAACGCACTTTTCGCCCTGATGGAGTCTGGTGTCTGTGTTTGATTGCTCTTCTCCTTGTTGTCGCTGTCCCCATACACGCACAGGACGAGGCCGATAGCGGTGCCGGCCCTTGGGTATCTTCCCGTCTCAATCCCCCCGAGATTGCATCGGGGGAAATGACAAGCCTCGAGATTCTCTATGGCGTGTTCCCCGAGGGGGAATTGTGGGTGGATCGCGACAGTGTCCCCTGGTATCTGCGCCTTGAAGGGAGCAGTCTCTCGAGTCTGTATTACCATGACGAAGCCGGTCTTCGCCGACGAGGGGCCCTGGTGCGTATTCTTTTCAAGGTCTTGGCCAAGGAGACCCGTGTCCTCGATGCCATACGGTTGCGTATTGGGGATGTGGAGCTGGAGACGCCGCACATGCTTTTGGGGATTCATCAGGATGGGCCGAGTGCGCCGCCCACCCTGTCGTGGCTCCCCGGATCCATTCCCCTCGTCGAGGGCGAAGAGACCTTTCTCCTGCTTTTATCCGATCAAATCCTGCCCGAGGCCGTTCGTGAGGCCGTATCCAAGGGGAGTCTGTCGTTTGACGCACTCGAGCTCCCCCAGGATGCACTCTTTATTCGTGAATCCGTCGGGACGGCAGAGACCGCCTCCCCTTGGGCCCCGTTGGCCCGCTATCGCCTTGTGCCCCTCAAGAGCGGGCGTTTTTATCTGCGTTCTTTTTCTCTCGAACTGCCCTCGCTGGGCTCGGTAGCAGTCGGCGCCCTGAACCTCGATGTCTTGCCGTCCGTTCCCAAAACCCGGGATCCAGTGATTTCACCCGGGCGCTTTCAAGAGCAAGAGCCCCTTGAGTCTGATGGTCCCCCAACGGCGGCTTCCCCGGATACAGCGTTTGAGACCCTTCCTCCCTTTCCCGGGAAACCCGCTGTGATACCGCCACTTCGTGCGCGTATGGATGCCTTGTATACGAGGGCCCTTCACCACCATGAAACGGGGGATATCGCCTCCTGTTTGGTCGTCCTGCGTCGGGCCGAACGTTCGAGCCTCCTGTGGCGGCAGGCTCGCATCCTGCGTTGGCAGCTCGAACGTGACGTGTTAATCGGTCCCTGGACCAAGGAAGCCTCTGCCCCTGTACAGCCGCTTCTTGTCGTTGCCCTCTGTGGTTTTGTTGTCTTTGTTCTTTCATTTGTCATTGCCCGATTTCGCGTAACCATTCGCCCTGGTCGCTTGTTGCTCGTTGGTACACTGGCAATCCTTGTCATGGTGAGCGCTCTTCTGTGCTTGGGGCTTGTTCATGCCGGGGCGCGAGGGTATTTGGGCTCCGGACAAACGGCCCTCTCGAAGGGGCTTTCGCTGCGGGCGCTCCCCGATGAAGCCCTTGAAGCAGAGGGCTACGTACCGGCCGGGCAGGGTTTGCGGGTACGGGCCAGTGGCGCAGGGTGGGTGTTTCTGGATACCGGCGACCGGCGTGCCTGGGCCCGTGAAGACGAGATAATTCGATATTGATCCATTTGGCGGTTTCCAAAGGCAATCGGGTTTTTGGAGTGGTTCAACTGGCGCTGGAGGCACAGACATGGATTTTGGTTCCATACTTGACCAATGGGATGGTTTGCAAAAGAAAGATATACAGCGCCGGGGCCCCGGTCGCAAGGCAAATGCGGCGTGGATGGATGCCGGGACCGATGCTCCTGTGGAAAGTGAAGCCGATCGATATGATCCTGTTGCGGAGCAGCCACGCATAAACCCGCAAGTGGCCTGGATGCGCCTTCACGGGCTCGTGGACAAGGACCGCGAGGAAGAGGAGTCAGAGACCCCCTCGGAACGCAGACGGCGCCTTCATCATGCACGAGCCGACGCGATACTCGATCTTCATGGCCTTACACGGGATGAAGCCCATGAGCAGCTGGAGCGCTTTTTTACCCTTGCCAAACGGGAAGGCTATGAAAAGGTTCAGATTGTGCATGGAAAGGGCAATCACAGTGAGGGGGAAGCAAAACTCAAGCGGGATGTGCGCAATTTTCTGGAGTCGTGCCCGTGGGCCGGAGAATCGGGGAATGCGGATGCAAAGAGCGGGGGCAGTGGCGCCACCTGGGTAATCCTCAAGTAGCAGAGTCGCCTTCCGGTACTTCGTACGCGGGCGTACTTCGTACGCCTTTCCCGCGCCTGCGGCAAGGTCGCTTGCGCGACCTTGCCCTCGTCACGAGTCTGCAGAGCTTCCCAAGCTCGTGACGATGTTTGAGACAAGTAGAAATGTGGGGGAGTTTGAGCGGATGAAGGGAGTCG
>CAZIRF010000003.1:0-132933 GCA_964541755.1 uncultured Spirochaetales bacterium | reverse complement strand
CTGCCGCCGAGGCGGCCCCGCCCTGCGGGGCCCTGCCGGTCGGGCTGCTGTCGCCCGCAAGGGATGCACCTTTGGCCGGGGCGGGGGGCGGTGGCGGGCTTGCGTCAGTATCAGCCTCGCCTTCTTCGAATGCGTCCGGGAAGAGTTGGGCCGCGCAGTCGGGGCAGAGGCTGTGGGTAAAGAGGGCCCCGGTGTGTTCCGAAAGGTAGCTCTCCACCTGAGTCCAGTAGCCGCGATCGCTGCGCACCGATTTACAGTTGGCGCAGATGGGAATAATACCTTCCAGGGTGCGAACCCGCTCAAGGGCCGCGCTGAGCTCGGCATTGAGCTGCTTTTCGCGCTGGAGGGCCACATGCAGGCGAATGTGTGTCTTGACGCGGGCCCGAACTTCGGCGCTGTTGAAGGGTTTGGTTATGTAGTCGACACCGCCCAGCTCGAAGCCGTGGATGATATCCTCGACCTCTGCGCGCGCCGAAACGAATATAACCGGGATGTGCATGAAGCGTTCGTCCTTGCGCAAGTTCTCCAAAATGGTAAAACCGTCCATGTCGGGGAGCATGATATCCAGAAGGATTACCGTCGGCTTCTGCGACTCGAGCAGGAGGAAGAGTTCCGCCGCGTTTCGGGCTATCCCGAAGCGGTAGCCCTCGTCGCGCAGGCAGTGGTGAAGTATACGTACGTTATCGCTCACATCATCGACAATGGCGACAAAGGGAAGGGAGCTGTCCATTGCATCAGAGTATAATGGACAGCCCCCCGATTGTCGATGCAAGGGGTAAAAAGCCTTCATCAAGAAATCTTCTGCTATCCTGTGTTACACGCTAAAGAGCGACTCGATCTCCTTTTTATAGAGGGCCGCCACGCGATGGCGCATGATCTCCTGTTTTGCAGAGAGCTCCACCCCAACCTCGAAGGGCTTGGCAAGGAGGCGTACCCGGAAAATGCACTCGAAGGGTTTGAAGCCCGTGTGGGTGCTCACCCGTTCGCTTATCTCGTTGAAGACGAGCTCCTGGACCTCCGGCTGATTGAGGAGAGCCTCCTGATCGGCATAGAAAATGTTGTTTTCCTTCGCCCAAGAGGACAGATACTCGATATTGGGGACCACGATGGCCGCGAGGTACTTTTGATCCTGCCCGACCACCATGCACTGCGCCACGAGATCGCTCTCGCTCATCTTCTGCTCGATGGGGGCCGGCTCGATGTTTTCGCCGCCGCGCAAGACGATGGTGTCCTTGGCGCGCCCGGTAATCTTGACCTCGTTGTCGCGCGTCATGATGCCCAGGTCGCCGGTGTTGAGCCAGCCGTCGGTAGAGAGTATTTTCGCCGTCTCTTCGGGCTTCTTGTAATACCCCTTCATGACCTGCCCGCCCCGGACGTGGACGACCCCCTGCTTACCCACCGGCAGGGGTTTCCGGTTATCGTCGAGGATGGCGACTTCGGTGTCGAGGATGATCTGTCCCACACAGCCGGGGCGCGGGTTGCTCATCCGGCGCACCGCGACGACGGGGGCGGTTTCGGTAAGCCCGTAGCCCTCCAAAAGGGTTACCCCGATGGCAGAGAAGAAGCGGTCAACGTGCGAGGGAAGGGCCCCGCCGCCTGAAATGCCCGCCTTGAAGCGGCCACCCAATTTCGCCTTGATCTTTTTGAAAACCAGAATATTACCCAGAGCGCGCAGGGGCGACAGGAGAATCCAGGGGATGAAACCCAGGATGCTGTCCAAGATGCGTATGCGCGAGCCGAAGTTTGGCAGGAGCCCCAGGGTGAGGTTGCGGAACCAGGCGTGCGCCGTGCCCACCGCGACAAAGAAACTGAAGAGCTTGAACTTGATCCCCCCCTGCTGGCGCAGACTGCGGTAGACCCCGTCGCGCACCGCTTCCCAGATACGGGGCACACTGGCCATCCATTGCGGTTTGACGATGGCGAAGTCGGCAAGCATGATCGAACCAACGGGTTTCGAGTAGGCAATGCAGCTGCCAAGATAGGGGGCGACGTATTCCATGAGGCGCTCGAAGGAATGCCAGACCGGCAGGACCGAGAGCCAGATATCGCCCTGTTCGGCAGAGAGGATTACTTTTAATGAAGGGAGCTGATGCAGGAAGTTCCCGTGACTGAGCATGACGCCCTTGGGCTCGCCCGTCGTGCCGGAGGTAAAGATGATGGTTGCGGTATCTTCCCGCTTACCCTCGTCGATGGCGCGATCAATCTCTTCCGGGTTGGCGGCACGTCGCGGCCGCCCCTTTTCGAGGACTTCGCTGTAGTGGAGGATGTCGATGCCCTCGTGTTTGGCGTTCTTCTTGAGGTCCTCGTCGACCGCGTCGAACATGACCAGGGTCTTGAGGGCGGGGAGCTTGTCCTTCTTCGAGAGTATTTTCTCGCTCATCTTGCGGTTTTCGCTGAAGGAAAGGCGGCACGCGCAAAACCCGAGTATGTAGGCGATTTCATCGGCAGTGGAGTCACAGCCGCGGGGAACGTCTGCCGCCCCAATCGAGAGAGTGGCAGTATCGGCGACCAGCCACTCGCGGCGGTTATCCGCCATGAGGCCGACGAGGTCGCCCCGGCGAATGCCCAGCTCCAGCAAACCGGAGGCCATCGTGCAGGCCTCTTCGAAATAGTCTGCGTAGCTGATCGGTTCAAAGTCGCCCGCGGGCGACTTGCTCAACTGGGCCGGCATCTGCGGGATGCTGCGGGCCCGATCGCGAATCATGATAGCGAGTGTTTCTTCTGTTGCGCGCACTGGGGGGCCTCCTTGACAACACGACACATTGCGTGTGTGTGTCATTTTAAGCCCTGAATCACCAAAATGTCCAACAAAAGCGGGCCGCGAAACGCCGATTCATTCCGCGGCCCGAATATCAGCCCAAAGTCAACTCGAAGGGCGAGGCGGGTAGGCCCGCGCTGTTTGCCAGGTTCGCACCCTCGGGGCTCTCTGCCCAAGCGTAACGCAGCCGTTTCCAGCTGCCGGGACCCGCAAGAAGGCGCACAGAGGCCCCCTCGATGCGGGCGGGGACCGGCTGCCAGCGACCGTCGGGGCCCTCAAGCGAGAAGAACGCCGGCGGCAAACCGTCGGTGGTTTCAAGGCCGGTGCCCGCGTGCGCGAAGCGTATCAGAATAAAATCTTCGCCCTTTTCGGCGACTTCCGGCACCGGGGGGTCTGCCAGGAGATCATTCTCGCCGTAGACATATTTGCGCGCGAGGAGCACGAGGCGCCGTGCAATGGGGGCCTTGAGGGGCGGATGGAGCTCGTGCCACTGGCCCAGGCCCAGGGTAACAGCCAGGTGATAGCCGGGGATGGACAGGGCGCGGCGCTGGGCGTCGCGAATGGCCGCCCAGCCGGATTCGACGCATACGGGCGATAGGGGGCCGAACTCCGGGAGTTGAACCGCCAGGACGGGCAGATCGCTCCGCTTGAAGAGCGAGCGCCAGGCGGCGACAAGGAGTTCGAGATCGGCCAGATACCGGGCGGGGGCCCCGGCGTCGGACTCGCCTTGGTACCAGAGGGCCCCGGCCACCGGAAGCCCGGCGAAGGGTGCGCTGTGCCCGTCGTGGAGACCACCGGCATGATACTGGAAGAAGGTCCAGAACGGGAGTTCCGGCATGTCGGCCCCACGGGCGTATTCCCAAGCGCCGGCGAGGTCGATGATTTGGTCTTTACACTCGATGCGCAGGTTTCGCCCCCGCAAAAAGGCACCGCCGCCCTGGGGGGCGATACTGCGTACCAGAATGCTGTTGGGGCCGGGGCGCAAGACCCCGGCGGGAACATCATAGCGGCGGGGCGGGTACTGATACGGTGTCGAGCCAACGAGGGTATCGTTGACCCAGGTTTTGTCCGAATCGATGATACCGCCCAGCGAGAGGCGGGCGGCGCCACCGTCAAAGTCTTCGGGCAGGACAATGGTCTTGCGGAACCAGACGGAACCGGGTTCATGGCCGGCGCCGCAATCTGCCCAGGAGGCAGGGATCTGGCAGGGTTTCCACTCTGCCGCGTCCCGGCCCTCGCACTGGATAACGTCACGCACATCGAGGGCGCTGTTCCAACGCGCGGCGCGCGTCTGGTCTTCGGCGACAATACCTGCCCGCTCTTCCGGGCCGGGGGTGTTGCGCAACTCGTCCCGGTATGCGGGAATGCCTTCACAGACTGATGGGGGGAGCCAGGCGCGAATGGGAGATCCGCCGACGGCCACATTGATAACCCCGACAGCCACCCCCAGGTTTTCATGGAGCATGGCCGCGAAGTGATAACTGAGCGCGGGAAGACTTGCCCGGTCGGCCTCGGCTGCGTTGTACCAGCAGGCACCGGTCCACGTGGCAGCGGGCCCCTCGAATGAGGGACTCACCGGGCCGCGAAGAACGCGCACCAAGGGGCTTCCAGAAAGGTGCTTGCCATCACCGGGCCAACGCTCGGTGCGGCCCAGGGGCAGCTCCATGTTGGACTGTCCGGCCGCAAACCAGAGCTCCCCGGCAAAAATGTCGGAAGCGACCCGTTCGCCATCGACGAGGAGCTCGTGCGGCCCCCCGGCAGGGAGGGGATCAAAGACCACTTCAAATGAGCCGTCTTTGGCAGCAACGGCCTTTTTCTCCTGTCCGGCAAACGAAACGAGTATTTTCGCGCCCGGGGTAGCGGTCCCGCACAGGGGAAAGGGTTTGTCGCGTTGAACGACCGCCCCATCGCTCCAGAATGACGAAAGACGCAGCGTCTTTTCCATATATCACTCCGTATATCCGAAGGCCAGAATCGAAAAGGCCTTTTCTTCGCTACCCGCAGCCATGCGCACTTCAACCGTGTGCGCGGCCAGCTCCATATTATCGAGGAGAACGATGGTCCAGGGGTTGTTCCACCCGCCGGACTCTACGGCATTCGGGCTCTGGACGAGCTTTCCGTCCACGAAAACCTCCGCCGTCCCGAATGTCGCCTGGGAGCTCCTCTTGTAGACCATGACGAGATTGCGGCAATTGAGGGTCATGCGCAGGGGCTCGCTGCTTGCGGCAGTCGCGCTCTTGTGCCAGTTCTCGGGGAAGGTCTTGCGCGAAGTGGCGTACTTGAGGGTTCCCAGCGCGGAATCCTTGGCCGAAAAAGCCCCCGGCTCGAGCGTGACGCCTTCGGGGATGTTCGCCGCGTCAATCATGCGGATACCCGCAAACTGCCGTCCGATCGCCGCCTCTGCCGGCAGGGGGGCCTCTTCAAGCAGGGGAGCGGCCATCGCGGCGTCGTACCAGTTTGCCATACAGTCGGCCATGAGGCGGTGTCCGTAGTCGGTGGGATGGTATTGGTCGGAGAAGAACTTCGCATCCGTAAGCCAGCCCGATTCCAGGGCAGGCACGACAGCGTCCTTGATGCTTATCATGGGCAGATCATAGGCTGTACCCACCGGAATGAGGCGGTCCTGGAGGTTCCACTTGGACTTGAAAACACTGAAGACGAGGACGACAGCCGGCTTGGTATCGCGCGACAGAAGATCGACGACAAGGCTCTCGTAGGCAGCGCCCTTGGTCATATCGTCCCAGTCGTTGACGGCAAACTCGACAAAAACGAGGTCGGGGGCACGTCCTGCCTGTGCATCAATGTCGCGCCACTGGCGTACCATTCCCAGGGTCGAGGGCGTGCCGCCCATCCCGGCGTGGACCATGCGAACACGATCTGCGGCATCGGGCGCGAAACGCGTGCGGAACTCATCCGCGGCGAGACTGGCCCAGGCCTTGTTCATGCTGCTGGCATTGGCCCCTTCGGTTATGGAACCACCGATGGCCGCAATCATGATGTCCTCGCCGGCGCGGGCGCGTTCGACAACGGCGCGGAAGCGGGCAGTATTTCCCAGCGCTCGTAGAGAGCGTTCAATAATTGCAGGGTACTCGTCCTTCACGACAGGGGCCTCCCTTACCGGGTCTTCGCCCTGGGCCGACGGCCCGGTGGAACAGGCGATTGCAAAGATCGAAACAAGAGCCACTACGAGAGCGGCACGAATGCCGTTTGCAAGATTTTTTTTCACGAAGATTACTCCAAAATACCGGTTTCTCGAGACGAACTCCCGCAACAGGGCTGCGGGAATCATCCCTGCATTCTACTATATCAAAGCCCGCCGAAACTGCCATCGGGCGAATTCTGTACCGAACAGACAGCTCTGGCCTTTTTCCACTCAAAGGGCTATGATGGCGTCGACCACACTCAAAAAACATATATGCACTACCCGCTTCCAGGAGGATACTGTGGCACAAGAGGTCCGCTCGCCGGCCCGCGAACCCGCGCTCAAAATCGCCTTTGGCAAGAAAGTCTCGATGGTGGCCAGCTATATCCGGGACAAGCTCAAGGCCCAACTGGGCTCGGTGGCCTTTATCAGCCTCTACCTCCTCTTCTTCCAAGTCTTCATCCTGCGCGCCCCCCTGCAGAACTTCCTGGGGATACTGGGTGGCATACTCGCCGTCGTCCTGGGCCTCGCCGCATTTATGGAAGGACTCTTCCTGGGCATCATGCCCCTGGGCGAAAAGTGCGGGCTGCGCCTTCCCGTGCGCGTTCCCCTCTTCGTCTTCCTCGTCTTTTCCGCCGTCTTGGGGATCACCGCAACCCTGGCAGAGCCGGCCATATCCCTGCTCCAACAGCAGGGGAGCGCCGTCACCCCCTGGGGGGCCCCCCTCCAGTTCTGGCTCCTCAACGAGGGCTCGCTCTGGCTTATCGCGGCTGTCGCCGTCGGAGTGTCGATGGCAGTCGTTTTGGGGGTACTGCGCTTCCTGCGCGGATGGTCCATCAAACCCCTCATCTTCATCATCCTCCCCCTGGTGCTGGCACTCTCGATCGCCGCCTGGCTCGACCCGCGCTGCCGATCCGTCGTGGCCCTCGCCTGGGACACCGGCGGCGTTGCCACCGGCCCGGTAACCGTTCCCCTCATCCTCGCCCTGGGCGTTGGCGTTTCGCGCCTTACCGGCTCCGGCGACAAGGGTACCGGCGGTTTGGGCCTCGTCACCCTCGCAAGCGCCCTCCCCGTCGGCGCCGTCCTGGTCCTTGCCCTGGCCCTCGCTCCGCAGTTCCCCGCCCCCGCGAGCGCAGCCGACTTCTTCTCGCCCCTTTCCCGCGACGGCGCCATCCGCACCCTGGGCCACTCGACGGCTGTCGACGAACGCGCAATGGCGGTCCTCCCTGCCCACCTTGTGGCCCGTTATTACGGGCTCAAGGCTGATAGTTCCACTCCGCCCGCAGTCGATGGCGGGGCGGCGCTTCCCGCGGCGGCAGAAACAAGTGCGGGAGCCGGCCCCGCGGCTGACGCAAGCGCAAGACCGCCCACAGCCCGGTCCCCAGCCACCGGGACCAATCCTGCAGCACCCGGCCCCGCAGGAGCCGCCCCCACGGGGACCGCGGCAGGGGGCTTCCTGAGCCTCGCCCGAAGCGCCCTCGCCGCGGCCCTCGGGGCCATCATTCCCCTGTCGCTCGTCCTCATCGCGGCCCTCAAGCTCCTCGTCCGCGAAAAACTGGGCCGCCGCGACGAGATTTTCCTGGGCCTCGCCCTCTCCCTCCTGGGTTTTTTCCTCTTTACGATAGGCATGGACCGCGGCCTGAGCGCCCTGGGCAAGCAGACCGGCTCCTCCCTGCCCCGCGCCTGGCTCGACACCGAGCGCCCGGACCTCTCCCGGAAAATTCCCCTCTCCTCAAGGGACGCCCTCATTCCCTTCGTCGACGACAGCGGCGAACTGCGCCAGTACGTCCCGGTCGTCGAAGGGGGCGAACCGCGCTTCGTCCCCTTTGACCAGAGCCGTTACGACCCCGCAAGCGAGTCCTGGATCTATGTCCCCAGCGACCCGGCCCTCCTCGACGAGCTGGGCGGCTACCTCCTCGTCCTCCTCTTCGTCTTCGTCATGGGCCTTGGCGCCACCTTTGCAGAGCCCTCGCTCAACGCCCTGGGCAAGACCCTCGAAGACCTGACCACGGGTACCTACAAGAGCAGCTTTCTCGTCTCGAGGGTCTCTGTCGGGGTGGGCATCGGGATGATAGCCGGCTTCGCACGCATACTTTTCGACCTGCCCTTCCTGCCCATTCTGGGGGGGCTCTATGTCCTCACCCTCATCCTTACCCTGCTTTCGCCCGACGACATCGGGGCCATCGCCTGGGACTCTGCCGGGGTAACGACCGGCCCCATCACCGTCCCCCTGGTCATGTCGGCAGGTCTTGGCATTGGCGGGCACCTGCCCGGCATCGACCCCTTCGGTATACTCGCCCTCACTTCGGTGTGTCCGGTTATCAGCGTCCTCTTGAGCGGTATTGTCGCAAACCTGCGGCGCAGCCGCCTGGGGAACCAGTCGGAGGAGGCCGCAATCCGATGAAATCACTCACCGCATCCCGCGTCAGCTGTATTTTGGACCGCCGCCTCCTTCCAACCCTCGAGGCCGAATTCGCCCGGGCGGGCTGGGGCGGCTACTACACCATACTCTCGAAACAGGTGACCCTTATCGAGAAGAGCGGCATCCTTCGCACCGGCAGCAACCTCGCAGAAGACCGCTCGGAGCTTGTCCGCTTTCCCATACCACGCGAACACGCGCCGGCGGTCATGTACCGCATTGCCCAGGCCGTCGACCTCTTCCTACCGGGGAGGGGCAGCATCTTCTGCGAGGACTGCGAGCTCCTCGTGGACGACAGCTTCCAGTGGCCCGCGGCCTTCGACACCGAGCCGGAAACCATCCCCGCCCAGGCCGCCAGCGCCGACTGGGACCTTATCACCTGCATCGTCCAGCGCGGTCGCGGCGACGAATTGGCCCGCATCATGCTGGAGATGGGACTCTGCGTCCCCGTCGTCAACTACGGCGAGGGCATGGGCCTGCGCGACAAGATCGGACTTTTGCGCATCACCATCCCCGTACAAAAGGAAGTCCTTTACCTCCTCGTGCCCAGCGTGGATTCGGACTTCGTCCTGGACACCGCCATGCGCCGCGCCGGCATGGACGAACCGGGCAAGGGCTTCCTCTTTCGCAGCCCCGTGCGCGCATGCGCCGTCAACAACCGCATCCTGCGCGACCGCCGCAAGCACGTTGCCAGCATGGAACAGGTGATATCGGCCCTGGACGAGCTGCGCGGCTCCACCGACTGGCGCCGCCTAACCGCGGCGAGCCAGAAGAAACAGCGCGCGAAGGCAATTACCAACACCCTCGAGAGCTTCTCCCTAACCTGCGAAGAGGGCGACGCCCAGAAGATCGTCTCGAAGGCCATGGCTTTGGGGGCCGGTGGCGCCACCCTTGTGCGGGCCTCCTGGCACGCCCCCAAAGCCGAATCGGACAGCAAAACCGACGCCAAAGTAGAGGCAAAGATCGAGAGCCAGGCCCGCGAGACCTGCGACTTCATCGTGCGCCCCGACCAGGCCGCCCTCTTCGAGGCCGAACTCATGCCCCACATCCTCGCCCTGCCAAACGCCTTTGCAGAGCGCTCCCCGGTAAAGGACGCCCGCACTTATCTGGCTACCTGATGATGCGGGAGAAAAGCCCCTTTCCCTTGACAAGGGCAGCCAGGGGGCGCAGGATAAAGGCATGAGTATTCGCCGCGCAGCAAGAAATGTATTGAGGCTGATAGTTGTCGGCTCCACGACGCTTTTACTCGCCGCCTGTTATGGCGCGATAGACCCGCACCCCTACGATGACCTCGACACCGGGAATGATCGGACGGCGGCCGAAGACATCGGCGCCGAAGACAGCGACGCTGTAAACAGCGGCACGGCGGGCCCTCTTGAGGGCCTCTCGCTTGCCGAACCCGGGGCCGCCCCCGATGAAAGCGGCAACGCCGACAGCCCCCTCGACGCAGAGTAAACTATCAGCATGATTCCCCTTCCCCGCGTCCTGTACCGCACTTACCGGCGGGAGGAAATTGCGCGCCACGAGCTCCTCTACCTCTTCTTCGAAATTACCCGGCGCTGCAACCTCTCCTGCCTGCACTGCGGGTCCGACTGTCAAAAGAGCGACAGCGGCCGCGAGCTTACTGCGGAGAGCTGGATTCGTATTGCACAGGACGTCGTCCGCAATTTCGGGACAAAACCCTTCATTGTCATAAGCGGGGGGGAACCCCTGGTACACCGCGAGCTCTTGAAGATTGGGCGGGCACTTCGCGACCTGGGGCTGCGCTGGGGCATGGTGAGCAATGCCTATACCTGGCACGACGGCCTCCTCGAGAAGCTCTGCAATGCGGGACTGCGTTCCATTACCTTTTCTCTCGACGGCCCCGAGGACTGCCACCGTTGGCTGCGCGGCCAGGAACGATCTTTCCCCCAGGTACTGCGCGCCCTCGACGACTGTCGCTCTTTCAATGAACGAAGCCCCGGGCAGCTCGTGTGGGACGTCGTCACCTGTGTCCACCAGCAAAATCTGCAGCGGCTGGACGAGACTGCAGAAATCCTCCTCGGGCACGGGGTGCCCCGCTGGCGCGTCTTCCGCATCTTCCCCGCCGGACGGGCCAAAACGGAAGAACGCCTCGCCCTCGATCGGCGCGAAAGCGCCGCCCTTCTCGAATGGATTGCACAAAGACGTCCTGCGCTTCGCAGGCGGGGCCTTTCGCTTACCGCTTCCTGCGAGGGCTGGTTTCCACCCGCCCTCGAATCCCGCATTCGCGAGCAACACTCCTTCTGCCGTTCGGGCATCAACTTTGCGGCCATTCTTGCAGACGGTTCCATCTGCGGCTGCAACAACAATCACCCCTCCTTCCACCAGGGGAACATCCTTACCGACTCCTTCCCGCAGCTCTGGCGCGAGGGTTTCAAGCCCCACCGCGAGCGCAGCTGGCTGGCGGATTCCGCCTGCGGCACCTGCACGCACCTGGCCGACTGCGCCGGCGGCCCCCTCCACCTTTGGGGCGATACGCGCGAAGAGCCGCTCTTCTGCTACCACCGGGACCTGCCAAACATGCGCTCCGCGGCAGACAAAACGCAGACATGAAGTCCTGAAAAAGCTTTGCGACAAGCATCCCGACAAACAGTCACTGTATCAGAAAAATTCCCCATATAATTTTTTGCAATTCCACCCTTCGCACACTAGACTCAATAGTGGTTCCGCTACGCAGAAGCACCATGCCTTGCGCAATGCGAAGTCAAAAAAATCTCAGGAGGCTCTCATGAAACGTAACCCGAAAACCAATTCGGGCGGTTTTGGCGTCGACTCCCCATTGAAAACAGCGTACCGTCTCCAGGAACTCGCGACTTGTTCCGGGCTCGATTGGCCCGAAGCCGGCCAGATCTGGTCGGTCATTAACGACGAACTGGCAGAGGCGAAGTCTGCCATTGAAGACCCCTCGGTCCTCGCAAAACGCCTGGCCCTGCGCACTCACAAACGCAGCGCCATGTGCCCCGACGGCCAATCCTTCGAGCGCTGCCTCCAGGAATCACTGGGCAAGCTCCTCTTCGCGGTCGTCGACATCTGCCGCAAGCTCGACATTGACCCGGACCTCGCGCTGGACAGTGTCAACGATGATTTCAAGGAATCCTTCGAGTACGTCCGTAAAAAATCCACCGAAAAGGGCATGCTCATGGGGCTCCAGGATCGCAAGACCATTTCGAAACTCTGGCAGGAGGCCAAACGCTCCCCCGCCCTGGATGGCAAGATTTCGCCCTTTCCCGCCGGTTCCGCCGGTGTCCCCGTAAAATCCGAAGACCAAAAAACCCTTCATATTACCTTTCCGGGTATAGGCTGATAGTCTACTGTGCCCACACGCACTCGTAGCCTCGTGCCCGGGTGCGGGAACCCGAAGTGATGAGGGGCCCTTCACATGGGGGAGCCCCCACACTACAATAAGCACATGGAAGCGCAAACCCAAGCCAACAACAATACCGCACGCGAGGATGGCGCTAACGCCGCCGGCACTTGTGCCGCCGGCGCCGCAGCCGCGTCCTTTACCCGCCTGTACGAGGTTATAACCCGCCTGCGCGGGCCCGGCGGCTGCCCCTGGGATATCGAACAGACCCCCACCAGCCTGCGGGGAGACCTCCTCGAAGAGGCCTACGAGTGTGTCGAGGCCATCAACGAGGGCGACAGCTCCCACATTGCCGAGGAGCTGGGGGATGTCTTTCTCCTTGCCACCATGCTCTCGTACATGCACGAGCAGAGCGGGGCCTTTACCGTGAGCGATGCCCTCGAGGGCATTGCAGACAAGCTCATCCGCCGCCACCCCCATGTATTTGGCGACACGAAGGTGGCAAATGTGGGGGAGGTCCTCGACAACTGGGCCAAAATCAAGGTTGAACAGGAGGGGCGCGCCCCCAAGACGAGCCTCCTGGACGAGGTGTCCCGGGCCCTGCCCCCCCTTGAGCGGGCCTACAAGCTCCAAAAGAAGGCCGCGAAGGCGGGTTTCGACTGGCCCAGCATCGACGGGGTCATCGACAAACTGCACGAGGAGCTGGGCGAGGTCGCCGAGGCCCGCGCCGCCCTCCCGCTTGCCGCCGAAGGGCCCGCCCGCGACAAAGCCCAAGAAGACCTTGAAGGCGAGCTGGGCGACCTTCTCTTCGCCGTCGTCAACCTCTGCCGCTTCTGCAAGGTCGATCCCGCCGTCGCCCTCCAGGGCACCAATGCCCGCTTCAGCTCCCGCTTTGCCCATGTCGAGCGCGAGATGAAGAAGAGCGGCATCCCCATGGACAAAACCGTCCTCGACACCATGGAAGCCTATTGGCAGGAAGCAAAGAAACTGGAACGGGGGGAATAGCCACTCAAGGTATTCACACTCCCCTAATTTGGCATAATTAGGGGAGTAATATGACCCTCGACACAGACAATTATTCCCCTTTGTCCTTCGCGCCTGCGATCCTCTTGGCACTTGCCGCCTTGAAGAGTTTGCGAAGGAGGCCCACACGGCCAAAGAGGAGGAACCAGAGGAAGAGGAGCAGGGCCGCAATGGGGATACCGAAGAGCACAAGGCCGATGAGGAAGAGGAGCAGGCCCTGGAGGAAGGAGCCGAAGGAGGAGAAGAGCTCGCCCATGCGCTCGCCCAGAGGGGTTTTGTACTCCTCGCTCTCGCCGGGGGGCAGGGAGAGTTCGAGATTGATAGTCGCGTAGTCGACCAGGTTGGCCAAACGGCGGAACTGCGAGCCTACAGAATCGATTTCATTCTCCAGATCGTTGAGGCGGGTTTCGACCGAGAGGATCTCCTCGATGTTCTTTGCCGTCTTCAAGTAGCCGCGAAAGGTCTCGCGCAACTGCTTCTTCGATTCAAGACGCCCCTCGAGGTCATGGTAGCGAATCGTGACATCATCGGTGGAGACGGAACGGCGCAACTCCACCCCCAGGGCAGCCACCCCGGAAAGGACTGCGTCGAAGTGTTCGTGCGGGACCCGCAACACGAGGTCCATGCTGTTTGACCAGGCATTGGTGGACGAGATGTAGCCGCCAAGCCCTTCCAGCATCGCGAGCACCGCTTTTTCCGCCGCGGGAAGGTTCTCGACGCGGATATCGAGGGAACCCGACTTGATGAGCTTGCGGGCAGACTCGGCGGCCGTATTGCCGGAGCCTTCATTTGCGGAAGCCGCTTCCATCTTGGGGGCGGGGGCAGAGCGCTTGGCCATGGGGGCCTCTGCCTCGAAGGCGATGCTCTTTGCCTCGTCCATTGAAAAAGCCATGCTCGGGGCCGACTTTGCAAAACGGGCCGGGGCAGCGTCCTTTGCCTGTGAACAGGCGGCGAAGGAAAACGCGGAGAGAACTATCAGTATGAATACATTAAAGGAAAGATGGCGGCTTTGTTTCATGATGACCTCCTGGGTTTACAGCATCCCGAAATTCGAGAGGACCTGGCGCAGGCGCTCTTCGAGAAGGGTATACGAAAAGAAGCGTTTTGCAAGCTCGAAGTTACGCGAGCTGATGTATTCGACGGCGGAGGGCGCGTCCAGCAGGGCGTTGACGGTGGCGACAGTTTCGTCGGTGATATACGAATCCATGAGGACGACGTCGAAGTCCAGGGGCTCTATGTCCTGCTGGTAAATGGAATAGCGGTTGACCAGTATGGGTTTTCGGAACCAGAGGGCCTCGAGGAATGCGTTGCCAAAGCCCTCGTAGGTCGAGGGGTAGGTGACGAAGTCGGCGGCATTGTAGCAGTCCCAGAGGCTCCAGCTGCGCGTCCCGTCCGGGTGGCTCGTGCGCTCGGCCCCAATAAGGTCCGGGCGGATAATGCAGTCCACCCCCAAAAGCCGGGCGTAGTCCATGGTACGCTCGAAGTACTCCGAACCCTCGTCCTTCTCCTGGTGGCTGATAAGCATCTTGGTCTTGCGCGTCTTTGACAGGCGGCTCGCGAGCTCGATGGCGTGTTCAATACCCTTGCGGGCCACCATACGCGTGGGCTGCAGGAGGAGGACCTCATCGTCGGCGACGCCCAAGGCCGGGCGCAGGTCGCGGCAGTAGTCGTCTGCCTGCGGGGGCTCGGAGTGGAAGTCAAAGACATTGGGAATGACGGTCGAGGCGATGCCGCAGCGGTAGGAGAGCTGGCGGCGGCCCTCGGTATTGATGACGACGTGGCTTATCGAGTTGAGGCGCGGCGGGAAGGACATCGAGAGGTAGTCCTCGACCGCGCTCACGAGGAAGCGTTGGCGCTCCCAGGCGAAGTCGTGGTGGTGGGCAATCGTGGGGATACCGCTTTCGGCGATGAGCTCGGTAAGGGCGAGTCCCAGGGGGATGTGCATGGGGATGGTAAGGGCGTTTTCGACAATGAGGAGGTCGATGGAGAAGGTCTTTACGAAGTCGTAGAGGGCCTTTTTAAGGGTGAAGCGCACGGCCTGTATTTCGCCGGTAAGGGACTCCGATCGCACCGTCGAACCGAAACAGCGCTCCTGGATGTCGACGATGGTGGGATTCCCGAAGAAGGCCTCCGGGACGACCATGGTGTGTGAGGGCGTCCAGTCGCTCTGGCCGGCAAAGAAGAAGCACTCGTAGCCCATGCGCTCGAGGACGCTGCGCCACTTCGCCGTCTCCATCGAGACCCCGTCGGTCCCCTTGAAGCGGGTCGACACAAAACCGATGCGTTCAATCTTGTTGAATTTTGTCAGGTACACAGTTCATCCTCGCGCAAGAGGCCGTCGGCGGTAAAGGGCACCCACCGTGTCTGCCAGGGTTCAAGGGAGAGGTGGATCATGCTGATAGTCTCATCCACGTATTCCACGGCGGCGGGCCAGGGCCCCAAATTCATGGCACACAGGACGTACTCGCCTTCTGCATCGGGGCCGCGCACAAGGGCGAAGACGGCGCCGGCGCTTTCGATAACGCGCTGGGGGCTGGCGGGGGCGAAGGCCGGGTGCGCGGCCCGGAAGGTCAGCAGCTTTTCAAGCCCCGCGAAGACCAGGGCGGGGAGCCCGGCGGGGTCTGCAAGGCGCGCCTCGAGTTCCACGCGCCCGGGTTTCTCGCGGTTGATGGCGCGTTTGTAACCGCGTACTTCCGGCCCCTCGACCCAGTTCTCGCCCCCAAAGAGGCTGTGGAACCAGATGGCGGGGACCCCGCGCAGGGCCAGGAGCACCGCGTGGGTCGCGAGGAAAGCCCGCGCGCGGTGGTGGGCGAGGCCCAGGCCGGGCGGTGCCACGGCCGAAAGCCAGGCGCTGTTGAGCTCGTAGGGGATGGGGCCCTGCGGCGTCGCCTTGGTCGAAATGAGGGCGCCGCGCTCGACACAGCGTTCGAGGGTGGTCGCGAAGGCGGCCTCGTCGACGAGGCCCTTGGCGGGGGTAAGCCCGATGCCGTCGTGGCTGGCCAGAAAGTTGAGGAAGATCCCGTGTTCGGGGTACTCAAGCGTACGGGCCCAGTCGCGCAGGGGCCCCGCGTCGCCGCTCACCGCCGCGTGAAGGGTCAAGGGCGGCAGGGGGAAGTTGTAGACCATGTGGGCCTCGTCCCCCGCGCCAAAGTAGGAGACATTCTCCTCGTGGGGGACATTGGTCTCTGTAAGGAGGGTGATCGGCAGGTGGAAGGCGTCGATGAGGGCGCGAAAGAGTTTGACCATTGCGTGGGTCTTGGGGTGGTGGATACAGGGGGTCCCGTCCTCCTTCCACAGGTAGGCGATGGCATCGAGGCGCAATAGCTCGCAGCCGTGTTCCATGTACATGAGGAGTATGTCGACAAAGGCCAAGAGGACATCGGGATTGGACCAGTCGAAATCGACCTGGTCGTCACTGAAGGTCGTCCAGACGTGAACGGCGCGACCGGCACCCAAAGAGAACTCGGTAAGGAGGGGGCTCGTGCGGGGGCGAACGACCTGGGGGCCCTTCCAGCCCTCTGGCCGGGTCAGGTACCAATTTTTTCGGCGGGGGTCTCCCGCGAGGAAGTCGCGGAACCACTGGCTCTGGGCGCTCCCGTGGTTGAGCACGAGATCAAAAGCCAGCGAGAAATCCGCCCCAAGGGCCTCTATATCGGCCCAGGTCCCGTAGCGGGGGTCCGGTTTGCTGTAGTCGGCAACCGAAAAACCGTCGTCCGAGGTCCAGGGGAAGAAGGGCAGGATGTGGAGGTGCGAAAACAGTCCGGCGACCCGCTCGCGCAGGAAGGAAGCCAGGACATCGAGGGGGGTATCAGCCGGGGTGTCGGGATGCTTGTCCCCGGGGGCCTCGCGGGCATCGGCAGGGGCCAGGATATCTGCATAGGTAATAAGAACGGCGCTCGTCTCGTCGAAGGAGGAGGATTCAATCTGATACTGACGGGCGGGCGGCGTCTTCCCCGCCCGGGTACAGCGATCCGCAAGGCGATCGGCCAGCTCGTTCGCACGCTCGCCGCCGTAGATTTCACCCAACAGTTTGCGTATGCGGTCAATGGTCATGTGTTAATCGTAGGCCAGAGGGCCCCGGCTGTCCAGTGCGGGCCTTCCCGGGCCCCGCTTGGGGCGCTGGCTAACGGCTCACCCTGGCCAGTGCGGTTTTGGCATCCTTGTAGGAGGGCCAGAGCGAAAGGGCCTTGTTGAAGGCGGCCTGGGCCCCGCTCTTGTCCTCGAGGAGCTCGCGTGCAAGCCCCAGGCGGTACCACCAGAGCGGAAGGCCCGGTTCGAGGCGGACACTGGTGGTGTAGGCGATTTCGGCGTGATTGAGCTTGTTGAGTATGCGGTAGGTTTCGCCCATGAAGAAGTACGCCACGGAAACCCTTTCGCCCTGGGGCATCGCATCGACATACTTCTGCATCAGCCGTATCGATTCCTTGTAATCCCCGATGTAGAACCAGGCCTCGCCCATGGTCTCCATGACCCGGTAGTCCTTGGCATCGCGCTTGAGGGCCTGCTTGCCGTAATCGATGACGCTGCGGTACTTCTTCTGCCGCTGATAGCTCCAGGTGAGAACGGCATAGGTATCGCGGTTGACGGTATTTTTGGAGATTTCTTCGAGGGTAAGGGCAATGGCTGTTTCGTAGCGGGTATTTGCCTCGTCCCAACGGCCCTGGGCCTCGAGGTCTCTGCCAATACGGTACTCGCGCAGGGGCGTGACCGTTGCCTCTTGTGCGGCGAGGGCAGGGGCACCCATTACAACAAGAATCAAAAACAGGCGTGAAAGGGCTTTCATGCCCCCATAATGCCCGCTTCCCGGCGATTTTGCAATACCGGAAGCACTGTTGCCGGCCCGCAGGATGCGAACCGGCAACAGCTTGACGGGCCTTGGAAAATCAGTCTTTCAACATTTCATTTATGGCTGCGGCGGCACGGCGCCCCTCGCCCATGGCGAGGATGACGGTGGCCGCCCCCAAGACGATGTCGCCGCCGGCGTATACGGCGTCGAGGCTCGTCTTCTGGTCGCTGCCCACGGTGATGCGGCCCTTCTTGTCGACCACAAGCCCCTCGGTCGTCTTGACGAGCAGGGGGTTGGATTCGTTGCCCAGGGCGACAATTACCGTGTCGCAGACGAACTCGTACTGCGAGCCCTCGATGGCGACCGGGCTACGGCGGCCGCTGGCATCGGGTTCGCCCAGCTCGAACTTCTGCAGCTCGACGGCGCGGACGCGGCCGTTATCGTCGCCAAGTATGACATTCGGGTTGCGCAGGAAGTCGAAGATGACGCCCTCTTCCATGGCGTGCTCGACCTCTTCGGCTCGGGCGGGCATTTCATCACGGGTACGGCGGTAGACGACATGGACGGCATCGGCACCCAAGCGCAGGGCCATGCGGGCAGCATCCATGGCGACATTGCCGCCGCCTATGACGACAACGATCTTCGATTCGTAGATGGGGGTGGCAGCACGGTTCGTGTCCCAGGCCTTCATGAGGTTGGCGCGGGTAAGGTACTCGTTCGCGCTGAAGACACCCACAAGGTTCTCGCCCTCGATGCCCATGAACTTGGGAAGGCCTGCCCCGACGCCTACGAAGGCGGCGTCAAAACCATCCTCCTCCATGAGCTCACCTATGGTGCGGGTTCGGCCCACGAGGAAGTTGGTCTCGATGTTCACGCCCATTGCCTTGAGGGTGTCCACTTCCTTTTGCACGATGGCCTTGGGAAGGCGGAACTCGGGGATACCGTAGACCATGACGCCGCCGGCCTTGTGGAAGGCTTCGAAGATGGTAACGGCGTGGCCCTCGCGGGCTACGTCGGCGGCGACGGTAAGGCCGGCGGGGCCGGAACCGATGACGGCGACCTTCTTGCCCGTGGCGGGCTTCACTGCCGGCGGGGTGATCTTGCCGTTATCCCGCTCCCAGTCGGCCACGTAGCGCTCAAGACGCCCGATGGCGACGGCCTTGTTGACGTCCTTGAGGCCCTTGCCCACGGTACATTGGAGCTGGCACTGCTTTTCCTGCGGGCAAACGCGACCGCAGACGGCCGGGAGGAGGTTCGTCTCCTTGATAACGTCGACGGCACCCTTGAAGTTGCCTTCGGTTATCTGCTTGATAAAACGGGGGATGGGAACGCCAACCGGACAGCCCTTGACGCAGGGTTCGTTCTTGCACTGGAGGCAGCGCTCGGCCTCGACAAAGGCCTGGGCTTCGCTGTAGCCAATGGCAACTTCGTTCTGGCAGGTCGCCCGTTCTTGGGGATCGCGGGCCGGCATCTCCTGCGCGGGAATGGCCATGCGATCCTTGGCGCTCAAGGGACCGGCGGCCTTTTTCGCTTCAATATCCGCGAGGAGGACCTTCGCCGCCTCGGCGAGGGCTGCGGGGCTCTGGTGTTGGGCGCTCATTTCTTTCCTCCGGGAGCAGCCGGGGCCGGGTGTGGTTCCATGCTCAGGCCGATGTGGCACTTGTGGTGGTCCTTGTCCTCGCGTCCCTTGAAGGAGCGCAGGCGGCTCATCATATTTTCGAAGTCGACCTGGTGGCCGTCGAACTCGGGGCCGTCGACGCAGACAAAGCGGGTTTCGCCGCCCACGGTAACGCGGCAACCGCCGCACATCCCCGTTCCGTCGATCATGATGGTGTTGAGGGAGACCACGGTGTGAACACCGTAGGGCTTGGTCGTAAGGGCGCAGAACTTCATCATGATGGGCGGGCCGATGGCAACGGCGAGTTCGGGCTTGGGCTCCTTCTCGCAGAACTCCTTGAGCGGCTCGGTAACGAGGCACTTGCGGCCGTAGGATCCGTCATCGGTACAGATGATGAGTTCGTCGGCAATCTTGCGCATGCGGTCCTCGAAGATTACGAGGTCCTTGTTGCGCGCCCCCATGATAATGATGACCTTGTTGCCGGCGGCCTTCATGGCCTGGGCGATGGGGTGCAGGGGCGCAACGCCGATACCGCCGCCCACACAGACGACTGTGCCCACCTTCTCGATGTGGGTGGGGTTACCCAAGGGCCCCAGGATGTTCTCGACATACTCGCCCACCTGTTTTTCCGCGAGGCGGTGGGTACTGGCACCTACTGCCTGGAAAACCATGGTCATGGTGCCCTTTTCCGCGTCGGCATCGGCGATGGTAAGGGGAATACGTTCCCCAAAGTCGCTGTCGATCTGTACGATGACGAACTGTCCGGCCTTGCGGGCGCGGGCAATGAGGGGCGCCTCGACGACCATTTCGTATACGTCGTCGGAAAGCTGTTTCTTCTCGAGAATCTTGTTCATCCTCTGTCCTCTCGGGAGTGATCCCGGCGTGGTATTGCGGCGCTGCCCGGAAAAACACCGGCCCGGGGGCGGTATCGAATGAACAGGCCCCCTTTGGTACGGCTCCTGATCAATGACAAAACGCGCGCGTGTGTCACGGATTGTACCCAAGATACCCGCTTTTGGGCAAGGGAGCGGGCGGGCGGGCCATGTAGTTTTCGGGTATGAATCGTGATTGGAATCATGCCGTGATTAGTGCTAAGATGGTCATATGCAGGGACCAATACTCGTCCTGGGCTTGAGCCCGGGGCTCCAGAAGACTATCAGCTTTGACGCCTTTGTTCCCGGCCGGGTAAACCGTGCGCGGTCCAGCCGCGAAGACGCATCGGGCAAGTGTACGAATGTCGCCCGCGTCCTTACCCAGCTCGAAGCCGGTTCGGCCCGGCTCGTGTGCCCCCTGGGCCGCGACAACGAAATGCGTTTCCGTGCCTTGCTTGAGGCCGACAGCGTCCCCCTCCACGCAGTGGAGATTCCCGGTGCGACCCGTTGGTGTTGGACCCTGCTGGACGACCGGGCCCTCTTTGGAGAAGAGCAGGATTTCAAGGCCGATGCAAAACGACCGCCCCGGATGACCGAACTGGTTGTGGACGAACCGGCCCCACACACCTCTTCGCTGGAAGCTGCAGCACAGCGCATGTCCAGCTACCTTGAACAGGAGCTCTCGCGCGACGAGGGTCGGCCGGCTGCCCTCGTCATTGCCGGCAGCCGCCCGGCAGGCTGGCCCGTAACCCTCTACCCCGCCATAGTGGCCCTCGCCCGTAAACACGGGGTACCGGTTCTTGTCGACTACCGGGGCGAAGACCTCCTTACAACCCTCGCCCTGGCCGCCCCGGACATCGTCAAGATAAACGAAGACGAGTTTCGCGAGAGCTTCGCCTGCGACGACCAGAGTGAACAGGCCCTTGTCGCGGCACTCTCCCGCGAGAGTAGCCTCTACCACATAACCATGGTGGTAACCCGTGGGCCCAAAGCAGTCTTGGCCGCAGCGGCAGGTATTCCGGTACAGTGCGATGTCGAAGGACTGGACGCAAGCAACGAGATAGGCTCCGGCGATGCCTTCGATGCAGGCTTTATTTTTACCTGGACGCGTGGGGGCTCCCTCGCAGCCTGCCTCGAAAAGGGCATCGAGTGCGCCCGCCAAAACGCTCTTACCTTGCGCCCGGGGTCATTACGCTAGACAAGTTAAAGGTGCAACCAATGAAGAGACACATCCTGCTGATAGCTCTGCTGGCCGCTGCCGCCGGTATCGGGAGCGCCTCCATCGCTGCGGCACTTGCTTTCCAACAGGGCCGGGCGTCTGTCGAGCTCCCCCCGGCGAGCCGGTACCGCAGCATTCAGAGCGCAGAAGAACTCGACGCCCTTGTCCGGGAGGCCGAAAAGGCCCCGCTCCTTATCGACCTGCGGGACCGGAAAGACTTCGAGGAGAGCCATATAGCCGGCTTCCTGAACATTTCGAACGAGGGCGAGGACCCGGTCCTGGACCGCTGGATCGAACCGCATAGCAAAAACAGACAGCTGGTCCTTATCTGCTATTCCGGCAACAGGAGCGCCCGCGCCTTTGAAAAACTGGTCGTCATGGGCTTCACGAATATCGCGGACTTTACCCCGGGCTACGCTGCGTACCAAACCCAAAAGGGTGCAGACTGGAAGCCGGCAAGCGGCTCCTGCAACTGCCCGGAGTAAAGACAGCACTTACTCAATGCCCAGGGCCTCCATCATCTTGAGGGCATAGCGGCGGCCAAGCTCGCGCTGGGCTTCGAGATTGAAGTGCCAGCGGTCTTGTCCCGCCAAACCTTCGGTCGTAACCAGCCAGGCGTTGGGGGTTGATTTGACCGTATTGGCAACAATGAGATTGTGGGACTCTGCGCCACCGCCGTGCATCATTTCGCCAATAATGATGGGGGCATCGGGGATATTCAAATCGGCGCGCAGGGCCTCGACCATCTTCTTGACCTTCGCCTGCCAGTTGCGCTTGCCGCTGTCCGACTCGCCCTGATGGAAGAGAATACCCTTGATAACACCGTATTTCTGCGCCTCTTTGGCACGCGAAATAACCCAGTCATAGGCGCCGTCCCATGCGTTGTCCGGGGGAATCTTGAACTCGGCACGGCGGGTCGAAACGACGCCCTTGAGGAAGAAGTCGATATCGACCCCATTTATTCCCAAGGGCACGAGCCCGATAGTAACATTGGCCGGCATCTTCTTGATAAGGGTTTTGGCAAAATAGTCGCCAGGACCCACGCCCTGGTAATGGCTGTGGAGGGGCGGCTTCGCCACGGCCCACTCGTTATACTTCCTGCCCAGACGCACATTATTTTGGTACGCGAGCACCTTGATACGGGGGTCTTCCACAAGATCGGCGGCCTCTGCGCGCGGGGCCCCTTCCATATTAGACTGCCCGATGAGCAGGTATATATGGAAGTTGGGATCAAAAACAGGTTCATCCGCGAAGAGGCCCCCCGAAACAAGCAGGGTAGCGAGCGCCGCCGTCAGTATCAGTTTGTTCATTCTTCTCTTCATTCGTTCCTCCTATAAGTAAAACGGGACAATTTGTCGCGCAACACCGCCGCGAGCCCGGTGGACTCGTGGCTGATGTGCTCAAGATCATTGACAAGTTGGTCTATTGAATCGGTGTGCGAGGAGATGTCGCCCACCCGGGCGCTCAGGGCCTCTGTCGCGCTATTGAGTGTGCCAAGGTCCTCCGCAACCGAGGTGCTCGACTCGACCATGATCGCGCTCGAATCGCGGACCTCGCTCGTAATGCTGTTGATGCGTGTGGTGGATTCGAGTATGTGCTGCGAACCCTCGACTTGCTCGCTCGTCGCCTGGCGAATGTGCTGTTCGTGCTCGCCCAAGGCCTTGATGAGGCTGTAGATCTCTGCGAAGGCGCGTTCGGTAAGACCGGAGGACTCGCTCACCTTCTGTATCGATGCGCGGATGGTCTTGATGTCCTGCGAAATGGCCCGCGACTGGCGAGCGGATTTTTCGGCCAAACTGCGAATCTCGTCGGCGACAACGGCAAACCCACGGCCCAAATCGCCGGCATGGGCCGCCTCGATGGCGGCGTTCATGGCCAGGAGGTTTGTCTGGGCCGCGATGTTGTTGATAACCGCGTTCGCTTGCTGCAGCTTGTCCGATTGATCGGCCGTCTCCCGAATGATGGAGACCGTCTCCTCCATGCTCTGCCGTCCCGCCCCGGAGGAAGCCTCAAGCGACTGGAATACCCGCGTCATCTTCTCGACATTTTCGGCGATGCTCTTGTTGTTCCCCGTCATCTCTTCAATCGACGCGGAAGACTCCGTCACGGAGGCAGACTGATCGGTAATGAGGTCGCCCAAACTCCGGAGCCGCTCGAGTATGCCGGCCACCGTCCGGGAGCTCTGTGCCACCGCTTCCGATTGGCGGGAAGACAGGCCGTTCGCCTCGCGAATGTTACCCGTGATAAGCTCGATCTCGTGCACGGTCTGCGACACCCGCTCGTTGAGGGTAAGGGAGGTCGCCCGCACCGCTTCTTCGGCAGAAGCGACTGCGAGGAGGCTGTCGTTGAGTGTTCGCACCATATCCAGCATGGCACGCATCATCTGGCCGGTCTCGTCCGTTCTCTCCAAACTCGCCTCATCCACTTCCACGCAGAGCTTGCCCTGCGAAATCTGGGCAAGGGTATCCACCGCGCCAAGGAGCGGGCGGGTGATGGAGCGGGTGACGGAGAGCCCCATGACGAGCGACAGGACAATGGCAATGAGCGAGAATACCGCCACGACAATCTCGCCGGAAAGGGTCAGGCGCCCGTTATCGGCATTGACCTCTTCCGCATAGGCCACAATATCTTCGGTTATCATCCCGATAAGCTCGATGGCGCTCTCGCCCAAGAGGGCCAGAGACTCCTTTACACGGGCTTCGTTCTCCAAAATACGGGCCTCGAGGACCGGTATCGACTGGAGGTCATCGGTCCCCGCGAGCTGGAAGAGCGATAGGTGCATGGTAAGGAAGGACCGCCCGCCTACTCCCGCTTCTCTCTTGAAAGGCTCGCCAGCATGAGGCCCCAAAAACACAGGACGATGTTGAAAAGGGGAATCTGCAGGCTCGCCGGCATGGCGTAAATGATTGACACCATGGGAATCCAGATGCCCCAGGTGGAGATGAGGATGGTCACCGAGCGCGAGCCCATTTGGCGCAGGAGGGTTCGGCCCTCCCCGGGTGCGGGCTTGAAGCCCTTTTCAAGCCACCAGTAGGCCACGACCTGGGTCCAGGCGGCCCAGAGGGGGTTGTAGACGAATTGGTCCACAATTACCTTTGGAGCGATGACCGAAAAGCGCGCCCCGTTGCCAAAGACAAGGGCCTGCGCCCGGTACAGGAGATCGACTTCGATACCCTTCCAGGCCCAAAAGAAGACGAGGAAGAGGGCGGCCTGCCAGGCGGGCACCGTCCAGAGGGGAATTGGCAGGGCGGTACCTGCAACGCGGGCACGCGAAGAGGCCCGGGCATGGGAGCCCAGGCGCCACAGGAAGGGGATGAGGCCCCCGAAGAGGGCCGTGGACAGGGCGGAATACAGAAAACCGCCGCGGACTTTGAGGCGGCCCAGTGCGTCGAGGGCTGCGGTAAGCGGTTCAAGGAAGAAATAAGCGGCGACAATGGCACTCGCAAACACCCACAGGAAGAGCCCGGGAAGGGCATTCTCGCGGGCAGAGGCGAGGCCGGCACGAAAGGCGAAAGCCAAACGGGCTGCGGTGGACAGAGAGGGACGTTGTGGTGCTTCAGTATAGGACATGGTACACACAGTAGATGCCAAAAAGAGCCGGGACATCAAGACAAAACACCCGAGAATTGAAAAAAATCGATTATATTGATATACTGGCAAACAAAGGGGATTACAATGAAAAGTATCATCAACACGTTTAAAAAGTATACAGACTTCGACGGGCGTGCCTCCCGTCGCGAGTACTGGCTCTTTCTTTTATTTTACGCCATCGTCTCCATTCTCGTGATCTTGACCCGCATACCGTTTTTCATTACCAGTCTTGTTACAAGAATACCCTCTCCTGTTTCGCTCCTTCCCCTATTCAACGCCCTCGGGCTCCTCTCCCTCCTGGTCCTTGTCGCCAGTATTATCCCCTTTATGGCTGTTACCATACGACGACTCCACGATATAGACCGAACCGGCTACTGGTACTTCATTCGCTGTGTGCCCCTTATCGGAGATATCTGGTTTCTCATTCTCACGCTCCGCGCAGGGTATCCCGATGCAAACCAGTGGGGCCCCAATCCCCTTACGGCCCCAACGCTCGTAAGCGAGCCCTCTCAAGAAGACCCCATAACCCCATGAGCGGCCAGCAGGGCTATGGCGACAACGACCCCATCGCCGCCCTCGCTACAGCCCCCGGCCTGGCGGCCATCGCCGTCATTCGCACAAGCGGCGCGGGCTGCATCGAGCAGCTCGCAAAACTCTTCTCGCGCCCCAACGCCCTCCTCGACTGCGAGGGCCAGCGCATCCTCTTTGGGAAGCTGCACGACGGCGAGGGCGGGGTCCTCGACGAGGTCCTCCTGAGCGTCTTTCGCGCTCCGCGTTCCTTTACTGGCGAAGATTCTGTCGAAATATCCTGCCATGGGGGCAGCCACATCGCACGGCGCATCCTCGCGGTCTTGACGAAGGCAGGCATACGCCAGGCCCTGCCGGGCGAGTTCAGTTTTCGCGCCTTCTCCAACGGCAAACTCGACCTTACCCAGGCCGAGGCCATCATGGACCTCGTCGCCTCCTCGAGCGATACCGCCCGCAGCCATGCGCTGCGCCGCCTTGACGGTGAACTGCGCCGCAGCATCGAAGAGCTCCGCGACGATCTGCTCATCGCCCTCGCCGCCTGTGAACTCTACCTCGACTACAGCGAGGAGGATATCAGTCTTGACCCCGATGACGACGAAACCCAAGGCCGCCTCCCCCGCCGCGACCTCGTGGAGGGCGCCATCCCGCGCATCGCGGCGCTCCTCGACTCCTGGAAACGCGAGCGCCTCTGGATAGACGGCGCAACCGTCGCCCTGGCCGGCGCCCCCAATGCCGGCAAATCCAGCCTTTTCAACCGCCTCCTTCGCGAGGAGCGCGCCCTCATATCCGAGGAAGCGGGAACCACCCGCGACTGGCTCGAAGCCCGCCTCGTCGTCGACGGCATCCCCCTGCGCATCCTCGACACCGCCGGTCTGCGCGACAACGCCGGCAATATTGAGAAGGCAGGCATCGAACGCACGCGGGAGCGCCTTGAAGAGGCCGACCTCGTTCTGTGGCTCGAGGACGGTTCGGGCATTCATGCTGATAGTTCCACCCGCGCCATCGACAACTTGGGGAAGGCCCCCGATATCCGGCTATGGACCAAGGCGGATATCGCCCCGCCCCCGCCGGCGGGCTACCTTGCCGTAAGTGCCAAGAGCGGCATGGGTATCGGGGAGCTCCTCGCTGCCGTCCGCGAGCGGCTCGAGGGCGAGCGACTCGAGGGCGAGCGGCTCGAGGGCGGCCAAGGGGCTGCCACGGCCGAAAGCCGAAGCCCCGGCGTCGCGAGTGAACGCCAAAAAGACCTTCTCGCCCAGGCCAAAGCAGCCCTCGAAGAAACCCTCGAGCGCAGCGACAAGGGCCTGCCGCTCGACCTCGTAGCCCCCCGTCTGCGCGAAGCCGCCGACGCCCTTGGGGCCATCACCGGCGAAATCACCACCGAAGACATCCTGGACAGCCTCTTCGGCTCCTTCTGTGTGGGGAAGTAACGCGCGGGCCCAGCCCGTACAAACTGCCACGGGGGTAAGCGCCAACACTTTTTCCCCCATAATAATCCGCTTTGTACCGGCTGCGTACTGGAGACAGCCCGGCTACACTGTGGCATACCCCCAGAAGGAGCTCACAGTGTACCTGCATTCATCAAACCCGGCCGGCAAGACGGGATCGCTTGTTTCCGCCGTAAAACGCGCCGGCATTCTGGCAATATCAGCCTTATTCTTCTTCTCTTGTGCTACTACCGCCCAAACAGACATGAACAAAGAGGGTGCGGCGAATACCGCAGCAGAGGCGCCCGCCGCACCCGCAGAACTCCCGGCCATTCCCGCACGCGAAGTGGAAGCCATGCGCGATCTCGACGCAAAGACCGTGGCCGCGGAAATGGGCTGGGGCGTGAACCTGGGAAACACCCTCGAGAACACCTCCCGCTGGGAAACCGGTTGGGGCCAGCCGGTTATCACCAAGGCCCTTGTTGACGGGCTCGCGGCGCGCGGGGTCAAGACCGTTCGCCTGCCGGTCGCCTGGGATACCTACGCGGTGGACGGCATCGTTCAGGAAGATAAAATGGCCCGCGTTGAAGAGGTCGTCAACTGGATAACCGGGGCGGGGATGTACTGCGTCCTCAACATCCACTGGGACGGCGGATGGATAGACTCCAGCTGGAAGGACAAGTTCGGCCCGGATGTCTACGCAACCTTCTCGCCGGTGGCCGCCGAAAAATTCGAGCGCTACTGGAAGCAAATTGCCGGTCGCTTCAATTACAAGAATGAACTCCTCGTCTTTGAAGGGCTCAACGAGGAGACCAATTTCTCGAACGAGGGCGACATGGAGGATGCCTACCGCACCCTGGCCCGGGTCAATCAGCTCTTTATCGACACCGTACGCGACACCGGCGGCAACAACGCCACACGCGTCTTGCTCATCACCGGCTACCACACCGACATCGAAAAGACGACGAGCTTCGCCTACGTCCTGCCCGAAGACCGCCTCGAAAACAAACTGATGATATCCGTCCACTACTATACCCCCTGGCAATTCTGCGGCATGAACAAGGACGAAAGCTGGGGTGTGGCCATGTGGGACTGGGGGCACAAGGTGGATTACCTCCAGCTCGACGGCCTCTTCGACAAGATGCAGCTCTTCTGCGAAGACACGGGGATGCCCGCCATTATCGGGGAATTCGGGGTTGTGTCGGAGAAAAAGACGAGGCGAAAATACGCTGGCTGGAGGCCGTTATGGAGGCGAGCCTCAAGCGCGGGATGGTGCCCCTCCTCTGGGACACTGGCGAGCACGTAAAGCGCAACGAGCCGGGTGTTTTTTCACCGGTCTTCGATACGGTGCTGGACAATCTCGAGGCAAAAGGATACTGATAGTCCGCAATGGACTATGACGCAATTGTGGTGGGTGCCGGCCATGCCGGCATCGAAGCCGCTCTGGCGCTTTCCCGCATGGGCTGGCGCACACAGATAATCACCCAGAACCCCGACAAAATCGGGGCCCTCTCCTGCAATCCGGCCATTGGGGGCCTGTCCAAGGGCAACCTCGTGCGCGAGGTCGATGCCTTGGGCGGCGAGATGGGGAAACTCATCGACCAGACCCTTATCCAGTATCGCATCCTCAATCGTTCACGGGGGCCCGCAGTGCAGGCCCCGCGGGCACAGGCGGACAAACTCGCCTACCAGAACGCCGCCCGCGCGGCCCTTGAACGACAGGCAAAGCTGGACATCTTCATGGATACCGTCACCGACCTTATGGTCTCGACGGACGGAAAGCGCGTCGAAGGGGTCGTTACCGCCCGGGGACAGCGCATCGGGGCGAAGACCGTCATATTGTCCACCGGGACCTTTCTCGAGGGGCGCATTTTTATAGGCGAGTACGTCGCCCCCCACGGACGCCTGGGCGAAGAAGCCGCGTTGGGACTGGGCGACAGCCTGCGCCGCTTGGGCTTTCCCATGGGGCGCCTCAAAACCGGGACCCCGGCCCGTGTCGCGGCCTCCAGTGTCGACTTTGAGGCGCTTGAACGGCAGGATGGGGAGCGGGCACGCCCCTTTTCCTTCGATACCGCCGAGGCCTGGCTCGACGAGCGCCCCGCCATCCCCTGCTGGATTACATGGACCAACGAAGAGACACACCGCATCATCCGTGAGAACATCCACCGTTCGCCCCTCTACGGCGGCAAGATTCAGGGGGTGGGCCCCCGCTACTGCCCTTCGATAGAAGACAAGGTCGTGCGCTTCCCCGACCGCCCCCGCCACCATATCTTCGTGGAGCCCGAGGGCGAATACACCAACGAGCTCTACCTCAACGGCCTGTCCTCGTCGCTGCCTGAAGATGTTCAGGAGGCCTTTCTCCACACGCTTCCCGGCTTCGAACGCGCGCGCATGGTGCGCCCGGCCTACGCCGTCGAGTACGACTACCTCGACCCCTTGGACCTCTACCCCAGCCTCGAAACCAAGCGACTTCGCGGCCTCTACACGGCAGGGCAGACCAACGGGAGCTCCGGCTACGAGGAAGCCGCCACGCAGGGCCTCATGGCCGGCATCAACGCCGCTCGCGCCCTTGGCGGGGAGGAGCCCCTCATCCTTTCGCGCAGCGAGGCCTACATCGGCGTACTCATAGACGACCTCACCTCCAAGGGGGTTACCGAACCCTACCGCATGTTCACCAGCCGTGCCGAGCACCGCCTCCTCCTGCGGCATGACAGTGCCGATACCCGCCTCGCACAGCACACCCGCGATGTGGGGCTGGCGAGTGTACAGCGCCTTGAACGCCTCGCACACAAGGAAACGGCCCTCACCGCCATCCGCGAGCTCCTGTCCACCCGGCGCATCCCGCACAGCCACGATGCGGCAGACTGCCCCCTCGTCCCCCACCGGGGCGAAACCCTCGCGGAGGCCCTGCGCGATCCGGCCGTGGGCATGGAGGTCCTCCTGCCCTTCGCCAGCGAGCTCGAGGACTACAGCGCCGAATGGCTCGAGCGCATAGCCTTGGACATCAAGTATGAGGGGTATATCGAAAAAGAGGCGCGGGTCGCGGCCCGGCAGGACAAGCTGGATGCACTTCCACTGGCGAGCGACCTGGACTACCGCGGCGTCCGCGGGCTGTCTGCCGAGGCGATTGAGAAACTCTCGAAAATACGCCCCGCGAGCATCGGGCAGGCCTCCCGCATAAGCGGCATACGCCAGAGCGACATCGCCGTCCTCATGGTTCTGGGTAAAAAATCGAAGCAGAAGCCGCAGCCCGCTCCCGGCGCCCCGGAGTAGACTATCAGCTGAGGTAATTTTAAAAATCAGTCAGTTTTGAAAGAGCCTCAGCTTATATAGATTATTTCTTATATTCCACTTGACGCATGGGCTCATATATAGTATTTATATTATATAGTCATTCCGAAGGAGGAACGATATGAGCGTCAACATCTATTCCACCCAATCCTGCCCCTACTGCGTCATGGTCAAGGATTACCTCAAGAAGAAGAACGTGCAGTTCGCCGACTACGACGTCGGGCGCGACCAGGTAAAGGCACAGGAGATGATCAAGAAGTCCGGCCAGATGGGCGTACCGGTTGTGGACATCAACGGCAAAATTATCATCGGGTTCAACCGCCCCGAAATCGACAAGGCGCTGGGTCTTTAGTAACAGGAAGCCTGCAGTTCGGGCCTCCCAAAGCGCAATCCGCCCCTCCGGCTTTCCCGAAAGTGCCTCAAAAGACTGTTTAGTGCTGTCTTTTGGGGCATTCTCATGCCAACTGCAAGCTTCCGGTTACTGGATAACTGTATACTTAGAAAACGACGACCAGACCAAGTACCAACGAGAAACGGTCCAAAGCGCTGTAGGAATCGCTCGTCCACAGCCGCCAAAGCGGTATGATTGCCCGTGCAGATACCCCGAAGGACAAGCTGGACCCGGCAGAAAACAGAAACTCACCTCCGGCCAGGAAGTGTACAAAGCGCCCCGAACCCCAGACAAAGGAAGCGATCTGTGCCGTCTGCGTTTGGGCATCCAGGAGTTCATCGTCTTTGAGGTCTTCCGCCACAAGCGGGATGGCCAAATCGAAGGCCGGGCCCGCAAGCACCCTGACCCCGAAAGCGGAACCCAGGGGTATCTGCAGCGAGACGGGTGCAGAGAGGAGGGCAGATACCAGAAGGGTCGTTCGGTTGGACGATTCTATGGGGACGGGGCGATTCAGTTCATCTGCCCAAGCGTAGTAGCTCCCCCTCACATCGAGGCCCGGTTCGAAGGAGAGGCTCATTGTGGCGGGCAAGGTCATAAGGGGCAGTGAAAAGGCAGCACCAATCGTCGGCACGATGGGGGAAGAGGCGCCGTACAGGCCGACCTCGTCAAGGGTTGCGAAGAGGGTCCCCCGAATAGTCCAGGGCCCCGGGAAGGCAATCTTCCCCGCGCCATCGCCAGCCTCTTCGCTTGCCGGAGCCGTCTGCCCGTCTGCCGCAGGCAGTTCCGCCGCCCCCGACGACTCGCCTTCCGCCCCGTCTTGACCCGATGTCACAGCGGGAACAGCTCCTTCCGGTTCTGCGACGGGGACTTCTTGGGCAAACGCGGCCCAGAGGGGCAATAACAGGAGACAAAGGCCTGCAAAAATGCGGAACAGGAAACGCATGCCTACAGTATACCACATTGGCCCGAGCCTTGCGGGCCCCCCGTAAAGCGGAACCCCAACTAATCCGGGGCCACCGGCAGGTCCGGCGCATTTCGCTTGGTCGACGCCTTCGTAATACGGAAAGAATTTCCCCCAGGTCAATCGAGTGCGAGGACGCAGATGCCCGCAGAGCCCACCATCCACTCGTCCCGCTCTTCCCAACTGGCCAGGAGAACGGTTTCCGGGCCATCGGCCAGGGCGGCACCCGTCCAGACGAAGCCCTGCGGAACGGCGGGCATCCAACCGGATGTCCAGACCGGTAGCCCATCATCAGCATTTTTGGTAACAAGAAGCCAGTCACCCCGTTCGCGCAGGAGGATGGCGCGTTCGGCATCGGTCCAGACGGCTGCCTTGAGGGGTTCCATGTCTTCAAACGCCAAAAGGCGCGCATCGTAGGCCCCCGGCGAGGCGCTCACGGCCCAGGGTTCTGCAAGCGAATAGCCGGGGCCGGAAACCTCGCAGACGAGGATCTCGCGGGGGCTCAAACGCTTCGACACGGCCAACAAGAGGGCGTTAAGGCTGCCATCGGTATCGGCATCGGCAATGGTCCGCGGCTCCTGTGCGGCCAACCAAGCGGCCTGAACCGTTTCTTCACCCGCGGCTTGCAGTCCGGACGCCGTCACAAAGGCGATGACACCTTCCTCTTGCCGCAGGGCCCGCGCGACGAAGTCGCCGGAACGGTTTCGGGCGAAGGAATTGAACTCCCAGCCATCTTCGGCGGGATATTCCGCCATGAATGACGGCTCCCGGGCTTCGTCGCCGCTCCCTATTGCCAGGACGCGGGTACGGGGAACCGGCTCCTCGCTGTCCATGTAGAAAAAATCGCGGGACAGGAGCAGGGAGGGCCGGGCATTGTGCAGGAAAAAGGAAGAAATGGCATACCTGCTGATAGCGGGCCCCGCAGGGTCGCCCATCAGGTAGAGATCACCCAAACTGTCTCTTATCAACGACATGAAGCCCCAACGGTTCACCGCCACCACGGGGTGCCCGTCTCTTGCCAGGAGGCCCGCACTGCGCAGCGCGTGAGGCCAGGCCTCGAAGGGGACAAGGTCCGCATCGGCGGGAGAAGCGACCAAAGCAGGCCCCTCGCGAGTATACTCGAGCCAAACCGGTCCCTGTTCCAGAGACAGCTGCGCAAGGGGCAATCCGAAGTGCGCGGAGAGCGCACGAAGTTCCTCCCCAAGGGGCAGGGGTCGCTGGGTACAGGACACGCCCGCAATAACGGCAAGGAGCAAAAGACAGTGGCGAGCTTTCATAAAAATCCTTGTACCGATAGTAAAACATGCCTCGAAATTGGTCCAGCAAAAGTTCCCGCGAAAGCCCTACTCGACAGGCCGGGAAGTCTGCAAGCAGCCTTCCGCCGAAGCGGAAAAAACCGCATCCCCCGTGTACCAGCGGGCGGTGCTGCGCCCCGCAACGGCAAGAATCGCTCCGCCCGGAAAGGCCGCTTCCCGATTGAAGGGGCTGTCCGACAGCCACACAGCATTGCCCGGGGGAAGCTCGGCGGTCCACACAGACTCTCCCCGCTTGATACGGCGTCGATCAAAACCCATATCAAGCGTCTTCCGGGCAACAAGGGCCCAGTCCACCGACCAGAGATCTTCGGGGAAGGAGCCGTCCGCATGGCCGGCTTCGAGTAGAGCACGAAAGCGCGGCCAGTTGAAGGATGCCGCCCGCCGCCCCCCGGGGAACTCGCGTCGGGCGAGTTCCAGATAAAAGTTCGTCACGATCCCCCCAAACCAATCGGCCCGAATTTCGTCGGGCGCATGCGCATCCCGGGGCCACAGGGCTCCGGCCGGGAGCGAGAGCGCCTGGGGGCTGTGCCCCTCTTCTGCGGCATATTGCCCGGATACTGCGACAGTGCCCGCCAAGGGACGAAGCTGCAGGACTGCCGGCCGAACGGGGTCGAGATCCACAGAAAGGCCTTCGCCGGCAGCACAATGGTACACTTCGATACCATCCGCAGTATGGACCCGAAGCTCCCAAAAAAACGGTCCCCAGACAGATGCTTCTGCGGGGGTCACAGCAGGCGGATGGACGAAAACGGGGCGATCCCCCCCTTCCAAGCTGCAAGAGAGAAAAAAAAGGCTCAATATCAGCATGCTTTTCATACTACCAGTACGGTTACTGTTGCCGTTTTGCGCCAATTATACGATACTCACTAACGATGAGTGACGATCTGGACTTCAAGAACACACTCGCCGAGGCCCTCGAGCAGCGCAAACACTGGCTCGACAGCGTCCTCATGCCCAAACTCAAGGACGAATTTCGCCTCTTTCAATCTGCCTATTCAGGGCTGTACAAATTACTCGTCAAAAAGGCAATCATCCACGAAGACCTCTACCGCAACGACATGAAGATGGGGGATATCCACATCCCGCCCGAGGGTCCCTTCCCCGAATCGGAAAAAATCGACCACATGAGCATCCGGCTCTCTCAATACGACAGTCAGCTGGACTTCCTCATCAGTTTCTATGCCTTTTCCGTCGACTCGTTTACCATAGATCACATAAAAACCATTGCCGGGCTGGTCAAATACTTCCACTGGTCTGCAATGAGTGCCAACTCCCAAAACATCAATACCCGCACCCTGGTCGAACTGATCGGACTGCTCAAGAGCGGCAACGACCAGATGTCTATCGGCATCGCGGCAGACGGCCTGCTGCGCCTCGATCGCGGCACCAAGAACATACTCAAACAGCTCAAGGAGCTCTCGGATTACCACCGCGAAGCCTGGAAACTCGAGGCCCGCCTGCGCGTCATGGACTACCTCAAATTCAATCCGGCCACAGTAATCACCCACAAGGAAGAAACCACGCGCCAGATCAAGCGCAAATTCGCCGAAGCCATGGCCGAATTCGCCTTTTACCCGGAGCTCATCGACGAAATTTTACAGGAAGACTACTCTGGTGAGGGGCCACGCCTTAAAGAAGGCCTCATCAAAAGACTCGCAATCCCGGACGACAAGCCCAAAGAAACTATCAAGAACGTGAGCTTCAAGAGCACCCTCCTCGAAGGGATTCGCGCGTTGGGAACCCTGAGTTTTACCCTCGAAGATGCCCACCGCAAGCTTTCGCAAAATTCCATGCAGCTCGAAAGTGCAAAAAACAGCTTCATGGACAAGCTCAAACGCGTCATAAAGCAAATGTTCAACCGCGAAACGGCGGAAAGACTCTACGACATCGAGTATTTCGATCCCATTACGGCCGGTTCGCACAGCGAAGAGCTCAATTTTACCCAGTTTGCCATTGACCTCGATCGAAAGGGGCGCTTCCTCTCGTCGATTGCCAACCGGGGCAGTGCAACCAATCACAAGCTCGAAAATGCCGACGAGGATCAGCTCCTGTCCGTCCTCTCCAAAAACATTGAGGAAATTCAGGCAATGCACAAAATCCTTACCGCCCTCGATGTCTTCTTCAAATCCGAGGCCGATCGCGACGAACGCGACAAGATGTACGGCATCAAGCCGGAACTTACCGGCATCAAAAATGCCATCGTCAAGGCCAATCAAAAACGCCACGAATACCTTTCGCGCAAAGAAGAAATGGATCAAATGAAGCGTCTCGGCATCCAGGCCGACCGCCCCCTTTGACCGCCACCCGGAGGCCCGCATGTTCCATCAATTTTCACCCCCCCATTTGCCAAAAAAGCACACAGCGTCGAGGCCTCTCATCATCGGGGCATTTATACTGATAGCAAGCCTCACGCTGCCCGCCTGTTCCGGGACGGCGGCCCCCGTGGAAGTGGATACCCCTGCCATTCCGGCCGAAACCGGTGAAGCACCCAGTCCCGACAGTGCGGGAAACACCCCCCAAGAGGATAGACAGGCACGACTGCGCCCCGAGCCGGCCGACCGCAGCGTCTTTACCATGACCATCAATGATGGCAATCTGGAATTCGACCCCCGGCTCTCCTACAATGCCGATGAAGCCCAGTTGTTTACCGGCCTCTACGAAGGGCTCTTCTCCTACAATCCCTATACCCTCGAGCCGGTTTACGCCGTTGCACGGGCCTACAATGTCTCGGAAGACAAATTGGTGTGGACCTTTACCCTGCGCGAAAATGCCCGTTACTGGAACGGCGACCGGGTAACGGCCGCCCACTTCCGCGATGCGTGGCTCTCGCTCATGAACCCGGAACACGAAGCCCCCTATTCATCCTTTTTTGACATGGTAAAGGGCGGGAAGGATTTTCGCAGGGGCAGCAACACCGATCCGGCCAGCGTCGGCATAGAAGCCCCTTCGGACGACACCCTTGTCATTACCCTCGAACACCCGGCGGCATTCTTTCCCAACATGCTCTGCCACCACTCCTTTAGCCCCATCCACCCCTCGCAGCTCGAAACGGTTGGCTTTGCAGAAACAGTCCCCGTGGGGAACGGCCCCTTCTATCTCTACGAGCGCAATGCAGACCAGCTCGTTCTGGCAAAGAATGCCCTCTACTGGGACGAAAAGAATGTCAGCTTCAAGCGCATCGTCGTCCGCTGGCCACAAGATCCCAAGGAGGCCAGTGCCCTGTGGGACAGCGGGGAAGTCCAATGGCTCAACAACAACGCAGACTTTGAAGCCCTCCGCGACCGAAGCGGGATATCACTCTTCCCCATGTTCGCCACCCACTATTACTTCGTACGATCGGCAAACACCCCTTGGCAAAACCGGAACCTGCGACGGGCCCTGGCCATATCCCTTCCCTGGGAGTCCATGCGCGGCGATTACCTCATGCCGGCCAAAACCCTCATTCCCCGCATACCCTCTTACCCTGTCATCGAGGGAATGACGACCACCAACCTCGAAGAGGCGCGCAAGCTCCTTGCCGACGAAGGGCACCCCAAAGGGGTCGGGCTCCCCGCCATCAAAATACTCATCATGCCATCCGTAGACGCACGCAAGATTGCCGCCTTTATGGTAACGGCCTGGCAGGATGAGCTGGGTATCCCGGTCGAAATCGAAGAGGTTCCCGCCGCTCAATACTATCCGGCGCTCAAACGGGATGATTACACGATAGGTTCCACCAGCTGGATTGGCGATTTCGCCGACCCCTACTCCTTCCTGCAAATGTGGCAGGCAGACTCCAACCTCAACGATGCCCGCTTTAACGACAGCGAATATGAAGAACTCATCTCGCAATCCATGCGCATCGAGGGCGAAGAGCGTTGGGCGCTCTTGGGGCAAGCAGAATCGATCCTCCTCGACTACGGGACGGTCCTTCCCATTTCACATTCCCCGGCCATCAATATCATCAATACCGATGAAATTGCCGGGTGGTTCCCCAATGCCCTTGACATACACCCCTTCAAATACCTCTCGTGGGCCGCGTGGCGCCCCCTGCCGGGGGTAGTGAAGCACGACGGCCTGCAGAAAATTGTCTCCGGGGCCCCCAGCGGGCTTCCCCCCATGACAATGACCATCAAAATGTGATATACTTATGGTCACATGAGCACTACCACGTACGCCGTCAATCAGGATATTGTGTATCCCAGTCAAGGGGTAGGGAAGATTCGGGATATCGTCGAAAAGACCTTCAAGGACAAGACGATATCCTACTATGTCGTCTACCTCGAAGTGTCGGACATGACTGTCATGGTTCCGACCGAAAAGGCCGATGAGCTCGGCATCCGTGCCATTGTCACGGAAAAAGAGGCCGAAGAAGCCGTTGTCTATATCGGGGAGGAGTATGAGCCCATTCCCTCCGATTGGAAGATGCGATATCAGATGAACCTGGACCTCCTCAAAAAGGGGAGCGTCAAGGATATCGCAGCCATTGTCCGCTCGCTCTACCACCGTTCCAAAGTCAAAGAGCTGCCCATACTCGAGCGAAAACTCTATGATTCTGCCTTGAAGCTCCTTGAAGACGAGTTGGCCATTGCGCTCAAAAAGACCCACGAAGAGATCGAACAGATAATTTTTGCCCGCCTCGAGACGGAATGATCGGGGCGATTATTACGGCCGCCGGGTCGTCGGTGCGGATGGGGGGCGACAAGAAAGAGTTTCGCCCCTCCGGCTCCTTCGACACCGATGGCAGCCCCCTCTCTGTCTTGGGCGCCGCCATACGGCCCTTTTTCGACCATCCCCACATAAGCAATATTGTCGTTACCATACCCGAGGGAGAAGCCCCGCGCGCCCGGAGCCTCTTGCCCGTGCGCTTTTTTGCCAAGGGTGCAAAGGGCATCATTTTCATCGCCGGTGGTGCCACCAGGCGTGAATCCGTGTTCAGAGCGCTCGAAAGCCTCAAGGATACCGACATTTCGAAGGTGCTCATCCACGATGGAGCCCGCCCCTGGTTAACACCGGAACTCCTTGACCGGGTTATTACCGCCCTCGACACACACGATGCGGTCGTTCCCGTTCTACAGATCACCGAAACCCCCAAAGAGCTTGATGGAGAAGGCCACATAATCCGCCACCTGGAGCGCGCGCGCACCGTCCTGGCACAGACCCCGCAGGGCTTTGTCTATCCGGCCATACTCGATGCTCACCGCGAGGAAGCCCGTCTTGTTGCCAAGGGGCGCGAAGATAACAGCACCGATGATGCAGAACTTTGGGGAAGCTACTGCGGTGCAGTACAGGCGATACCCGGTATACCGCAGAACCGCAAGATAACCTTCCCCGCGGACCTCCCCGCATGATACGCATCGGATTGGGACGGGATCTTCACCGTTTGATCGAAGGTAGACGCTTTTTGCTCGCCGGTGTGGAAATACCGGCAGCGCGCGGCGAGGACGGACACAGTGATGGGGATGTCCTTGCCCATGCCGTCACCGACGCCCTCCTGGGGGCCGCCGGACTGGGGGACATCGGGGGCTTTTTCCCGCCGTCGGATCCCGCTTGGAAGGATGCCGACTCCATGGAACTTCTCAGGAGCGCCTGGAAGGCGGTACAGGACTGCGGCTGGAAGATCTGTAACATGGACTGTGTGGTAAACTGTGAACGCCCCAAAATACTGCCCCATCGAAAGGCCATTCAATGCCGCTTGGCAGAAGTCCTGGGCTGCGACCCCGCGGCCATTTTCGTCAAGGGCAAGACCAATGAAGGCTGCGACAGTATCGGTAAAGGAGAGGCGGTCGAGGCCCTTGTCGTCTGTCTCCTTGAACGGACCCAAGCCCCACGCCACCAGCAAGGCCTGAAGCACAGCAATCCCCCGGCCGGATAATACCCGAATCCCTGGGCATCAAACCCCGTTTGACATATCGAGAATAAGTTCTACCTCTCCCCTCGACAAATTCAACGCCTTTGCAATTGCATCAACCTTCCACCCCTGGCGCGCAAGGCTTACAACCGTATCCCGTTGGCCGGGAGGGGGCGCTCCGCGATCGTCAGTGGCGCCGGAGAGGGCTCCCGCGGTACCGGGGCTTTTGAGAAGGGCCTCCATAACCGTCACCTGTTCCTGTGCCTGCTTGGCAATTTCGCCCAAACGGGTCTCGGTACGGGCCAACCATTCCCGGGCCTTCTGCATACTGGCGATACGGTCTTCGAGATCGCTCAAGGTGGAATCCAGGGTGGACACCCGATCGATAACCCGATCCGCCCGCTCTTTATTGACCGCAAGCTCCTGTACGAGCTTGTGCACCTGCTCAAATTCGCTTTCCAGCTGTGAAAGCTTGTCGGTAAAGGCCTGGGCCTGCGATTCGGCAAGCTGAAGGGCCTCAAAATTGCGATCCACCCCATCTGCCGTTGCATCGAGTATTTCGTTCTTCCGTTCAATACGCTGATACTTGTCCTCGGCATCACCGACAGCCGCCTCGAGGCGTCGCAATTGCGCTTGGAGCGACTGCAGAGTGTCATCTGCCGAAGTTACCTGGGCCAACTTGGTATCGACCGCTTGCGAGGTACGGATGAGCCGATCGAAATCGGCCTCCATAACCTTGATACGCTGCTGTTCGGAGAGGAACCGCGTCATCTTCTGATTGACTTCGTCTTCGAGCCGTTTGATCTTGACGAACTGGGTTTCGAGCTCGGCGGCCTCGGAACGATGCTGTTCAAGGCGCTCGATATCAGCCCGCAAGTCTTCCATTTTGCGTTCGAGGGTTGTCACGAGCTCGTCGGCACGCGCAAAGAGCGCGGTCTGTTCAACGAATTCAGCAATACGCCGTTCACTCTCGCGAACTGCCTCCTCGAGCCCTTGCAGCCGGTCCTCGCCGCGACTGGCGAGGTCATCAGCCTTTGCCTGGCCCTCTTCTCGCACCCGCTCAAGCTCGCCCCTGATACGGGCAAGCGATTCTTCGCTCTGGTTGCGCTCTTCGCGAATACGATCCGACAGCCGGAGGAGTTCCTCGTCTGCGTCACGCACCTGCCCCGCTATGCGGGTGCGCCAGGCAGATATCTCTTTGCCCTGCTCTTCGGCCAGGCCGGTAATCTCTTGTTTACGATCTTCTATCTGCGCCGACAACATGGAAAGCTCTTCCTCGATGCGTCGCTCGTCCTGCTTGATGAGCTCGCTCACCGAGAGCCGGTGATTGGCCAGTTCGGCTTTGATGCCCGAATCGGCTTGGGCCTTTGCATCCTCAAGCAGGGAGTCCAGTTGTTGGCGCCAGGAATCCAGGCTCGCCTCGAGACGGGCCAATTCCCCCTTGGCCGATTCTTCGATAGCAGCCGTTCGATCGCCAAGGGAAGAGAGGCCTTCGCCAAGCCGCTCGCCCAGTTTGGCGAGCTGCCCCTTGAGCTCTTCGCCAACCCGCTGCTCCAGTGCCGCACGCTCCTCGACTCCGGCAGCGCCAATCTCGCCGATTTTTTGATCGTGTTTTTGCGTCCAGGCTTCGAGCTCTTCCTCGATGGTCTGCCCGCGGCGTGCGAGATCGGCAAAAAAATCATCCTCGAAGACTTTGAGCTTCTCCGAGACATTGTCGTAGGCCTTTTCCTTGAGCTGGTTCAATTCGCCCTCAACACTGGAAAGGTCACCACGCAGGGCGTCGAGGGCTGCGGTAAACCGGTCGGCCTCGTCAACACGGAACTGCGCAGATTCTTCGACAAAGGCCTCAAAAGCATCCTGAACCCGTTTTTCCGTGACGCCCAGGGCTTCCACCAGGACCTTCTCGAGTTTGTCGACTTCGCGATCAAAGCCCGCAAGACGTTCAAAGCGCTCGTTTGCCAACTCCTGGAAGGTCCCCAGCCGGGCGTCAACAGCTTGCATCCCGGTCTTCTCTGCGCTGGCAATGGCATCATCCATACGGGCCGAAAAATCGGCCCGAAAATCTACCAGACGACGGCCCAAGTCTTCGCTACCGCGCTCGAATTCGCCCCTTTTGGTCTCAAGCTCTTTGGAACAGATCTCGAGAGCCGCTTCGAATTCCGCACGGGATTCATCCAGACGGGCCTTGACCGCCGGAAAGAGCGTACGCTGCTCTTCCTCCAAGCGTGCAATACGCGATTCGAACTCTGTTTGTCTGGAAGCGAGGTCATTGGTAAGGGCCGTCTCGAGGCTTCCCATACGGGAGTCAACCCGATCGGCAGTCTCCTTGAGTACCTTCTCGCTGGCAGTATCGACAAGGGCGCCCAAGCCCTCGAGTCGCCGATGGAAATCTGCCTCCACGTTGGAAACCGTGGATTCGAGAGCCCCGGTTCGGTCGAGGATGGCGCGCTCCATACGGTTGAACTGTTCCTGCAGACCATCCATCTTCTCTTCAATACTCGCGATAAGGGGAGCCGAGCGATTCTCCAACTCTTCGATAGTCATGCGCGACTTGTCGCGGGTGTCCTCTACAAGCTGATTCGCTTCCTGTTCAAGGGCCCCGATCATTGCGGCTGTTTTTTCCTGCATTCCGGCAAGCTGGACTTCGAGCTCTTCACGCTGCGCCTTCTGACGCTCTTCAAAATCGTTCCAAGCCCCCTGCCAAGCCTCTTGCCGCGCTTTGATGTCGCCCTGGACCTCCGAAAGCCGTGCCTTCGTCTGGCTCTGATAGGCACCGAGCTTTGTATCGAGTGCCTCCTGATAGCGCGCGATACGCTCATCGGCAGCGAGCCGAAGTCGCTCCTGGGTTTCTGCCTCAAAACTGCCGACTCGACTCGCCGCAGAAGACAAGCTCTCTGTGAGCATCTTGTCTATTTCGGCCCGATCGGCCTCGATACGCGCCTCGCGATCGGCCTCGCTCGCGGCGAGGGCCTCGCGGAAGTTCTCCACGCGACGCTCAATGTCATCGGCCCCAATGCGAACATCCTCGATACGACCTTTCATTTCGGCGAGGACCTCGCCTCCGGTCTCTTCAAGGGCCCGGCGATTCTCCTCGAGGAGGCCCTCGCGCAGTTCGACCATGTCGCGTTCCAGGGCCACCAATTGCTCGCGGCCCTCTTTGAGGCGGCGGGAAAGGGTTTCGGTAAAGGCCCCGGTTTCGCGAATCTGCTCGATATCAGACTTGGTCTTGGCCGTAAGCCGCATCAACTCGTCAAGGGCTCGGTCATACTCGCCAATACGCTGCCCTATCGAGGCTATGTTTTCGGCCCGATCGGCCAACTGGGAATCCACTTCCTGTATACGTTTGAGCAACTGTTGGGCCGCCTGTTGCTGAACACCCAACTCGACGCCATAGTTCTTGAGCTCCACCTCGCGTTCTGCGACATAATCCCCCAACTCGGCCTTCATATGATCGCTGTACTTGCGCAGCTTCTCGAGACTCCGGTTGTTCCGGTCGAGCTGACGAAACAAAAAGAGAATGGCCAGTACGAGGCCCAGTGTTATGAAGTCGCCGGGAGTGAATATCATGTGCTGTCAACCTACCACGAATTTCTTGAGTTGGCGATAGTCGCTAAAGATAAAGTCGGCGCCGCAGCGACGTATACGGGGGCTCGAAAGGCGCGAAAAGCGACCGGCCACGAGAGCCGTCTGCATCCCGGCGCCCTGTGCCCCTTTTATATCGTAGGAAATGCTGTTTCCCACATAGAGGATTTCGCCGGGCTCGACGCCCAGGGCCGCCGCCAGTTTGTTGAAGGGAAGGGGGTCGGGCTTGAGTCGACCGCAGGCCTCCGATCCCAAAACCACCTTGAAAAAGGTATCGAGTTCCATGTAACGCAGCTTGGTTTCCGGCGGGAAGTCGGAAAGAAGCCCCAGGGGCAGCTCCGCCTTCAAGAAGGCATCAAGGGTCTCCCTTACATGGGGGAAGAGCTTGAGGCCCTTGAACAGGGGCTCCCAGCCGCGGTAAATGAGGGTTTCGGTCTCTTCATGAACCTGCGCGGGATCCCGGCCCAATATGGAGGCCATGATACGCGACTGCTCCTCGAAAAAGGAGGAATCGTGTCCCTCTTCGCGCATCCAGTTACGGGCCTTGCCCATGGCCGCGAGGAGGCGGTGGTGTTTGAGGAGAAAGGGAACGAGTCGCACGTAAAAGCGGCGATTGGGATAGAGGGTGCCATCGAGATCGAAGGCCACAGCGCGAATGGGTCTCTTTGTCATGCGACAGTTATACTACGCCTGCGCCATGTGGTCGAGTCTGGGTCTTCGCAACCGCAGGGCATATCCGGCGGGAGCACGCAGGTCGACGCCCGCTATTTGTCGATTACAACGAGATCGATAGCCGTAATCCCGACAGAACGGGCCGCATCCAGGACACGGGCCAGCTCCCCATAGGGAACCCGCTCATCCGCCCGCAGCGAGAGCGTGGGAGAACTATCAGCCTTGCCCATCCCTTGATGCTCAAGTGCCCGTACGAGAGCCACATCGAGCGAATCTGCCCCCAAAGGAAGACCATTTATACTGATAGTCCCCTCCGCATCGAGTTCAAGGGCAAGAGCCGCCGGCTGTCCCGTTTGGCCGCTACCGGCGGCGGGCAGCTGGAGGGGGAGCACCGTCCGTTGAACAAGGCTCGTCGATACGAGGAAAAAGAGGACGAGCTGGAAGACAATGTCTATAAGAGGGACAAGATCCAAAAGGGGCCGGGGGGCGAGGCGGCGCACGGCGGGAAAGGCGGCACTCATACGTTATCATCCGCGGACTGCTCGAAAGACTTCCCCGATACCAGGGCAAATTCTTCGAGGATGCGCCCGGCTATCTGCTCGAGGGCGTCTGCTTCGCGGTTGACGCGGGAGACGAGCCAGTTGTGCGCCACCAGAAGCGGTATGGAAACCGAAAGCCCGAAGGCGGTGGTAAGGAGGGCCTCCGATATGTCGCCGGCCAAAACCCCCGGGTCGCCAGAGAATCCGCCATGCGAAAGAACCCCAAAAGCCCCGATATTCCCTATCACCGTCCCCAACAAGCCCAAAAGGGTGGCGACGGTAGAGAGAGTCCCGATAGTGGGGACAAAGCGCCCCAGGGCACTCACTTCGGCCTGAACGGCGAGGGCAAGGCGGGAACGGCAGGCTTCCCGACTGTCGGGACGGGGGGCTTCTTCCAAACTGCGCCGTATACGCTCCCGCGCGCCGGAAGAGCGCGAAGCGAGAAAGAGGAGGCGCTCAATGACGAAAAAGAGACCAGCGCCACCGCAGGCCAGGATGGGGTACATTACGGGGCCGCCGCGCAGAATGAGCGCCATCATCGCTTGAGTCCCCCCCGCCAGAGCCCCGTACCGGGCAATTGCAGTTCGCGCAGGTAGTGCGGCGAGAAGCTGCGGGGCACGGGAATACGTACAAGGTAGGCATGCCAGCCCTCGTGACGGCGAATGAAGGGAGCGAAGTCGCTGGCGGTCCCACTCTCGAAAACACTCACCCGAAACGCCCCGTTCTCGCTGAACCAGGGCACGAGGGCCGCCACATGCGAGTGTCGCCGCTGGGTGGCCCCCTTGGGCGTGTTGTTGAGCGATACAAGCCAGAAGGCGTCGCTGTCATCCAGAGCCAAGGTGTAGAGGATGGCGGCAAGCCCCTCTACCGGGAAGCCGATGTCGCTCGCAAATCCGGTCCAGGGCCAGGGCCCCTCAGCGGTCGCCTCGGGTTTGGGGGAAAAGAGCGCGGGATCAAGGAGGGCAAAGGGCGCCGTATTTATTTCATACTCGCTCAAAGCCGGGCGCCGAGCCAGTGGATCGGCCGCCATCTGTGCGGCTATGGCGAGGTTTCGCACCCAATCGAGGCCGAAAAACGGGTCCTGCTCATCCTCGAGGGCCCGGGAAAAGCCGTGTCCCCGAGCTTCCGGGGGCTTTATGAGCTCATTGATTCGCGTCGCCTCAGCACCATGGCCCATAATGACCCCATCGACGAGCCACTTTACGAAACCCGAGCAGTTGAGACCAGGGACCTCCCCCTGAGGGCGCCCGTCTTCGATAAATACCGGCTGCCCCCTTTCGTCGAGGGCGCCATCATCGCGGTAGCGCAGGGGAAGAGACGCCCGTATTGCCGCGTCAAAGGTGCGCGTCTTGGCAAAATCCTCTGCATACACCGTGAAATATTTGAAGGGAACGATTGACTCAATGCGCTCGAAGAGGCTGTCCATGGGCAGGGAAAGGAGCTCTTGCGGGCGAAGGGGGGCTTGCCGCTGCCAGACGGGCCAAGCGCCGTAGAGGCGAACACTTACCCGTACGAGGCCCTCAGGCGCTACATGGAAATCTATCCAGGCCTCGCTGTCGCTGCGCGGCCAGTAGCGGGCACTTCGCAAAAGGCCCCGCTCTACCGTAAACAACCAGGACCCCGCCGAGCGTGGGACCGTATATGCCGCGTGCCAACGCTTGAAAGCGACCGTACGCTGCATGCCCTCTCCATCAGATACCTCGACAGAGACCCGTTCCCCACCGGGCAAGAGCTTGTGACCACTCAGGGCCGCCCAATCGCGTTCGGGTTCGCGCGAAAGAAGGGCTGCGGCCAATTCCCGTCGCAGGATGAGGTCATCGGCCAAGGGGTCGCGCCCCTCCCGGGCAGCGCAGAGGGGTGCAAGGCTTACGAAGAGGAACAGACTGATAGCCACACAGAGAGCCCGGGGCCGCTGGGAGCCGGCTGTGTTTGTTCGGGAGTTCATCGTTTCAAATGTCGGCAAAAGGGGGACAAAGCATAAGCGGTGCCCCCCAAACAGATGCGTTGTATCGACTCACTGGCGATCAAATGACCGCTTCGGACTCCGGCTCTTCCTGCGGAACCGCCGCCTGTTTCTCGACGTGGTCCATGCTATGGGCCAACATGAGCTTCAAGCGGTTGAGCTGGTTCACCTCGCTGGCACCGGGGTCGTAGTCGATGGCAGCGACATTGGCCCAGGGGTAGCGACGGCGCAGCTCCTTTATCATCCCCTTGCCCGTTACGTGATTGGGCAAGCAGGCGAAGGGCTGGACACAGGCGATGGCGCTCGCCCCATGCTCGACAAGCTCGACCATCTCGGCAGTGAGGAACCAGCCCTCGCCGGTAACATTGCCCAGCTGGACGATGTCGTCGACGCCCTTGGCAAGCTCGGTGATGTGGGCCGGCGCGTGGAAGCGGTTGCTCTTGGAGAGGGCCTTCTTCATCTCCTTGCGATAGAGTTCCATCGCCCAGATGATGAGGTTGCCGATGCGCGCAGCCTTTTTGGTTCCCGCGAGCTTGCGGTGCTTGAAATCGCCGGTGTAGGCGGAATAGAAGAAGAAGTCCAGGAGGTCGGGCATGACGGCCTCGGCACCCTCGCGTTCGAGGACGTTGACGATGTCGTTGTTGGCCGTGGGGTGGAACTTGACGAGGATTTCGCCGACGACCCCCACCTTGGGCTTGCGAATGTTCAGGACCGGCAGGGTATCGAAATCACTGACGATACGGCGGATGTTGCGGTGGTACTTCCCGATCGACAGGGACTTGAGGTCCTTTTCAAGCTGATCGTTCCAGCGCTCGTAGAGGGCATTTGCCGATCCGGCCACTGCCTCGTAGGGCCGGGTTGCATAGAGGACCCGCATGAGAAGATCGCCGTAGACGAGGGCCATGAGGGCCCGGTGTCCCAGAGCCGGAGAGATGCTGAAGCCCGGGTTCTTCTCGAAGCCCTGGGCAGACAGGGAAATGACCGGTACGTGCGAGAGCCCCGCATCACGCAGGGCACGGCGGATAAAGGCGATGTAATTGGTCGCGCGGCAGCCGCCCCCCGTCTGGGTAATGAGGAGGGCCGTCTTGTTCACGTCGTAACGCCCCGACTCGAGGGCCTCCATCATCTGACCGACAACGAGGATCGAAGGGTAGCAGGCGTCATTGTTGACGTACTTGAGCCCCGCGTTTACCGCCCCGGCATCCGAGGAAGGGAGTATCTCCATGTTGTAGCCCGAGTGTTGGAAGGCCTGCTTTACCAGGCGGAAGTGGATGGGCGACATCTGGGGGGCCAGAATGGTGTAGTTCTTGCGCATCTCCTTGGTAAAGGGGACGTGCGGGAAGTCGATGAGCTCGGGACGCTCGGTGTGGGCGTGTTGGTGCGCGCGTTCGAGCTTGGCCGCCATGAGCGAGCGCAGCCGAATGCGAACGGCCCCCAGGTTCGACCCTTCGTCGATTTTGACGAGGGTATAGAGGCGCCCCTTGGCCAGGAGAATCTCTTCGGCCTGGTCGGCGGTAACGGCATCGAGGCCGCAGCCGAAGGAGGTGAGCTGGATAAACTCGAGGTCGTCCCGGGTCGTGACAAACTGGGCCGAATTGTACAGTCGCGTGTGATAGGTCCACTGGTCGACGACACGCAGGGGGCGGTGAACCGCTCCCAGGTGGGAGACGGCGTCCTCGGTAAGGACAACGAGCCCCAGACCGGAAACGAGTTCGGGGATACCGTGGTTGATCTCCGGGTCGATGTGGTAGGGACGACCGGCGAGAACCACGCCCTGCCAGCCGCGCTCCTTCATGAGGGCGAGGGTTTCCTCGCCCTTCTGGCGAACTTCAAGCTTGAAAGCCTCCTGCTCGTCACAGGCCTTTGCGGTGGCGGTGCGGGCCTCTTCGGGGGTCACGCCCCACTCGGCGAATTCCTCGGCAATGCGGACGGCAAGGCGCTCGCGGTTGTCGATGGGCAGGAAGGGATTGAGGTAGCGGATGGGATGCCCTCCGGCGCGACCGGTACGCATACCCTCGACGTTGTTGCGGATAACCTCGGGGTAGCTCGTCACGATGGGGCAGTTGAAGTGATTCCCGGCTCCCTCGTCCTCTTTCTTTTCGTACGGGGCACAGGGATAGAAGATGGTCTCGACCCCGTTTTCGATAAGGGCCTCGACGTGCCCATGGGCAATCTTTGCCGGGTAACAGGCCGACTCGCTGGGGATGGATTCAATGCCCTTTTCGTATATCAGCTTGCTGGACCGGGGGGATATTTCCACCCGGAAGCCCAGTTCGGTAAGGAGGGTGAACCAGAGGGGATAGTTTTCGTAGAGATTGAGGACCCGGGGGATGCCGATACGCCCGCGCGGGGCGTTTTCAAGGGCGAGCGGCTTGTAGGCAAAGGTCCGCGCCAGTTTCCAGGCGAAGAGGTTGGGGAGTTTCTCCTTTTTCACCCGCGCAGGGACACTCAAGTGCCCATCGGCCAAACTCGCCGCCACGGCGCCGTCGCCCGAGGGCGTATCGGTACTGCCCAAGGCCAAAGACGGCGCCACAAGATCGGGACCGCGATCACAGCGGTTACCCGTAATAAGGCGGCGCCCGCCCGGGAAGAGGTTGATGGTGAGCATACAGTTGTTCGTACACCCGGGGCAGCGCTTCATATCGGTCTTGTTGGTAAAGGTATCGAGCTCATCCGCGCTGGCAAGGGCAGAACGATCCGTGCGCCCCGCATCCCGCCACTGGTCGCGCGCAATGAGGGCCGCGCCGTAGGCGCCCATCAGCCCCGCGACATCGGGCCGGATAACTTCCTTGCCCGCAACAGTCTCGAAGGCGCGCAGAACGGCATCGTTGAGGAAGGTGCCGCCCTGCACGAGGACGGTATTCCCCAGTTGGGACGCGTCGCGCAGCTTGATAACCTTGAAAAGAGCATTCTTGATAACACTGTAGGAGAGCCCGGCAGAGATATCCCCCACCGAGGCCCCTTCCTTCTGGGCCTGCTTGACGCGACTGTTCATAAAAACAGTGCATCGCGTCCCCAAATCGACCGGGCTGCGCGATTCAAGGGCCGTCTTGGCGAATTCCTGTACCTGGAGCCCCAGGGAGTTGCCAAAGGATTCGATAAAGGAGCCGCAGCCGGCAGAACACGCTTCATTGAGCAGGATGGAGCTCACCGCCCCGTCCTTGAGGCGCAGACACTTCATGTCCTGCCCGCCGATATCGAGGAGGAAGTCCACCGTGGGGGCAAAGGCGCGCGCGGCGCGACAGTGGGCGATGGTCTCGACCTCGCCGGTATCGGCTTTGAGCGCCACCTGGACGAGGTTTTCGCCGTAACCGGTCGAACAGGACCTGCCTATCCAAGCCCCTTCCGGCAAGCGCGTATAGAGTTCCTTGAGGAACTGAACGGCCACCTTGAGGGGGTGCCCGCCATTGTTGCTGTAGTAACTCTCGAGTATGGCCCCATCCTCGTCGACGAGGGCCGCCTTGGTCGTTGTGGAACCGGCGTCGATGCCCAGAAAGAGGGCCCCCTTCGCCTGTTCCAGGGGACGGCGCGGGGCACTGTTTTTGGCATGGCGGGCCCGGAAAGCCGCGAGTTCTTCATCGTTGGCAAAGAGGGGTTCGAGGCGGGCGACCTCCGGCTCGGCAACACCGGTAAGCCCCGCGACACGGGTACGCAGGTCTGCGAGGGTAAGGGCGTCGGCCTTGTGCTTGCGCGCCTCGACCGCCGCGCCCATGGCCACGAAGAGCTGGGAGTTCTCGGGGACTATGGCCTCGTCGTCCTTGAGTTTGAGGGTCTCGATAAATCGGCGGCGGGCCTGCTCCATAAAGTGCAGGGGCCCGCCCAGGAAGGCGACCTTGCCGCGTATGGGCTTCCCGCAGGCGAGCCCGGAGATGGTCTGGTTGACGACAGCCTGGAAGATACTCGCCGCGATATCCTCGCGGCGCGCACCCTCGTTCACGAGAGGCTGGATATCGGTCTTGGCGAAAACGCCACAGCGGGCGGCGATGGGGTAGATGGTCGTCGAACCGCGGGCCAGCTCGTTGAGGCCGTCGGCATCGGTGTTCAAAAGGGCCGCCATCTGGTCGATAAAGGCCCCCGTACCACCGGCGCAGGTGCCGTTCATGCGCTGCTCGATGCCCCCGGTAAAGTAGGTAATCTTCGCATCCTCGCCGCCCAACTCGATGGCGACATCCGTCTGGGGAATGATCTCGCGCACCGCAGATGTCGAGGCGACGACCTCCTGGACAAAGGGAATCCCCATCCAGCGGGAGACGGCGAAGCCCCCCGAACCGGTCGCCACGACCTTGAGGGCCTCGGCCCCGGAGGCTTCGGCAAAGGCAAAGGCGCGATCGGCCAAATCGACAAGGGTCTTTCTGATGTCGGCGCGGTGACGCAGGTACTCGCCGTGGAGGAGCTCCCCGGCCCAATTGATGATCGCAAACTTGACGGTTGTGGAGCCTGCGTCAATGCCGAGGTATAAGGTCTTGCTCATGGGTACATTCCTTGGATAGTTCGGTAACACCCGCTTGGGGCTTCCCTGTTCGACGCCAATAACACACAGGCGGTTGCATCCGGTCCCGGGAAGGACGCGGGCTGGTGTCCGGTATGGCGCGCCTCGAACAGACACGCCCCGGAATGACGGCCCCGGGAGGGGCTGCCCCTTTCGGGGCCGATAACACTCTTCACAGTATCCGTATCATAGAGAAAAAGACCGATGGCGACAAGAGAGCGGGCCCGCATCACCCCTTGTGCGGCAGGGAAACAGGGCGGCTTTCCCGGCAGCCCTGCAAACTCAATGAGCCGCCGAATCCCCGTCGCCGTAGAGCCGTTCGCGACAGTCGGGGCAGATCCCGTGGGTAAACTCCAGATCGCTGTGGGTCGAGAGGTATTCGTCAACCTGCTGCCAATACCCCGAATCGTCACGAATCTTCTTGCAGGATGAGCAAATCGGGACAATCCCGCGCAGGGTCTTGAGTTCGGCGAGGGCCTCGGAAAGCCGGGTTACGAGCCGGGTCTTGTCCTGCAAGAGCCGCCGCCGTTCGGTAATATCGCGAAACGAGTAGAGCTGCAGGACACGCCCACCGGCCGAAATAGTGGTACAGCGACCCTCGTACCACCCGCTCTCATCGGCCCCGAATTCCACTGCATCCCGCTCCCCGAAGGCCTCAAGGACCGCTGCCAGCGGCCCATCCTTGGGCAGGGGCGAACCGGGAAAGGCATCCTCCAGGGCAAAGAGCTCCTTGGCCTTCGTATTCATCTCCAGGAGGCGATTCCCCCCTTCAACGGCAAAGACCGCATCGGGCAGGGCCTCAACCAGGGCGCGGCGGGCCAGGGGTACAATATCGAAGAGACGGTTGTAGAAAACCCCCAGGGTGAACAGGACGCCGGCCACCCCGTAGCCTATCGGGGTATAATCCTTGTCCCAGCCGGGAATCAAACGCAAAAGGTAGATGCCATTGAAGAGAACCGGCACCAAGGTCCCCGCTGCCACAATCAACACCTGCCGATGGATGGCCAGTGAACGGCGTGCAATGGAGATGGCGATGATGCTCGTGCCCGAAATAACGAGGAGTGCCGTCCAGGAAGCCAAAAACCAGAACCAAGCCCCGTACGATTCGACCGCCATCCGCATGAAAGGACCGACGCGGGTATAAGAGAGCGCCTCCCAGTGCCAGTGGTGAAAGGGATTCGTAAAAACAATGGCAATGGCGAGCACCGGGATAATCCACAGGACCGGCGCCAAACGGCGCGCCAGGGCACTGTACCCCGAAAAATGGAGGCAAAAGAGAAACCACCAGGTGGGCACCGTTCCACTACTGATGTAGCACAGCGACGCAAAAAGCCGGGCCCGGTCCGGAGTCGATGCAAATATTTCCAACAAGTTGAACACGAGGTACAGAATGGTAAATGACAAATAGGGAACAAGAACCCGCCAGGCCCCCGGCCGGGTAAGCGCAACCGTCTGGCGCAGGGCATATACCAACGACGGAATCAACACGGCAAGGAGCAATACCGCGAGAATGACATATACATAATAGGAACCCGCCGCAACGACCATACAGGGAGTCTAGTTTTCCGGGGGGCCCCGGTCAATGGATGGAGGAACGAAAAGCACTTGCAGGAGACCGCGCATACCGGCATAGTGGTAGGCATGGACAGTTGTTACGAAGAACGGCAACACGCCCTCTACCGTTGGATGGACAGTGAAAATATTGCCATGGTCATGCTCGAAGACAGCGAGGCCCACCGCGACCCCGCCGTCCGCTGGCTCACCGGCCACCACGCCGACGCCCTCGTCTTCCTCGTCGCCGACCAGCGCTGCATACTCGTCGCCTGGGACGAACACCTCGCCGCCAAACACGGCCATGCCGACCGCATCGTCGCCTACAACGAGTTCGGCCGCGACCCCATCAGCGCCGTCCGCACCATCGCCGACATGCTCAAACTCCCCGTCGGCAGCCGCATCGAAATCCCCGACACCACCCCCTACCCCGTCTTCCTGCAGTACGTGGAAACCCTGCGCGACTGGGACGTCCTCTGCCGCCGCGAAGGCGTCCGCGACTACATTACCGCCCGCCGCGCCATAAAAGACGAGCGGGAAATCGCCATCTACCGCAAGGTGTCGGCCATTACCAACGACATCATCGACCGCGTCCAGGCCGAGTTCGAGCGCGGCAAGCCCATCAGCGAGACCGACATCGCCCTCTTCATCGACGCCGAGGGCCGCAAGCGCGGCTGCGAAGGCTGCGGCTTCGAAACCCTCGCCGCCGGCAGCACCCGCTCCTTCGCCATCCACGCCTTTCCCAACTACACCAACGCCCCCATCGGCGACAAGGGCCTGTCCATCCTCGACTTCGGCCTCAAATACAAGGGCTACTCCAGCGACGTCACCCTCACCATCGCCCGCGGGCCCCTCTCGCCCGCGCAAAACCGCCTCGTCACCCTGGTACAGAAGGCCCACGACCAGGCCATGGCCCGCATCAAGGACGGCATGGCCGCCCGGGAACTGGCCATATACGTCGACTCCTTCTTCGAAAAGTCCAAAAAAACCATGCCCCACGGCCTGGGCCACGGCATCGGCCTCGAAGCCCACGAACAACCCTTCCTGCGCTCCCGCGCCGACAACGCCTGGCGCCTCGAACAGGGCATGATCTTTACCGTCGAACCCGGCCTCTACGACCCCCGCCAGGGCGGCTGCCGCCTCGAAAACGACGTCCTCATCGGCCCGAAAGGTCCGGAGATCCTTACCAAATCCCGCATCATCAAGCTCTGACCCGCACTCAATAACCCGATCCCGCAGCGCATCAGAACAAGAAGGGCGTGCCCCCGCCTCGCGGCGGGGTCGGGCTTTACGCGGGTAGTACGGTACCCCAAGCGCTCAGGCGCTTGGGGCATCCGGGCTACCCGCTCCAATCCCTCACGCAGCTGGCGCCCGGTATCCACTGCTCCAAGCTGTACCGCGCTTTCCTCATTCCTCCACATCCCCGTTGATCGTATCCATAATTTCCCTGAAACTGTTCAGGCCCGACTCGAGATTCTCAATGATCTCATTGGCAAGAATATCCGGATCGGGAAGGTTGTCCAGGTCGGTCAGACTCTGATCTTTCAGCCAGAAGATATCTAGGTTGGTTTTATCCCGTGCCAGGATTTCTTCATAGCTGAATTTTCTCCAGCGGCCTTCGGGATTCGCTTCGCTCCATGTTTCCTTGCGTTTATGGCGATTCCCGGGGTTGTACAGCTGCACGAATTCGGTCAGGTCTTCTGTGACCATCTGCTTTTTTTTCAGGGTATGGTGAATATTGGTACGGTAATCGTAGATCCACACTTCTTTTGTCTGGACTTCTTTACTGGCAGCTTTATTATCAAAAAAAAGCACGTTGGCCTTTACACCGTTGGCATAGAACAGCCCGGTGGGCAAACGCAGAATGGTATGAAGATCTGTGGTTTTCATGAGCTGTTTTCGAACCTCTTCACCGGCTCCGCCTTCGAACAGTACATTATCCGGTAAAACCACGGCGGCTTCCCCGGTAACCTTCAGCATGGTTCTGATATGCTGCAAAAAGTTGAGCTGCTTGTTGGAGGTTGTTTCCCAAAAGTCTTGACGGTTGTAGCTCAAATCCTCTTTCTCTGCTTCCCCCTGTGCGTTGGTAATGGTCATGCTGCTTTTCTTTCCAAAGGGGGGATTCGCCAGTACGTAATCGTAGCGGCTTCCATCGTCTGAGACCAGTGCATCATTGGACGAGATAAAACTCTCCCCGTCGATCTCGCCTATGTTGTGCAGGTACATATTCATCAGGCATAAACGGCGGGTATTGGCCACGATTTCGTTTCCATGGAATGTGTTGTTTTTGAGGAATTCCTTCTCTTCCTTGTCCAGCTGGTTGTTGGCCACGATCCAGTCGTAGGCAGCCAGAAAGAATCCTCCCGTACCGCAAGCAGGGTCGGCGATTGTTTTCATCGGCTTGGGCTGGACACATGCTACCATGGTTTTAATCAGGGCGCGCGGGGTAAAGTACTGTCCGGCTCCGGATTTGGTGTCTTCAGCATTCTTTTCCAGCAGTCCTTCGTAGATGCGACCTTTGATATCGGCCCCCATCAAAGACCATTGTTCCTGATCAATCATGTTGATGACCCGCAAGAGCTTGGCCGGATCCTGAATCTTGTTCTGGCTTTTGGTAAAGATCTGTCCCAGCATGCCTTTTTCGGTACTGAGGCTGCGAAGCATTTGCACGTAGAAAGCTTCCAGTTCGGCACCGCGTTTACTGACCAGGGTTTCCCAATTGCAGTAATCGCCGTCTTTAATCTCGTTATTTTCAACATCTTTCAGACGGGGGAAGTGCAAGCCTTTGTTGTAAGGCGGCTTGTTCAGTTCATCGGCCATCTTGAGAAAGAGGAGATAGGTAATCTGCTCCAGGTAATCGCCGTACCCCACGCCATCGTCCCTAAGGACATTCGCGAGGTTCCAGATTTTCGAAATGATGGTTGAGTCTGTCATTGCTGCTTTTTCCCTTTTAACTGGTTTATATCGTTCTCAAGTTCTTTAAGGCTCATTTCTTTCTCAAGTTTCCTTTTTGTCTCTGTATACTTTTTGTATTCCTCTGATGATTTCTCCAGAGCTTTTTGGTGACTGATACTGCCCGCGTGAGTAAGCAGCTCCCGTCCATTCAACTGCAAAATGCTATCCAATCGTTCTATCCAGTCTTTCATATACATGGGAGTATGCTGCTGAGCCATGGTTTCGGCAAAGGCGAGATATTGCTCTACCAATAATCCCAGAAGCTTTATTTCTTCTTCGTTAAGGTAATTCTTGGCTATACTGATATCGGCTTTTTTGATCTTATCCGTATACTTTTTGTCGTAAGATTGCATGCCCATCAGAGGCAGATTGGCATCTACCCTGCGATAGATAAGCTCTGCTGCGGTTTGACGGCTAATAGCCCAGAGAAGCTTATTTTGAACGATCTTGAAAAACTCAAGGGTCTTCTCATCCTTGGGATCATAATCAATACTTGTTGCGTAGATATCCTTGATCTTCTGATAAAAGAAGCGCTCGGAAATTCGGATCTCCCGGATTCTTTCCTGTAACTCATTAAAATAGTTCATGGAATTTCCGGTTTTATATCGTTCAGAGTTCAGTGTGAAGCCTTTAATGATATACTCTTTTAGCCTTTGGGTCGCCCAGATACGGAAATGAGTGCCCTGCCGGGATTTTACACGGTAACCTGTCGAAATAATGACATCAAGGTTATAGTAATTCATATCATAGCTTTTACCATCATCAGCAGTTGTCCGGGAATTCCGGACAACTGAATCTTTTTGTAATTCTCCGTCTTTAAATATATTACTAATATGCTCGGATATTGTTCGCTTATCCTTGTTAAAGAGTTGTGCCATTTGCCCCTGAGTCAGCCAGACTGATTCGTCTACTAACTGTACGTCTACTTTAATATTTCCGTCATCGGATTGGTAAATAAGAATATCGCAGCTATTTTCTTTATTTTCCACTGGGACGCTCCTTCCGTATCCGCTCCAACAACGCAGAAGCCGGCTCGTAATCGGCCTCCCGCCTGCAGGCATCAATTTCGGCCGGGCTCAACAGTTTGCCCTCAAAGGCTTTCTTAAGAATGCTTTGCCGCAGGGCTTCCGATTTCTCCAGCGCTTCGGAAATGTTTTGCTCAACCTTGTCGCAAACCGATAAACGGGATTCGATTTCCCGAACGATTTGGTGTTGTTCTTGGATGGAGCAAAGAGGAAAAGGTAATTCTTTGATACTTGTCAAATTCAGAACATCCATTGTTGTTCCATGGTTCTTAACTTTATAGAGACTTTGTAGAAAGGAGCTTTCAAAATAATACTTAAAAAATACTGAATCGTAGCAACTGTTTAATGTAATTTTCACTAAACGTGGATTAATAATACCCATTTCTGCATTTTCAGGAAGGACTAAAACTTTTCCAACAGTACCAACTAAAGAAATGAGTATATCTAAAGGAAATACAGCACAATTTATCAATTCATTGTATTTCGACTCATTAACATAGTAATCACCGAATGTTGAATCTCCCGAAATCACCTGTTCTTGACCGTATACTTTGTATCCTTGAGGTGTGTAAAATTCCTTTTTAAGCGAAGACCCAAAAGGACCAGCTTTTAAAGAATTAGCATCGTGTCCTGCAATTTTATCAACCTTACACCAATTCCAGAATCTTGATATTTCGGGCAAGCTATTCAATTCTTCTTCTGACAGTATTGGTAATTCAGTTATCGCTTTCGGCTTCCCTGGCTTCTTCCCCTCTTTCCCGTTCTCTTCCCACTCTTTGACCGCCTGTTTCCATTCTTCCATTTGCTGCTCGTAATGCTTTTGCCGTTCTTCCTTTATTTGCTCCAGCAGCTCCTCGGCAGTGGGCAAGTCTGTTTGCTGTTCCCGCCACTCTTTGGTCAACTCCCCCTCAAAGGCTTTTTTAAGCACGGCCTGACGGTAAATCTTCAGTTGCTCCTGTGCTTTTTTCAGGTCGGCAATGCCCTTGTCCAAATCGGAAAACAGAGTTTCAATTTTGGAAACGATGGCCCGTTGGATGGGGAGGGGAGGGATGGGAGTTTGCAATTTCTTTAATATTGTTTGACTAATATTAGGTTGTGCGCCACCAGCACCTTGTGAAACTAATTTAGAACGCTTAAAAGAAAGGAAATTGTATAGATATTTTGAAATAACACTATTGTTTTGATATATACCACAAACAGCTTGATTTGTAGACGCATCAATTCCAAGAAATGCTAATTTCCCAATTGTTGCTCCATAAAGTGCAATTAATAATGTTCCTTTTGGGAATAATTTTGCACTTGATTTTTTTATAGCTTCTTCCGATATTTTTTCCTCAGTATCATAGATAATACCTTTATCCAACTCTCCCGATTTTACCCAGGGAATTGTACCATTGTAATAATCTGCATTCCGTCTAGAAGGAGTGCCTCCAGAAGTTGTAAAGAAAACTTCCCCCAGCTCAACTTCCACCCAATCTTCTTTCATCACGCTGCCAATACCTCGTTCAGTTCATCAATGATTTTGTTCATCTCGTTGCCGAATAATTGGTGCATTCGGCCTCGGCCGCCGCGGGCGTCGAAGGGGGTGTAATCCAGATCGTCTATGGCAATATGATAACTGCTGACCACGTGATCCTTGATCATCCGCAGCCATTCCATCTGCTCCGGGGTAAAACGGTTGTGCTGACCGGCGTTCTGCTTGAAAATCCAGTTCTGGAAATTCTCATTTATCGTTTTATCAAAAGGATTCAGCTCCTTGTCGATGCCGCAGACCCGGCGGATCAGGGATACCAGGGCCGTTAACTCGTCCTTGGGCTGCTTGTTTGAAACATTCTCAACAGACGCGTAGGCGTTCCACACATAATCCGGAGCCAGTAGCGGTTTTTCCAGCCTGATCTTGTCCATCACCTCCTTGATCATGGTAAAGGTAATGCTTCGGCGATTGTACGGCTGATCATAGAAAATGCTTAACGCCTGAATCTCGTCCTTATGCCGGGCCAGGTACTCCGAAAAATCACGGATGGTTTCTTTTGCCTTCTCGGTGGTAAAACTGTCCCATTCAGATTTGGTAACCCGGTCGATATTGATATGATCGATAATCTGCTCGTGAATCTTTCGAACGTTTTCCAGATACTCGTTCAGCTCACCGTTAAAGGTGACGGAGGCTTGCCGGATCAACTGTTGTTGTGCCTCCTCTTTTGCTGCTTCGACTTTTTCAGGAGTTCGGTACTCTTTGGGAAAGGATTCCAGAATCTTTAGGGCACCCTGCTCAATGGTATCAGGATCAAAAGCACCGATCAATTCCTTGGTAACCTGTTTCAGGTCCTTGCCTCCGGAATACTCCAACAGCTTCTCTTTTTCCTTGTCGCTTAAATGCTTTTCCAGCCGGATGAGACGATTCGCCAGAGACAGGAAGAGATCCTCCTCCTCCACGCCCATGGTGACGGCTCCCAGAAGATCCTTGAGAGGAACTGTGGGCTTCCGTTCAAGTGGACGGCTGTCGGTTTTTTTGGACTTGGTCGCGCCAACGGCATCCACAATGACGAAGTGGGTTTTACTGTTGGCAGTCCGGCTTACCTGCAGCAGGGAATCTCTTTCGATGGTCCGGGTTCCCCGTCCTTTCATCTGCTCAAAGTAGTTGACGCTTTTAACATCGCGCATAAACAACAGGACTTCCAGCGGTTTCACATCGGTCCCCGTGGCAATCATGTCTACGGTAACCGCGATGCGGGGATAATACGAGTTCCGGAAACGGTTCAGCACCGATTTGGGATCTTCCTCAATTTTGTAGGTCACCTTTTTGCAAAAGTCGTTACTCTCATCAAACTCTTCCCGGACGATTTTTATGATGTCGTCGGCATGACTGTCTGTTTTGGCAAAGATGAGGGTCTTGGGAACTTCGTACTCGCCCTTTTCGTCTACCCGGTTGGGAAAAATCTCGGTCTGCAAGGCCCGTTTGTATTCCCGGATGATATGACGAATCTGGCTGGGATTGACCACCGTCCTGTCCAGATCGTTCCGGTGATACTCGGTATCCTCATCTTCCTGCTGCCACCGTTTTTTCCGCGTCAGCTTGTCCCGTCGGTCAACGTACCAGCCGGCTTTTATAACCTCTCCCTTTTGGGAGATATCGGTCTCGATGGTGTAGACATCGTAGGGCACATTGACACCATCGGTCACCGACTCTTCGTAGGTGTACTGGCTCACCACATTTTCGTTGAAGAACCCGAAGGTCCGTTTATCGGGCGTGGCGGTTAAGCCGATCAGGAAGGCATCGAAATAATCCAGAACCTGTTTCCAGAGGTTGTAAATGGACCGGTGGCATTCATCAATCACAATAAAGTCGAACTGCTCTATGGGTACCCGCTCCGTGTACTCCACGGGGATGGCGTTCTTTTTTTTGGTCTGCTGTTTCAGCCAGCTGTTCTCTTCCGGATTTTCCAGCTCCGCACTGTCATCCAGTTCCTCACCCTGTAATATGGAATACAGGCGCTGGATGGTGGAAATGCATACCTGACTGTCATTGGCAATGTAGCTGGATGAGAGCCGCTGCACATTGTAGAGCTCGGTAAACTTCCGGTTATCGTCTGTAGGCTGAAAGGTCATGAATTCCTGTTCCGCCTGTTCTCCCAGGTTCCTGGTATCGACTAAAAATAAAATGCGTTTCGCGTTGGCATGTTTCAGCAAACGATAGACAAATGTCGCCGCGGTAAAGGTTTTTCCCGAGCCGGTAGCCATCTGGATCAATGCTTTGGGACGGTCCTTTTTAAAAGAGGCTTCAAGATTTTCAATGGCCACAATCTGGGCGGGACGCAAACCGGCAGGATCCAGAGGTGGGATATCCTGAAGCCGGTCACGGAGGCTTTTGCCCTGTTTAATCCATTGTTCAATGGTTCCCGGCCGATGAAAACTGAAAACCCTTCTGCTTCGGGGTTTCGGATCCCGTTTATCGGTGAACCGCGTGAGCGTTCCCGTGCTATCGTAGATAAAGGGAAGAGGCTCATTTTTCAGATATTTAAGTTTCGCACCGGCATATTCATTGGATTGTTCTTCTACACTGGTTAAATGAAACCCTTCATCTTCCCGTTTTGCTTCAATAATACCGACTGGCTTTCTCTCGATAAAAAGAACATAATCAGCAGGTCCCACATCGGTTTGATATTCCCGGACCGCCACCCCTTTGTTGGCCGATAAATCTACTTTACCTTTGGATTGAACAACCCATCCGGCATCTATGAGCATTTTATCAATTTTATCTCTGGCAATCTGTTCAGGATTTTGATTATACACGCTTTATCCTCTTGTCATGGGCAGTGGCATTGCAAGACCACTCTAATATGTATTGTATCATATTTTGCACAGTATGCCCCTCTTTGACAGGAGGATCGCGGTCTTACGGCCGCTTCGGTATGAGGGAAAGCACAAAACAGACCGCGAAGCAGGTGGCCAGGAGGGGGAGCGCAATGCCCTGCCCCGCATTGATGCTCTTCATCACGCGCTGTGGGTCTTTGAAGAAGAAGAGGATCGCATCAAACAAACTCTTCTTCCGGGACACATCAAACCATACCAAGGTCGGGAAACTGATGATGACAAGCGGCACCAGCACGGTGCCCGCCCCGGAAACCAAGACCAGAGCCCGCTTGAAGGCACGCCCGGCCAGGCCCAAGATACCTCCTGCGAGAACCAGGGCCATGAGCACATAACACAGGCTGATCCAAGAAATGACCGGCGCAAACATCTTGGCAGACATGCGCGCTCCCGTAATGGAGAGGAAAGAAGACCCCTTTCCCATCATGACGACCAAAGGGGCAAATACACTCAGAAGACCCAAGACACTCATGGCGACAATAACGAAAAATGCAGTTTTTTTGGACACGGTACACTCCTTGTGAAATGTTCTGATTCAAGCTGTATGCCAAGATAGCACGAAAAAGACCAGGCGGGAGGGGAAAAATCCGGGACAGGGCTCACCGGCTATTCGGTATTGCTTATATCCAAGACATACGGGGCTGTTTGTTCTCATTCAGGGGCAGGAAATGATCTATCTCCTTGTCGACCAAATTAAACTCTCCTTTCATTTTAGTCAAACTCGATAGACAACAAGCCCTGCAACCCGGTAATACAGCCGGAGAGGTCTTTATGTTGGGCTGGGGGTCCGGGGGCGGAGCCCCCGGCGAGGGGGGAGGGGCGCAATCCCGCCCGGGACCGGCAGCGCCGGGCTCGGGCGGAGTGTGCCCCGGGGGGGAGACTTCCCCCCCGTATGTTTATCGGGCTTTCTGTACCTGCAGCAGGTACTTCATGGACATATTGTACCTGTTACAGGTACGTATTTGGTTTTTTGTACTTGTGACAGGTATATCTCACCCATCCGCGGTCGCCACCACATCAAAGCCCTGGCCGCGCCAGTTCTCGATGAGAACCTGGCCCGCGGCCACAGGGGAGCGGACTTCCAGGCGGTAGATATCGGCAAGGAGTTCGGGGATGAGGGGCCGCGGGCAGGGGGCAGTGCTGCGCAGAGGGAGGCGACGCGGAGCCTCGCAGGGGTCGTTGGCTGCGCCGGGGCCGGTAGCGGCGGGCGGGAGGAGGAGGCAGGTGGCGGTAACGGTGCGACGGGGGTCGCGGATTTCGCTTTCTGCCCAAACGGGGCCGCGGGCACAGGCGTTGCCACTGATGGCGAGACTGCCGTCGGGGGCCTCTTCTATAGACAGGCGGCAGCCGCGGGGGCAGACGATGCAGGTGAGCTCACGCATGGGGGGCCTCCGTTTCGATCGAACACTCGAGGGTGCTGCCGGGGGGGAGCCCCGCGAGCTCGCCGGGGGCGAAGTCGAGCTGGAGCATCTCGGGCGGGAGGGCGCGGGGGAGCTTCTTCTTTCGCACTATGCGTCCTGCAGCGGTGACAGTGAGGACGGCGTCGCGGGCACTGATGAGCGGGCGCAGGGAGAGGCGGCCGCCCTTGGTCGGGTCCAGGCTCGAGGGGTTCACGTAGCGCACATTGGCCCCGCTTGTCGTGGCTAACTGCGGGCCGGCCCGTTCCCCGGCGAGCCAGCGAACAGCGGCCCGAGCGGCCTCGCGGGCTTCGGCGACGACCCAGTCGACGAGGTCGTGGACATGGAGGACGTTGCCGCAGGAGAAGATCCCGGGGATGTTCGTCATGTGCCAGCCGTCCACGAGGGCCCCGCCGGTAGCGGGCGAAAGGTTTATCCCCGCTGCCCGGGATAGCTCGTTCTCCGGCACGAGGCCAACCGAAAGGAGGACGGTGTCGCAGTCTATTCGAAAGGCTTTATCGCTTTGCAGGCGACCGCCCTCCAGGGGCGTTATTTCCACCCCTTCGACACGCTCCCTGCCAAAGATGCGGGTGGTCTGGGACGAGAGATACAGGGGGATGCCGAAGTCGTCCAGACACTGGGATATGTTGCGGGCGAGGCCAGATGGCTCGGCCATGATCTCGACGACGGCCTTTACGCTACAGCCGCTCCAGGAGAGCCGGCGGGCCATGATAAGGCCGATATCCCCCGAACCGATAATGACGACCTCCTTCCCGGGGAGGTAGCCGTCGATGTTCACGAGGCGTTGGGCGAGCCCGGCGGTAAAGACCCCGGCGGGGCGGCTACCCGGGATGCGCACGTTCCCGCGATTGCGTTCGCGGCTGCCCATGGCGAGGATGATGGCCCGCACCTCGAGGGTGACGACCCCCCGATCGGGAGAGACGCAGACAAGGCGGTGCGGGCCCACAAGCGGGCCGTCTGCAGCGGGCTGGATGGACTGGACCGTGGTCCCGAGCCAGAGCTCGAAGTCGGGAGAGCCGGCCGCCGCCGATAGATGAGCCGCCGACGAGAGCTCAAGCGCGAGGCGGCCGGCGAACTCGGGGCCGGTGAGCTCCTCGCCATAGGCGTGGAGGCCGAAGCCGTTGTGGATGCACTGGTTGAGTATGCCGCCCGTCCGCGTCTCCCGGTCGACAAGGACGACCCGGCGACCGGCTTTGAGCAGTTCAATGGCGGCGGCCATCCCCGCAGCCCCGGCCCCGATGACGGCGGCATCAGTTTGGATCGTTTTCACAGCTCTCCTCCTAGGACCCGGCTTGCGCCCCCGCGCTTGGTTACCTCGTCAAACGAAAGCCCCGTCTCGCGCATGATGAGCTTGATAATCGTGTATTGGCAAAAGCCGCCCTGGCAGCGCCCCATCTGGGCGCGGGTGTAGAACTTGACCCCGTCCAGGCTATGGTGCCCGCGCCGAATGGCCGTGATGATCTCCGCCTCGCTCACGTTCTCGCAGCGGCAGACGACGCGCCCCCAGGCGGGGTCCTCTGCGATGCGCGCGTCGAGCTCGGCGGCAGAAAGGCGGCGCAGAACGGGGGTGGGCGGGAGACTCGCAATAAAGTTGCGCCGCGCCAGGAGCTCGAGCCCGCCGCGAAGGAGGAGGTCTTTAACGTACTCGCCAATCGCGGGCGAGGCGGTGAGCCCGGGCGACTGGATACCGGCCACCAGCACGAGCCCCGCGGCCTTCTTCGAGAGCTCTATGTAGAAGTCCTCGCCCAGAGCGGGCCGCAGCCCCGCAAAGTTCGTTATGACATCCGCCTCGCGCAGTCCCGGGACGAGGCCCTTGCCCGATTCCATGATATGGGTAAGGTGGGCCTGCTCGGTGGCGAAATCCTCCTTGTCGTCGACCTCGTCGGCCGTGGGGCCCACAAGGACCGTGTCCTCGACCGTGGGGATGACGAGCATCCCCTTGGAGACGGCCGTGGGCACGGGGAAGATGACCTTGCCGGGTTTGGCGGCGGCGAGGCGATCCAAAAGGAAATACTCGCCCTTGCGCGCTTTTATGGTAAATTCCTCGCCGCCGGCCATACGGGAGACCTCGTCGGCAAAGAGGCCCGCGGCGTTCACGAGCCAGCGGGCGCGAATTGAACGACCGTCGGCAGATTCCAACTCCCAGAGCTCCCCTGTTCGGCGCGCGGCTATCAGCTTGAAGCCCGTCTTCAATTGGACCCCGTTGAGGATCGCGTTTTCCATGAGGGCGAAGACGAAACCGTAGGGCTCGACGATGCCGCCGCCGGGGGCGTGGAGGCCGCCGACAACCTCTGGCGAGAGGACCGGTTCGAGGGCGAGGAGGCGTTCGCGGGAGCAGAGTTCGATGCCGATAACCCCGTTTTCGCGGCCGCGTTCGTAGAGGACACGCACCGATTCGAGCTCCTCTTCGCTCCGCGCCGCGACGATGATGCCGCAACGCGTAAAGGGAAAGCCCAACTCGCGGTGCAGACGGTCGAACATGAGGCCGCCCTCGAGCTCGAGGCGCGCCTTGAGGGTGTCGCGCCGGTGGTGAAAGCCCCCGTGGACGATGCCCGAGTTGGCCTTGGACGTCCCGAAGGAGATATCCTCTTCCTTTTCAAGGACCACGACCCGGGCCGTGTATGCCGAGAGCGTCCGCGCTATGTTCGCGCCGCTCACCCCGCAGCCGACGATGGCCACATCGAAGATGTCATCCATGCTGATAGCCCCCTCCGCGCGTCCCCGGCGGTCTGCGCCCACCCGAAGGGCGCCCGCGGGGATGATCTACTACCAGTATAGCACCCCGCGATAGACAACGGGCCGGCAAGAGGCTACTATTTGTCTCGCCATGAAAAACTTCGACCCCGGCCTGGACTGGGCCATACTGGCCACCGACGACTGCCCCGCCGCCGAAGAGCTCGCCAAGGGCCTGCTCCACCTGCGCGCCCTCTGCGGGCTTTCCCCCACGCGGCCGGAAATACTCGACGCAAACGGCCCCGCCCCGGCAGGGGACCGCCCCATATTCGTCCTCAACTGCGAGATGGACCACCCGGCGGGCCCCGACGGCCCCCCGCGCGGCTTTTCCTGGCGCGCGGGCGAAGGGCGCATCGAGTTCTATGGCGACAGCCGCCACGGGCTCATGAACGCCATCGCCGACTTCTTCGATGCCATCGGGCTCTGGTGGCCCGAACCCGGCCAAGCGCCCCGGCTCGCGGCCGGCCCCGCAGTGGCAAATGCCCCCGCCCTCCCCCTCGAGCGCCCCGGACGATACGATGACGGCGCAGGGGAACGGCTCTGCATGGCGGTCCCCGTCGCCCTCTGTGCCCGCTGGGGCGGGCGGGACAACGTGCGCTTGGGCAGCGAAATTATCGAGTGGGCCGCGCGCATCGGTTTTGACGCCGTCCTCGTTCGCACCGATGCCCGCGCGCAGGCCTTCCAAGCCGCCCCGGAACAGGTGTGGGAGCGCATTGCCCCCCAGCTCTTCGAAACGGCCGAACGCTGCGGCATTGCCCTCGAAGCGGGCGGCGCCTGCATGGACAAGCTCGTCCCGCGCGCGCCCTTTCGCCGGCATAAAGACTGGTACCGCATGAAGGAGGGCAAGCGCCTCGCAGACCACAACTTCTGCCCCACGACCCCCGCCGCCCTGGCCGCCGTCGCGACCAACGCCGTCGAACGCATCGTGCGCTTCGGCTCGGTGGACAGCGTCCACCTCCACGGCAGCGGCAACCCGCAGGAAGACTGGTGCCACTGCCCCAGCTGCCGCGCCTTCTCGCCCCAGGAACAGGAACTCCTCGCCCTCAACGCCATCGCCGACGCCCTTGACAGCGCGGGGCTCGCCACCGTACTGGCCCTCCCGGAGGACCGCGACGAATCCACCGACCCCGGGGCCATCAAGCCGCGGGAGCGCATCCGCCCGCGCCCCGTACAGGTCGAGGTACGCGAATTGGCCAGCTGGAAGAGCGCCCTCGCCCCGGCCGTAGCCATCGGGGCGGCAAGCCGCGGCCGCAGCGCTCCAAACACAGTCAAGGGAACAGCCACTGCATGAAGAAACAGACCGCCAACGACGCATTCTACCTCCTTGCCTTCTTTGCCCTCCTTATACTGATGGGGACATTCGCCCTCCTCATCCCCGCCGCCTGGGGCGGCCCCTCGAAGCTCCACCCGCTCGACGCCTTCTTTACCGCCTGCTCCGCCGTCTGCGTTACCGGGCTCGCGACGGTCGATACCGCAAGCTACACGCGCCTGGGCCAGGGCATCATCCTCGCCCTTATCCAGCTGGGCGGTCTGGGAATTATCAGCTTTACCTCCATCCTTATCTCCATTCCGGGCCAACGCATCCCCTTTCGCCGCCTCAACACCATCAAAAGCTTTTACACCGACGGGGTCGAATTCGAACCCGCCAAGATCGTGCGCAGCATCGTCGTCTTCACCCTCGCCATTGAAGGACTGGGGGCCCTCGCCCTCTATGGCCTCTTTCGCGCACAGGGTACTGCGGCTCCCGCCTTTACCGCCGTCTTCCATTCGATATCCGCCTTCTGCAACGCGGGCTTTTCCACCTTCTCCGACAGCATGGAGTCGTTCAATTCGAAGACATCAATACTGATAGTCCTCTCCGCGCTTTTCATCACGGGGGGCTTGGGCTTCATCGTGCTCCAGGACCTGGGACGGCGTCTTGCGGGGAAAAACCGCCGCCTTACCTGGCACAGCAAGGCCGTTCTGGCGACCACCGCCTTCCTCCTCCTCGCGGGAAGCCTCGCCTTCCTCGCCCTCGAGTGGAACCGTTCCTTTGACGGCATGGCGGGCGGGCAGCGTATTGCCAATGCCTTTTTCCAGGCGGCCACCCCGCGCACTGCCGGCTTCAATGCCGTCCCGCAGGGGGCCCTCTCGCAACCGTCCAAGGTCCTCGTCATCATCCTCATGTTCATAGGCGGTGCCCCCGGCTCAATCGCCGGCGGCATCAAGGTGACGACCTTTCTCCTCGTCCTCGTCGTCATGACCCGGCGCCCGGGCTTCAACGGGGACATAAACGTCTTCCATCGCCGCCTGCCCTTCTCCCTTACCAACAAGGCAGTCGTCTATTTCTTGAAGGCCTTGGCCCTGCTCGCCGTGTCTGCGGGGGCCCTCTCGCTCGTGGAGGGTCTGCGGGGCGCCCCCTTCGAGCAGCTTGTCTTCGAATCGGTATCGGCCTTCGGGACGGTGGGACTTTCCATGGGCTATACCCCGCAACTGGGGCCGGCCGGGAAGCTCATCATCATTTTCACCATGTTCGCCGGCAGGGTGGGCCTCATCGCCCTCGCCTTCCCGGCCCTGCGCAAAGAACCGGCGCACATAACCTATCCATCCGTGGATATACTTCTGGGGTAAACGCATGAAACAATTCGCCATTATCGGCCTCGATTTCTTTGGCAAACAGGTCCTCGACGAGCTGCTCGAACTGGGTGCGGAGGTCCTCGTCATAGACCGCGACACCCAGGTTGTCGACAACTACAAGGACAGCGATGTCACGGCCTACGTCCTGGACGTGCTCAACGCCGACAGCCTCAAGCACATACTCCCGCCAACCATCGACGGGGTTGTCATCGACCTGGGTCACAAAATCGAGGCCTCGATACTCACAACCAGTTACTGTAGAAAACTGGGTATCAAAAACATCGTGGTCAAAGCCGAAACCGAAGCCCACGCAGAGATCCTCGAGATTGTCGGAGCAACCCGTATCATTTTCCCCAACCGGGAGGCCGCCAAGCGTATCGCCCCGCTCCTCCTTTCCTCCACCCTCCTTTCGTACCTGCCGGTTGGGGGCTCCCTCGTTATTGCGGAGGTGGCCATTCCCGACGACTTCTACTCGAAGACCATCCTCGAGGTGGACATCCGCAAGAAATTCGGGCTCAACCTCATCTCGGTAAAAAATGGCGAGCAAGGAGACGAATATGCGGTCATTGATCCTGCATACCGATTTCGTCCCGGGGATATCGGGCTCTTTTCGGGCACGGAGGATTCGGTTGCGAAGTTCTCCGGCCAGCTGGACCGGGCGAAGACCCGCGATAAACTGATGGGGAACTTCAAGAAGCTTTTCAACAAACCCGGGAAGAAATGAGCGTCGAGCCCATTCGCTGGCTCGATCTGCCGCAGGACTCTCCTCCATGGCGCCCTGGCGTACGGGACGAATGGGCTGCGGCTGTGGTCGACGAACTCCTTGAGAGCGACTATCCCCATGAATTTCTCGCGGCGCTCTTCTTCGATCCCATCCCACTGGCGGCCCTTGCAGGTGCCGGCTTCCTCCTTATGAGCCAGGACATGGGGGGAATCCCCATTCTCCTGCCAAAACTCCACCTCGAACGGGCCGTCCTCGCCCCCTGCGATTTCCGCGTGCCCAAGGGCCTGCGCGGGAAGCTCGACGCGGGCAAAACAGGACTTCTCCTCCACGTGTCGAACAATATCGGGGAAGCCTTCGATATATGCGTCAAACGCTGGGGTGCAGACTGGTTGACGCCGCCGCTCAAGGAGGCCCTCGAAGGCTTCCCGCGTGACGCAGAAAACGGTGGCCTGCCATCAGCCCGGCCCCTCTCTTTTTGCCTCTACCGGGGCGGGAAGCTCGCTGCGGTCGAGTTCGGTATCGCGGTGGGCGGGGTCTACACAAGCTATTCGGGGACCTGGATCGAAGGGGGTGCAGGGAGCATGCAGATGGCCATGACGGCCGTATGGCTGGCAGAAAACGGGTTTGAGCTGTGGGATTTGGGCATGCCGATGGACTACAAGGCCCGGCTCGGGGCAGAATACTTTGACAGAAGGACATTTGTCGCCCGCTTCCGGGCGGCCAGAGGAGCGAAGACATGACAGGCGATTCCCAGCACAGAAAAGCACTCTTCCACAGCCGGCCGGCCGCAGACTGGAACGCCGCCTACCCGCTGGGAAACGGGCGCCTGGGGGCCATGGTCTTTGGAAGCGTCCACCGCGAGCGCATCCAGCTCAACGAGGAGAGCATGTGGTACGGGGGCCCCAAGGAGCGCATCAACCCGAGTGCCCGGGAGGCCTTCCCGCTCGTGCGTAAACTTCTTACCGAAGGGGAAATCGCCCGAGCCGAAGAGCTCGCCCTCGAGGCCATGGCCGGGACGCCCGAAAGTCAGGGGCACTACCTACCCCTGGGGGAGCTCTACCTCGAGTTCGACCATGGCGACCGCGAGATCCCCTGGTACCTGCGCACCATCAATCACCCCGATATTGCCCGCCGCTTCGCTCCAAGTGCGGCCATCGAAGACTACCAGCGCCGCCTCGACCTCGCAACGGCGACTGCCATCACAGGCTATCGGGCGGGGGAGGGCCTCTTTACCCGCGAAGTCTTCGTATCGCACCCGGCACAGGTCCTTGTCGTCCGCATACAATGCAGCGTTCCCGGCGGCCTCAACTGCACGATAGCCCTCGAACGGGACCGCCTCCTGTCCTCAAGCGGGCCCTGGAGCCCGGCCGCAGGGACTGCGGCGCACCCGGAAGACGCGAACGGCATCTTCATGGCCGGGAACTGCGGGGGCCAGGGCGGTTCCAACTTCTTCGCAGCCTGCGCCGCCGTCGCCGATGAGGGCATGGCTGCGGCTACGAACAACCTTGCTTCGACTGGCCCCTCCATCGCTACACCCGCCCGCGTCCACGCACTGGGCGACCACCTCAAGATCGAGGGGGCGACGAGCCTTACCCTCTACCTCGCCGGCGAGACGAATTTCCCGCAGGGCTCTGCAGGCCTGCGAACCGGCGATCCCGCCGTCCGCGCCGCAAGCCGCATACAAGCGGCCATCGCGGCGGGTTACGAGGCCGTCCGCGCCGCCCACTTGGCCGACTGGAAAGAGCACTACGACAGCGCCGACCTCGAGCTGGGCCCACCAGCGGCAGAGCATGCCGCCACACAGGCGCATGACACCACAGCGACAAGCGCCCGCCCAACCGACGAACGCCTTGCGGCAATCAAGACCGCAGTGGATGGCGGCGGTTCGTCAAATGACGAAGCGTCGAGCGACGGGGGCGCGAACGGTGCGGACCTCCTCGCCCTCTACTGGCACTTTGGGCGCTACCTGCTTCTGTCTTCGAGCCGTCCCGGCTGCCTGCCGGCCAACCTCCAGGGGATCTGGAACGACAGTCACAACCCGCCCTGGGGCTCGAAGTACACGATAAACATCAACACCCAGATGAACTACTGGCCGGCCGAGTCCACAAACCTCTCCGGCAGCCACGAGGCCCTCTTTTCGCTCCTGGAGACCATGCTGCCCCGAGGCCAAAAAGTAGCCCGCGACATGTACGGCTGCCGCGGCTTTGTCGCCCACCACAACAGCGACATCTGGGGCGATTGCGCCCCCCAGGATATGTGGATACCCGCCACCCTCTGGCCCACCGGCGCCGCCTGGCTCTGCCTCCACCTGTGGGAACACTTCGAGTACCACCTGGACCGGGGCTTTCTGGAGCGCGCCTGGCCCCTCCTGCGGGAGGCGAGCCTCTTCTTCCTCGACTACCTCGAAACAGACCGCACGGGCAGGCTCATCACGAGCCCTTCATCATCCCCCGAAAACACCTACCGCCTGCCCAACGGCGAGGTGGGCTCCCTCTGCCGCGGCCCCTCGATGGACAGCCAGATTATCCGCGCCCTCTTTGACGCGACCCTTTCCGCCGCCCGGATACTGGGGGATTCTGCGCACGGCCCCGCTACAGAGGGAGCTCCCAGTACCGAAACTGCTACAAACACGGCCGCCTTCATCGCCGATCTCGCTACCGCCCGCGACAGGCTCCCCCCCGTCGAAACCGGCGCAGATGGCCGCATCAAGGAGTGGGCCGAGGAGTACGAAGAGCTCGAACCCGGCCACCGCCACATCTCCCAGCTCTTCGCCCTCCACCCCGGCCAGGAGATCGACCGACACACGAGCCCGGCCCTGGCCGATGCCGCCCGCAAGACCCTCGCCGCGCGCCTGGCACAGGGGGGCGGCCACACCGGCTGGTCCCGCGCTTGGATAGTCAATTTCTATGCGCGTCTGGGCGACGGCGACGCCGCCCACCGGAACCTCCTCGCCCTCCTCGCCCACTCAACGCACCCCAACCTCTTCGACAATCACCCCCCCTTCCAGATTGACGGCAACTTCGGGGGCTGTGCGGGCATCACGGAACTCCTGGTGCAGTCAAAACTGATTGCGCCAGCTTTGCCGGCGGCACCAGACAGCCTTGCGACACCGGGCAGTTCGGCGACACCGATGGCACCCGCACACATACGCCTGGAGCTCCTGCCCGCCCTGCCAGCCGCCTGGCCACAGGGTCGAGCCCGGGGCCTTCGCGCCCGCGGCGACCTTAGGGTGGATATCGAATGGGCTGGAGGAAGGATTGCCGGGGGAAGACTTGCCGCGGGCAATCACCCGGTACGCATGGACCTCCACCGTAACGGGTGCGTGGAGACAGTCCTTCTTGGCGCAGGGGAGACTATCAGTTTGTAGGGTATTGTCTTGGTCCCATGTACTCGAGGACGCTCGTGCCGTCGAAGCAGAGGGCGTTCCAGGAGATGCCCAGGTCCTCGAGGGCGCGGGCGATGTCGCCGGGGGGCAGGTGCTGGCCGGCCCAGGGGGCGTGGGTGAACTCGCCGCAAAAGACGGGCCAGCGGGCCTTGAGGGCAAGCCACCAGGGCGAGCGCTCTTCGAGGGGGCCGTAGGCGTGGAAGTCCACACAGGCGTTTGTCCAGTCGACGAAATCCACCTTTTCCATACAATCGATAACTGTGTGGTCGACAGAGGAAAAGCCCATCAGCATGACGAGGGTTTCGGGGGCCTTTGCGCGGATCAATTGGTAGAGCTCTTCCTGCAGGGCGATATCGCTCTCGCGGTAATCGTCGGGCTCCCAGGCGACCGGTTCATTCGCTATGCCGTAGCAGACATGGGTGAATGCGGCATAGCGCGGGGCGACGAGCTCCCAAAAACGGCGGATATCCCCGCTATCCGGGGTCGTGCCGGGGGAGTGGCGCGCGTACTCCAGCTTGACGATGAGCCCAACCCGCCCCGCCTCGAGAACTGCCCGGTCCAGGAGTTCAATCGCCCGGTCGAGGGACAGGGCCGGGCGCAAACTCCCCTCGCCGTTGCCGTCATAGGTTAAACGAACGAGATCGGCCCCTGCAGCCTTGAAGGCCGTAAAGTGGGCAGATCCCACCGTCGACGCACGCGCATGGGCGTCTATCTGGATGTGGCCGCCGCGTATGAGCTGTCCCGCAGCAGTGACGACCGTTCCGTCAAGTATGCGAGGCCGCCCCGGAAGAAGGCCCCGAGTCGCCAAGTCCTCAAGCTCGCGCTGCATCCCCTGCGGGAAGGGCAGGGGCGCCGTGGCGTCGGGCCCAAAGGGTTCATGGTCCAAAGAAGCGGGCCCCGTGGCGAGGCAGGATGCGAGGGAGAAGACAATCGGCAACAGGCCGGCAATACGGCGTCTCATTCCTTCCATAAAACCACTCCTTCAAGGGGATCAAGGCTGATAGTCCCACCCGCGCCCTCTTTACCGGGGTCGGGGAAGAGGGGCCGCCATCCGGCTTCCAGGCGGTAGTCACGTGCCTTCGCGAGCGGCCCCAGGTCCTCGTTGACGAGGACCGTAAAGTGTTTCGCGGGGTCGACAAGGTCGACATCAAGCCGCTTGAGCGCAATACCCGCAATCTCTACAATTGCCGTGCCCACGAGGGCCTCGGCTATGCGAAACTCGGCGCGGGCCTGTTCCTCGTCGCGTTCTACAGGGACAAGGAGGCGGTAGGCCTGCCAGTCGCGGGACAGGCGAAGGCTGTACTCGGCCGAAGCCTGTGTCCACGGTTCCGCGCCCTTGCGCAGGAGGAAGGAGAGGGGGGCCCTGTTCGCCTTCCCGGATGGAACAACACGTGCGAAAAAGGAGAGAGAGAGCCACGTCCCCTTTTCGACGGTAAAAAGGGGACTGTTGTAGAGGAGGAGGGCGCCATCCTTGCCACTCGCGTTGGAAAAAGACATGCGGACAGACTGGGTCGGGACCGATGCAATCGCAATTGCCAGAGTCTGTTTTGCTTGCACATGAGTCCTTCCCTGTGCCAATACCGCTTCCGGCAGGCTACCTGCCGCGAGCGGCCCCCTCGTTACCCGTCCATTGCCCTCGCTCGCCCAGTACTGCCAGCGATCAAGGACAGCCTCTCCTTCCCCGTAGGCTGCAAAGACCGTCGGGCCAAAACGCTTTACCAGCACCGCCTCGCGTTCCAGGGCCAACAGCTGCCCCGAAGGATCGTGCCCACCGGGAACCGCCCAGAGGGCGGGGTCGTGTTCAATCAGGGGCCTGTCTTTAAGGGTCCTGATAAAAAGCGGTACCCCGCGGAAGGGGGCCGCCCACTCGTTCCCGTCGAAGGAGACGTCCAGAGGCTCGCTCGCCCAGGAGTTGAGCTCCTTGACCAGGCCCTGATCCGGCCCCATGGCCACAAAGCGGTTGTTCCGTACGCGCACATTCGAGACGGGGAATTCGGGGGCGATGGCGTCCTTCGCCAGAGACAGCTGGTGCCCGGCCCCCGCCACGAGGTTCCCTTCGATCAAAATATCTCGGGCATTGTGGATGAATATCCCGTACTCGCCGGTATTGATAAGGACGTTGTCCTGAATGAGGATGTCGTTGCTGCGGTCGTCCATGTAGATGCCCTTGACCGCGAGCCCTGCCCAACGCTGGCCATCCGGGGCCCCGATACCGTCGCGAACGAGGTTCCCGCGCACGACCAGATTGTGCGAGGGGCGCGCGCCATCGGACCAGGTGTAGATGCCCCCCGCGTCATCCTTGACGATGGCATAGCGCTCTATGCGGTTGCCCGCTATCAGTATATCGTCTCCCCGAAAGTCCACGGGAAGGTAGCCGGTGTCGCGTATCAGGTTGCCCTCGACGCGTATGTCCCGCCCGTTGACGGCGAGGGCGTTGTACTGGCCGTCCCGCCCGCGCCCCATACCCGCGACGAGGGCCGTACGCTCGATGCGATTGGCGCGAAACACGCAGTCTTCAACCGCACCAACAAGAACCGCATTGTTCTGGACCCCCACAATGGCAGAATCCTCTATGCGAAGTTTTCGTGCCCCCTGCGAAGAAAGCCCGTCCGTACCCGCCGGCCCGATTTCGCAATCAATAATTGAAACGGCCTCGACCCTGTCCAGTCGAAGGACAGTGTCGTTCCCGCCCCGGAAGGCAATACCGTCAATTACAAGATGTCGGCTCTTGGAGAAGTCGGCGACGCAATCGCCTGCGGGGATGAAGTACTCATGGCGGCGCGGATCGCCAGAGGTCTTGAGCAGGATGGTCCCTGTAGCCGCATCAACACACCACTCCCCTTCCCGGTCGAGGGCCGCCGGATGGTTTTGCAGGAAGAATCCCCAGCCGTCATAGGGTTCATAAGAAAGGGGTTCATCAAAACTGATAGCCCCGCCCCGCGAACTCTTGACCTTGACGCGGTCGAGGATCCAGCGGCGGGAGCGCACGACAACTTCTGCCCCGCGCCAGTCCACCTCGCGGGGGAAGTCGCCCTTGAGAGAGACCTTCCCCCGGTGGCCGGTAATCTCCAGGTACCCGCTCCAAGCCGCATCCGGGTTCGGGTAGCGGGCGAGCGGCAGTGCCGCTCCATCTTGCAGGAGCATACGCGGCGCGTAGCCATGCGGCGTGTGCCCACGCGGCGCGTAGCCATGCGGCGTGTGCCCACGCGGCGTACTGCCAGGCAAAGCCTTTGGCAGGGGCGCCCGCCATACCCCCTGCCCCGCCGGCTCCCAGCCCTCGATGAGGGCCAGGTCGCTTACGAGGGGGCGGGGGCCCTCCCCATACGCAGCAATGTAAATCGGCTTTTCAGCCGTGCCGGCGAGGTCAAGCCGGAAGCCGCCTTCAAAGCGGCCCCCCCGCTTGAGGAATACCCGGTCGCCGGGGGCGAGCCGGCCGGCCAATGAAGCAATCGAAGGGCTCCCGCTCCCCGCCCCCTCGAGGTACCAGTCCGCCGCGGGGATCGCCCTTGGGGCAAGGAGGGAGCCGCACGTCAAAAGAGCGCAGAAAACTATCAGCCGTGATATCCTGTCCATGTCTTCCAGTGTAGCGCAGATATGGCCGTATCATGCTACTATTGCCCCATGAACCAGCCCGATGCCGCCGACAGCCGAAGCCGTTTCCAGTCCATACTCGCCGCGAGTCTTGAAGCCCCGCCCGCCACCGGCCCCGACAAGGCAGAGGCAGGGGTCTTTATCAGCCTTGTCCTCTCCAAGCCGCGCACACTGCCGTCGGCGCACCCGGATTTGCGCCGCATCGATGTGCGCCCGGTCGTCCTCAAGGGCGAGCGCGTCCTCTCCTTCCTCTGGCACTTCGAGCGCCGCGACGAGACCCACAACCTTCCGGTTACTGGAGCCCTCGACGCCCTCCAGCCAATGCTCGCCGACTGGTTTGCCAACGCGGACCTCGAAACGGCCGCCCGCAGCTGGAGCCTGCGCACGAGCCGCAGGGGCAAGGCGAGCCTTATCCAGGGGAAAAAAAAGGAATTGGTACAGGCTGATAGTCCACTCTGCTGCACCACAATGGCTCATGACCGGGCCAAGGAACGCCTCATCGCCCCGGACAGCCGGTGGCTTCGCACACTCAAGCTGGCGGACGGGGGCGGCGGAATTATCCCGCGCATGATGGACAAGTACCGCCAAATCAACAAGTTCGTCGAAATCCTCGCCGCCCTCGTGGACGAGAGCTTTCCCCCGGCCGCGAGCGGGCAGGAAGCCCCCCGGGAAACCCTGCGCATCCTGGATATGGGTAGCGGCAAGGGCTACCTTACCTTCGCGGCCCACGACTGGCTCTCGAACCGCTTTGCCGTAACGACGCGCGGCATCGAGTACCGCGAAGACCTCGTTGAGCTGTGTAACAGCGCCAGCAAAGATGCGGGAAGCTGGCCCGCGCTCTCCTTCAAAGCGGGAAGCATAAGCGATGCACGCGCCCCGGAAGGGCCCGGCGACCTCGCCGTTATCGCCCTCCACGCCTGCGACACCGCCACCGACGACGCCCTCCTCTTTGCCCTGAACGCCGGGGCCCGCATCATCATCTGTTCCCCCTGCTGCCACAAGCAGCTTCGCCGCGCGTTCACCCCCACGGCGGATATCCGGGCCATCACCCGTTACGGCATACTCGAGGAGCGCCTCGCGGAGCTCCTTACCGACGCCATCCGGGCCCTGGTCCTTGAAGCGGCGGGCTACAAGGTCAAGGTATTCGAGTTCGTCGACCGCGAGCACACGGGCAAGAACCTCATGATTACGGCGACCCGCACGACAGCCCGCGAGGCAGACACCCACACCGACGCGCTTCACGCCAAGGGGAAGGAAGGCCCGGCCTTCGCGGTCGACAAACTCGCCGAGGCCCGGGCGCTCTGTGCGCGTTTCGGGGTCGCGTCACAGTACCTTTTGGAAAAAATCGCACCTTGAAACGTGGAGCCGGCACACTGCTCCGGCCTATACTCGAAGCACGATGTACTTCAAGAAACTCTTCCACCCCGAATATTATCAAGGGGCCAAAAAGACCGACCGCCACTTCGAGGGCTGGTACTACAAGCTCGTCTCGAAAGACGGCTCGCTCAGCCTGGCCCTTATCCCCGGGGTGGCCATCAACAAGAAGGACCCCCACGCCTTTATACAGGTATTCTCCTCGCGGGGGGACCCGGGCGGCGAAAACGGCGAACTCGAGGCCCACTACCGGCGCTTCCCCCTCGACGCCTTCAAGTACCGTCACGATGTCTTTGAGGCGTCCATTGGAAAGAACCGCTTCACCGCGAACTCGGTGGATCTTGCCATCGAGGAGGAGGGCTTTTCGCTTTCGGGCCACATCGAACTGGGGCCCCTCACGCCAATCAAAAAAAGCCTGTGGGCCCCGAACATCATGGGGCCCTTTGCCTATCTGTCCTTCATGGAATGCTACCACGGGGTAATCAGCATGGATCACGGGCTGGACGGGCGGGTTGCGTTACAGGGAGAAGTCCTCGATTTCTCGGGCGGCAGCGGCTACATCGAAAAGGACTGGGGCGTCTCCTTTCCGGTCACCTACGTCTGGATCCAGAGCAACCACTTCACCACGGGCCCGGCCGCCTTCATGTTCTCCGCCGCCCTCATCCCCCTGGGGGCTTTGCGCTTCAAGGGCCTCATCTGCAATTTGATTGTCAACGGGAAGGAGTATCGCTTCGCGACCTGGAACGGCTCCCGCATACTCCTTGAAGAGTGGGGGGACGATTTCGCCCGCTACCGCATCGCCCGCGGAAAGCTCCTTCTCGACATCGAGGCCCGTTCCACATCCCACATTGCCCTCGCCTCGCCGCGGGAGGGCGAGATGAAGGAACACATCAAGGAGGGCCTGAGCGGGACCGTGACACTCCGCCTCTTCAAAGAGGGGCTCTGCCTGTGGGAGGGGACTGGCAGCAACGCCGGTATAGAGATCATGATGGGACCCAAGACCCAAGGCTGATTTGCTCACGCCCCTTATTATTACTATATTGGTAATATTAAGGAGGCAGTACATGCGCCATCCAAACAAAGTCAGCGTCTTCTTTGCATTTTTCATTAGCTGTGCAGCACTCATGGCAACAAGCCTTACCGCACAGGACACCATCGCTTCAACACATCACGATTTTGCGCTCGTCCCCGTCCACCGGGGTCTCGACCGGCCCTGGGCCCTCGCCTTCCTGCCGGACGGACGGATTCTCGTTACCGAGCGACCGGGCCGCCTCCTACTCGTGACTCCGGCGACGGCCACGCAAGCCGCGCGCGTCATTGCTGTCGAGGGTATCCCCCAGGTTTGGGCGAGCGGGCAGGGCGGCCTCCTGGATATCACCCATGATCCTGCTTTCACCGCAAACAAGACCCTCTACTTCACTTGGTCCAAACCCGGCCGCGGCGGGGCTGGAACGGCAGTCTCCCGGGCCGTCCTCGACGAGACGCTTCCCGGCAAAGCGCGCCTTGTTCAGGAGCAGGTCATCTTCGAGATGGAAAAGAAGACGACCCGGGGCCAGCACTTCGGCTCGCGCATCCGCTTCCTGCCCGACGGCACCCTCATCTTCTCGACCGGCGACCGCGGCGACATGGACCGGGCTCAAGACCTTATGGATGCCGCAGGGAAAATCCACCGCATCAACACCGATGGCAGCATACCCGCCGGCAACCCCTTTACCGCCCGGCGCGACGCGCTTCCTTCCATATATTCCTACGGTCACCGCAACCCGCAGGGGCTCTTTGTCGATGCTGCGGGGAATATTTGGATAACAGAGCACGGCCCCCAGGGCGGCGACGAGCTCAACCTCGTCGAGGCAGGGAAGAACTACGGCTGGCCCGTCATTACCCACGGCAGGCAGTACGGAAGCGGCGCAAAGATTGGCGAAGGTACCCACAAGGCGGGCATGGAACAGCCCCTGGCAATCTGGACGCCGTCACTCGCGCCCTCGGGCCTCGACAGCTACCGGGGCAGCGCCTTCCCCCGCTGGCAAGGCGACCTCTTCTCGGGGAACCTGGCCGGGCAGCGCCTCGTGCGCCTGCGCATGAACGGCCGCCAACTCGTCGAGGAGGAAGAGCTCCTGCGCGGCACGTTGGGGCGCATCCGGGACGTCAAGACAGGCCCGGACGGTTTCCTCTACCTCCTGCAGGACGGCCCCAACGCCGGCCTTTGGCGCCTCGAGCCCAAGGATCAAGGCTGATAGTCAAGCCCGGGCAGGCTTCAAGCGCCCGCAAATTTCGCGGGGGTAGCAGGAGACCCCGCAGGCCGGAAGGCCGAGGAGGCTCCTGCGCAGGGGGCGTCGGGTCAAGCCGTGCGGCGACTTGACCATGGCTACTAACGGGCGTATTGCGCATGGGCCGCCGAATCAAGCCGCGCGGCGGCTTGATTTTTGCGGAACGGCGTATCGCCGTTCCGCCAGCACTCTGGATGCACTATCGGGCGGCCGCTTGCACAAAGGAGCAACTGCGCCCCCTTCCTCTATGTCGTCACCATACCCGGGGTCGAGTTGTCCACAATGGCCTTGAGCCGCAGGTACTCGGCATTGAGTTTGGCGGTGCGCATGTTGATGCGGGTAAGGCGCTGGGCGAGGAGGCGGGCGAGAAAGATGCCGTAGTGGGGGTTCTTCTTTATCAGCTCCACAAAGGATTGCTTTGACACCTTGATAACCCGCCCCTCGCCATTGGAGACAACGCTCGCGGTGCGCTGGTTTGAAAGGAGAAAGCTCATCTCGCCAATAAACATGTCGTCGGGGGTAAGAAAGGAGACGTACTTCTTGCCGGAAAATACAAGGTAGCGGCCGGATACGATGTAGTACAGATAGTCGGAGACTTCGCCTTCGCGCACGACCACGGTCTTGTCCTTGAAGACAATCTCTTCCTGGTCGCTGAAAATCGAGGGGACGACGTTGCTCTCGTCCTTTTGATGGGGCACCTGAAAAGACACCCGATTGCCCTTTTCGTTGTACACGAGGTTCTGGACATAGATGCCGGCCATGCGCATGCCCATCCCGTGAAGGCCCACTTCGGGGGCAGCCGCCATACGGGCCTTCCAGTCGAAGCCGTCCCCCTCATCTTCAATGGAGAACTGCGAGGCTTCCGGGGCAATGGAGTACTCCAGTTTGACGCGGCGACGGGAGACCTCGGGGTCCTTGTTTTTCGCACGGATAAGTTCCATGGCGTTTTTTCCGCCCTCGAGCCAGGCGCTCTTTTCGTCGAAGCTTATCTTGCAATTGCCGTGCTCGATGGCGTTTACGAGGAGCTCCTGGAGGGCGACGTGGAGTTTCTCCTTGTCGTCGTTGCTTACGAGGTTGGCGTTGTAGAGGTAATTCGAGACAAGGTTTGTGTAGACGACGATGTCCAGGGGGTCGTTGTCCATGATAAAGGTACCGGCGATCTTGCGCATGAGGTGCTGCTGCATGCCGCGCTGGAAGAGGAACTGCTTGTTACGCACAAGGATGCGCAAAAGGCGTTCAACGTGGGTCTTGAACTCCCGCATGTGCAAAACGGCGAGGACATTCGACTGCTTGAGATGCTCGATGACGAGTTTGTCATCGACTTCCTCGTGGATAGCAATGACGCCGCCGTAGTGGAGCCAGGGGTCGTCGTTTATCGAATCGAGGATGGCAAGGGCCTCTTCGTGCTGGTCGGTATCCGAGCCGCAGTCGAAAATCTTGATTTCGGGGAGCTCGTACTTGAGGTATTCGACGACTTCATCGTGACCAGACATGAAGACGGGGCTGATTTCCCCCGAAAGGGCCTGGCAGGCCTTGTTGACGACTTCGATAAGTTCGGTGTTCCGAGTGACAACGGGGATGCGTATCATGGGGGTGCAACTCCTTGTTTCTGTACCGCAGGCCCTGTAGCTGTGGTATGCTTTATGTATGAGTATATCAAATATCGGGATTTCTGCCGGAAAACCTTTACCACTGGGGTCGACAATAACAGAGACCGGCATCAATTTCTCGCTTTTCTCGCGAAATGCCACCATGGTGGTCCTCTTGCTCTTTGAATCGGCCAATTCAAGCCAACCCGATGAAGAAATTGTCCTTGAACCGGAGAAACACCGTACCGGTGATATCTGGCACTGCCATATTACCGGTCTGGGGGCTGGAGCCTTCTATCTCTACTGCGTCGACGGGCCCTATATCCCCGAAAAGGGCCTACGCTTCAATCCCCACAAGATGCTCCTGGACCCCTACGCCAAGGCCCTGTCCGACATTTCCAAATGGGACATGATGGCGGCCATGGGCTACAACCCCAACATGCCCGACGAAGATCTCTCCTTCTCCTATACCGACGACATCGAAAACCACCCCAAGTGCGTCGTCATCGACGACGAGTTCGACTGGCAGGGCGACCGCCCCCTCAACTATCCCCTGCGTTTTTCCGTCCTCTACGAAACACACGTACGCGGCTTTACCAAGCACGAGAGCTCGGGGGTTGAACACCCCGGGACCTACCGCGGGCTCATCGAAAAGATTCCCTACCTCAAGGAACTTGGTATTACGAGTGTCGAGCTCCTGCCGGTCCACGAGTTCAACGAACGGGAGCTGCCCCGCTCGAACCCCCGCACGGGCGAAGAATTACGCAACTACTGGGGCTACTCAACTGTATCCTTCTTTGCCCCCAAGGGTTCCTACGCGGCAGACCGGAGCCCCGGCGGCGCCGTGCGCGAGTTCAAGGAGATGGTGCGGGCCCTGCACAAGGCGGGACTCGAGGTCATTCTCGACATCGTCTTCAACCACACCGCAGAGGGCAACGAAAAGGGCCCCACCCTTTCCTTCCGGGGCATCGACAACACGATCTACTATATCCTGGACGACAACAAGCGCTACTACAAGAACTACTCCGGCTGCGGCAACACCCTTAACTGCAACCACCCGGTTGTTCGCTCCTTCATCATCGACTGCCTGCGCTACTGGGTCGTCGAAATGCACGTGGACGGCTTCCGCTTCGACCTGGGTTCCATCCTGGGGAGGGATCAACAGGGGAACCTGATGGAGAACCCGCCCATGCTCGAGCGCATTGCCGAGGACCCCGTCCTTCGCAACACCAAGATCATCGCAGAGGCCTGGGACGCCGGCGGGGCCTACCAGGTGGGATGGTTCCCCGGGGGCCGCTGGGCCGAGTGGAACGACCGCTACCGCGACGACCTGCGCAAGTTCTGGAAGGGCGAACCGCACGAGATACGCCACTTTGCGACCCGCCTTTCGGGCAGCTCGGACCTCTACCTGCGCGATGGCCGCAAGCCCTTCCACTCGATCAACTTCATCACGAGCCACGACGGCTTCACGCTCAACGATCTCGTCTCCTACGAGCAAAAACATAATGACGAAAACGGCGAGGAGAACCGCGACGGGCATGGCGTCAACTTGGCATGGAACTGCGGCTTCGAAGGGCATACGGTCAACCCGGTTATCGAGGCCCTGCGCGAAAAACAGATACGCAACTTCTTTGCCAGCCTCCTCCTCTCGCTGGGCACCCCCATGCTCCTGGGGGGCGACGAATTCCGCCGCACGCAAAACGGCAACAACAATGCCTACTGCCAGGACAACGAGGTCTCTTGGTTCAACTGGGCCCTCTTGGAGAAGAACAAAGCCCTCCTGCGCTTTGTCAAACACATGATCGCCTTTCGCCTGCGCCACCCCGCCTTCCAACGCCCGGAGTTCTACACGGGCAAGGACGGGAACTACAACGCCATTCCGGACATCACCTGGTTCAATTACAAAGGCGGTAACCCCGACTGGAATGCCGAAGGCCACAGCCTGGCCTTTCGCCTGGACGGGAGCAAGGCCGATACTTGGGCAGACCGCGACGACAACGACTTCTTCATCATGGTCAACGCCGGGCCCAAACCCCTATTGTTCACCCTGGCCCCCGCCCTCGAGGGCAAGAAGTGGTTCCGCGCCGTCGATACGTCGCTCGAGTCCCCGCGCGATATTGTGGAAGCAGGAGAGGAAGAGGCCCTCCACAGCGACAAGAGCTACCTGGTCCAGGACCGCTGCATGGTGGTATTGATCGCCAAGGAAGTGTAAAATGGGGGCTATGGACAACTCGAGCTTTATCTTCGGTGTCGACCTCGACGGGGTCGTCGGCGACTTCTACGGGGCCATGCGCGCCATAGCAGCCGAATGGCTGGACAAGCCCATCGGAAGCCTCAAGACCGACGTCTCCTTTGGCCTGGATGAGTGGGGCCTCGCCGAGTACGGGGGCTACGAACGCCTCCACCGTTTCGCGGTAACGCAAAAGGACCTCTTTCGCATCATGGAGCCCATTAAAGACGCCCCCGCCACCCTGCGAAAGCTCTCGATGGCCGGCATCCGCATCCGCATCATCACCCATCGCCTCTTCCTCAAGTACTTCCACCAGACCTCGATTACCCAGACGGTCGAATGGCTCGATGTCCACGACATCCCCTATTGGGACCTCTGCTTCATGAAGGACAAGGGGGCCGTGGGCGCCCACGTCTACATCGACGATTCGCCGGGCAATGTCGAGCGCCTGCGCGAACAGGGTTGCCGCACCATCGTCTACGCAAACTCGACCAACCGCGATCTCAAGGGCCCGCGCGCGAACAACTGGCAGGAAGTCGAGGCCCTTGTGCTCGAAGCCTACGATGAATGGCGAACGGGCACCCTCGACCTCTTCGGGGCCCAGAGTTTCAAGACCGACTGCCCCTAAGCTGCCGTGAGCGCCATCGTCCTTTCGACCATCAACGCAAAGTGGATTCACCCCTCGTACGCCCTGCGCCTCCTCACGGCCAATCTGGGGGCCCTCGAGGGGGATGCGGCCATTCTCGAGTTCGCCCTGCGCCAGCCCTTGGCCGAAAAGGTCGCGGCCATTCTCGCCGCCAAACCCCGCATCCTCGCCCTTTCGGTCTCCATCTGGAATCACGCGGCCACCATCGAACTCCTCGATGTCCTGGAAGAGTATTGGCATGCTGATAGTCCAGCCCCGACGCCAGAAGGCGGTCAGCAGCCAAGCCACGGGCCACGGCCCGTCATTGTGATGGGCGGCCCCGAGGTCTCCTGGCTGGAAGAGGACGCCCCCATACTGCAACGCACCGATTGGCTTATACGCGGCGAGGGCGAACACGCCTTCCGCGAGCTCTGTACAGCCCTTCTCGCCGGTCGCGAGCCGGACTTTCCCCCATCGGTCGCGAGCCGCACTGGCCCTGGCGGCCGCATCATCGAGGCCCTCCCCGTAGACCTCGCCGGGATAGACCGGGCCTACCGCCTCTATACAAACGAAGACCTCGCGCGAAAACTCACCTATATGGAGGCTTCGCGGGGCTGCCCCTTCGGCTGCCGCTTTTGCCTTTCATCCCGCGACCGCGCGGTGCGTACCGTCGCCCTAAACGAATTTCTAACCGATATGGAAGACCTCATCGCGCGGGGGGCCAAGTCCTTCAAATTCCTCGACCGCACCTTCAATCTGGATATCGAGCGGGCCCGGACAATTCTCGAGTTCTTCCTCGAACGCCTTGAGCCCGGCATGTTCGTCCACTTCGAGATGGTCCCCGCGCGCTTCCCCCTCGAGCTGCGCGAGCTACTCACCCGCTTCCAGCCGGGAACCCTGCGCCTCGAGATAGGCATTCAGACCTTCAACCCCGCCGTCGCGAAGGCCATCCACCGCGCAAGCGACCCGGAGCGCGAACTCGAAACCCTGCGCTTCCTGCGCGAGCACACAAAGGCCATCATCCACGCCGATCTTATCGCCGGGCTCCCCGGCGAAGACTTCGCTTCCTTTGGCGCGGGTTTCAATCGCCTGTGGCGCGAACGGCCCGGCGAAATTCAACTGGGTGTCTTGAAGCGCCTCCCGGGCACCCCCCTCGCCGCCAGTGACGACGGGGCCCGCTATCAGCCCGATCCCCCCTACGAAGTTATTGAGACCCCCTGCCTCTCCCGCACGGAACTCGACCGCCTCAAGAATTTCGCCCGCTTCTGGGAACTCATTGTCAACCGCGGCCACTTCGACGACCTCGTCCCGGCCCTGCTCCCCTGCGACGAAAACGCCTTTGAGGACTTCATGGCTTTAAGCGACAGACTCCTCGCCCGCTTCGGCCGCAACTGGGGCATCGACCGCGCCGCCCTGCGGGAAGCGCTGGAAGAGAGGACATAAAGAAATTCATGCTGATAAAGACGCGGATTTCCGAGTGAATTGAGGTAAACTCGAAATGCACCCAAATATTAATACCGAAAAACGTATTGCGAGGCATTCATGAAGGCATTATCTGCACTGCTATTCCTTATTTGCATGGTACCCCTTGGTGCACAGACCATTCTCCAGGAAACCTTTGTAACGAGCTACCCGGAAAATCAATCCACTACCATAAGTTTGGATCCTTCCAACTCTGCGTCTTCAATCAGCAACACAGAGTACGCCGTCCTGTCGGGACAATCCTTCGGAATGAAGGTCGCGACCTCCGATCAAGTGAGTCTCTTTGATTTCTCAACTCAAAGCCTGCGTTGGACCGTCTATGTCGGCGAACCGGTACTCGACTATTTGTTGTGGAACGACAGCGTCATCGTGGTCGGGACCAATCAAATATTCTCATTGAACACACAGAACGGTTCCCTCGACTGGACCTACCGGGATGGCGAGCGTCAAGATAACGCGTCCGGCCTTCGAACAAGCCGACTATATTTTGATAATGGCTTCCCATCGGAAAATATTGATATCTTCCGTATCTGCCTTGATGAGAACAAGGAACAGTTAATTGTCTGGGACCTTGGCCGCCAAAGCCTGCTTACCCTTAATCCGGACGGAAGCATCAACAGACGTTCCAGTCTCGCTTTCTTTCCGGAAGCAAAAAACGATATCGTTGCAGTATTTTTTTCCCAGCTTGTTCCATTAGGCAATTCTTTGGTTCTGGGCTACCAGGAGAACTTGGTACAAGTGGATATGCAAGGCGCGTTATTGGCCAAGTACAAGGGCAAGGAATATGCAAAACTACAACGAATAAACGGGTCACAGGACGAGGCTGACTCTTTAATATTATTATACAAGAAGCAACAACCCGAGATCCTATCGAACGATTTGAAACTGGTCATAACGCTTTCAATAAAAAGCAGTGCATCGGATGTACTTACCTCTGCCCAACAATTCGGTGACTACCTCCTTTTGGGGGAGCCCTCCATTTTTTACTGTTTCGATCGAAATTACAAATTGCTGTGGACGTACAAGAACGATAAAAAAATACGCTTCATGTTGTTTTCCAGCCCAGCTTTCTTTGAATCCCGACCCGTAGCGATACCCGTGCAAGAAGGAAAAATCTGGGCACGGAGTGACAACCGCCTCGTCCAAATTGATTTAGCAAGCGGGATTAAAACCAAGGAATTCGTGTTCACACCCGACTCTCACGAAGGAGCTATGCTCAATTCCTTACGGCAAACATCGATGCCACTCTTTTTACTGGGCGACAACGAAATTGGACTTGTCTCAAGCCGTCGAAGCACCAGTCGCGGCACCGGTATGTTTGCCAAGGAGAATTTCCAATACAGCGATTACTTCTACCGAATACGATTGGATTGATTGAATACAGATACAATCAACAGTATCTATTATATTATTTACACGAAGGGGTGTTCACTTTAAACCAATATATATACTTAATTAAGCAGCCAGATGTCTTATTGAGAATGTATGTGTTATTGGAGAATTATGATATTTTAGAGGCAGAAATTATACCATTTATTCCATTAATATTTTTCTATTTGACAAAAAAAAAAAACAATGTTCCAATTGTATAATACTGGCCAGTAAATACTATTTTGGAGGAAGTATGGAACTCAGGAAAATTGATCTGCAAGAGTTAACTGTTATTGAGGAGTCTGTTGATAACCTTGCTGGAGGGGTTTTTTGCGGAACATTATGTGGTGGAGCTATTTGTGGCGGCGGATGTGGCGGCGGGCTCTGTAATTGGTGGTAATGAATAAAGGAGAGATTATTATGGAACTCAAGAAAATTGAACTGGATGAGCTTCAGATCATCGAAGAATCAAATGAAAACGCAGGATGGGGCTTGGGGTGTGGAACAGGTTGCGGTGGCGCTGGCTGTGGCGCATTATGCGCCGGGTTTTTCTGCTTCGCCTAATCTCATTCGTTAGTAAATTCCGGGAGGTCTGAATCTTTGACCTTCCGGAATTTATTAATTAATTTCCGAATATTAATAACGTATTGCGAGGTTACATGAAATTATTTTCTACACTCCTGTTTTTTGTCTGTATTGTCCCTCTTGGCGCACAGACCCTTCTCCAGGAAACCTTGGTAACCAGCTACCCGGAAAATCAATCCACTACCATAAGTTTGGATCCTTCCAACTCTGCATCTTCAATCAGCAACACAGAGTACGCCGTTCTGTCGGGACAATCCTTCGGAATGAAGGTCGCGACCTCCGATCAAGTGAGTCTCTTTGATTTCTCAACTCAAAGCCTGCGTTGGACCGTCTATGTCGGCGAACCGGTACTCGACTATTTGTTGTGGAACGACAGCGTCATCGTGGTCGGGACCAATCAAATATTCTCATTGAACACACAGAACGGTTCCCTCGACTGGACCTACCGGGATGGCGAGCGTCAAGATAACGCGTCCGGCCTTCGAACAAGCCGACTATATTTTGATAATGGCTTCCCATCGGAAAATATTGATATCTTCCGTATCTGCCTTGATGAGAACAAGGAACAGTTAATTGTCTGGGACCTTGGCCGCCAAAGCCTGCTTACCCTTAATCCGGACGGAAGCATCAACAGACGTTCCAGTCTCGCTTTCTTTCCGGAAGCAAAAAACGATATCGTTGCAGTATTTTTTTCCCAGCTTGTTCCATTAGGCAATTCTTTGGTTCTGGGCTACCAGGAGAACTTGGTACAAGTGGATATGCAAGGCGCGTTATTGGCCAAGTACAAGGGAAAGGAATATGCAAAACTACAACGAATACACGGGTCACAGGATGAGGCTGACTCTATAATATTATTATACAAGAAACAACAACCAGAGATCCTTTCGAACGATTTGAAATTCATAAGAACACTTTCAATAAAAAGCAGTGCATCGGATGTACTTACCTCTGCCCAGCAATTCGGTGACTACCTCCTTTTGGGGGAGCCCTCCATTTTTTACTGTTTCAATCAAAATTACGAATTGCTGTGGACGTACAAGAACGATAAAAAAATACGCTTCATGTTTTTTTCCAGCCCTGCATTCTTCGAGTCCCGACCCGTAGCGATACCCGCGCAAGAAGGAAAAATCTGGGCACGGAGTGACAACCGCCTTGTCCAAATTGATTTGGCAAGCGGGTTTAAAACCAAGGAATTCGTGTTCACGCCCGATACCCACGAAGGCGAATTGATGAATTCAATACGGCAAACGTCACTGCCCCTCTTTATACTGGCAGATAACGAAATTGGGCTTATCGCAAGCCGTCGAAGCACCAGTCGCGGAACCGGCATGTTCGCCAAAGAGAATTTCCAATACAGCGATTACTTCTATCGGATAACGTTGGATTGATATTATGGATATTTATTCAGTCGATTTTTGTGATGATTTAGAGTTTTTCCCACATTCATATTGTTCCAATGAAGAGTTTATATTATGGGGTAGTTTGAAGCAAGACAAGTACATCAAGCTGCCTCTTTCATGGCAAAATTTGGTTAGTCAATTAGTTGAAATAAACCGAAATTCAAAATCATATGACACATTGGCAGAATTTATAAAGAACAATTATCAGGATTTCAAGCTTGACGGTTTTTTGGAATTACTATATCACAAAAAATTGGCAACATTAAAGGCTACTGCTTCCAACGCTTTATTATCTCCAAATTCCACTCTTGCAATAGACAAAGATGAATTCCGCCGTAATACAAAAACATTACTTGAAATTAAAATTAGCGGCATACTTAAACCAGAACCAGCCGCATTATTGGTAAAATTATTCTTCCCGGTCATAGCATCAGTCCTTTTTGCCAATATTGGTTCTTTAATAATCATCTATATAAAAGAAGTGAATATATGGAATTATCCAAACGCGATGCTACACCAAGCTTCACTCAGCATCCTTTTGGCTTTCTTGATTGCAATCATTTGTCATGAAGTGGGACATATTATTTGCGCAAACAGCTATGGAATTCGGTTACGCTCAGTTAAATTCAGGAATTACTTGATTTTTCAAAACTATATCTCTGTACAATTACCCGGAACCCACACCTTAAACAAGAAGGATAAATCAAGAGTGAGCATGGCCGGTCCTCTTGTAAACCTTTTATTGGGAGGCATCGGTTCATTAATTTATTTTATTGGCTTATTGACCAATACTCAATTTCAATTTGCCCTTAATCTTGCTTTTATTAATATTTTGTTTTGTTTTATAAATTTGAACCCATTTTACGAAACAGACGGATATCATTTTATATCATCCAATATTTTTAGAAGCCAAGACATAAAATCAGACTCACTTAATATGTTAAGGACACATAAAAAACTCCTCTTGGTAAACAAGATATTTATCAGCTTGTTTTTTATTTCCCGATTGGTAATATGCGGCATCAGTATACGTGCAGGTTTTTTTCTTGCCAATTGGTTAGCCTATACTATCGAACTTCCCAGTCCACACAAATTAGGCATAGCTTTAGTCCTGTCTTTCCTGCTTGTCTTCCTGCAAGTAAAACAAATACTAAGTTTTTTCGGAGGCCTCAAAGGTGAGAGTATATAAACTAATACCTCTTTTTTATTTTTTCTTGACAAATACTCTGTTTCTCACTGCACAAACACTCATACTGCCCATTATTGAAATGAACGGAAGCGACAGCACCAATACCGCTTGGTTTGAGGGTCGCTATGGGCTCATGACAGCATTTGATCTGCCGGAAACACTGCCCTTCAGTCGTCTGTTGTGCGATACCTATTGGGCTACGGTGCCCTATGCGGTTGTAAACGAAGGGATAAACGGATACCAGTTTGTTAAAAGCAATCGCTTCAGTCTTTCTTTTCGATTAAGCCAGGAACGTAAGCAGCTCTTTAAATACGGTATCCAGAGCGGCTTTTGGTTCGATATCGAGGCGTTAAATACCGAACGTTGGGTATGCTCTCCCTACCTTGAATTGAGCGAGATCCGAGGTGATTATTTTTATCCAATTGCCGGTTGGCAAATACGTCTTCAACCCAATGTAGTCTTGGGCGCGTCAATAGATCCATGGTTCAGTTCGACAGTCAAGCTGGGAGGATGGCTACCCTTTATTGACAAACTGGTGGCCTCTCTTGAAGGCGAAGGCCGCTTCACCGTGGGAGAAGCGCCGGAAGAATCCGCTTTATTGCAGTTGCATTATATCGGCATGCCGTATTTGGCCATCGCAGATTATGCGTATGTAACTTTAGGCCTGTCCATGGTGTTGAAGGAGCTCTTTAGCCAGACGACCCACAACCCCGAAACTGCCGAACCTACGAGCACCGGAGTATTTCTTGCTTTGGGTCTGTATGCCCATTATGGCTACTATGCGTTGACAGGCAGCCCCAGTTTCGAATGGCTGCCCCCTGCTGTCGAGTTGCGATTCAATATCATTTCCACAAAGAATGAGGAGTTCCGGTACTGTGCAGCTTCGATTGGATTTGGTTTTGCTTTTACAGACCAGCCAATGGGACAATATAATGTCAAGGCCAGCTTGAGCTTCGGCCTTCCATATTGAGAGGAGTTGTTTATGTTGTATATGATTAATGAAAATATCATGTATTCGGATATTTCAATGGATTTTTTTGAAGTCGGCAAGGAACTGGCTTGCATGGTACGTGACAACCCTACTGAATCTATGCAATTACAAAATGAACAATTATTGAAAGTCAAAGTTGAATGTAAAGACATTTCTACAGAACAATTTTGCAGTCAAGAAAAACCAACTTATGGGTTAAACCGACTATCGCTTATTATGACCAATGACTGTAATTTCGCCTGTACTTATTGCTATGAGAACTGGGATAGCGATGAAAAATTAAACATGATAAAAAACAAATTCTTGAGTGTTCAAGACGCATTAAAGGCTATTGATCTTTGCGTAAATACATTTGGATCAATCCAAACGTTAATGTTTTTTGGCGGAGAACCTCTACTAAGATTAAAGGAAATTGAAGAAATATGTATGCATGTAGCAAATACATATCCATTGATTAATTTTGGAATAATTACTAACGGTTCAATATATAGCAAACGTGTTATGGAGTTATTCAAAAAATATCACTTTAATATAACTATTAGTATTGACGGACCCGCAAAGTACCACGACAGATGTCGTATTGATCATAATCACAATGGCACTTTCAAACTAATTTCAAAAAATGCTAAAGCCATGAAAACAGATGGTCTGAATTTCATGGTACAAGGATCCATTACACCCAATCATATTATAGATAATTTCACAGTGTCTGATTATGTTACATTTTTAGACACAGAATTCAAGACGCAAATGCCACACATTGTGCCATGTCAAATAAAGAGTGATGACCCCGATGCGTGGACTTATGAAAGCAAATCAGAAATGATTAATTCATATATTCAATTAGACATTGATAATTTAGACAATATTCTAAATAAAAATTACCAATCAGTTAAAAATACTTCAACTTTCATCGATACCTTGATGGCAATTATAAAGAAAAAGAAATTTAGAACAATTTGCCCTGCAGGATTCGAAGCAGCTGTTAGTCCTGATGGCAAGTTATATCCTTGCTTCATGTTGGTAAATAAACCTGGCATTGAACCACTTGGGACTGTAAATTCAGATTATACAACTATATTGGATAATACTCGTCGTTATCTTGATAGTGCATTAAAAATCAACATTGTCGAGTGTAGTGAATGTTGGGCAAAACACATTTGCCATGGCTGTGCTGGTTCAAACTATAATGAAAATACGACTATATCAATTCCCGCGCCTTTACATTGCGACTGGATCAAATCCAGAAGTGCTGCAATCATTGTATGGCTTAATCAGCTACAAAAATCACCTAATGAATGGAAAACGTTTGTAAATAATATTACCGAACTCTCTAAACGTGTTGATACGAAAATGAGCTGCTAGCCATGACTGCATCACCCATTCTGGAACTCAAGCAGATAAGCAAGTCGTATCGAAACAAGAGCGTTTTGAAAGACTGTTCTCTTGCATTGTCAGCCGGAGAGGCAGTCTGTATCGAGGGGCACAACGGTTCCGGCAAGTCGACCTTGCTGGCCCTCGTCATGGGGTATGAAAGAGCCGACAGTGGATATATCCGCACTCCCGCCTTGGGCCGCGGCCTGTCCGGTTACATCAACAAGCCGGTCTTTTTCGCCCATCTGTCCGGCCGGCAGAATATTGATTTATTCATGGATATGCGCAGGCAGGACTACGATCGGGCAGCCTGCGAAACCATGCTCTCGACACTCGGTTTGACCGGGAAGCACAAGAGGGCTTCCACCTATTCGACCGGCATGCTCAAAAAATACGGTATTGTCCGCAGCCTCCTCTGCAAGCCGGAAGTACTGGTACTCGATGAACCCTTTTCCGGTGTGGACCAGAGCGGCGTTGAAGCGCTTCACGGCCTCCTGCTTGATGCCATTCGAGCGAACAACATGGCCCTGCTTTTTACCAACCACGAGGCAAAAGCACTTGAGGGTTTCCCGCACCAAAAAATGATTCTCGCCAATGGCCAATTACGAGCCGTCAAGGCTGATAGCAAAAAAGCCGGCCAGGCCCATTTCAAATTGAATACAGTCGACGCCTGTAATGTCGCAGCTCAAAAAGTTGAAGCCTGTCTGGGCCACCCACCAAGTGTCGATGCAGCATTGCACACTCTGGTCACAGACTGCTACCTGGTCGAGTACCAAAAGCTGCTCGGCCTCTTGCAGGACGAGCAGCTTGTCGGCTGCGGCTGGCAGCGGGAAGAGGAGAGCGCCCCATGAAAACGACCATCAAGCGTGAGCTCCTTTCCCTGGATGTCTTGATCTGCGCCATCCTGTGTACACTGGTCCTTTTTTTTCTTACCGCCACCCTGGGAAGCCTGGTCAAGGCCGGGCGAATTTACATGACCTCGGTCGACTACCTGCGGCTTGTCGTTCGCCTCTTGGCGGCAATGCTCAGTTTCTGGACCATTCAAGCCCAGGCAATTCGATCGGCACAGGATTACTACCACGGGACGATCTATGTTTATATGGAAGCATATGGATCTCGCGGGAAATACATTACACACCGCCTTGTCTTTGGCTTCTTGAAAAGCCTTGTCATCTTCCTGCCACTTTTTCTGGCCAGCCTCTACACCGCCAGCTGGTTTTCGGACGAAGGCACATGGCTGATAATCCAGAGCCGCCAATTCGAGTTTTCCGATCTTGTCATGCGCAGTCTGTGGGGCGTCCTGCCGCAGGCCGCCCTGTTGTTCGCCTGTGCCGCTGCCGGTTTGTTGGCGGCCCACATTAAACCGGGCTCAACAGCCAGCGCCGTACTGGCAGCCACCCTTCTCTGGCTGGTATCGCTCTTCATGATTAATTTCCAGGTGCCCGGCTTTGCCCAGCTCGCGTTGTCTTTGCAAGCGGCCCTGCACTACGAAAAGGACGCTTCCATGATCCTCGTCGTAATTATCGGCAGTCTGGCCGGCCTCGCACTTGGCAGCGCTCTTGCCTTTGCGACACATCAACTATTGATACAGCGCGATATTATTTGGAAGGTAAACTCAAAATAAGAGGGAAGCTGAAGCGAACTGTACCCGGGAATATCCCGGGCCTCCCTTTGCGTCACCAAACGCGAAGAGCTGCAAGAGATACCAACAGGATTCGTTGTCAATCAAATGGCTTGAGGGCACATCGAAAAACTTCAGTTTTTCGATGTGGACAAATATAAAACGTAAATCCTGTAAGGATTTACAAAGGCACCTCTAAAAAATAACCGAGTTTTTAGAGGTGCCCTTGATATCAATTGTCACCCGCGACAAGGGTGAATCAGCACACTTTCCGCAACAATTCGATTACAGCCACTTTTTCCGGCGAAAAAACAAGAGCATACCGACTGCGATTGAGACCATGACAAGCAGAAGGATCGGGTAGGCCCAAGGTATATACAGTTCGGGCATATTTGCAAAATTCATGCCATAGACACCGGCCAGAAAGGTTAGGGGCAAGAATATGGTAGATATAAGGGTTAGCACCTTCATGATGCGGTTCATTTTATTGCTCAAATTGGACAGATACAGATCGTGAAGGCCTGTCAGGCTCTCGCGGTAGCTCTCCAGAAGGCTTACCACCTGGAAGTCATGGTCGATCAAATCGCGAAAGTATGCCTGTAACGGGCCGCTTCCCAATTCGCGGGCCAATACCTGCAGGCTTTCCCGCAGCGGCATCAAGTAGCGGCGGAGTTTGCTCAAGAATTTTCTAAGTTGCTGTATGCGCTTTTGTATCCCCTCATCCTCTTCCAGACAGTCCTCAAGCCCATCAAGCTCCCCTTCAATCCCGTCACACAGGAGAAAGTAGGAATCCATTATCGAGTCCAGAAGGCTGTACAGACAATACACCGCCTTTTCCTTTCTGATTATGCCCCTTTTTTGAGTAATTCGTTCCTCTATGCGCGCGAAAACCTCCTCTGCTTCCTCACTAAAACTGATCAAGGTAGTATCCTGGAGGATCAATGAAATCTGGCGGGCCTTGGCACTTAAAAGATCCTGTGACGGGATGGACCACAAACCGGTGACCAAAAAGTATTCTTCCGGAAAGACCTCGATTTTTGGCAGCTGGTCAACATGGAGGATATCTTCAAGGGCCAGGGTATGGATGGAAAAACGCTGTGCCAATGCCGATAGCATCGCTTGATCGGATAAGCCCTGCACCTGTATCCATCGAACAGTACCCCTCGCCGCATTCTTTAGCGTGGTGATTTCGTCAATGCTGATCAGTGTTTTTTCGGTAAAGGACTTCTCGCCATACTCAATAATCCTGATGCTCGTTTTATCCTGGACTCGTGTCCCCGTGTAAACCGGTGTCCCCGGCGGCAGACCCTCTTTGGCGGCACGTTTTCTTCTGGGTTTTATCTCCATACCAATAGCTCCTTTGGCCCCTATTACCATGGTCGGCTGTGCAATATATCATTCAGGACAGCGCAATTGACTCAATTGCTACTATAAACCATATATCCCAATCTGCCCTTGATTTGCGTTATTTGGTATATCCAGAATATCCCGAGCACAGTGTGCGGGATGACTGCAAAAAGCCCTGGCAGAATCTCCCGGATAAATGATTCGTCCCGGGGCTGCATCGGGAACGAGGCGCGCGAATCGATCCAGCCCCTTGGTCCAATCTGAAGTCTATGTTTTTCCGGCTTTGACTTCAATGGGATACGGTATACGCTGTCGCTCCCGGATCAAATCAACTTCATTACCACTGTTATCACGGTAGAAATTCAAAGACCCGTTGAGAGCCCGGTTCATTTGACCTTTGAGCAGTTCACCTACCAGGATGTACTCGAAGAGATTACCCATAAGTGGATCACGTGAAGCCTGTTTGGGCGTTTCTATCTGTAAAAGCGCAGCGGCAAAACCCGGTTCATGGATTGCGAGACACTTGCAGACAGTGCCGACTGATTGCTTCCTGCAAGAACATATGGACCCTTTAACCCACTCACATCTGTATACACTTGTATCCAGGACAACAGATCCGGAACACGCTGTATTTCATCAAGGATAACTGGAGCGGGATGAGCCGCAAAAAAAATCTTTGGGATCTTGCTGCGCCCATTCGCGTTTCTCCGGATGTTCCAAATCAACATAGCCAAAACCATCAAGAGACGTCTTTACCAGCGTGGTTTTACCCGCTTGGCGGGGCCCCAGAACCGTTGTAACCGGGTATTTTCTAATAGACTCCTTGAGAGGACCGGCGAGAAGTCTTGGAATCATGTATATCAGATATTTGCAATTTTCAAGTTGCACTTGAAAATTGCAAACCTTAACCTGTAAGCGGAAGCCTGCAGTTCAAGCATTCTTCGTCAGGCCCTGAATTTTCGCGGGGGTAGGCCGGGACCCGGCGAAGCCGCGGCCCGGCCGCAGGGGCCGTCGGGCCAAGCCGCCATACGGCGGCTTGGCCGGGGCGGAACGGCGATTCGCCGTTCCGCAGTCTTGCAGGCGAAGCGGTGAGACCGACAGCCGAGTGTAAGGGTGCGGCCCCTCCTCTCTTATGCGAACAATCCGCCAAGGTAGGCGTCGAGGTCGACTTTGATGGGCATGAGGTAGAAGTTGAAGTCGTTGGCGGCACAGAAGGCGCGTACGTCGCGGGCGAAGGAGACGTTCCATTCGAGGTCGGCGCGGAAGGAGCGCGGGAAGATGGCGCGGTTGCGGCTCTCCCAGTAGGCCTTGCTGCGTTCGGAGACGACGGGGGCGACGCCCCACCAGACTTTGCGGTGTTCGAGGTACTCGGCATAGATTTCTAAAAGGCGCAGGTCGAAGAAGGGCTGGCTGAAGAAGCCATCGGCGCCGGCAGCCTCTTTTTGTGCGAGGTAGTCGAGTTCGTAGCGGATGTTGTTGCGGTAGGGGTCGAAGGCGGCGTAGACGGCCACGCCGGGGATCTGGGCCTTGAGGTCGCGGATAAAGTCGCAGGTAGGGTAGTCGTGGCAGGGCTGGGAGGGGTCAGCGGGGGGATCGCCGGCCAGGGCGAGGACGGCGGTAATGCCGGCTTTATGGAAGAGGGCGGCGAAGGGCAGGGGCTCTTTGGGGTTAAAGGCATTGGCCCGCAGGTGCGGGATAAAGGAGTAGGCGGGCGCAAGGGCCTGTGCTTGGGGGGCAGCTTCGGCAGCCTCCCGCTGGGCCATTCCAAGACTGCGGCATGCGTCCCAGGCCCGCAGGGGGAAGCGGGAGAGGTCGGGTATGTTGATGGTGTGGATGTCCGGGTAGCGCCGTGCGAGGTCGAGGGCTTCGTCAAGGGCTTCCCGTGAACGGGGTACGACTTCGAGTGATATGTCCATGATGCTTCCTTTGAAAAATGAATACTTGGAGCTTGTTAGTCTTCGAGGGACAGGGCAATCTTGAGCGCCTGATCGACCTCGTTCATTTGCACGGGATCCAGAGCGCCAATGTAATCGGTCAACATCGTTTTGGGCAAGCTCAAGACCTCATCACAATGTATCGAGCTGTCGTGTTTGAGACCAGACTCAACACCGAGCGGCACCTGTGTAGAGAGCTCATCCCAACGGGAATATACCGGTACACAGCACACTGTGGAAAAAGCTGAATCGATGAGCATCTGCCGGCTGACCACTACAAAAACCCGGGAATCCCGTGGGTCAAGAGGATTTCCCCTCTTTACCCGATAGAGATCTCCACGTTTCACGGGAGTCCCTGGAATGCGAGGCTGTCCAGAGCCTCTTCATTGAGCTCTTGGGCACTACTGTTTATCTTTTCCAAGTCTGCAGCATCCCGGCGGGAGCGTTTCAAGTGATCAATATAGTAGCGCAGGGCCTGTTCGACAAACTCGGATCGCTCGCCATCTGCCACGCAAAGCCCCACATCCTCGAGAATTTCCTGTGATAAACTAACCGAGGTCTTTACTCTCATACCACCATTATACCACCCAAGGGCGATACCGTCAAAAACACCCTTAAACGCTCAGCGGTCGAATACAGGCGCGAAAGGCGGGGGCTTCGCCCTTACGGCCTTCGACGGCCCAGCCGCCGGATGAGGGGGCGCGGTGGAGGGCTATCAGCTCGCCTTCCTTGACCTCGCTCAAGTAGTTGATGTCGCATCTCATGGCGGGCCAGGAGGAGAGCTCATCGAAGGAAAGGCAGTCCTGAACCCACTGGATGTAGCGGGCATTGTTGACGTGTTTGTTGTAGTCGATGTCAGAGTAGGCGGCACGGCGTTCGCCGCAGGGTGCGGAGTCAACGAGTTCCCCGACGGCACTGGCCCCGCCGTCGAGGGCGGCGCGATCGGCATTGAGGGGGAGGGATTCTATCCAGCTTTCGGGGCGCAGCGGGCGCTTTTTGGCAATGTCGAGTACGAGCCATGCGCTGCGACCGCGGGCAAAGATACCCGCATCATCTTCGATTTCGTAATCACGGTACACAAAGAGGCGCTCTGCCCCGCGGGGCCAGGTGCGGCAGCGCAGGGTCTTTCCCCAGCCGGGGCGACGCGAGAGTTCGAGGCTCATGCGGGAGAGAATCCAGGCGGCGCCCTTCTCGCGCATGGAGTCCATGCCCACGCCCAGCTCGTTGGCGTGGATACCCGCGATCTCCTGGCAGTAGTTGAAGGCGGCGGCCATGGAGAGGCCGTCACAGCCGTCGACATCCCAGGTGCGTACCGTGAATGTTTCTTCGTGTATTTCGTTCATGGAGGCCATAGTAGCGCCGCTGCAATCTTCCTTCAAGGCCCGTTTTTCGCTAGAATGCTTCCATGACCACCCTCGACCGGCTCAATGCCCTCTCGCGCGAACGCATCCTCATCCTCGACGGGGCCATGGGCACCATGATCCAGGGCTACAAGCTGGAAGAAGAGGACTTTCGCGGGGAACGCTTTGCCGCGCACAAAAAGAAGCTGCGCGGTTGCAACGACCTCCTCTGCCTTACCCGCCCCGATGTCATAAGCGCCATCCACCGCCTCTACCTCGAAGCCGGGGCCGACCTCATTGAAACCTGCTCCTTCAACGCCAATGCCCTCTCGCTGGCCGATTACGACCTTGCCCCCCTCGCGCGCGAGATCTCGCGCGAAGCGGCCCGCCTTGCACGAGCGGCCTGCGATGAGTTCGCCACAGCGGAGCGCCCCCGCTTCGTCGTCGGGGTCTTGGGCCCAACCGGCAAGACTGCATCCCTCTCCCCCGATGTGAATGACGGGGCCGCCCGCGGCACCCTCTGGGACGAACTCGTCGCCGCCTACACGGACAACGCCCTGGGCCTTATCGAGGGCGGCGCCGACCTCCTCATGATCGAGACCATCTTCGACACCCTCAACGCCAAGGCCGCCGTCTTCGCCATCGGGGAAGCCACTTCGCAGGCCATCGATGCCGGCCTTTTACCCACAGGCACGCGTATCCCCCTCATGATATCCGGCACCATTACCGACGCTGCCGGCCGCACCCTCTCGGGTCAGACGGTCGAGGCCTTCCATACCTCCCTCGCCCATGCAGAACCCTGGAGCTTCGGCCTCAACTGCGCCCTGGGGGCGGACAAACTCCTGCCCCACCTCGAAGCCCTCGCCTCGACCACAGCCTTTCTGGTGAGCGCACACCCCAATGCGGGCCTCCCCAACTCCCTGGGCGAGTACGACCAGAGCGCCCGCGCCATGGCCGACGCCGTTACCCCCTTCCTCGAAAAGGGCCTCGTCAACGTCATCGGGGGCTGCTGCGGCTCCACTCCGGCCCACATTGCCGCCATTGCAGAACGGGCGGCCAAGTACCCGCCCCGGAAGGCTGCACATGACACCCCGGTCACATCGCCGCGTACGACCCGGCTCTCCGGCCTCGAAGTCCTCGAAGTCTCGCGCGAAAAGGGCTTTGTGGATGTGGGGGAGCGCACCAACGTCGCCGGGAGCCGCAAATTCCTGCGCTTGATAAAGGAAGAGAAGTGGGAAGAGGCTACGCTGATAGCCCGCGACATGGCAGACTCCGGCGCCGCCATCATCGATGTCTGCATGGACGACGCCCTCCTCGACGCAAAAGACGCCATGGTCCACTTCTTGAACCTGGCCCAGAGCGACCCGGAGATCGCCCGCCTGCCCTTCATGATCGACAGCTCCCGTTGGGAAGTCCTCGAGGCGGGCCTCAAGGTCATCCAGGGCAAGGGCATCGTCAACTCCATCAGCCTAAAAGAGGGGGAAGAGCGCTTCCTCGAACGCGTCCGGCTCGCACGCCGCTACGGGGCCGCCATCGTCGTCATGCTCTTTGACGAAAAGGGTCAGGCTGATAGTTACGCCCGCAAAATCGAGGTGGCCGGTCGCTCCTGGCAGCTCCTTATGGCTGCCGGCTTTCCCGGCGAGGACGTCGTCTTTGACCCCAATGTCCTGTCGATCGCGACCGGCATCGCCGAACACGACCGCTATGCCCTCGACTTCATCGAGGCCTGCCGCTGGATTGTCGACCACTGCCCGGGGGCCCATATTTCCGGGGGGCTCTCGAACCTCTCCTTTTCCTTCCGCGGCAACGAAGAAGTACGCGAGGCCATGCACGCGGTCTTCCTGTCCCACGCCATCCCGGCGGGGCTCTCCATGACCATCGTCAACCCCGCGACCCTGCTCTCTGTCGCCGAGCTCGACCAGGACCTCGCCGCCCTCTGCGAGGACGTCATCATGGCCAAGGGCCCCCAGGCGGTCGAGGCTCTCTTGGCAAAGGCCGTCGAGCTCAAAGAGGCGGCTATTGCGGCCAAGGAAGCTGCGGCCGCAGGCGGGACTTCGACCGCCACGGGCACGGGATCTGGCGGCCGCACTCCCACCGAACGCGATGCATGGCGCAGCCTCCCCCTCGCAGACCGCATCGCCCACGCACTTGTAAAGGGCATCGACGACTACATCGAAGAAGACGTCCTCGCCCTTCGCACAAGCCTCCCCCGAGCCCTCGACCTTATCGAAGGCCCCCTCATGGCCGGCATGAACGAGGTGGGCAAGCGCTTTGGCGAGGGCCGTATGTTCCTTCCACAAGTAATCCGCAGTGCCCGCGTCATGAAAAAGGCCGTTGCCGTCCTCGAGCCCTACATACTCGAGGAAAAACAGGAGAGCGACACCAACGCCGCAACCATTGTCATGGCAACGGTAAAGGGAGACGTCCACGATATAGGGAAAAATATCGTTGGGGTCGTCCTCTCCTGCAACGGCTTCCGGGTTGTGGACCTGGGGGTCATGGTTCCCTGCGAAGAGATTATCGAGGCGGTAAAACGCGAAAAGGCCGATATTCTGGGCCTCTCCGGGCTCATAACCCCATCCCTCGATGAAATGGTCACCGTCGCGAAGGCCATGGAGGCCGAGGGGATGAAGATACCCCTCATGGTGGGGGGTGCGACCACGAGCGAGACCCACACCGCCCTGCGCATCGATCCGGCCTATTCCGGCCCGGTAGTCCACGGCAAAGACGCGAGCCAGATGCCCGCCCTTGTGCGGGCCCTCCTCTCGCCCACAGACCGCCCGCGCTTCCTCGACGAACTCGACACCCGCTACGCAGCAGCCATCGAACGCCACGAAAAAATAACCGCAACCCATCAACCTATCAGCCTTGAAAAGGCCCGCGCCAACGCCTTCAAGAGCGACTGGCAGAAACTCGACATCCCCCGCCCCCGCCAACCGGGTATCAGCGACCTCGCCCCTTCAAGCCTCGAGGAGCTCTTCCCCTGGATCGACTGGAGCTGGTTCTTCTACGGCTGGGATATGGGCTACGGCTTTGAAAAGATCCTCGAGGACCGCGAAAAGGGCCCCGCGGCCCGCAAGCTGTACGACGACGCCCGCGCCCTCCTCGACCGTTTTGCAAAAGATGGACTGATAAAACCCCGCGCCCGCATCGGCATCTACCCTGCCGCAAGCGAGGGCGATGACATCCTTGTCCGGCCGCTTGGGCTTGGGCCGAAAGGGCTTGCTGCTACCGTCGGCCTCGTCGCGGCCGACACAGAAGCACCCGCCGCCGCAAATGAAGCCATCCGCCTGCCCTTCCTGCGCAACCAGCAGGAAAAGAAGGCAGGCGGCGCCAACGCCTGTCTCGCCGACTTCATAGCTCCTTCTTCAAGCGGTCGCGAGGACTGGATCGGCTTCTTCGCCTGTACCGTGGGGCGGGGCTTCGAGGAGTGGCTCGCCACCAATGCCGCCAAGGACGACGAGTACGAGATACTCCTCGCAAAATCCCTTGCCGACCGCCTTGCCGAAGCCATTGCAGAGTGGGCACATGCAATGCTGCGCCGGGAAATCTGGGGCTACGCCCCGGACGAAAAACTCTCGCCACAGGAAACCCTCATCTTCGCCGCAGACGGCCGCGCCCCCTACCGCGGGATACGCCCCGCCTTCGGCTACCCCGCCTGTCCCGACCACGAGGACAAGCGCCTGGCCTTCGCCCTGCTGGACGCCGAAGAAAGCCTGGGGCTCTCGCTCACCGACAGCGCCATGATGCTTCCCGCCGCCAGTGTCTGCGGCATGTATTTCGCCCACCCGGCAGCCTGGTACTTTGGCACCGGCAGCGTGGACAGCGAACAAGTCGCCGACTGGGCGCGGAGGAAAGCTATCAGCCTTGACGATGCGAAAAAGCGGCTCTCATCAATAGCACAGGAGTAAGAGATGGACAGACTGATAGCGGGTATCCGGACCTTCAAAACCCGCGAGATCGAAGCCCACCCCGATTTCTGGCAGGAGCTTGCCAGCGGCCAGGCCCCGCACACCCTCTTCATCACCTGTTGTGATTCGCGCGTTGTCCCCAGCCTGCTCACCAATACCCGCCCCGGCGAACTCTTCGTCGTACGCAACATCGCGAACATCGTCCCCTTTTGGCGCGAGAGCGACGAATTCTTCGCCACCACCTCGACCATCGAGTATTCGGTCAAGGTCCTCAAGGTGCGCGACATCGTCGTCTGCGGCCACTCCGACTGCGGCGGTTGTGCGGCCTTCTACAAAGATGAAGCGACCCTCGCCACCATTCCGCATACCCGAAAGTGGATGGAACTCGCCCGCCCCGTCGTCGAAGCCATTCGCCACGACGAAGCCCTCATGAAGGACCCTGCACGCCGCGCTCATGAGACAGAACTGCGCAATGTGGCCCTCCAGGTCGAACACCTGCTCACCTACCCCTACATCCGCGAAGCGATGGCGGCAGGCGAGCTGGAGGTATCCGGCTGGCACTGGGACTTGGCGAGCGGCACGGTACTGGTTCTGGACCGCGAGACGGGACGCTTCAAACCGGTTACCCGAGGTTAGTAACCGGAAGCCTGCAGGCGCCCTCGCTTCAGATATTCTGTTTAACTAAAAAGCCGACCGCAATCTCAATCGCCTTGAGGGTATCCGGTTCAAGGCCATGCCCGGCGCCTTCAAGCAGGTAGAGCTCGCTTCCCGGCCAGATCTCGTTGTAGCGCTGAGCATAGGAATACGGAACGACCGGGTCTTTCGTCCCGTGTATGATGCACGCAGGCCCCTTGAAAGCCGCGGCATCCGCGTAAATATCCAGTTTCTGCGCCTGCAGAATGTACTTTCGCCCCAACTGGTGGCCAAAGACAGAGACATATTCCGGTACGTTGACCGGATCATAGCGGTTCCCCATGACCGTTCCGTTTTTTGCGTCGTCAACGAGGACCGCCGCCGGCGCAAAGAGCACCACACTGGCAATTTCATTGGCAAGGGCGCCGGCCACCAGAGACGTTACCACGCCGCCTTGCGAGTGGCCGGCCAGACTAATGGCGCCCGCATAGGGCAGGCTCTTCGCGTAAGCAATGACTGCCTTCGCATCCTCAACCTCGGACAAGACCGTCATGTCGATGAACTTCCCTTCACTCGAGCCGTGGGCATTGAAGTCATAGCGAATGGCAATAAAACCGGCTTCTTGAAGGGAGGAGGCCAGGGTTTTGGCAATGAAATCGTCCTTGCTCGACATGAAGCCGTGCGATACGATGACAACCGGGTATTTCTTCCCCGCTTCCATTTCCGGCGTATGGACAACGAGCGACAGGCGTCCCGCCGCCCCCTTGATGTTGACTGCCTCTGTCATGGCTTTCACGCGCTCCTGTGTGTTTGATTCTTGTGCAGTCGAGGCACAGGCAAGTGCCAGGACTAGTGAAGCGGCCAATAAACCGCTTGCAATCCATTGTTTGATCATAAATATGCTCCTGTAGACAGGATACTAACAGAAAACCCGCCCTTTGGCGCAATCCGGGAAATCCCGTTGTGCTCTGGCAACATTCACGATCAACTGCAGGCTTCCGTTTACCAAGTCGCCGGGATCCGGTGCACAATCCCCAAAATCGTCGAGTCGATCTCCCCTCCAGATGCTACACTGATACTGTCTTCCGGAAAGACCGGCAGCGCGAACCGATGTCATCGATTCGCAGCGCCACCAAGTGGAGTGTTGTGTGAATGAATATTTCTGCCTGATCCAATCGCTCATCGCCTATATCGAGACCCGCGTCAAGAATCCCCCCGAAGCGGAGGACTATCAGCGCGACATGGCCTTCTCCATGGACCACCTGCGTGCCGTTTTTCGCGAACACCTGCAGCTCCCGCTGGGGCACTATGTGACCGAACGCCGCATAGCGAACGCCGCATTTGAATTGGCCCACAGCACAAAGAGCGCCCTCGATATAGCCCTCGAGTACGGATTCGGCAACCCGGACACCTTTACCCGCGCATTCCGGCGGGTGAGCGGGCTCTCGCCCTCGGCTTTTCGCCGTGCGCATATTCCGGTGGGCCGCATACGCCTTACCAATGGAGTATTCGGGCCAGGCATACTGGGAAATGACAGCGACACGCAACAGGCCCTTTTCAAAGAGGACTGTATGGACAAGAACTCAATCGAACGAACAGATGACAGCTGCGTGCTCTACGGGGTGCGCAAGGTCGAGTATTGCGATGAAGAGGCAACCCCCTTCCCGGCCTGCTTGAGATCGGTATTGAACTATATGGGGCAGGAGATCGACTACTGCTATCTTATGGCCGCGAGCGGGGCCTCCTTCCGCCTGCGCTGGAACCCCGCCTTCTGGGACGGCGGCAACGTCGACATCATGAACATCCACGAGGACCCCAAGGAATCCTTCGTACGGGCCTTCAAGGCCGCCGGCCGAACCTGGCGCTTCCTCGATCGAACGGACTCGACGAAAAAGGAAGACTTCATCTCGTTTATCAAGAGTGAGATTGACGAGGGCCGTCCCCTCATTGCCCTGGGCATCATAGGCCCGCCGGAAGCCTGCATTGTCACCGGGTACCGGGACGGGGGCGCCACCCTTTTGGGATGGAACTTCTTCCAGGACAACCCGGAGTTCGCCGGCGGCAGCGGCAAGGACGCATCGGGCTACTTTACAACAGACCGGTGGTGGGAGAATCGCGAAACAATCATGCTGATGGCGGTCGGCGAGGAGCAGCAGGCCCAGGGTTCGCTGCGGGAAATGGTTGAACACGCAGTATGGATACTGGAAACCGAAAAGGTGGGCCCCTGGGCCGGGGCGCAGGCGGCCTGGAAACTCTGGCTCGACAAACTCGCCGATGAAAACGAGTGGGGCGAGGGCCTTCCCCTGCCCAAGCTCTTCGAGCGCCTCATGTGCCAAAACGACGCCCTCACCATGATAAGCGAGGGCCGCGCCTACGCGCACTACTTCCTCAAGTGGGTAGCGGGCAGCCTCAAGGAACAGGGCAAGGCCGATGCATCAAATCTCGCGGCGGCGGCCGCAAGCCTCTTCAACAATATCTTCGAGACCGGACAAGCCGTCTGGAAACTGCAGGGAGGCCAAAACAGCGAGGACTCTGCCCGCAAACTGGCGAGTTCAGCAGTACGGGCCAAAATGTTGAACATCCTGCGCGAGGCCGCACGATAGGAAGTGGAAGCGACCGGTATTTTGAAGGAACTCCTCCTCGCGATGTAGAACGGGAGCCCCTTCGTAAATGGAGGGGCCCTTCACAGGAGGGCTCCCTCGCGAGAGGAGGCCCTTCACAGAAACGGGTGGCGCCAGAAGCGCGCCCCGTCAAAGCGCGTGAGGACACGGGTGCTCTCTTGCGAAAGGGGATCAAAGGCGATGAACCAATACGACGCGCCGCTTGTATCCGGGCCCAGGGGCAGAAAGACCCCGCCGGAACCGCAGACGGGCTCGCCATAGGGCTCGGGCAACCCGACGTTTACCGGCAGAACAGCACGTGTCCCGTCGCTGTCTGCGAGCGGGATATAAGCCACCGACCCCAGAGCAAAGCCATACCCGAAGAACACCCCCGACTCGGTCTCTGGCAGACGGGCGGCAAGCCGCTCGAACACCGGCACCCCCTCCCCCGAAAACGGTGCCCGATACACACGCAGATCGCCCTCTTCAAGGCTGCGCGCACTGTGGAATAAAAGGAGCCAATCACCCGTAAATATGAGGCGGGGAAAGGTCGAAGAACGTTCAAGGCTGATAAGGGGCTCGACCGCCTCTTTATGCGGGTCCAGAAGGTACACGAGACTCTCGTCACCCGCCTGGTTCACCCCCGCAAGAAAGACCCTGCCATCCTCCATGAAGAGTACGTCGGAGGGGAAGAGGTCGAGCGAACAGCTGAACAGGGGTTCGAGTTTCCGGCCCGTCCAGCGCGAAAGGCTGTAGGAGAACCCGCTTCCTTCGGTGTAGACGAAACCACGCGACAAAACCAGCCGCCCCTGAATGAAAACGGCCTCTGCATCCAAGCCATGCGACGGCGATGCAAACAAGGACCCGCCTCGCTGCATTATCCTTTTGCTTTCTGCGTCCCAATAGACTACAGCATCGCCTGCGCGGGACAGGGCCCGGTCGCGCAGGCGCGACCGGGCCTCGAGCAGGAGTATCGGCTCGTCGGCGGCGGCATAGACACTGTTGCCCACCGCGAAGAGGGGACCGGTGCTGTCCGGAATGTCATTCGCACAGGAGATGGCCAGAAAAACCACCGCCATCGCTACGGCATAGCGGACTATCAGCCTTGAACCTCTTCCCGATGCATAACGCATTACTCGCGTATCGCTTCGAAGACCTTGACGAGCCGCGGGGAGAGCATGATTTCCTCTGCAAGGACAATCTTTGTGCGGGCATCGGCAATGTAGGCGGCAATCGCCGCATTGGCCTTGGACGAGCTGTAGAAGTAGCGGGTCTTGTAGTAGGTCTTGACCAGGCCGTAGAGCCCGGACTGGGTGAAGTCGACCTGAGCCGAATTGGAGTCGATGTCGACACCGAAGCTGTTGTAGACGCGCCAGGCGACCTTGGTGCAGTACCAGGTGTAGTTGTCTGCTTTCGTGACGACATTGAAGATGTTGACGTAATTTTTGAAGAAACCGTACTCCATGTTGGTGTTGGACGGCTGGCAGTAGTAGTGCATGGCGCTCTGCGCGCTGTTGAGGCTGCTCGTTGCGGGGGTCGACACCGGATTGAGGACGCAGGCGTTTACCTTGGTACGCCAATCGGTGGCAGATTCATAGCCGGCGCCCTTGGTAACGGCGGTTTGCACGCAGGGGGCATCGGGATTGTTGGGATCGACCTTGTCGAGGTCTAGGACCCCGCCGTGATAGTAGCCGCCGGGAAGGGTCTTGGGTGCCACCCAACCGATAACGTTCCCCACGAGGTCGGTCGACCCGCCGGAAAGGTAGACGGCGCCGTCGCGATTGAAGGGCATGGCCGCCAGGGGCGGATAATCGGAGGAGCCCTTGCTTGACGACCGGGCGGCGCGAACCGCGCGGAGCTCGGGGGCGAAACTGCGGGACAGGTCGCTGGCATATTTGGCATCGAAGGCGGCGAGGGCGCTTTCTGCTCCATCGGTACCCAAAGAGGCGAGGACTTCGGCGAAATCCGCGTCAACCTGGGCTTCCCAGGCGGCAATATCCGCCGGCTCGCTGTTCATGTCTGCCGCATCACCCGGCCCCGACCCCAGCAAGCTGTTGGAACAGCCCGTGAACGCAACCATGACCACGAGTGCAGTCCCGACGAGAGCAATAGTCCAGGAACTCCTTTTCATGAGAACCCCCTTGTAAACTTTACAGAGAGTGTAAACGGGGTTTGGGACGAAGTCAAAAAATAGCGGTCATCATGTCACGAACATGCTGTTTTTCTTCTTGCGTTTGATCTCGTACATGTATTGGTCGATGCGTTTCATGAAATTTTCTATATTCTGGTCCACAAGGGGATCGAAGATTCCCGTACCTATGGAAAAACCCAGGTTGTAGTAGCGGGCGCCGCTGGAATTTGAGCGATCGGCCTCTTGGTTGATACGCATAACGACATTCTGCAGGTCATTCTCGTCGGTGGAATCGAGCACAATAACAAATTCGTCCCCGGCATAGCGGGCAATGAAGTCCGAAGATCGCACCGCACGGCGCAGTATCTGCACACTCTCGACAAGTGCCTCGTCACCGGTTTTGTGCCCCAAGCGATCGTTGATTTTCTTGAACTTGTCCAAATCGATCATGAAGGCCGAGAATGTCTTACCGGGCTCACAGTGGCGAACCTTCGATTGCAGGTACTCGTCGAGAGCACGACGATTATAAGCACCGGTAAGGTAATCTTCGGTAAGCTGGCGGTTTTGCAGGCTCATGTAGAGGGCTATGAGCCCCAAAGAAACTGCAGGCCAGACGAGGGTAAGGCCGGGAACGAAAAACTGGAGAATGCTCGAAATCACGGCCGGCACGGGGAAAAAGAGGAGAACACCGAAATTTTTACGATCGATACGGCGACGTGCGTCAAAGAGAAACCAGAGGGCATAGACAATGGGAACATACTGCAGCACGAACATGAGTGGCATAAGAAACTGCCGCCGGTAAAAACCTTCACTATCGACAATAAAAAATGCACCGGTAACAATATTCACCAGCGAAAGACTTATGAACAACAGCGCGAAGGGAAGACAGTACAAGGCCTTGCGACGCAGATGGCGCATACTGCGAAAAACAATGTAATCAATGTAAAGAATGAAGATAAGCGGGGGGGTAATCTGCGTCGCATGATAGATGATATTGGCCCAATAATTCAGCTTTTGAAAACGCGCGAACCCGTTAAAAAGAACATAGGGAACTTCAAGCACCAACATGGCCATAACCGAAACGGTCAGCCAAAAGAGAATGCGATCCCGGCGTGTCGTGTACCCCCCCTTCTTTCGCATGGAAACAAGGAGAAGAACCACCATCACAAGGGCACAGGCAATATTGTCAAGAGCTCTTATATTTTCTGTCATAAGTGGATTTTATGCCATCCGTTCCCGTGATTCAAGCTCCCCACCGGAAAATGAATGCCATACACCAATGTGCTAGACTGATAGCATGAAAACCGCCGCACGCTTCACTGTTCGCGCTTTAATCGTTGCGTCTTGTGCCCTCGCCCTCCTGTCCTGTGCCCTCACGGGGGACACGGCAGCGTCCTCGCGGGATGGCACCCAAACACATACCGGCTTTCCGGCGGGGGCCGGGCCGGAAGCCCTGTCGGGCGCCGAGCCCTGCACAGACAACCGCCTCGATAACCCCTCCTTCGACGAGGGCCTTTCCGGCTGGCGTGGACCCTGGGCACGCAACAATGAACCCATACGCACAGCCCATGACGCCGCCTCCGGGATAGGGAAAAGCGGCGCCCTCCTTGTGGAGATGTCCGGCAGCGAAGACTGGAGCGTCCAAGCCAACACCAGTCAAGCCGTACAGGCAGGTGAAGTCTGGGAAGTACAGGCAGCTGTCCGTCTCGCGGCGTTAGCGAAAAAAACCAAAAAAACCGCCGACAGCGCGGAAGCACCATCAGTCCAAATTTCCTGCGTAAGCTACAACGAAGAGAAAGAGGTCCTCGACTGGATGAGCGGGCTGGCCGAAACGGGCTCAGACGCCCCAACTGTCGCAAATGGGGACTGGATTATGCTGCGTGAGCGCTTCTTCGTGCCAAACGGGGCGCAGGGGATTCGCTTTCGCATTACCGGGCGGGGGGCGGCGAGCTGGCTTGTCGACAACGTCGCCCTGTGCCGTATCCGCGAAGCGCCACCGCCACTCGAGGGGCCAGTGCTGCTGCAAGCCCGTGCGGGTGGCTCGAGCCTCGAGCTTGATCGGGAGAAAGGCATTCTGCGCTTCGGGCCCACGGCCACAGCGAGGCAAACGGGGGAGGAAACCGTCTGGACCTTCGACATGAGCACAGTAATACCCCTGATAATTTCAACGCACAGCCCAGTGCCGGAACGCTTTGAAATGACGCTGGCAGACCTCTGGGCCGGCTCCATCACCGCCCGCTTCGCACTGGACAGCGCGGGCCAGGCCCTTATCAGCCTCGAGGCCCCGCCCGATGCCCCGCTTACCAGCGACTTCGCCTTTCCGGGGCCCCTCAAACCTGCTCCCGGGCAGGACTGGATACTTCCGGTAAACGAGGGATTGCGGGTACCCGCAGACGACCCCCGCTTCGACAGCTGGAACCTCGAACTCTACGGGGGCCACGGCCTGTGCATGCCCTTTGTCGGCTTGAGCGCCCCCGATAGCGGGATCCTGGCCATAGCCGAAACCCAGAATGACGCATACGTTCGCTTTACCCGCCCCGGCAGCAAAGCCGGTATAGACAGCACTTCGACCTTTGGCTTCGTATGGCAGGGCGAACGAAAGACCTGGGGCTACCCGCGCAGGCTACGCCTCGTCCGCACGGGGAGTGGCCACGTGGCCATCGCCAAGGCCTATCGCGAATGGGCCCGAGAGGAAGGGCGGCTCGTCACCCTCACAGAAAAAATGGAACGGGTCCCGCAGCTCGAAAAAATGGCCGGGGCCGTAAATCTTTGGGTGTGGGAACGCATAGACTGGTGGTCGCAGAGCGAAGAATTCGCCCTCGAACTCGCAGAAGAACTTGAAGCAGCCGGCGTGGACCGCGTCCTCTGGTCGCACGAACAGACCCCGGAGACCCTCACGGCCCTCAACGCCAAGGGCTGGCTCACCGGTCGCTACGATATCTACCAGGATATATGGAAGCCGGACAGCCGCTTCCCCTGGCTTAATACCGAAGGCTGGCCCGATGACATCGTCCTCCTGCCCGACGGATCCCCCATGAAGGGCTGGGTGCACCGCGAGGAAGACGGAACCGAGTACCCCGGCGGGGTCATTTCGTCTGCGGCCTCTCTCAGGCTCATCAAGGAGCGGGTACCCAAAGACCTGGCGAAGCACCCCTACGGGGCCCGCTTCCTCGACACGACAACGGCGAACCCGCTTCGGGAGGACTGGAATCCCCTCCACCCCCTCTCGCGCAGCGACGACCGGCGAAACAAGATGGCCCTTTTCGACTACCTCGTGGACGAGCACCGCCTGGTTGTGGGCAGCGAAACGGGAATGGACATGGCCGTCCCCCATCTCCACTACTTCGAGGGCATGACAAGCCTGGGCCCGTACCGCCTCAAGGATGCCGGCTACGATTTGGGGAGCCGCCGTGAGCCGCAGGAGGATTTCTTCCGCTTCCAGTTGGGGCCCGAGTACCGTATCCCCCTCTTCCAGCTCGTCTACCACGACTGCGTGTTCTCAAGCTGGTACTGGGGCGACTCCTCAAATCGCCTCATCGAGTACCTGCCAAAGCGCGACCTCTTCAACGCCCTCTACGGGACCCTGCCCCTGTGGATCGTCGACCGCGCCCGCTGGGCCCACGAGAAGGACTGGCTACTCGCCTCCTACCGCAATATCAGCCCCCTCACCCGCCAGGTCACCTGGAGCGAGCTCGTCGATCACCGCTACCTGTCCGCCGACAAAAGCCTCCAGTACAGCCGCTTCGAGGCCCCCGACGGCAGTACCGTCGAGGTCTGGGGCAACTTCGCACAGGACAAGAGTGTCGCAGTTGATACGGGGACCATGACAGAAACCATCCCGCCATGGGGCTTCCTGGTGCGCAATGCCGATGGCAGCCTTACGCACAGTACGCCCTTCTCCCCCCGCCCGCCGCTCAGTACCCCGTGATTATTTTCGGGCGCTTGGGCTTTTTGTCATTCTCTATAACGGGCTTGGGCCTGGGTGTGGCCTCCTCTTTATCCGGCTGCAAATCGCCTTCCCCGTTATCCGCCAAAATCTCCTCTTCGGCGGCCCCGAAGGCCTCTTCCCCCACAGCATCCTGCTCGGGAAGCTCCTCGGGAAAGAGTTTCGACGCATCCCCAATGTACGGCATGCGCGAAAGCGATCCGCCGGGCAGGAGCACCGCCTCAAATGGCATATCCCACTCGTAATCCGCCGACCAGTAGCGATCCCAAGCCCCGTTCAGGAACTGGACGGGGCTACTTGGCCGCAGAACATTGCGAAACTGCGGGTCGAAACAGACCCAGCGCCCGCCCAGTTCAAGGGCAATAACCCAGTGCTCGACTATCCATCCATGGTCGTAATTGAACTTCGACACAAAAAAGCGACCGGGGGGAACCCCCAGCCCCCGCATGAGGGCGGCCGTCATAAGAGCCCAACTCGTACAATTCCCCGTAGGCAGGAAGCCATGCTTGAGCCAGACATCGGCATATTCTTCAAGCGTTGGCCAGCGCGAAAGGGGGGCCTTGCTGCTGCTGCGGCTCTTGCTGAACAACTCGTCACTGGCGGCATAGCGCGGGTCACTCTTCGCGTTCGCCGTCATGTAGGACCAGGTTTGCGTCCGCAGGAACTCGAGTACCGCGGCCACCTTTTCGACAATAGCCTCATCGGTATGTGCCGTGGAGCGGTCGACCCCCGCGAAAGCCCTCTGGTAAAAACGGTCAACCGCCGCACTGGGGCGATCCAGGTCCTTGAAAAAGAAGGAATCCCGTCTGGTGATGGTCCCGCCCGTCTGCCAGGCCCCCGCCCCCTCGCGGTAAATCCAGCGCCGCCCCCGGTAGCGGGTCTCGACCAAGTGATAATCCTTCGAGAGGTATTTGAGGGACTGGAACTCATCGATGGTAATTTTCCGGCCCATGGGATTGACCAAGGCAAAGGCAGATCCACGGCCCTCGATGTGGGCCATCAGCATGATGCTCTGTTCCGAATAGTACGAAGAAGGAATGGTAAAAAATCCCTCCATATTCGTAAGGAAGCGCTCCTTGATCCGGTACATGTTGTCCCTGTTTGCGGGGTCGAAGACCCAGAGCTCCACCGTAACCCCCTGGGCCGGGTTCACGAACTCCCGGCCGTCCGGGTGAATGTCGCGCATGACCAAATTACCCACCATGCCCCTTGCGGCAAACTCCATCGCGGGCACCTTTGACGGCATGGACGAGGCCCCCGGGCGGGCAACAGTACTGCCGGGGCTGTTCGAAGCGACAATGGCCGATGCCCCGGGCACCCAGGCTTCGCCATCGTACGAGGGCAAAAGGAACCACTCGGTAAAGGCCCCCTCATGGTTGGTCCACACATGGATGTTGGAACGGTCCGCGTGGCTGCGCCCGGCCAGACAGATGACGCCGCCGCCTATCGGGTGAATCTTGAATCGGCCGCCCCCCAGATGCTCAATCCGGAAGTTCTGCGAGGGGTCGCCTCCCCGGCCTCTGCCAATGTAAACATTCGTACCATTTGCAGAGGCCCCGCCCTCAACCGTCACATAACCACCGTTCATGGCCACAATATTGAAGACCCCCTCGCCAACGGGTTTGAACATGAAACGCTGATCCGCGAGGAAATTCGCCGTCCGGGCAAAGACCATCAGATTGTTGCCATTGCGGAACTGCCTGTCGCTCCCAGGTTGATCCCAAAAGCCCGCGTTTCGGCCACCAGCCTGCACCGATTTGATGTAGAACCAGCGTTCGACCGGTTTGATCCAGTCGCCGGCGAAGAGCTGCGGGACAACGCCAAAAAAACAAAGGGCAGCGAACAAAATCCGTTTTGAAATAAGCCGCCTATCCATGATAACCTCCCGGGGCAAACAAAAGCCCGACAGGATTCAGCTTACGATTCCAATCTGAAATCCACCTTAAATTTGAATCATTTTTTCAAATTCCTTCTTTCAAAACCATGGTATACCCCTTCCCGCCATACTGGATTTACACACTGTGCCGTGCTACAATCCAAGTGAAAAAAGTATTACTATTGGAGGTTATTCATGAAAAAAGGATTCATCCTTGCAAGCATTCTTTCACTCGCTCTTTCCGCTCTTGCCTTCGCACAGGATGCCGGCGAAGAACCCGCCGCTTTCGAATTTGTATTGGGGCCCCGCGTTGGGGTTGGCTACGTCTTCACCGATTGGGGAAGATTCAGCGACGAAGTATCAGAGTACCTTTCCAACGATCTCACCTACTACCCGGTTATGTCTGCCTTCGGAATCTCGCTCGAACAGCGCATACTCCTGGGCGACACGCGCAACCACTTTGCCTTCCAAGAAATCCTCATGGTCAACGGCCTCGAACAGGGCACCGCCCTTCCCATCGGGAGCTTCCTCGTTGGCTACCGCGACGCCCGGGGCTTCGAGTTTGGCGCCGGACCCATGGTCTCCATGAGCGGAATACAAATACTTATCGCCATGGGCTGGACCTTCTCCTTTAGCGGCGTCTACGTCCCGGTGGATATCAGCTATTCCATCCCCAACTCAAGTGCCGCCTCGTCCATTTCGCTCACCACCGGCTTCAACTTCATCACAAACCGCCGTAACAACCGCTAAACAGACCGGCATCGAAAGGAGGGGGCGCTGCGGGGAACGCCACGACGGCCCTTCCGCTCCCCCGAAAGTCTTTCCGGGCGCCGCCCAAGGCAGCGCCCGACGCCCCCCGCGCCCCGGCCGCGAGCCCGGGCCTGCATCGCGATGCAGGCATACCCAAGAGTGGCGGGTCTCTGCGAGCCCCGCCACCTGCACAATTACCCCGGGCCCGGGTCCGGGGCTCCCCCCGCGAAAGCAGCGGGGCACCCCGGCCTACTACCCGGCCACGCCATGAGCCACGGCCTCCTCGAGGAATTGGCGCGTGTACAGGGCACGGTAGTGACCGTGTTGCGCCATCAGCTCGTCATGTGAACCATCCTCAATAATCTTTCCGTGATCCATCACCAATATACGGTCGGCATGGCGTATAGTCGAAAGGCGGTGCGCGATAACGATGCTGGTCCGGCCAACGAGGAGCTCATTGACCGCCCCCTGTATCAGGACCTCCGTTTCGGTATCGACCGAGCTCGTTGCCTCGTCCAACACCATAATGCGCGGGTTCGCCACGAGGGCGCGGGCCAGGCTAATCAACTGCTTTTGGCCGGTTGAAAGCAAAACCCCTCCCTCTCCCACCAGGCTGTCCCAGCCCTTTTCCAGCTTTTCGATAAATTCTTTCGCGTTTGCCTTTGTGGCGGCCGCCTCAACCTCTTCATCGCTGGCATCGAGGCGGCCGTAGCGAATGTTCTCGCGTATGGTCCCGGAAAAGAGGAGCGGACTCTGCAAGACGTAGCCCAGCTTCGAGTGGAGCCAGTGCTGCGTCTTTTCACGGTAGTCGCGGCCGTCTATCAGTATGGCTCCCTCCACCGGCTCATAAAAGCGGCACAGGAGATTGACCAGGGTGGACTTGCCGCTCCCCGTCTCGCCCACGACAGCCAGGGTCTGGCCCGCGGGTATCGAAAGCGAGAAGTCGCGCAGTATCCAGCGCCCGTCGCCGTAGTGGAAGCTCACCCGGTCGAGGGCGAGGGCCCCCTGTATGTCGCCGTCATCACCGGCACCGGGGCGATCGTTGATCTCGGGTTCGGTCTCGACCAGGGCAAAGAGGCGCTCGGCGCTGGCCTGGGCGGCCTGCAGCTCGGAGAGGACCCGCGCGACCTCCCGTGCGGGGTCAAAGAGCATGAGAGCGTAGTTGATAAAGGCGACCAAGGTCCCGAAGCTCAGCGCGCCGCCCAGAACCATACTGCCCCCCAGCCCCAAAACCAAAGAGGCCCCGGTAGCGGACAGGAGTATGACAACGGGCATGAAGAGGGCCGAAAGCCGCGCCGAAGCCACCGACCAGGCACGCAAAGTCCCGCTCATCCGGACGAATTCGCCGCAGTTCTCGGCCTCGCGAACGAGGGTCTTGGAAGTGCGTGCTCCCTGCAAGCCCTCGTTGAAGAGCCCCGATATGAGCGAATTGGTCTTTCGCGCCTTTCGCTGCTTGGCCAGAATCTGCTTTTGGAACCAGGCCGTCGCAAAGAGCAGGAAGGGCGCGAAAGACAGACCAATAAGGGCCAATTTCGCGTTCATGGCAAGCATGAAGATGACGACCATCAGCATGATGATGCTGCCCCAGGTCAAGTCGACAACGCCCCAGGCGATGGTATCACCCAATTTTTGGGTGTCGGAGGTCATGCGCGTCATAATCCAGCCGGCCGGGGTGCGGTCATAGTACGAGAAGGAGAGTTCCTGCAGGCGCTTGAAGGCCTTCTCGCGCAAGAGGTGGACGAGGCGCACCTCGACCACCCCCGCGGCGAGTATGAAGGCCCATATCCCGAGCCCGTTGAAGAGGGCTAAAAGGAGATATGCCGCGGTAAAGAGGGCAATGCGCATTCCGGCGCCCTCCTCGCCAAGGGCGGGGACAAGCCGGTCCACCGCATAGCGGGTAAGCTGTGGAAAACTCGCATCGACCAGGGCGATGCAGGTCATGAACAGGGCGGTGAGGCCCAGATAGGGGTAGACCGGTTTGGCTATCCGCAAAATCTTGAGCCACAGGCGCCCGTCGAAGCGGCTCGAGTAGTCTTTTTCTTCAAATCGTGTTGCGTCGGACATTCTGTTTCCTTTGCCGTACAAGCGCTATTGTCATACGGCTGTTTTCGGAGCCTCGTCGTGCTCCACCGCCTCCTGGAGGCGGGCAAGTCGTTGATAGAGTCCCGGCCGGGCGACCAGCTCGGCATGGGTGCCAATGTCGCTCACGCGGCCTTTCTCCAAAACGAGGATGCGGTCTGCATTGGCCAGGGTCGTAATGCGATGGGCGATGACGATACTGGCCCCCTCGTCGTTCTTCCCGAGGGCCTCCCGGCGTATGCGCGCATCGGTTTCGGTATCGACCGCACTCAGGGAGTCATCGAGGACGAGGACTGGCGCCTCGCGCACAAGGGCGCGGGCCAGGGCGAGCCGCTGGCGCTGCCCACCGGAGAGCGTTACCCCCCGCTCGCCCACCATGGTCTCCCAACCTTCATTGAACTCGTCGACAACCCGGTGAAAGTCCGCCTTGCGGGCCGCCTCCACCACAAGCGTGTCACCAGCCTCCTGGCGCCCCATGCGGATATTCTCTCGGACATTCTTGCCGTAGAGGAAGCCCTCCTGGAGGACCAGGGCGATATCGCGGCGCAGCTGGCGTTTGGGCAGACCGGCAATATCGCGCCCACGAAAGAGTATCCGCCCGGCCTGTGGTTCATACAGGCGAACGAGCAGGTGGACAAGGGTGGACTTCCCCGCGCCGGTGGGCCCCACAATGGCAAGCTGCTCCCCGCGCTTTACGGTAAAGCTCACATCCTTGAGTACCGCGGTACCGTCCGGGTAGCTAAAGTCGACATGCTCGAAGGCAATGAGGGCATCCCCCTCCCCGCCACCTTGGCGCGGGGCTTCACTATCAGTCTTGAAATTCTTTCCGTCCGGAACAACATCGAGTTCCGTCTCGCGCTCAAGGCCGATAATCTGGCTCATGCGTTCGACGGCGACTTTCATCTTCCCGGCGTCTGCCAGGATGCGGCCAAACTGGCGCACGGGCCAGAGTATCTGCTGCTCCCAGGTAAGGAAGAGGACCATGAGGCCAAGGGTGATGGTCCCCGCCCCGATCATCACCAGCGAGGAGGCGAGGACAATGGCCATCTGGACGATGCCCAAAAAGGCCGAAAAGCCCCAGTAGAAGGCCATCCAGCGGATAAGGATGTAGACCTGCTCGCGAAAGCGGTCATTGGCCGTCGAGAAGCGGGCCGTCTCATACGCCTGTCGCGCAAAGGCGCGTACAACACGCACCCCGGTCACATTCTCTTGAATAATCGAGGAGAGGACCCCCTCCCGCTCATCGACCCCGCGGAAGACCTTTTCCACAATACGGTGGAAGAGGAAGGAGAATACGATAATAAGCGGGAAGACGAGGACCCCCATGAGGGTGAGTTTGGGGCTCAGGCTCGTCATGACCGGGAGGGCCCAGGCTAGGAGAAAGACCGTGCGCGCCAGTTCGGGGAGCTCGGCGGCGATGAAACGGCGGGTGGTATCGACATCCGATGTGCAGCGCTGGAGCCAGTCGCCCGACTGCGCGCGCAGAAGGGTCTCCCAGGGGAGGTCCTGGACGTGGGTGTAGAGGCGGTCGCGCATCTTCTTGGCAGCGTCTTCGGCACAGCGGTTGAAGAGGTAACTGGCCGTAAACGAGAAGAGGGCCTGCAGGCCGATACAGGCAAAGAAAGCCAGTGCGAGGACGTAGAGGTGGCCGCGCAGCCAGCTGCGCCAGAGCCAGGGTCTCTCTTCAGCGGGGGAGGAGGCGATGGAGAGCTCCCCCGTACCATCGATAGCGGCTCCTTCCCCGACAGAAGCACCGGGTGGCTCGATCAATCCGCCACCGTTCCACTCCGGACCAAAGACGGTATGCGCCAAGCGGTCAAAGGGGGCCGGGACGGAGGGGGCTTCCACCCCGATAACGCTGTCGATAGTCAAGCGCACCACGAGGGGCGCGAGAAAGGTGCTCATGGCCTCGAGCAAGAGGGCGAGAACCGCGAGGGCGTAGAGGACGCGCCTTCCACGCAGGCTCTCGTTGAGAAAGGAGAGTGCCCTGCGGGCACCGGTCTTGCCGCTTTTAATAATATACGGGTCAAGTGATACGGACATGGTCTTCCTCCCGGAAGATGCGAACGGGGGCACCCGAAAAGGATGCGCGGGCTACTGCCCTGGCCGTTGTGTCCGTATCAATGCGCTTTACAGCGCGGACACAAAAAAGGACCAGGGCACCACAGGGGGCACTGGTCCTTCTTGATGGAGTACATTATCCGCGCTTTTATGCGCTGTACTCTATCGAACCGTGCCGGACGGGCATAATGCCACGGACTGCTGTATGGGAAAATGTATAGATGCCTGCCATGTCCGGCCTCCTTTGAAGGATTTGATTACAGTATTGGATGCTTGCGCATCGCTGCCATTGAGAATAGTAATACCCAGCGTATACTGTCAAGCGGGAAATTCTTTTTTCAAGGCGCAAGTTTCACTTTTTGGCTGGAAACATGCAATTTTTTAGCCAGGAGCATCCCCATAACGAGGGTACCAAACAGGGCTCCGGCCGTGTCTGCGGCCAAATCGGAAAGAGAAGCAACACGGTTTGGAACCATTGTCTGATGGAACTCGTCGAGCGCGCCGGCGAGTATGGCTATGCATATTATTGCGAGGGCAGCCTGCAGCGGTCGCTTTCTCCAACGCTCATTCGATATCCAAAGGCAGGCCGCTGCAGAGAATGCGGCAAACGCGATGAAATGAAACACCTTGTCGGTAAAGTCGAAGCCCAAATCGGGCATGTGGGGATTGGGCAGGGACGAAAGCACCCAAATCGTCAAAAGAATGAGGACAGCGGGAACTCTTCTCAAGAACGCGCTCAAGATATGCATCGAATCAATACCAGCGTTTTATCGGGAACGTACCCGTACCCCGAATCATTAAAAGAATGTCCCATAGACGGTAAGAGCTGTCGTTGTCAAGGAGAGGATGGTCGTTATAACCGGGGCATACTCCTTGAAATAATAGAGAAAGGCATTGGTCTCGGCATGAATATTGAATTCTGGGGCAATCTGCTCCCCGGGTTTGATCGTTTTACCCAGCATATCCTGGACCAGTACCCTTCCGTTCTTGTTTTTCTGCGGGTCAAAACCACCGGCAAGACCGATGTAATATTCGATGGGACGGTCGGGGATATAGGGATAGCGGCCAGGCATCAATACCGCGCCGGACACCGAAACAAAATACTGCTTGAATGGTATGACGAGGCGATCATTTGGCTTTACGAGCTCCTCGCTATGGTAATCGGCATTGTACAAAAGCGGGTTCAAGTCGAGGGCAATGAGGGCGCCATCCCTAAGGATATAGGCATTGGCGGTATCCGAAGTGGGCGTGATGAGTTTGGCAATGCTCCGCACCAGGGGGCCGTAATTTTCCCCCGGGGTAAACTGTATGGCCTTTCGGGAAGACGCCTCAATGGTCGTTCCCGTATCTATACCGATAGCCCCCTCGACAAAAACAACCGGGCGAAGCTCGGTTCGCTTGGGGATGACGATTATGTCACTGTCCAGAAGCGGTGTATTCGACGCTATGTCATCATCATTCAAAAATGATTTGGTCCCGGCTCGGTGTTCCTGGTCGTTGATGCGGACAAGTTCAAGGCGCGTACTGTCGGCATACGGCGTAAGCCCTTTGCCATAGAGTTTTACCAGTTCCTGCAGGTTTTCCCCCTCCAAGAGCTGATACGTACCGGGACGTTCCACTTCGCCCTTCATGGTAACCGCCCGAAGCAAACGGTTTACAGCAAGGCGATCACCCGGGCGCAAAAAGGGATCCTGCGACAGATCGCCCTCCCTTTTGGCCTTGAAGAGATCGACTTTTTTGCTACTGCCATCGATAGAATGTATGACAACATCCCTAATCGAGGAGTATTCCGTCAGATGTTGACACAGGGCATGTGAAACCCGTGTTCGGGCCCACGCAGTCACTTCTTCGGCGGCTTCCACCTCGCCGGTAATGTACACGGTAAAGGTCGCCGGTTGAACCAAGGCAAACTGCACACCAGACAGGGGATAATTCTTGGTAACAATGTTTTCAACATGTTGTTTGAAGCCCAAACTCGTCATGTTGCGCACATTTATAATACCCAGATTGGAAACCCTGACCTGGTAGCTGTGATCGACTGTTATAAGGTAATTTACGAGACGCTCACCGGCAGCGTAAGAAACCTGGTAGACATCTCCGGGCGTTACACGGTAATCCGGCTCGGACAAGGCCAGTTGCGCATTGGGAAGTGGTATTTGGGAAGGGGCAATAAAGGCCCCCCAAGTCGACAAATCGGTGATGAGCTGCGTATCATTGACCGGTGTTTGCATGCGGGGAAAGCTCCCCCGAGTGTCCCCGATCCCCTCATCAGGCGTGCTATCCATACCGTATCCGCTGGTAGTGCCACCATCGAGAGAGGAACTTATATCAAAGGCAAACAGGACCGAAAGAGAACCCGTTACACAAAAGAGGCATACAGCAACACAGATTTTTTTCAGAGCAGTCATGGGTACCATTTATATCACGTTGGCATTCTTTTTGACAGCCTGACAGTATCCCAAGGAGATACTATACCGGCCTGCAAAACACAACGCACCCCCCCTGTCAACGCTTTACCCTTCTGCGTAATCGCACAAATACCGGGTGTAAAACAACCTGTACGGTTTTAAAGAAAATGGCAAAATCGAATGATAGAGACCAGTTCTTCCGGTACTCGAGATCAAGATCGACCCACTCGCGAAAGCCAATGGTATCGCGACCGCGAATTTGAGGAAGACAGGAGATGCCGGGGATACACTCAAGGCGCAGACGATCAGCATCCTCGTAGGCAGCCACCTCGTCGGGGAGGTGTGGGCGGGGACCAATCAGGCTCATGTCCCCTTTGAGAACATTCCACAACTGGGGTATCTCGTCGAGACTCGTTTTACGAAGGAATCGACCTATTCTGGTAACACGAGGATCGTTGCTCAGCTTGAACAGCGGCCCATCCGGGCGCTCATTTTGATGCAGAAGGGTCTGCTTGAGGGCCTCCGCATTCATCACCATTGAACGAAACTTGATAAAATTGATCAACTTGCCATGAATACCAACCCGCTTGCTCACGTAAAATATGGGGCCGCGGTCGTGAAGCCAAATGAGCAGGGAAATCAGGATGAAGAGCGGCGAAAGTATCAGGAGTCCGGCAGCCGACACCAAAATATCCAAGGCCCGTTTGAGACTTATCATGATGAGCAAGTCTCGATTGGGGCAGTACCGTTCGAGCAGCGGCAAGGACGAAAAACGGCGGGCCCAGGTATTCACCTTGGGAAGCTGTTCGATATCCGGTATAAGGTAATACCCCACGCTGTTCGCATTACAGAATTCCGCACACTGCTTGAGGGCCTGGCTCCCCAATTTCTTGTCCATGCAAATGATCAATTCGTTAACATTGTGTGAAAAGAGGAAATCCGCAAGTTTTTTCGTCACCGGTTCCGGGCTGTCTTCCGGGTTTGCCCGGAAAAACCACTTCTGGCTCGCCCAGGTAAGTTGGCCTATGTAGTACTTGGTGTTGTTGATGTTCTGAAAGAGGTTCTCCACCGGGAGCCGTTCATCGTAGCTACCGACAAGGACCACATTTTTGCGAAAAAAGCCCAGCTGGACAAGATGAATAATCCACAGATACTGAAGGGTATGTGCCAAGACATACCATGCAACGAGAATAAGGTCTTTCTCCGGGAATTGGGAAAGGGAATTGGTCCCGCGTATGAGTATCCACGCATACTCGATGACAAACAGGAACACCGAGCTTATGACGAGGTCCCTTATAATGAAAAAGAAGGCATTGCGCAGGTAGTGGTGATAGGGCTTGGAGTAGAGGTCATTCCAAACGAGGGCAAAGTAGCAGGCACTGAAGAGAAAGGCAAAAAGATAATCCTTGATCGAATAGTCGATTATCTTGCTAATTTCCAAAAAGAGGATAAAGGCACCGAAAAGCACCGCATGAAGAATGAATACAGATATGAATTTGAGCTTACGCAGTTCCATGACATCTCCGATTTGATCTATTGACCCAATTGTAATGTATGGGATATGTTGTTTTCAAATAATCAGACAGGTCCAATATACAATACAAGATAAACTCCCGGCGGTACCAAGGCCGGGGAAACCCGGCCCCGATCGCATTGTTACGCCCTGGAGGCTTCTTCTCCACGCAGGCGTTTGAGCGCATCCGGATCCTTTCTTATACCGGCTATGGCATCGAGCACGAAGGCCGCGAGAACCGCCAGGAAGAAAGACGCGAAGGTCACTATAACGCAAATCATACCACGCGAGGGAGCGCTTTTCTTGTCCGGAACCTCTGCCCGCTCAAGAATCTGGAAAACAGGGGTTTCACTGGCCATTTCGACCTTGAGAAGCTCATATTGAATCTTGAGTTGCGTATACACCTGCTCCTGCGCTTCGAGTTCACGTTTAATCCGTGTCACATCCATCATGATGGAGGGAATATCCCGTGCACGCGAAGCCATGGAGACCGAAGTCTCGAGCACGCGGGATTCCTGTTCCAATCGCAGAATTTCTTCATAGGTATTCGCGATATTGACTTCTAGGTTTTCTTTCTGGATGTCATTCTGATCGATACCCATATCCTTGAAGCGCTCTTCCATATAATTCGTGGCATAGTCCACGACTCTTTGCGCAAAGAGCGGATCATAATCTTCAAAACTGATGGAGAAAACCCCGCTGTCATCCTCGAATGAAGCAGAAAGCATCTTTTTGAGCTCCTTGCGAGTCTCTGTCTTTGGATGCTTCGTTACCTTGTAACGGCTTACCAGATCAAATTCTTCAATGATTGAATCCAGGAAGTGATTGGTGCCGGCAAGATACACTGCGAGCTGGCTATAGGTGGATCCACCTCCAACATTCACCCCGGCGAGGCTTGCGAGCCCGCCCAGCCCGGAGGAACTCAGCATTGAAGAGAGCTGCCCCCCCGACGAAGACGAATCATTGATGAGCATAAGGGCTTGGGGCCGATACAAATTGGGTAAAAAGGAGGTCTCCGGGGGTAACACAATGGACAGAACCGAAACAGCGACAGCCAGAACGGCCCCGGAAACCGTACAGGCAATGATCATTTTTTTCTTGCGCCACAGGACACCGACAAGACTCAAGAGGTCGATTTCATCGTCTGCTACCGGGCGTTCGGGTGTTGTTTCCATGCGAAGTATATACCACGACAAACCAATAATTTAAAGACCTTCCCTTGGCTCAATGGAAAAAGAAGGATATCAAAGTCCGATAATCGCACCCGAGATGGAGAAAAAGATGACGACACCCATGATATCGGAAATGGAGGTGATAAGCGGCGAACTCGCCGTCGCAGGGTCGATCTTGAAGAGCCGCAGGATAAAGGGAAGCACCGTGCCCAAGAGGCTGCCCACCATGACCACGGCGAGCATGGAAAGGGCAACGGAAAGGCCCATCAAGAAGCCCCCGCGAAAGATGCCAAGGAGCGAGACCGCGGCTCCCATGGTGAGTCCCAGGCAGCTGGAAACCGCGAGGTCCTTGAGGACCAGGCGCCACCAGTGTTTGGGGTCAACCTCGTGCATGGCCATGGCGCGGACGATTAGGGTTGCGGCCTGGGAGCCCGCATTGCCGCTGGAGTCGATAATGAGGGGAAGAAAAAATACCAGTGCGGTCACTGCCTGGATGAGTTCCTCGAAGCCGGCGATGGCCATTCCGGAGAAGATGTTCACAAAAACCAGGGCCAGGAGCCACACGATGCGTTTGGTATAGAGCGTCCAGATACTCGTCTGCGGATAGCTTGTCTCGAGGGGAGCGACCGAGGCGCCCTTGTGGATGTCCTCGGTGGTCTCCTCGACAGCGACGTCGAAGACGTCGTCGAAGGTGACCGAGCCCATGAGTATACCCGCAGTGTCGACAACCGGCAGGACCGACTCGTTATAGTGGTCCAGGTAATGGACGGCCTTTTCCTGGTCATCGAAGGCAGAGAGGCTTACGAAGTTGTTGTCCATGACGCTCTCGACCGTGGCCTCTTCGCTGGCAAGCACGATATCGCGCAGGTCGATGGCATCGAGGAGCTTCCACTTTGCATCGATGACGTACACCGTATCGAAGTTTTCTACCGTTTTCCCGAAGGCCCGTATATGTTCGAGGGCCTTCCCTATCGTCCATTCTTTTTTTATCGCCACGTAGTCGGGCGTCATGAGGCGGCCAACCGAATGCTCCGGGTAGCCAAGGAGTTCGAGGGTTTCCTTGCGATCTTGTACCGAAAGGAGGTCGAGGAGTTTTCGGGTTACTTCCGGCGGGGTCTCCTCGAAGAAGTGGGTGCGATCGTCGGGGTCGAGCTCGGAGAGGACCTGACGTATCTGGCTCGAAGAAAGGGCCGAGACGAGTTCCTCCTGGAACTCCCAGCTCATCTCGGAAAAGACATCGGCAGCAAGGTCCTTGGGGATAAGACGAAAGAGGAGGACGCGCTCCTTTGGCGTGGGGATGCGGGAAATGAGCTCGGAAATATCTGCCGGTTCAAGGGTGGGCAGTATCTGTTTGAGAACGTTCCAGTTTCGGTTTTCGACGAGTTCGAGGATCTCCGGGGAGATGACTTCCGCTACCATACTGCCTCCTTGTCGGCATGAGGTGCCTGGGCCCGGGATGAGGGGCCCCCGAGGTTATAAACCGCGGGCCCGTGCTTCACCAACCCGGCCCCCAAAGGGGGCCGGGCTCTATCAGCCTATTTTACAAAGGCTTCCTTGAGAATATCGAGGTCGAGCTCGGGATAGACAGGGTAGCGATCGAGGAGAGCGGCTACCCGCTTGAGGGCCTCGGCCTTGGCGGCGGGGTCCACCGTGTACTTCGCGAGACTCTTCTTGGAGGGATCGCTGGGGGTGGGATTAGCGGTCGTATTCTTGAGTACGAGACTGATAATCTTTCCCAGTTCGACCATGTCGGCTTCGGTCATCCCCAGGCTCGTGACGGCCGCCGTCCCGATACGCAGACCGCTGGTATACCAGGGCCCGTTGGGATCGAAGGGCAGGCTGTTACGGTTGAGGGTTACGCCACACTCGTGAAGGGCGCTTTCGGCCTGGCGACCGCTAATGCCCAAGTCACGGACATTGACGAGGAAGAGGTGGTTGTCGGTGCCGCCGGTAAGGACGGTAAGGCCCTCGTCCATACAGGTCCGGGCGAGCTTCTGACAGTTTTTGACGATGTTGGCCGCATAGGTCTTGAAGGCGGGACTCCCCGCTTCGCGGAAGGCGACAGCCTTTGCCGCGATAACGTGGGGAAGCGGACCGCCCATGGTAAGGGGACAGCCCTTGTCGAGGGCCTCGGCGAATTCCTTCTTGGCCAGGACCAGGCCGGCGCGGGGGCCACGCAGGGTCTTGTGCGTAGTCGTCGTGACGATGTCGGCAAAGGGGAAGGGGTTATAGTCGCCGGTGAAGACCCCGCCCGCGACGAGGCCGGCGAAGTGGGCCATGTCGACCATGAAGACGGCACCGACCTTGTCGGCAATGGCCTTCATGCGCTTGAAGTCGATCTTGCGCGGATAGGCGCTGTAGCCGGCGAGGAGGATGAGGGGCTTGATCTCGATGGCCATACGCTCGATCTCATCGTAGTCCAAGAGGCCCGTGTCCTTGCTTACGGTGTATCCGTAGACGTCCATCATGCGGGCAGAGAGGTTGTGGCGATAACCATGGGTAAGGTGGCCACCAGAGTAGTAGTCGAGGCCCAGGAGCTTCTGGTTACCCATATCGGTCTTGAGCTCTTTCCACTGGGCATCGCTGAGCTTGTAGAGGTTGGTCTCGCCCCACTTGGCCAGGGCCGGGGCCTCGACGCGGGTGGAGATAATGGCCCAGTAGGCAAGGAGGTTGGCGTCGGCACCACAGTGGGGCTGAACGTTCGCATACTCTGCCCCAAATACCTTGCAGGCTTCTGCTGCGGCCAGGGACTCGATGGCGTCGACATTCTCGTTACCCGCGTAAAAGCGATGGTCGGGCATGCCCTCGGCATATTTGTCGGTGAGGAGGTTGCCCATCGCCAACTGGGTGGCGAGGGAACAGTAGTTTTCACTTGCGATGAGTTTGACGCGCTTGCGCTGGTTCTCAAGCTCTTTGACGATGTTTGCCGCAATCTCGGGGGCGACGGTGGCCGTCTCCTGCAGGTTGCACAGATACGCGAGAAGGGCGGTGTTGACCTTGTCGACCGGCGTCTTGGAAAGGTAGGACTGGACTGGTGTCATGGACATGGCTGTCTCCTGTTTTCGTCCGGCCCAGGCGCGCGACAGGACGTGGTATACCGCTCCCCGATGGTGCTCCACCTTTTACGGGTGTGGCAGCGGCAGGAGAAACATCAGCCTTTCATGTTTCATGCTGATAGTTCCAGCCGGGCCACGCCCGCGGACGCCGGTCGCGATAACAATGGTATCGTACCCGGTGGCGGGATGCGTGGCAAGGGGCCGGGAAGCCTGCCCCGCGCCCCTCGCGGGGGTAGGCCGTGATCGCCCGCCAGGCGGGGCGCCGTCCCGCCTGGCGGGAAGCACGGCCGCAGGGGCCGTCGCGTCATGAAAACTGCGCGGGGGAGCCTGTTTGGCTGCCTTTTTACGGGACTCGGCGGCCCCTTTTTCACCAATTCCCGGCTGCAGGCTTCCGGTTACCAAGGGCTCATTTGAAGCCGCGTTGACGGTTGATTTCGTAGAGGAGGACGCCGGTGGCCACCGAGACGTTCAGGCTGTCGATCTGGCCGCGGGAGGGAATCGAGATGATCCCGTCGCAGGCTTCCCGCAAGAGGCGGGCAATACCGGCCCCTTCGCTGCCCATGACCAGGGCAACACGGCCTTTAAGGTCTTTTTTATGGGCGGCTTCGCCCCCCATATCGGCCCCGTAGATCCAGAAGCCCGCTTCCTTGAGCTGGGTCACCGCACGCACCAGGTTGGGTACCGTGGCGATGGGCATCCAAGCGCTGGCGCCTGCGCTCGTGCGGGCAACGGTCTCGCTGTCGTGGGCGGACCGGCTGTTGGGATTGACGACCAGGCTTACGCCGAATTGGTCCGCCGAGCGAATGACCGCCCCGAAGTTGTGCGGATCGGTGATGCCGTCGAGAACGAGGACAATGGCGTCTTCGCCTTCTTCAAGTTCGGAAAGAAAGGTCTCGATGCTCGTTTCGGTACCGGACGCCCCGGAGCCCTCGACTTGAAGGGCTATACCCCGGTGTCCGGGGGCCAGACGGTCGAGTTCGTGCTTGCCCGAACGGTGGACGACGATCTTCCGCTCCATGGCGAGGGCTTCGATGATGCGGGCACGCGGGCCCGCCTTGGCGACCAAAAGGGGGCCGCAGGGGCGCCCCGACTTGATCATCTCTTCAATGGCATGAAAGCCGCTCAGGTATCCCACTCAATCCACCTCATAGGTCTTGCCGTACTTGACGATATCGACGTTGGCGTAGCCGCGATCGGACAGGAAGGTCTTGAACTTTGCCTGCGCCTTGGGCTCGCCGTGGACCATGAATATCTTTTTGAGGCGGGACGTGTCAATGCTGTCCAGCCAATCGGTCATCTCCATGTAGTCGGCGTGGGCGCTGAATGCGTTGATTGCTTCGACCCGGGCGCGCAGTTTGAACCACTCCCCGTGGATCTTCACCTCGCTCTCGCGCTCGCGGATGCGGCGGCCCAGGGTGTTCTGCGCCATGTAGCCAACGATGAGGATGGTGTTGGAAGGATCTTCTATACAGTGCATGAGGTGATGCTGGATGCGCCCGGCCTCGCACATGCCGTCGGCCGAAATAATGACGGCCGGCCCCTTCACGTTGTTGAGGGCCTTCGACTCGTCCACGCTCGTGGTAAAGCGCAGGGAGTTGAAGCCGAAGGGGTTCTTGTGATGGGTCGTAAAGGCGTCCTTTGTCTCCTGGTCGTAGCACTCCGGGTGGACCTGGAAGATGGTGGTCGCATTGGTGGCCATGGGAGAATCCACATAGATGGGGATTTCGGGGATGATGCCCTTGTCCACGAGCATGTGAAAATAATAGACGAGCTCCTGGGTCCGCTCCACGGCAAAGGCCGGAATGAGTATCTTGCTGCGCTCGCGAATGGCGCGGGTGGCGAGTTCGGCCAGGCGCTCGAGGGCGTCATCGCCCGATTCATGACAGCGATCGCCGTAGGTGCTTTCAAGGACGAGGTAGTCCGGCGCGGGGATGATATCCGGATCCTTGATGATGGGTTTGTTCTTGCGCCCCAAGTCGCCGGTAAAGGCAATGCGTATGTCCCTGTCGCCCTTTGTAATGGTGAGCATGGCGATGGAGGAGCCCAGGATGTGCCCTGCGTCGTAGAATTCGAGTTTGAGGCCATCGCCAATCCACACCGGCCGCTTGTAGGAGACCGTTACAATCTGGTTGGTGGCCTGGACCACATCCTGATCGGTATAGAGGGGATTCCAGGTAAAGGTCTGCCCCTTTCTGGCCGCCTGCTTCTTGAGGTATTCGGCATCGCGGGCCTGTATCTTGGCCGAGTCCATCATGATGAGGTTGGCCAGATCGCGTGTAGCCGGGGTGGCCCAGATATTCCCGTTAAACCCGTTTTTGACCAAGAGGGGCAGAAGCCCGCAGTGGTCATAATGGCCGTGGGTAAGGATAGCCGCCTCGACGCGATCGCCGGAAATCCCCAGATTCCTGTTTTTCCGGTCTGCCTCTGCCCGTGAGCCCTGGAAGGCACCACAGTCGATAAGGTACGAGACCCCGTCTATTTCAAGCACATGTTTGGAGCCGGTAACCTCTTCGGCTGCTCCAAGGGAGTAGAGGGTAATTGCCATAGCGAAAGAATACACCGGCGGTCGGGCAACCGCAAGCTTCGGGTTTCTCAATAATACTTTGCCCAGTCTGTGTATATACTGTATACTGGCCGATATGGAACGTATTGCATGTATCGGAACAGGGATAATGGGCCGCCAAATGGCGCGTCACCTCGTCTTGGCCGGATATGATGTTACGGTACATACCCGCTCCCCGGAAAAAGCGGCGGATCTCCTTGCAGCAGGCGCACACTGGGCCGATTCTCCGCAAGAAGCGCTTGTCAACGCAGAACTCGCCATTTCCATGTTGGGCGGTGCCGATGAGGTCGAAGCCCTGTGGCTGGCTGATGGCGGCTGCCTTGAAGCAGTGCCCGACGGATGCATTATTGCAGACATGACCACTGCAAGCGTGTATACCGCCCGACGCCTGTCTTTGGAAGCAGCCCGGCGCGGTATACCTGTTCTTGATGCCCCGGTATCCGGGGGGGAGCGCGGCGCGCGGGACGCAGCCCTCAACATCATGGTTGGCGGCCCCGACGCCGCACTTGAAGCCTGCATGCCGGTCTTCCGGACTATCGGCAAGAGCATCACCCACCTCGGCGAAGCCGGAAACGGCCAGCTCTGTGCCATTGCGAACCACATCATGCTCGCAGCCAATCTGACCGGCTGTGCGGAAGCCCTCATGTTCGCCATTCGCGCCGGCATGAACCCGGAAGCAGTCCTCAAGGCGACCGTTTCCGGATCGGCGGCAAGCTGGGTTCTGTCCAATCACTTTCGCGACATGCTGGACGGGGCCATATCCCCGGGCCTTGCCGCCAAACACTTCAAACGGGAGCTCTCTATCGCCGTCAACGAGGCCCGGGACTTGGGGCTCAAGCTCCCGGGTCTGGAACTCGCCTTCCGCCTGTACTCCGCCTTTGCCGCACTTGGCTACCGGGAGTTGCAATACGCCGATGAAATGATGCATCGTGTCGGTTCCGGCGAACTCCTCGCACGCCTCGACTTCCCCGAGGGCCTCGACCACGGGGGACAATTGGGTGTGCACGCCCTCTATCTCTTGTACGCCGCAGGACGTGTTTGATGTATACACGCGATTTTTCGCCACCCTCCCCCAGCCCCGTTGTAAAAGGGAAAGCCGTTCATGGCACATGGAACAGGGCCTTCGATGATGTAAACCTCGCAAGCTTGGCAAAACCCCTTGCCCTGCCCTTCCCGCGTTTCCGCTCCACGTATCGGCTCAAGGAGTGGCAGACCTTTCTCCTGTCCAACAACTCTTGGGTCCTCTCGGGGGCCATTATGGACCTCAAGTATTTTCGCGTTGCCCGCATTACCCTGTGGGATATTGAAAAACGGGAAGTCCTCAACTACCGAAAGACCCTGCCCATGGGCTCTTGGCGCCTTCCTCGCAGCCTGTCCAATTCTTCGGTTACGAGTAGCAGCCTCGGTTTCTATGTGCGCATACACAACTGGCTCGATGCAGAGCTAATCGAAATCGACATGGACATCGATCACCGCGCAAAACGCAACAGCTTTACCGGCCATGTCGAATTTGATCTCCACGAAGCGCGAACCCGCCCATACACCAGCTGTCTGCCCCTCGCGGGAGATGGCTGCATGTATTCAAGCAAGATTTTCACCCCCGTTCACGGCGATTTTGTCTTCGGCGGGCGCCACATCAGCATGACCCCGGCAGATTCCGGGGGGATCTTTTGCGACTACAAGGGCTTTTTCCCCTACAGATACCGTGGGACCTGGGCCCAGGGACAGGGGAGAACTGCCGAAGGCCTTGCCTGGGCCTTCTCGATAGCAGACAACCACATAGACCCCTCCAGCGAACACCACGAACACGTCCTCTGGCTCGATGGCAGCTGCCATCCCCTTCCCGCAGTCCGTATTACCCGTGCCGGAGAAAGTGTCGATAGCGATTGGGTCATCCAGGATACCGAGGGGATGGTTGATCTTACCTTTACCCCACGAGCCCCCAACAGCTATACCAAAAACAAAATTTTGACCCGTACCGATTACCAAGCGCCCCTGGGGGTGTATAATGGACAACTGGTAAGCCCCCATGGAGACCGTATTCCGGTACGCAACCTTGAGGGTATTATTGAAAATCTCTATTTGAGGCTGTAGCATGTCCAAACGTCCAAGAGCAGTATACGAACCGGGAGAACTGGACCGGGTCCGCCAAAAAATTGGCCCCCTCGACCCACGGGAAGCCAAGCGCATGGCAGAACTGCTCGGTGGTGAAGTGGGTATAGAACGCTCTGATGAACAAGACAATCCGCTCACGCGCCCGTCCATTCACAAAAAAACCGTAGAAGTTGTCGTTCCCGGCTCCTCAAAACGCACAGGATCGGTCGAGGTAATGTCCCCCGCCGCGCAGCGCCGCCAGCGCCAGCAACAGCAGCGGCAGGAAAAGACAATCTCACGTGAAAAAAAAGACCCCTCGGATGATCCATCGGTTCCCTTCAAGGCGGGATGGCTCGAACGCCTCAAAATGGACCGTTTCGCTGCCCAGCCCTCTTTCGAAATCAAGAACTCCGGCCAGACACTCAGCTCTGTTTTTGGAATTTTCTCGCCTCCTCCAGACTACGTGAACCCCGATTTCGTAAGCGGACGCCTGTCCGAATACTACTCGAGTCTTCAAACCCTGGTTGTCAACACACGCAGCCTTCTACCCCGCAACAACCCGGTTCGAGGCGACAAACTCCAACGGCTCTCGCCCTTTGCCTATAAGGTTCTCGATGTTATCCGATCCTGGCCACTTGAAGTCTATTCATCATGCCTTGCAAAATTACAGGCCTCCCCGCGAGACGTCCTTGTAAGCGACTGCATCGACATCCTGCGATCGGTTTACCGCCCGCTCTTTCTCCTCGAGCGACTGGACAGCAAAACACACATTCTGGAGTGTTACAAGCTGGCATTCAAAATCGTATCGCTTGAAGACCCGGATGAAGCGCGTCGGCGCTATCAGCCTGCCGTCCGTGCAGCCATGGCAGCACTGGAATACACACGGGAACACATACACTACCTGCTCTATCCACTCCTCATGAAGGCCATTTCCGACAGCTGGTTCAGTTACCGCGAGCTCTTTGTCAAACGCCGGCGCCGCTTCCTGTCGTTCATTGGAGTGGAAGCCAACGCACAAATTGCGGTGCCCTCTCGCATAGTGCCGGAGAACACGGGCGAGAAAAGCGACGAGGAGTCGGGCAAGCCAGATTCAGCAAAAGCAACAGCCAGCCCGGTAGAAACGCCGCCACCACGAGAGACCTTCGATCCGTCGACAATGCCCACTGCCGTTCGAAAAGGGCTCGAAACCCTCGACATGCTCTTTCCCGAAGCGGGGATGAAAAAACTCTGGGAATTCCCCGATCTCTTTCCGTATTTCAAGGATGTTTTTGACATGCCAAAGGGCTTCGAGCTCATCGCACCGGAAGACCCCATGCAGCAAGCCATTGTCCTGATTCATATTCTCGAAGAATTTTTTTATGGCCTGCGCTACGTCTCGTTCGGCTCGGTACCCGACAACGATGGAGAACTTGTACACATAGACCAGAAGGCCGATCGCATCATGAGCTCTTGGCACGATTTCATTGAACGACTCCTGGTCAAGGAATACTACAGCCGACTCACCGAGTACTGCCGGGTTCTCGACAATGCGGCAGAATCCCGCACATCACGTTACGCCGTCAACCTGTTCGGCGAGACCCTGTGGATAAAACGCATTTTTTTCATGCCTCGATTTTCGTTTGAGAACATGCTCGCCGCCCCGCCCTTCCGAAACCAAGAACTGCCCCGCCTCCACGAATCCATTCATGAACTTCGTCGCATCCTTACCCACGTTGCAGCCGGTATTGAAAAAGGCATGAAAGCCGGTGGAGCATCGACAAACGCAGACTGTCCCGGTATCGACAACCCCTGGGCCTCCTGGGTATTCCAGGTTCCCAACCCGGTTTCACTGCGCATTGAAGCCCTCCTCCCGGAGCGTAAAACGGTCCGCCGAACCAATGCCGCGCTCGTTTTTTTCACCCTCTCGGTTGTCAGTGTACTCGACTATATCCTCAACGACCCCGGTAGCTGGAGCTACCTCGAACGGGAATACTACCCCTACCGCAGCGTAGATGGCCGTGGAAACAAGGCCCTCTACGGGACCGAAGGCGAAATCGACACCATGTATCTGTTCAGAGAGGCTCTGCGGATGCGGCAGGCCACGGCGCGCGAGAACGCGGCACGTGAAAACGCGGTAAAATCTGGCGTCGCCGAGGCGAACTCGCAAGATCCGGCCCAGACGGGTTAGTAAGCGGAAGCCTGCAGCTCCCAAAAACGGGAAAGAAGATTAAAACTGATACCAAAGGCGCCTTGGTAACTTGCAGACCCTATTTTTGAGTGGCGCTACGCACCTTTTCTTCGAAGCGCTCGAGCGCCTTGCCCGTCAAAGTGCCGCCCTTCCCGTCCAGACGCAGGCGCAGTTCGTCCATTTCGGCGGCAGAAAAGCGTACCCCACCCAATATATTGCGCTCAAAGGACTCGCAGCAGGCTGGAGCCACCGCGCGGGCAATCTCCAGCATCACCTCTGCATAGACCCGTATCTCCTTTTGCGCATGGGGATCGAGACGCAGCCGCAAGAAGTGGAAGAGATTGTGCAGATCTATCTGCCAGTACCACTCGGTATAAAGAGACAGGGGCAGATTTATACGGGCGATTTCGCGCGCCAAGCCGCTTTCGACCATCCCGGTATACGCGGTATACAGCTCTTTCTGCCCGGAAGCCAGCCCCGATCGAACGTCTTCTGCAAACGTCTCATCAACCGCTTCGTTCGAGCGCCCCTGCTTGTTGTCCAGGGCTTGCATACCGATATCGGCAGGTGCCGGGACGTAAAAATCGTCCTTCATGACCGAATAACGGCCGGAAATCTCATTGAGACGGGCCGTACGATGGCGAACCATCTGTCGGGCCACAAAGATGGGTAACTTGATATGGAAGGTGAGTATGACCTGCTCGAAGGGAGAGGTGTGCTCGTTGCGCAGGAGGTAGTCGATGAGACCAGCATCCTCGCGCCAGGTCTTTGTGCCGGCGCCATACGAAACACGCGCAGCCTGGACCACCCGCGCATCGCCGCCCATGTAGTCGACCAGGCGCACAAAGCCCTTGTCCAAAACAGGAAATTCCTTGTCGAGAAGAGCTTCGGCTTCGGGAACCGTACAGTGCGCCATGAGTACCTCCGATGTAATGGAGCCATTCTACCAAGTCAGCCACCCGACTGCAAGCTTCGAATTACCACTGCAAGCCTTCCCCTCGTCAACTTCACATCTGCTCTTGCGCAATCTCTTGACATGTTTCATGCTTTTCGGTAAGGTGAGCAAGCTTTTTGGAGCGGTGTCCGAGCGGTTTAAGGAGGCGGTCTTGAAAACCATTGTGCCAAAAGATACCGGGGGTTCAAATCCCC
>CAZIRF010000002.1:0-148556 GCA_964541755.1 uncultured Spirochaetales bacterium | reverse complement strand
GACCGGTATTCTTTAACGAGTGCCAATACCATCAATATTGGACGTCTTCTACCGCAGTCCTTCTACTATTTGTACTCGTTTATCATGCTCAAGAAACAGGTTCATGGAGATTTGCTTTTTAGTGTTCCGTCCGGAAACTTCGGGAACTTGATAGCCGGCCTTTATGCCTGGAAATTCGGGATGCCGGTAAATGGATTTATTGCGGCCATGAATGCCAATAACAGTTTTGGTCCCTTCTTTAAGGGGCAATCCTTTGTTCCCGGAGAAGCAATACGCACCTTGTCTTCTTCCATGGATGTTGGCAAGCCGACTAATTATGAGCGAATGGCTTCTTTTTACGCTGAATCGCCTTCGGTTATGCGAAACATGGTTATTCCTCGAACCATAAGTGATACCGAGACGCGAGAGGCGATTATCGAGGTATACGAGAAATTTGGAAGATTGATAGATCCACATACGGCTGTTGCCTACGCGGCTGCGCGACAAGTCCTTAAAAATGATCTTGAAGACGGCCATGTGGTGGTTTTATCTACCGGGCATCCTGCCCGGAAAGCAAAGGAACTCGAGGATATCCTGGGTATTACCGTGGATATCCCCGAGCAGCTGGCAGCGTATCAGCAAGTTTCGGCCCCGGTTGCGACCATTCCGGTGCAACTCGAGGCCTTGGAGACTCTTATTGCCGGGGCGTGCCCTTCTTGACGGCTTTTTTTGTCGATTTTTGAGGGAAGAGCACCTCCTCCAGTGTTTCCAGTCGATATGCAGAGGCGGTAAGAGCTGCGACAAGTTTCTTTTCGACAGAAAGCGAGGATTTTTTTCGATTATTGTAATCGACCTTGTCTGGGGCTTCGGGAATCCCGGGCGATTGTTGCAGATCAAGTATGATTGGTTCACTGCGGTGGAAATCGGGCTCTGGTTTCTTTTGGTTTTTGTTGGTTCGTGAACCGGCGCCTTTGATAACGGCGGTCCGGGTATCGGATTGATCGAGAGACTGTTTTTGATCTGTAGAGGGCTCGTTGCAATCTGTACGGTAGAGGAAAAGACCTATTTCCATACAGCTCATAAAGCGTTCCTTGTTAAACCAGAGAGTATTGTCGAAAAGATTGATTCCCAATATGTCGCGAGTGTTGTCATCTGCAAGGAAGGACAGGAACGCAGTTTTCAATGTTTTGGGGGAACTCAACGGTTCTGTCAATTTGAGCCAAGCTTCCATGATCCGGACAATACGCCAGCTTTCCTCCAGGCTATTGCCTTGACTTATAAAGATCTCGGTAAGTTTTCGATCCAGGTGCCAGTGGCGGAAGAGGGTATACCCATCTTGGCCGGGTCGTTCTCCGGCAGCAATATCGCGCATGATAGCCAGAATGGGCCAGAGGGCCAATGCTTGTGTAATACCGGGGCTAAAAGCCTGTTCTGCGAGCACGTTTTGGGTCTCCATGGTATTGAGGCAGAAGCGTTTCCAAGAATCGATGAAGGGTCGCCCTTCATGGGTGAGCGCGGGTGGAAAGGCTTTCCAATTCCCTTTGGCTCCTTCGATAAAGTGGTGAGCCGTACGCGCGAGGCGTGCAAACGCCGGGTAGAAGGATTCCAGCTGTTTTGCTATTGGCGTTTTGGCTGCTCTCTTTTCGGTGACCGGGGTCGAGGAATCGCTATCAGTATTGATACCTGAAACAAAAGCGCAGAATTCCCTGGAAAAGAGCTTGGAAAAGGCGTTGTGCAAATCGTGGAGGAAAAGGTCTTCGAATGCATGGTTCAGGTTTTCTACGCCTCGTCCATCGAGCTCTTGGCAGAGTCGGCTCCAATGGCCGTATTCGTTGTCTTCAAGGGCTTGCCAGTTGAGGAACACTTGTGATTGGTATCCGGAAAGAGAGACGTACAGGCCATCATTTTCAAGCGAATTGCGACGACGAATATACCAGAGCTGGGCACGCATCTCGTAGAAGAGAATGAATTCGCCGGGAGCTGATTGTACGTTCAAGGCGGTCAAGAAATCCTCTTGAACAAGTTTTTTGTTGTCGGCGCTCTGTTTGAGAAGGGTTGGTGAACTGGTGTGTATCCACCCGGAGGCCTCGGTAAAAGCATTATTGTAAAAGACAAGGGCTCGCTCGTTTTCGCTTCGATTGGAATAGGCGAAGACGTGTTCGTGGATGTTTCCATCAGATGACGTAAGGTCATAAAGGCGAAAATTGTCGCTACCGGAAAAGAGGTAGCGACGTTTCATGAGGGGGAAAATTTCTCTTTCATGGCGATCAATGAGCCAGGAGTCGGGTTGTTCGTCATGATAGGCCTTGCGGTATTCCATCCCGTATTTTTCTTCATAGCCTTCTACCTGCCCATGTCCGAACATGGGCAGACCGGGCATGGTAACCATGAGGGTACACACCCCGAAATACTTGTCGCCCTTGCCAAATTGTGCGACAGCGGTATCTTCATCGGGGTTATTCATGAAATTGACAAAGCGTTTGAGGATTTCGGGATCGAATTCGATGGTGTTCTTGATGGTTGCCCGGTATTTGGCGTTTTCCTCCATTTTGAGCATGTTCATAAAGGCGGAATTATAGACGCGGTGCATGCCGAGGGTACGGACGAAATAGCCTTCCATCATCCAAAATGCTTCGGCCAAAAGAAGGGTGTCTGGTGCTTCTATTGCGCAACGGTCGACGACTTCGCGCCAAAACTCGTTGGGCATGAGCCTGTTGAACTCGTCGCGGGGAACGCCGTGTTCTGCACGACTGGCTATGTCGCCTCCGTGACCGGGTTCGGGGAACCAGAGGCGTTGTATATGCTTTTTGGCGAGGGTCATGGCGGCATCGAATCGAACGATGGGGAATTGTTTGCAGACGCCTACAATGGTCGAGATGACCGCTTCACGGGCCTCTGGATTGAGAAAGTCAATTTGAGCGGTATCATTCCAGGGCATGGAGGTGCCGTCGTTACCGTGATATATGTAGCGGGTGTCCCCACTGTTAAAATCCACGCGTTTGAAGACAACGGCGGCGTCTGTTCGCGAATAGTAGTGGTCCTCAAGGTAAATGCCGATGCCTTCACAATGGGACAGGTTTGGTCCGTTAAAGCTGTATGTGGGAAAGGGCGGCCACGAGAGTTGGAGGAATCGATCCGGGTGTTCCACGACCCAGCGGGAATCGATACCGGTATGGTTGGGGACCATATCGGACCCCAAGCGAATGCCGCGAAACCAGCAGCGCGCCTTGAGGTTTTCGAGTGATTGCCAGCTGCCCAATTCTCCGGCTATGTCATAGTCGTGAAGACTGTAAGCGCTGGCTGCAGCTTCGGGATTGCCGCAACGCTGCTTGATTTCACGACTTGCCGTACTGCGTTCCCAGAGCCCGATGAGCCACAGGCCGGTAAAACCACGGCGGGTGAGATCGTCGAGCTCTTCGTCCGGAATGAGGTCGAGACGATCTATGGGGCGTCCGTATTTTTTCGAGAGCTGATCAAGCCAGACAAGGGTGCTTTTGGCAATGAGAACTGTTTTGGGCATCCAATCCTTGTCTGGTGAGAAGTTTTCATACTCGCTTTGAAGGTCGTCATAGACGTATGATTTCTGGGGGCCGGGGCCGAAAAAGGAGGGCTTGTGTTCTTCACGAATAACATCGAGGCCGGTGAGTATGCGCATGAGAAAGTCGCCTAGGAGTGAACCCCAGTGCGTTCGAATATAATCCAGTTGACCATCAAGCGAGTCTGGTACGGCAATGGCAGGGCTGCGCAGGAGATCCCAGAGATTCTGGTCAAAGGGGGCAAATGGCGGTTTATTTGCCAGAAAAGCTTCCAAGTCCTTGCAAACAGTTTTATATAGTGGGTTTTTTGAGAGTTTTTTTTCATCGAAGAGGCGCAGGAAAGGAGAAAATGCGGGATTGAGGTTTGCAAGCTTGAGGAGCATGAGCTCCTCAAGGGCAAGGGCCCGGTGACTTTCGTCGCCACTCTTTCGATCGAGCCATGCACGTGGCGTTTGAATTCCCTGGTAAACATCTTTTGGGGGAAATTCGGTGCAAAATTGCACAAGGAGGGCATCGATGGCAGCTTCCCCGTGCTTTTCTTCGAGATGCTGCAAGAGCTCGTCAAATAGCGTGATTGCGTTGCTCTCACGATAGAGTGCTGTCATGTAATGCAAGATCTCATCTATAAGGCCCATCGCGTTGAGATCGCCCGCACGGATCATCGCTTCGGGGTGGGTGATGGGATTCGTTTTTGCATTGAGTGCCTGGGTAAATTCACGGACAGTCTTGAAATCAGCCAAAATAACATTTCCGGTAAGCGAGAAGAGTTCTTTATCACACTGAATATCATCACGTACCGATTTTGCGACGTGAAATTCCATACGGGCTATGCGTTTTGAAACATTGAAGCCGCGGTTTTTCTTGGTGTAGGCGAGGGGAATATGTATCATTTTCCGCTTTTTCCTTTTCGGTGGTTTGCTATCTCGCGTATAGCGGTCTTGAGGGCGCCATCCATTTCAAGCGCTTCCAGGGATTGTGGCATACGCCAGGTCCAGTTGAAGTCATTGACGGTTCCCGGGATGTTTATGCGCTCGTCTGCGGGGTTTTCGCTGTAATAGTTCGGGCGAAGGTGCAAGATGTCCTGTAGCTGAACGACGAAGATATTTGAAGCCGCCTTGGCAAGTGTGTTCAAAACGAGAGCGGCTGTTTCCGGATTCCACTGTGGATTGAGTTTCTTTTTGATAAAGCTTGAAAAAACGTCTTGTTCAGCCTCTTGTTCCCACCATTCACGCAAGGTGGAGGAATCATGAACGGCAGGAGTTGCAACGCTTTGTGCCCCGTATGCCGAAAGCGGAATATAGGGAGAACCCTCTTTATCCCATTGTCGGTACCAACGCACAACACGCAAGCCCGAAATACCAAGTTTTTTGAGAATCTTGGGAACACAGGCGGGAACAGCTCCCAGATCTTCTGCACAGGCGAGCATGTCTACCGACGCACTGAGAACAGAGAGAAGGGCATGTCCTTGCTTTTCCCAGGTTTTTTCAGATTTGGTCAGGGCTTGTTTGGCGCTCGTTTCAAGTTGTTGTTGCTCGTCTGGCGACAAACTCCGCCACGCGGTACTGTCTTTCCAATACCAAGAAGGGGTAAAGCTGATAGTTTTCCCCGTGGCATGTGGAATGAGACAGCGGTCACGCCATTTGTTGAGCAAGACCCCTTCAAGGGCCTGTGGAAGACCAGCGGTATGTATATCCTTTTCTCCCCGAACTTCTGGTTTGAAGAGCCAGAGCTCTTCCCCCGGGATTTGCTCAAGGAGGCGTTCACGTATAATGGCGCGTACTTCCTGTCGGAGTTCCCTGTCCTCAATGTTTTGTACAGGATCTTCGAATTGATGTGTCTCTATGTGTGGCTCGGACAGCCAGCGCAAGCGATCATTGGTAAAGCCAAGTGCCTGTAGTTGTGAAGGGGTAAGCTGCTCTCCTGGCGTATACCAACCAAGAACGGCACTGTTGTCATATAGCGAACAGGCCCAAATGCGAAAGAATCCCAATACGTGATCTATTCGAAAGGCAGAATACCAACGATTTGCGACGGCGAGACGATCTTTCCACCAAGCGTAATTGTCTTTTGCCAATTCGTCCCAACGATAAAGCGGAAACTGCCAATTCTGACCGCTTGGGCTGAACATATCAGGAGGGGCTCCAGCGACTGCCTCACGCGAAAATAATGCAGGACGGCTCCAAACATCGCAGGAGTCTTCATTCATCAGGATGGGAATATCCCCTTTTAGATCGATACCAAGGGCACGAACCCCCTGTGCCGCCTCATCGAATTGCAGGAAAAGTTGGTGTTGCAGCCATACGGGAAAGAGGTGCTTTTCAAGGAGTTTCGGATTCTGCCAACGTTTTTCAATCGTCGCCATATCCACATTGGCGAGCGCTCCCCATTCTTTCCAGTGTCGATCCTTATTTTCTTGTTTCAGTACCGTATAGACTGCATATGCAGGTAACCAGCTTTGTGATTTGGCCCAAACGTGAAGGGGGCTTTTGATATCGTTCCAAGCCTTCAGGATTTCTGTTTTGCTGGCAGAGAATATCTCTTGATAGATAGCAATTTTTTCCCGGTATCGTTCGTGATAGATGAATCGCCCGGGCTCCCGGCCTTTTTCAGAAAGATTTTCGATGGCTTTTCGGGCAACTTGCTTTGAATCCATTTTCGAGGGGCGCCCATAAAGAGGATTTAACGCAAAGGCCGAAAGGGCGCTGTATGGGGAGCTTTGAAGGCCGGTATCATTAACGGGAAGGAGTTGAATCAATGTGATTTCGCATGACGCACAAAAAGAGGCCAAGGGAATAAGGTCGAGAAATTCGCCGGTACCACAGGAGTCCTTGGTAACAAGTGCGGCAAGGGGAACGGTCATCCCCAGTATTTTTGAATCGGGGTGAAGGTACTTCATATATAACACCTCTTTCGAAGGAAATGGTAGCAATACCCACAGTATACTTCAAATATGAGATCTGTGGGGCGCTTTACGGCAGGAAGCCCTCGCGCCAATGCCATATTGGTATGGACAGGGTCGCACTGAACGGGTTCTTGCGCGTGAAGTCAGGAAGCCAGTCGTTCCCGGGCAGGAGTTCTTGAAAAAACCCTTCATCGATATCGTAATCGCACAGGAGCTGCGTAAGTGCTTCATATTCATCGTTGTTCAAGAAGCGAGTTGCCGGGAGTTTTTCGGGGTCTCCCACCGGGCTGTATTGTGTCATAAGGGACAGGATAACTGCTCCATCCAGTTGCTTGGCATACCAAGACAGGATATGGGCGGTATCGGACAATCGCTCCGGTAAAACGAGGTGTCGAAGAATGAGCCCTCGCTTCATCCGGTTCTTTAGAGGGTCGCTGCATATGGCTGTAAGAGCCGACTTCCCGTTGAGTTCTTCACCATGTTCATTATAACTCGAGAGCGGCGCGTTGCGGAGCATCAGCTTTATTGCTTTTTGTGCAAGTTCCGGATATCGGGCGGCTGAAAATGAGTGACTGGAAAGATCAGCATCGAAGGTTTTGATATCGGGAAGGTAGATATCGACTGTATCTTTCAAGAGTTCAAGGCCAATGCGGTTTTCCCAGGAAGAGCTGTTCCATACAACGGGGATAGAAAGGCCGCTCTTCCGCGCTTCGTGAATTCCCTCAACAATAGAAGGAATGAAGTGTGTACCGGTAACCAAATTAATGTTCTCTGCGCCTCGAGCTGCGAGACGCAGGCAAATACTGGTAAATTCGGGTATGGAGGCGTCACGACCCATCCCTTCATGGGAGATTTGGCAGTTCTGGCAAAAGGAACAGGCAAGGGTACATCCGGAAAAGAAAATGGTTCCCGATCCGTTTTTGCCGGCAATAGGGGGCTCTTCGCCCGAATGAAGTCCGGCAAAGGCTATACGCATTGTTACGCCTTGTTGACAGAATCCTTTCTCGCCGACCAATCGGTTGACACCGCATTCTCGAGGACAAAGTGTGCAATTGGCATAGGGGGCAAGGAACGCTGTTTTTTGTGCGGTAGTACTCATACAGGCAAGAGTATCGACGAAATACGAAAGACGGTCCAGCAATATGCGGTGGTGAAATAAAAAGAGCCGGTCTCATACCGGCTCTTGACGGGTTGATCGATGAGGCTCATAAGCCCTGATACAATACCCCGAAAATTGAATCTTTCGTGTGTCCGCTTTCGCGGTTATCTTGTAGCGGATGTACGCCTGTCTCTGTTCGGTCCACGCTCATAGGCCCGTGGACCCCGTGTTGTAAGGCGGGTTTTCCATGACAGCCTCCAACAACAAGTATAGTACAAGAATCAGGCAATGCAAGACGTACTGTATATATTCAGATTACAAATCCCGGCCAGGGGGGATTATATCCCCCCCTTGGCAAGGATGGCATTCATGATGTCGGTAAGCTGGTCGAGATCCATGGTCTCGGCGTGTTCATTGAGTATTTCTGCAAGATCACTGTACACAGACGAGGGGGGAGGCTCATCCGGTTCTACCTCCGGATCTATGAGAATTGCCAGGATATTGGCAAGCTTTTGAATATCCGAAGCGTCTACAGCACTGTCTCGCCAATACTGGCAGACATCCAAGAGGAGGTCCTGATCCAGTTCGCGCGAGAGGATGCTCCTGGAGAGCTGTATTGCTTCGTCGCGAGATCGATCATCAATTGATCCGTGTAATTTTTTGGCCAAGGCATCAAGCCGGGAGTACAGGAGAGTTCGTGTATCCATAATTATACTATACCAAAGACTTATGGAGGCTGTCTGCCAGAGAAGACGATGGGTCATAATGGTTTGCTCTTATTGACAATCCACTGGTCACGACATACACTTGCCTCCATGAATCTGAAGACTGTCCTTACCCCGGAAACCGTCAAACTTGACCTCAAAGGGACCACAAAGGACGAGATAATTGAAGAACTCCTCGATGTTCTTGTTGCGGCTGGCAAGGTTCAAGATCGTGAGCTTGCCAAGACCTGTGTATTGGACAGGGAGCGCAAGATGTCGACAGGAATGAAACACGGTATTGCCATTCCTCACGGCAAGACGAATGCGGTAAGTGATTTGGTCGCTTGTATTGGGGTTTCTGCTCAAGCGGTGGATTTTGATTCACTCGATCGTGAGCCCTGCCGCATCTTTATCATGACCATTTCTCCGGTAGATAAAACGGGGCCGCACCTGCAATTTCTTGCAGAGGTAAGCTTGCTCTTCAAGAGCCCGGAAAAGCGTCAAGAGATACTCATGGCCACCAAACCGGAAGAAGTTGTAAAAATTCTTACAGAGAACAACTAGCTTTCACTTTGTCAGGTTTTGGAAATTATGTGATTACCCATACTTGGAATACAGAAACCCGCTTAAAGCGGGTTTTTTTGTTCTATCAAGAATATTTTTTATAAACATGGACCAAATGGTCGACTTTTCTACATTGCTTATCATCATTTCTTCAATTCGATATAATAGAGATATTGCAAATGGCGCACAGAATATTGGCGTTTTGCGCTATTTTCGTACTATTGGAGATATTTTCATGTCTTTGTTTGCACACAGAAGCACTCGCAGATACTCGTGGATTCTACCCTTGATAGCAAGCCTTGGGGCTTGGGGGGGGACGCTCTTCCTGGTTCTTGACAGAGAGCCGACAGAGCATATGCAGGCTGCTGTACCGCTGGCCGAAGAACTTGTATCAGAGCCGGATGCTCCGCCGCTTTCACCGATTGAATACCGCAACGTGGCCCTTTCGTATCGTAATAAAGGCGATACTACGTTCAACTACCTTGCATCTCCTGAAGCGCGCGGTGATGTTCTTGCCTTCTATTCAGCGCTTATTCACTCCGAGGAAATTGCTACCATTATTTTGCAAGAGGCCGAACGCTATGGATTGTCGCCCAGTCTTGCGGTTGCTCTGGCATGGGAAGAGAGTCGCTTTGTCCCCACTGCAGTCAATCGCAACAGGACGAGTATTGATCGTGGGCTTTTCCAGTTGAATAACCGCTCGTTTCCACAGCTCGCCGAAGAGGATTTTTTTGATCTTGAAACAAATGTAAAGCATGGGTTGGCCCATTTGAAGTGGTGTCTTGATCATGCGGGTAATGAGGTTAGTGGTTTGGCGATGTATAACGCGGGAACAACCCGGGTGCGAAAGAATACGACCCCTCAAAAGACCTTGAATTACGTCCATCGTATTTTAAGCTTCAAGGATGGTATTGATGAGCTTTTCGAAGAAGAAATGCGTCATGCTTGGTATTTGATGGCAGATGGCAGTGTGCGCTCTGTCGCTCCGGTTCAGGTCGAACTGGTTGCGACGGTTCGCGAACGGCCAAAGGGAATTTTCAGGTACAGGGATATAGACTGATAGTTCTCTCTGCAGGAAGCCCCGATGCTATCCGGAGCTTCCAATAGTAAAGTTATTGAGCCTGCAGATAGCCTTTCAGACAAATACGTCCCGTGACCCCTTGCAGCAAAATATTCCATCGTGCCGGAAAGCGGTCTTTTTCTACAGTCGGATCCTCCAAACGTTTCCCGTCTTGAAAGAGTTCAAATCGTGGTAATCCAGAAGACAGGCTGTCCGGTATTGAAATGACGGTTGGCGCCGTAATGGCCGGGTTTGCGTCGAATGTATATGTAAAGCGGAATTTTTCACGATTCCAGGTAAATTCTATGGGAATCCCGGCTGTTTTGAGTGGCCAAGGGCGAATCCACGCGCCGCTTGCCCGAGGGCCAGCCATATCCGCATTCCAAATAGAAAGGTCTTCTGTATTCCATCCGTCGCCATCTTCATTGTGATTGCTTGCAGTGAAATTCCAAATGGTATGGGGTATAAGCAGGCGTTCGATCGCCTCATAACAGATAGAAAGCGCCTTTTCTTGTCGTTGGTAATCCCCTGTTTCGAAGGACTTGGAATCTTTCATATTAAAGGGTATTCCGAATTCTCCCAGAAAAGAGGGAATGTTGGCCATGTGTGTACGGGCATGGTTAACCCAGTGATTCATTTGTTCTGCCGCAGAGCAAACCTGCGCTTCATGGCCAAATAAGGGCTTCAAATTATTCGTATCAAGGTTGAATAGTGGTGAATAGCGCCGGCGTATAAGGGTGTACCCATCGTACCAATGAAAGGCATTGACGCAGTTCGGGCCATCCTCGGCGTGCCATGTCGGTGCGCCGCTTCCCGGTACCGAGTCTATGAAAATCATGAGGCTGTCTCGTGCTTCGTGAAGGCTGGACATAAAGCGCTTTGTAAAGGGCTTAAGATAGTCCTCGGTAAAATTAATCGGGCGGTCGTTGTGTACAAAAAAATGATTCGGCTTGAGGGCTTTGGCTACCTCGTTTTCGATGGTCCATACTCCCTCCTGCTCCCAGGGGCAGGAAAAACCCTGTTGAAAGAGAGACTGCCCCTGCTCATTGAGAATAGTCGTACCCTTTTTATGAATGCCAAAAGAGTCGGTATGATAACGTGCTACAGAAGGAACAGCAGTCTTGGTAGCCGCCATTGCTTGAAGTGGTGTGGGCATCGGGCCTTCCTGTAAAACAGGCTTGCCCAAGAGGCGAATATCTTCATGCCCGATAAAGCCGTGATGGGGCTCATTCATTACTTCGAAGGCAACGACATTTTTGCAATCTTTTATGCGTCGGTATAAATGCCGCCAGGCGGCAATATAGCGCTCTTGAAGCCACATTGACAGCGCTTGGTCCTCGTGGGTGCAATGGGGAGCCAAATCGTGGGATGCAAAGAAAAGGCTGAACATGGTGGCACTGGCATAGCGTGAGTAATTGCTTGGCCAGAGCATGGGTGTATACGTTGTGGGATTGGATTGTTGCCGAATGGCGGCCCCACAGGCTTCGATAGCCTCGGGATTGATACCAATTGATGCCAGGGTCCATAGCGGGGCGCCATCGCCACCACACCAGCGGCTCCAGACATCTTGATGTGGATCTATCAGTATTGAAAAATCGTATTCCCCGGCCTTTTTGAGAATTTTTCGAAGATAGGCGAGGTAGGTTTCATCGTAGACTCCCGGACCCGTGGGTTCGATGGCTTCCCAAGGGATAACCATACGCAAAAAGTTGAAGCCAGCTTGTGATAAAAAGGAAAAATGTCGGTCTGCTTCTTCGAGGGGAAAGGGGCGACCGGTAAAAGAGGGAGTCTGGCTGGTGTCGAGGCTCTCCAGGTAGGTGGTGCGGCCATTGGGTTGAATGGGAACTTTGCTGTCGCCCCCAAGGTTGCACCCACGTGGCAGGAGAATACGGCCTTCTTGGTCGAGGAATCGGTCTTCTTGCGTATGCATGTGCGTATGATAGCAAGCGATTTGCATGGGTGTAAATGCTGTTTTCGCTTGATATCTCCCCCATTTTGGCAATACTCTAGTGAAGTGAGGGGGTTAGTGTGAACAATCGCTTATTGTGGTCTTCATTGACTGTTTTGCTTGTACTGTCTTGTGCTTCATCACCAGCAAAGAAAAAATCTTCCGGTACTGGTGTTTCGGGGGAGGGTGCGGACGCTGCTCCGGTGATGGTCGCGAAGATCGTGCGGGTTCCGGTAGAACGAAAGGCTTCTCTGCGCTTTGAAGACGGATCCTTGGATGAATATACGATTTCCGAGTACACCGAAGAGGGGTATGTAAAACGCAAGAAGCGCTATAGTGCCTCGGCGGTTCTTTTGGATCAGGTTGAGTATGTTCATTCTGATTCCCGCTTGGATGAAAAGCGTTTGTTGGATGAAAAGGGGCTCGTCAAATCCGTTACCCGGTACGGGTATGAAGGCGACAAGCTGGTATCCGAGCGAATTGAGGATGGCGAGGGGAAGCTCCTTACCGCTTTTACCTATGAGTATGATGAATCGGGGCGGCGCGTTGCCCAACGTGTTTCAAATGGTGACGGTCGTAATCTCGCGACGACGAAATACCAGTGGAATGCAACAGGAAGCTTGGAGCGAACCGAGTTAACAGACAGTACGGGTCGTTTGATAGCGTATAGTATTTTCGATTATGACGATCAAGGGTTTCTGGCCAAACAGGAATACTTCAGTGCTGATGGAATCCTTCTTCGGTTTGAAATATCAACCCATTCGAATGGGCGATTGGTTCGCTTGGCTCGCATGAATTTCAAGGGGGTGGAGCAATTCGTCCACAGTTTTGAATATGGTGATATGGGGGAATTGATCAAGAAATCGGTTGATGACCGGCTTGCCGGCGCGAAATACTCGCACAATTACGAGTATACCGTACGGGAAGAAGAGCGGATGGTAGCGCAATGAGGTGCAGGATGAGACGTTTTTTTGCAGTAGTTGTGTCTTTGGTTGTGGGTGTTTCTGCCTATGCTTCCGAAGAGTTGGATTTGTACACCTGGCTCTATGAGCAGAGTGTCTCGGTTTACGAGCAGTATTCGATTATCAAAACCGTGTCGGACTTGAATATTGGCGACACTGGTTCTCTCTATGCTGATGCCTTGACCAACTTGAACAGTCAATATGCGAGTTTGAAGACAAACAGCGAGAAGAGTACTGCCAATTCTCTGGCAAAGTTGTTGTGTTTGGAGTTGGGCGCTCTAAAATATGAAAATGCCGCTGGAGAGCTTTGGCGTCTGGCTCAACTCATCTCCGACCCTGCGGTACGGGGAGAGGCCTTGACCGCCATTGGGCGTGTTCGATCGGTAGAGTATCTCCCGCAATTGATTCAAATTTTGAATGGTTTGAACCTCAAGGCCCCGATCAATCGATCTGATACGGAAAAGGTTGCCTATGGGGCAATTATGGGTCTTGAAAAATATCGTCTTGTCGAAGTGTATGAGCCGGTTTTTTATGCGGCAAACGCATGGTATTCCAAGCCGGTCAAGGATTTGGCCAAACAAGTTCTACCAGGTATTGTTGATGATCCACTTGAGCCACTTACCAATATTATCAAGAAAGGGAATTACGAAACCAAGCGGTTGGCAATTGAAACCATGTACTTGTCCAAAGCCCCTGTTGAGAGCAAGGCACAGCTTGCAGCATTTGCATATAAAGATGGATGGTCTCAAGTAGCAACAACAAAGCAGGATCAGAACCTCCTTTCCCAATATCGAAAGGATGCAATGGCCCAGTTGGTAGAATTTGGTATTCCCGATGAAGTTGTACCCCTTCTGGATCGTTCATATAAAGAGGGTCTTGATATTGGGGAAAAGCTGAACGCTATTGCGGCACTCTCAAAGAGTGCTTCGGATGATTCAACGGCGTTACTGGTAAAATATCTTTCGGATATGAACGCGCGGCGTAAGGCTGATGTGGTAACGCAGCTTGATGAGCGCATTGTTCGTGCCTTGATTCCCGCATTGGGTCGCACCGGCAAAGCGGCTGCGCGACCACAGCTTTCTGCAATTGCCTTTATGGGCTGGCAGCCGGCTGTTGTAAAACTTGCCGAAGACGCCTTGAAAAACATTCCTTGATAGAATCTGTTTGCCTAATGTTATGATGAATGAAGGCCCCCGGGGAGTGTGCTCCCCGGGGGCCTTTTCGTGGTGTTACCTGTGGTGGCGTCAGGTATCAGTCATTATTTGGAACAAGTGCCTCTGTTTCTTATCAGTTTTGATCTTTTGTGATAACACGAACGCTGATGACCCCTTTAACCGATTTGAGTTTGTCGAGGGCTTCGACGGGGATTTCTTGTTCGGTGTCGATAATGTTGTAGGCGAATTCTTCACGATGATGATTGATCATATCGGTGATATTGACCGATGCAGCGGCGAGAATGGTGGTAATTTGGCCAACCATATTGGGTACATTCTGGTTGATGACAATGAGTCTTTGCGGGGAACGCTGTTCGAGTCGACATTTGGGGAAATTTACGGAATTGATGATATTTCCCTTTTCAAGGTATTCCATAAGCTGCTTGACAGCCATGACTGCACAATTGTCTTCGGCTTCCGGGGTTGAAGCCCCGAGGTGGGGGATACAGATTGCGTTGGGGCAGCGCAGGAGTTCTGCGGTGGGGAAATCGCAAAAGTAAGAGCCCACGGTCCCGGCATTGAGGGCTGCGATAACGTCGGGTTCTTTTACGAGTCCGCCTCGAGCCAGATTGATGATGCGAACGCCCTTTTTCATCAATTTGATGCGTTCGGCATTGATGAGACCCTTCGTTGATTCGTTGAGGGGGACGTGGATGCTGATATAGTCGCTCTTGGTAAGCAGGCTCTCAAGAGATTCCGCTTTTTGGACAGAGTGGGAAAGGTTCCAGGCAGCATCAACAGAGATGAAGGGATCAAAGCCGATGACGTTCATGCCCAAGGCAAGCGCATCGTTGGCGACCATGACGCCAATTGCCCCCAGCCCGATTACCCCGAGCGTTTTCCCCATAATTTCGGGGCCGGCGAATTTTGACTTCTCTTTTTCTACCAGTTCCGGGACCTGGTCTTCTTTTTCCACAACAGTGAAGCCCCAGTTGATACCCGAGACAATTTTTCGGGAGCTAAGCAGAAGTCCGGCAATAGCGAGTTCTTTAACGGCGTTTGCGTTTGCGCCAGGCGTGTTGAAAACGACAATGCCCTTCTCACTGCATTTTTTTATGGGGATATTGTTGACGCCGGCTCCTGCGCGTGCAATGGCTTTAACCGATGCAGGAATGTCCATTTCGTGGAGGTCTGCACTGCGAACAAGGATGGCATCGGGGTTGGAAAGATCGGATGCAACTTCGTACGTGTCGCTGGGAAAGAGATCAAGGCCAATGGGTGCGATCTTGTTCATGGTGGAAATTCTAAACATCTTGTTCCTCCAAATTTCGGTTATTACACCGAAAGCGGGGTAAACCCGCTATATAATGCAAAATAGTCCGACGGACTACGCTAAAAGTGACCAAGCTTACTGTGTGCCATTCAAACGCGTGGCGAGTATTCGCAATTCGTCACCAACGTGAACGTTGCGAACGTGGACTTCTTTGGGTACTTCCAGGATGACCGGAGTGAAATTGACAATGGCCTTTATTCCCGCCGGTATAATAATGGCGCACACTTTGGCACTCGCCTCCGGGGGGACGCAGAGAAGCGCCATTTCTATATTTTTCCTTTGAATAACTTCTCCCATCTTGAAAGTGGGATAGAGGGGGACTGTAGCAGAGAGGACTTCGAGTCGGTTAACGCTTGCGTCAAATCCCGCAGCGAGGTTAAATCCGTCGTTTTCAAAGCCTTGGTAGTTCAGGAAGGCCGAGCCAAGGCGACCCAAGCCGATCACGCAAAAAGGCCGGGGTTTATCGAGCCCGAATGTCCGTTTTATTGACTTTTCAAGGGCTTGTACCGAATACCCCTTTTTGCCCTGATGTTTATTCACCACCTTGATGGATTCGGGGTCATCTTCTTGAGCTGTTTTATACAGGTCCAAAAATGAAAGGTCTTTTCGTATGGTATCGCTGGGGTATCCGCTTTTTGCGGCCAATTCTTTGGAATTTATGGTCGGTATTGTCAGCCCTTCGAGGATGCGTGCGAGGTAGATTAATCGATCGGTGCTTGGTTGTGGTATACTCACGCCTTCCTCCTGTGAAATATTTCACAATAATGATATACCATTGCAAAATATCCGTCAAGTATGCAGATACTACGGTTTATTGACATTTTAGACATCTTTTTATTTGACATTTTGCTCTTGGTAGAGTAATTTTCTTGTTCGCTGGTTGTGTATAGAGTAGTCTCATATGATTAATCGTACAGAATGTTGAATGTCTCTGTTTTGTGCGACAGTGGTTGCAAACAGCCATCGAGATACTAGAATTGTCTGTACAGTAAAAGGAGATCCTGTGATCAAGCGTGACTTTCCAAAAGTCCACTTTTATGACCAGGACTTTGTGGATATATACGACAAGACTTGGGCGTGGATTCAAGATGGGTGGTTGTCGGGTGGCCCCGACAGCGGTTTTGAAGGCAAGTTTTTTTCGTATCCGGAAGGTTCGACGGTCAATCAGCTGGACAGCATTTTTTCCTCATTCTTTCTGGTCTATTCAAACCGGATATATCAGGCTCATCCTGCACTGGATTGCTTTTATGCAAAGCAAGAGGCAAGTGGAGCCATTCGTTCCTGTTATGATCGGGAGACCGGACGGGCTGTAATGGAAGCAGATAACCCCGAAGGGGTAGGCTTGCCGCTCTTTGCGTGGGCCGAGTTCAATCTTTACCATAAAACCGCCAACAAGAAGCGAATAAAGGAAATTCTGCCGGTTTTACAACGCTATCTTGATTGGATTGATGCGACGTACAAGCAAGAAAACGGGCTTTACGCAGTCCCTCTTTCTGCGACGGGGATGACTAACGCCCCGCGGGAAAAAGCGGTATATCACGTCGATTTCAATACGGTTATGGCGGTAAATGCCCTGTATATGTCTGCTTTGGCGGATATCCTCAATGACAAGGAACAGAGCTTCCTCTACAAAAAAGCATATTTTTCACTCAAAACCAGAATCAATTCCAAAATGTGGGATTCCTCACGAGGTTTTTATTTTGATTTGGATGCCAATGAGGAACGCCTTCCTTTACGCAGTATCGCGGGTTTTTGGCCCTTGTTGGCAGAGATCCCGAATGATGACAAGGCAGAACACCTGATCGCCCTCCTTTCTGATCCGGCTGCCTTTGGTTCGGAACACCCCTTTCCCACGATAGCCTTGGACGAGGAGAGTTTCGACCCCGCAGGAAACGGGTACAGGGGTTCGGTTTTTCCATACCTTACATTCATGGTTATAAAAGGGCTTGAACGATATAATCGTTGGGATTTGGCTCGCGAATGCGCCATTCGGCATATGTACTATATTCTCGATTCCATGCACCCCGATGGGAATCATCACAAGGGACATCTCTGGGAGGCATACCTCGCAACGAAAGAGGGTCCAGCCACTTGGCCGGGGAATGATTCCTTTCCCCGAAAGCAACACCTCGCTTATACCGGGCTTTCAACAATTACCTTGATGATAGAGAATATTGTAGGACTCTCGATTTCGCTTCCCAGAAAGACGGTCGACTGGATTATCCCCAATCTTGAAATAATGGGGATAGAAAATCTTTCGCTCAAACGAAATATGATCACTATTTTATCAAACAAGAGTGGTCGGGGTTGGGAAATACACATGGAGAGTGAGAAGCTCTATTATTTCACTATCAATATCTTGGGGAAAAAGAAAAAGACCCTGCCAATACCTTCTGGCAAGTGTTCAATGCTTATAGACAAGCTATAAATTAGGCGCAAGATTTCGAGAATTCATCATATTCTGATAAAGACCTGAAAAAATCCCCTGCAAAGGGGATTTTTTCGTTTATGCTGAATGATATGAAAGACACTACTTGGATGATAGGCTTTGACCTTGGCGGGACCAAAATGATTTGTGCCCTTGTCGACAGTAAGGGGACTATTGTTTTGCGCAAGCGAGAAAAAACCCCGAGCGAAAAAGGCGGCAAGGCTGTTTCGCAGGCAATTATTGACCTTATAAAGGACGTTCTTGTCGAAGGTGCGGTAGAACCATCGGCCCTTATCGGTATTGGGGTTGCGGTTCCGGGAATTATTGATCGTGACAGAGGAACGGTAAGCCTTACAAATATCGAGCTTGAGGACTACCCGCTTCGTGATGAGCTAAAGGATGAATTTGGCTGCCCGGTAGTGGTGGATAATGATGTCAACGCTGGAACCTGGGCCGAGTATTGTCAGTTGAAGCCTGGGAAGTATCGGCATGTGGTAGGTGTATTTGTCGGGACCGGTATCGGTGGCGCTATCATTATAAATGGTGCATTGTACAATGGGGCTACGGGAAATGCTGGCGAAATAGGGCATATGATCATCATGGACGGCGGGCCGCTGTGTGGCTGCGGGCAGCACGGCTGTCTGGAAGCCTTTGCGTCCCGAACGGCAATGGCCAAGGATGCTGTCGTTGCCGCGGCGCAAGGACGAATCCCCCAATTGAGTGATAAAACCGGCTCGGATATAAAGAAATTCAAGAGCTCTGTATTCGAAAAGGGTATGGAAAAGGGGCTCAAGCCCATAGAAAACATCGTAAGCCGGGCGGCGTATCACCTTGGGTTGGGCCTCGCCAATCTCGCCATGATCTTGAATCCGGATGCCTTTATTATCTCTGGTGGGTTTGCGAATCGGCTTGGGAACAAGTATTTGGAGATGGTATCCAAAACGATGAAGGAAAAGTCGATGAAGCATATAGGGACGTCTGTGCACTTACTCTTGGGGGCCTTGGGAGATGACGCGGTTCCCTTGGGTGCCGCTTTGTTGGCTCGTGATGCTCTCAAGGGAATAAATTGACAGGTTGTTGATATGAGAAGTCGTTTGACAGCAATAATTGAATTGGGCTCGAGTGGTATTCGCCTTCTTGTTGCCGAAATTCACACAAATGGCACTTGGTCCGTGCTTGATCGTGCGGGCCGCCCAATCGCCCTTGGCCGAGATGTTTTTACCGGGGGCTCGATATCCAGAGATCTGTTTCTCGAATGCCTTGAAGGCTTGAGGAATTTCAAGGAATTGCTCGAAAGCTGGCGAATCGATATGCACGATGTACATGTCATTGCAACCAGTGCTCTGCGAGAGGCCCGAAACAGGGATAATTTTATTGATCGGGTGCGTATCAAAACCGGGTTTGTTATAAATGTCGTAGAGGGAATCGAAGAAAACAGACTGATGTACCTGGCGGTTCGCTGGGCGCTCAAAGAAGAAGGGCAGCGTATTGGCCGAACAAATTCCGTCATTCTGGAAGTAGGTGGTGGTTCTACCGAAATGATGCTCTTGCGGCGCGGAAAAATGGTTGCTGCACACAGCTTGCGTATTGGTACGCTACTTGTCGATCAACAATTACACCAGCATGGTAATTCCATGCACTATCTTCATCGATACTTGAAAGAACAGATACAGACGACTTGTGAGACGCTCAATACAGAATTGAAGCTGTCCAATGTCCGCAATTTTATCATTGCCGGTGCTGATGCGCGTTTGGCGGCGAGTCGCTTGGGTTTTGAGATAAATGATAGTTGTCAAGTAATTGACCGGACGGCCTTTATTGATTTTGTGGAAAAGATTCGTGAGTACAGTCTTGAAGACTGTGTGCATGAATTGCATATCCCTTACGCAGAGGCTGAAGGCCTGGTGGCCGGTTTGCTCGCCTATCGATATTTTCTGGAAAAGACTTCTGCAGAGCGTATAATTGTTCCGAATATTTCAATTCGGGAGGGATTGCTTATCAATCTTGCCTCTGATGAAGAAAGTACTTTACAGGAAGAATTTTTTTCACAAGTAATTGCGTCGGCGGTAAGCCTTGGTCGCAAGTTTCACTACGATGAGACTCATGCCCAGCATGTAACCCTGTTGTCTTTGAAGCTATTTGATCTCTTGCAAGATGAGCATGGCTTGGATCGTCGGTCCCGATTACTTCTTGAAGTGGCGGCAATTCTGCATGATATTGGTATGTTTGTTCGCAGTTCCGGCCACCACAAGCACAGCCAATACATTGTTGCCAATTCAGAAATATTTGCTCTTCATCGGGATGATATTGATATCATTTCAAATGTGGTACGCTATCACCGAAAAAACAAACCCAACAACACTCATATTTCGTATATTGCATTGCAAAAAGAAGATCGCATGTTGGTATTAAAACTGGCTGCAATACTTCGTTTGGCAGATGCAATGGATCGCGGGCATTCCCAACGCATTGTGGATTTCGAGATTGAACGTGGAAGAGATTTCATGCTGATAAATACGGGCACGAGGAAAGACCATACCTTGGAACGTATGGCAATTGAGGAGAAGGGCGATATGTTTGAAGATGTATTCGGATACAAGGTGCAGTTGATATGAAAAAAATAAAACCTGTATACCTCAATCGGGAGTTGTCCTGGATAGACTTCAATGCGCGTGTATTGGACCAAGCACTCAAGCGGGAGAAACCGGTTCTTGAGCGCCTCAAGTTTCTGTCGATAGTCTCTTCCAATTTTGATGAGTTTTTCATGGTTCGCATTGCGGCGCTTAAACGGGCGATACGTAACGGTGGTGGCGTGGATTTGGCCGGTATGACTCCCGCCAAACAATTCGCAGAGGCGGTTATCAGAATAAAAAATATTGTGACGCAACAATATGAGTGTTTCAATACTCAAATTTTACCGGATATGGAAGCTGCCGGGATTCCTTATGTTGCTCCTTCTGAGTATTCGTTACAGGATGTCGCGTACGTTGAAGATTATTTTCGTCGTGAAGTGCAACCTCTCTTAACGCCCTTGCGTTTTGAAGAAGATCAAGCACTCCCCAGTATTGGCAATTTGCGTTTGCATGCTGCATTTTTGTTGCGACCCAAGGATAAAAATTCTGATGATGAAGGGGATTTGCTTTCTATCGTTCAAATACCTGCAAGCTTACCGCGTATCGTCTGGTTGCCCAAAAACGAAACGGCAGCGCGTTCCTGGACTTTGATAGATCATGTGGTGGCCTTGTGTGGTGAGGACTTGTATCCCGGGTATTCCGTATTGGAGCGAACCCTTTTCAAGTTGACACGCGATGCCGATTTTGCAGTGGATGAAGAGCGCGATGAGGATTTTGTGGAAGCTATGGAACAGGTATTGGTAAAAAGGGAGTTATCAATACCGGTGCGTTTATCCATTTCACCGGAAAGCCCCTGTATTCGTGATACCCTGGCGGAACGGCTTGAGCTTCAAAGAGAAGATATCTATGAGATGCCGGGGCCAATAGATCTGCGAACACTTATGGACTTGGCAACGTCAAATGAATTTCCCCATTTGCATGATGACTCCTGGCGGCATTTGCTCCCACCATTTTTTGATCCAGAAGAGGATCTCTGGGCAAGTATACAGATGGAAGACCGCTATCTTCACTTTCCCTATAATAGTTTTGATCCGGTTGTACGTTTCTTTCGAGAAGCTGCCGAGGATCCGAATGTTGCAGCAATAAAAGTTACCCTTTACCGTACCAGTGGGGATTCTCCCATTGTGAAGGCGTTGGAACATGCCGCGAGAAATGGCAAGCAGGTAACGGCTCTTGTGGAACTTAAGGCACGTTTTGATGAGGGGCGTAATATTACCTGGGCTGCTCGTTTGGAGCAGGCAGGGGTCATTGTTGTGTATGGCTTGGCAAGTCTTAAGGTACATGCGAAGGCGGCATTGGTCGTACGTCGGGAAAGCGCCGGAATCAAGCGTTATATCTATCTCTCAACCGGGAACTTCAATGATCGGACGGCGCGTCTTTATGGAGATATAGGATACTTTACCTGTGATGATTTGATAGCGTATGAGACTGGCTTGTTTTTTAATGTTATTACAGGGTATTCATCACACAGTTTGTTTTCGACTCTCGCTCTGGCACCGGCGACATTAAAATTCAAACTGATTGAAATGATAGAGCGTGAAATTACCAGGGCCAATCAACATCAGAGCGCACGTATCATGCTTAAATGCAATTCTCTTTCGGACAAGGATATTATAGATGCCTTGTATCGAGCCTCTTGTGCGGGGGTTGAAGTGTTGCTGAATATTCGTGGAATTTGCCTGTTGATACCCGGTACTGTCGGCCTATCAGAGAATATTCGGGTTGTAAGTACTATTGATCGCTACCTTGAACATGCCAGGATATATTGGTTTGCCAATGGTGGCTCGGAAGAAGTGTATCTATCAAGTGCGGATCTCATGACGAGGAATTTGGAAAAGCGTGTTGAACTTATGTTTCCGGTAATTCAAGATGAACAAAGACATCATTTGACAGAATTGCTGCTGGGATATTTTGATGATCATGTCAGTGCGTATGAGCTGCAAAAAGATGGGAAATGGTGTGCTGTTAAAAATGAAAAGCATGCAGATACTCGACCGGCACAACAGCGAATATACGAAACAATGGGCCGACGTTGTGAAATGGTGAGTGCGGGAACACAGGGAGCCTTTAAAATAAGGAGAAAACCGGTTATATAGATCTATCTCATGAAAACCCCAAAAAATTTACGGGGTCATATCAAGAATACCCTTGCAAAGAATGCACTAAAAGCGCATGATTTTCTGGCATATGTCAACGGGCGCATAAAAAGTGCCCTGTGGGGGTTATATGAGTAAATTCGGCAAGACCGCAGTAGCGGCCCTCATTCTGCTTCTCGTTGCGGGAACGCTCTTTGCCAATGAGGCGGGGTCCATTACCGAGGTAATGGCCAATTTGGTTTTACAGATCGGTATTATCCTTTTTGCGGTACGTTTGGGTGGTGGATTGGTCAAAAAACTTGGCATTCCATCGGTTTTGGGAGAGTTGCTGGCCGGAATAGTTATTGGTCCTTTCGCATTGGGGGGTATCGCCCTTCCCGGTTTCCCGCATGGTATTTTCCCTGTTGCGTCCGAAGCTCTTGCGGTAAGTCCCGAACTCTATGCATTTTCTACTGTTGCTTCAATCATTTTGCTTTTTGCATCGGGTCTTGAAACGGATCTTGGGCTGTTCCTTCGCTATTCGCTTGCTGGTGGTCTCGTTGGTATTGGCGGTGCGATCTTCTCGTTTGTGCTGGGTGCCTTGGTTGCCGTTTTTGCCTTTGATGTCTCGTTTATGGATCCCCTGTCTCTGTTCTTGGGAATTATGTCGACAGCCACTTCTGTAGGTATTACGGCTCGAATCCTCTCTGATCAAAAGAAAATGGATAGTCCGGAAGGTGTTACAACCTTGGCTGCAGCCGTTTTTGATGATGTATTGGGTATTATTTTACTGGCCGTCGTTATGGGTATTGTCGCCATGTCAACCGGAAGCGCAGGAAGCACAGAGGCGATCAGCGGCTTTAAAATAGGCATGATTGCCTTGAAGGCTTTTGGAATTTGGCTGGGCTTCACGGCATTGGGACTCATTTTTTATCGGCAATTGGGTGCATTGCTCAAAAAGTTCAAACACTCCTATGATTTCTCGGTTATGGCTTTGGGTATTGCTTTGTTGCTTGCGGGGATCTTTGAAAAACAGGGTCTTGCCATGATAATAGGTGCCTATATTGCCGGTCTCTCTCTTTCAAAAACCGATATCGCCGCTGTAATTCAGGAACGTATACATGGTCTGTATGAGTTTTTTGTACCGCTCTTTTTTGCTGTCATGGGTATGCTCGTCAATGTGAAAGAGATAATGAATGTTGAGGTACTTGTTATTGGCGGTATTTATAGCGTGCTCGCGATTTTGGCCAAGGTAATTGGGTGTGGTATTCCGGCCTTGAGCTTGGGATTCAATATGAAAGGGGCCTTTCGTATTGGTGCGGGTATGGTTCCCCGTGGTGAAGTAGCCCTTATTATAGCCGGAATTGGTCTCGCGGTTGGTGTTCTTGATGAAAAACTCTTTGGTATTACAATACTAATGACCTTGGTTACGACGCTTTTGGCGCCGCCCATTCTTAATTTTAGTTTGAAAATACCCGGTGCCGGTATGAAGAAGGCGATGAAAGAAGGAACTTCTGCAAGTGTACGATGGGAGTTCCCCTCCGATGAGATTGCAGATCTTGTGGTAGATATCCTTTTAAAGGATCTTCGTATGGAAGGTTTCTATGTTCAAATGATGAACATTGATGAAGGGCTCTCGCAAGCGCGTAAAGGTGATATTTCACTCTCGATTTTGGAAGAGGAAAATATTGTTCAAATCGAGACAAACAAAGAGGACCTCAACTTTATCAAAACGGCTGTATATGAAGTAATTGTTTCTCTTCATGATTCCATTGACCGCTTGAAAAGCAACAGTGACCCGGAAACCATGCGCAAAGAACTATCTGATTTGGATGGTCGTTCGGACAAGGACATTCTGAAATTGATTCAGAAAGAAGGCGTATGTGTTGATCTCAAAGCGACGACAAAAGAAGGTATTCTTGGTGAGTTGATTGATATTCTTGTGGCAAACGGAAAAGTATCGAATCGTGCACAAGTACTTGCAGATGTATTGCAACGGGAGCATACCATGAGTACCGGGATGCAGCATGGTATAGCGTTACCTCATGCAAAGAGTGATGGTATCAAGGAAGTAAGTGTCGCGGTTGGTCTTGCTGCAAAAGGGGTTGAATTTGAATCAATCGATGGAGCGCCGTGCCGTTTATTCATTATGATTGTATCACCCAAGAAGATATCCGGCCCACATATTCAATTTCTGTCTGCTATTGGCGGGGTGCTTAAGGATGATCAATTGCGTACTGACATCATGGCTGCCAAGAACGCCGAAGAGGTGGTCTCTCTGTTTAACACGCGGTAGATAGCAGCTGGGGATCCAAAAGAGTAACTATCAAAATTTCCATGCGGGTCTTTTCGAGAGGACCCGCAGTGGAACGGAATTGAATATCATAGGCTGATAACATACGCCGGGCAAGGCGACACATGGCGCTGTCGTAGTGTCGGCTTGCAGCTTGGTAATCGGATTGCGCCCTCTTTGTGGTGATACCTGCTTTTCTCAATTCGAAATCATTGAGCTTCCCTGTTTCTTTGAGTAAAAGATAGTCTTGGAGGCGTTTGAAACACCAATTGAGTCCAGCCAATATTTGAACGGGGGCTTCTTTGGATGCCAGAAGCGTTTGAACAATATCAATCGCGCGGCAGCAGTCTCGTTCGGCTATGGCAGAAAATAGTGTAAACGCCGATTCTTGGCGAGTGTGTGCCAAAACTTTTTCGACATCTTCTGCGGATATCATGCTTCCTGTTTGAAAAAACAGAGGAAATCGTCCCAATTCTTGTCGAAGAGAATCAGTATTGTTTTCTACGAGTTCCAGGATGGCATCTATGGCGTCATTATCAATCTTGAATCCGGCCTTTCCCAAAAAATCCCGTATCCATGCGCTCTTTCGATTTTCAAAGAGCTCCCAAAAAATCTTTTTATTATCCTTTGGAATAATTTGTTCAATTTTTTTATCAATACCATTGGTATCGGTAATGAGTAAAAGAACGGTATCGTCGGGTATGTTTTTAATGCAGGATGAAAAAAGAGTAGTGTCGTCTTTTTTCTTGATTTCATCCGCTCCGAAAACCAAAAACAGTCTGGTATCAGAAAATAAGCTTGCATTTTGTATGTCGCTGACGATTAGAGATACGTCAGTTTCACTGATGTAATATCGATGTTCTTCAGCCGGGTTACCACTACTCTTGGCAAGCTTGCCGCGGATCGCCTGTATGGCATCCTGCTTTTCTCCGAGTTCCGGTCCTGCGTAAATAAAACACGTTCCTTTTGCCATACAGACCCCGTCAATACAAACGAATAAGGTAAGAAAGCTTACCTATCAGTCTGATATCCTGGCAATAGATAGGCTTGTAAGCACTGTTTTCCGGTTGCAGGCAAATTCTGGTGCTCTCGCGAAAAAATCTTTTAATGGTTACCCTATCATCCAAAACGGCAACAACAATATCGTTGTTGCGTACATTTTCTGTTTTTTCGATAACGACGATATCATCGGGGAATATTCCTGCGCCGGTCATTGAGTCACCGTGAACGCGCATGGCAAAGTATTGACAGCCGGTTTTGAGAACTGCCCATGGTACGAGTACCGATCCTTCGCGATTTTCTTCCGACATAATTGGCTTACCGGCAGCTACATCTCCCATTATTGGAATTTCGGCTACCCGACGGCTGTCGTCGAGCTCTTCTTCGGAGTTATCATTTTTGATAATTTCTATGGCGCGAGATCTTTTGCCATCATAATTGATAAAGCCTTTTTTCTTTAGGGCCAGAACATGATCATATGCACCCTTTACCGATACCGAAAAGCGAGCTGCCATTTCCCGGATGGTAGGGGGATAGTTATGCTCATCAATAAATGAACAGATATAGCTGAGAAATTCTTGTTGTCGTGCGGTTAATGCCCTCATTCTTCTACCTTGATTCCCAGTTTCTTGATCTTTGCATGAAGGTTGCTTGGGTACATACCGATTGCCTCTGCTGTCTTTGATATTATACCGGAGTTTTCCTTCAATTTATAGCCAAGATAACTTCGTTCAAACGCTTCTTTGGCTTCCGAATAAGGCAATGTATAAAGCTCATTTGTTCGATGTGATGATACAAAATCATTGGAATCTGGATTGATATGTTCTTGATACTGAAAAATGGTTTCGAGTGATGAGGCTTTTACCAGGGTATCATCAACCAAAATGGCAATTCGCTCCGCAACATTGCGAAGCTCGCGTACGTTACCTGGCCAAGAGTGCTTTTTAAGCATATCTGTGGCGGATTCATCCAGACGAATCTCTTTATATCCCAGTTGACCGAGAAAGGCATAGAGAAGTTGTGGTATGTCGTCGGGGCGATCTCTAAGAGTTGGTACATGTATGGGTATAACATTAAGGCGAAAGAAGAGATCTTCGCGAAAACTCCCATCGCGGCATGCCGCTTTAAGATCCTTGTTTGTTGCAGCAATAATTCGGACATCCACGGATATTACCTTTTCACCGCCAACGCGTTCTATTTTTTGTTCTTGGATGGCGCGCAACACTTTTGCCTGGGCAGAGAGGGACATATCCCCAATCTCATCAAGAAAGAGTGTGCCGCCACTCGCAAGTTCAAAACGGCCTTTACGAGAAGAGACGGCATCGGTAAAGGCCCCTTTTTCATGTCCAAAGAGTTCACTTTCGATAAGGGTGTCCGGTATGGCTGCACAGTTTACTTCTACAAAGGGATATTCCGATCGTTTTGATCCGCGATGTATTGCCCGTGCTACCAATTCTTTTCCGGTACCATTTTCGCCGGTGATGAGGATGCGTGCATCACTTTTTGCAGATTGATCGATGAGTTGACGAATTGCCATAATTGGCTCTGATGTCCCGATTATTTCATCTTTACCAATCGCCTTTTTTAGCCCGGCATTTTCTTTTTTAAGGGAACGAAGGGAAAGTGCATTGCGAACAACAGTAAGAACTTTATCTAGAGAGAGTGGTTTTTCTAGAAAATCAAAGGCGCCAAATTTAACTGCTTTAACTGCCATATCTACGTTGGCATGACCGGAAATAATAATGACTTCTGTTTCCGGCCAGCGCTCTTTGATTATTTGCAGGGCGTCTATCCCCCCCATTTTGGGGAGCCAAACATCAAGGAGAATTAGCGGAATATCTTCTTTTTCGAGCATCTCAATGCCGGAAGGAGCATCTTCGACGGCACAAACGCTATAGTCCTCGTCTTCGAGGATCATGGTGAGTGTGGATCGTATGCCCGGTTCGTCGTCGATAACTAAAACCTGTATCATTCGTCTGTTTCCATTGGAAGATCAATATAGAAACTGGTGCCATAGCCAATTGCCGATTCACACCAGATCTGTCCTCTGTGTTCACTAATTATACGCTCGACAATAGAAAGACCCAAGCCCGTTCCCTGTTCTTTTGTGGTGAAATATGGATTGAAAAGTTCTTTGATATCTTCTGGTGATATCCCGATACCGGTGTCTCGTACTGTCATGCGACAGAATGTCTTTTCTCTTTTGTTAATACGTGCCGCGCGAATGGTGATGCTTCCCTTTTCATTCATTGCATCTATAGCGTTGAGGATAAGGTTATGCATAACTTGTGCAAATTGACGACTGTCGACCATCAGGGTGATAGTTGGGTCTACTTCATCGGTCTCTATAGTAATATCTTGGTAGGATAGGGTGAAAACATTTGTTGTCTCCCTGATGAGAGAAAGAAGCACGTTCTTTGAGAGACAGGGTGGGGGCAAGCGGGAAAAAGATCGGAACTCTGCAAGTAGCGTGTTAAGGTTGTCGACTTCTTGCATAATGGTTCTTACCGAAGTTTCCAATATTTCTGCGGCTCCTTCGGGGTTTTTCTCCCAGCGGCGAAGCAAGCGTTCTGCAGAGAGTCGAATTGGTGTGAGTGGATTTTTTATTTCGTGGGCGAGCCTTTGTGCAATATCTTGCCAGATACTGATTTTCTCTGTTCGTATAGAGAGATCATTGGTAATTTTAAGCTCGCTGACCATCATGTTGAAGGCGGCAACAAGGCCGCCAAGTTCATCATTTGGCGCACTTGGAATTCGTACGGAAAAATCGCCATTTGCAACTTTTGCAGTGGCTTTGGAGAGTTCTACAACCGGTTTGGCGACCTGGTCGCTTAGACTTAATGCAATGACAAGGGCGATAAAGAGAGAAGGCAGGGAAAAAAGCATATACAGAAAAAGAGTAATGGAGTCGACCCGGTCGCGAATTGAGGATACGGTGTCATTTATCAATTCTGCGTGATCAAGTCTTTCGATACGTTTGTCAAAATCTTTGCCCAAGGAAAAGGTTACGACGAGCATGGATCGGTCATTGACCAAGCGAATGTAGCGAATACAATCCTTGTCTCGAGCTTCATTTCTGGAGAGAAAGCCTGCCTTGCTGGAGGGGGCTTCCGTCAAATGCAAGGATTTCTCTCCGGTAAAACGATCTTCCTGCCATGTTTGATTGTCGATACGACGAAAGCTTTGTACGGCGAGAAGTTCACTGTGAACAGAGGAAAGTTGATCAAGGGCTTCTTCCCGAAGCCCCTGTGCTTCGAGTTCAAGGGCCAGAACGAGTTTGCTTGATGAACTTACTTGCTCGAGAGCTTCCAGGCGGAATTTCCAGGCATCCAGGGCAAACCAGCGAGTATCCTTAATGGTTTTTTCAACATCCATGGAGAAAAAAGTTCTCGTAATCTCGGAAATTAGCCTGGAGCTAATAAACGTAGAGGGAAGGGAGGAAAAAAGCACGGTCATGACGAAGAAAAGAAAAAGGCGGCTGCGAAGTCGCCCGCCTGCTTTTTTGAGGCGAAGTCCAGGTATCAAACGTATTGCATAGACGACAAGAAAGAGAGAAACAGCCAACGGTAAAGAGAGCAGAATGAAAAGAAGGGCGGTGGGTATAGTTTCATCTTTAAACAGGTACATTGAAAAGATGCGGGAAGAAAAAAATGATGCAAAGACAGTGGTTAGGAGATAGAAAAAAATGAGAGCAGGGAGGCCGAGAATGGAAAATTTGGCCTTGATAGTATTCAGGCAGAGCCTCCCTTGCTATGAGATATCAATCCTCTTCAAATTTGGAATCAAAGAGCTTGCAGAGCGCATCAACGGCATCCATTTCGTCTTCGCCATCAGCAGAGATCTTGAGGGCTGTATTATAGCCTGCTCCGAGAGTAATAATACCCATGATTGATTTCCCGTTAATCTTGTCGTTGTCCTTTTCTATGAAAATTCGAGATTTGAATTTACTTGCTGTCTGGACAAGGAGGGCAGCGGGACGTGCGTGAATACCGGCGCGATTCTTTATCGTCACCATTTTTTCGGTCATACAGGCTCCTGGGTCAAATAATATCATCTTGAGAAAGATTCATGGATCGAGCGGCATCGCTTTCAATCCATTTGAGAACATTTTGATTGAATTTCTTGGCAGAATGATAGCCCATTTTTTTTAGTCGTTCATTCATTGCAGCTGTTTCGATTATTATGGGAATGTTTCGACCGGGTTTTACCGGTATCTGGAGGTGTGGAATATTGACCCCGAGGATCTCCATGAAGTGTTCGGAAGTGCCGATACGATCATAAACCTTCTCCGAATCCCACTCTTCCAGTTCAACAACCAGTTGGATTTGTTTCTTGTCCCTGATGGCGCCTACACCATAAAGGTGGGTTATATTGATAATACCCAAGCCTCGAATCTCCATATGGTGTCCAATGATTTTGTTGACGCCGGCTCCAAGGAGAACATTCCCGTTAACGCAGCGAATGTCGACGACATCGTCGGCGACGAGGCGATGACCGCGCTCAATAAGTTCCAGAGCTGTTTCACTCTTGCCGACCCCGCTATCGCCCAGTATGAGGATGCCGACGCCATATACTTCAACAAGGACCCCATGCATGCTTTTTTGCGGAGCGAAGAGATTTGAGAGCACACGGAGGATGCGGGAAGAGAATTCTGATGAAGCCAAATCAGTCTGAAGGAGAGGGCACTGGTTTTTTTCGGCAATTTCTGCAAAACGCGGGTCTGGTGAGAGACTGTGCGTGAATATACAGCAGGGTATTGGGTATTCCAGGAGCTTTTCGACGGTATCAGTCTTGTTGTCTTCGCTCAATTTTCGAAGATAGGCCTCTTCGCCACGACCAAATATTTGAATTCGTTGGAAGGCAAAGGAGTCAAAGAATCCGGAGAGCGCCAAACCGGGACGATTGAGATCGGCCATGGCGATTTCGCGTGCCAAACCCTTTCTCCCGCCAATACAACTCAAATTGAGGGAGTTGTGCTCTTTGAGATCGATATCTATGAGGTCGAGTACCGTAAAGCGCTTTCCCGCCATGAAGGTATGATAAACGAAAGATTTCATCCGTGCAATGACACTGTGAAGTATGAAGGGCAAATGCTTGACAGCATAAAGCGCAGTTCGCATAGTTAGCAAAAGGGGCTATCAGTGTATACTTCCTCCATCGCGCTTGAAACGCGGCTTCTCCTGATTACTGGCGAAAAGGCTTTTTGTACCTGTGGAAGAACGGTAGATGGCACGCTTTCGCACTGTCCGGTATGTCGTGGCGAAAATCTGGAAACAGCAAAATTCAACAAAATGGCGTTTCGGGCTGCTTTTATGTTGGCGCGGGCGGTAAATGCGGAACTTGAGCAGGAGCTTGTCTGCGAAAAAAATACAACGACACCGATTATGCCATCTGGTGTCTATATAACCGGGCTTTCGGTGAGGATTGGACGGGATGGGCATGTACCCATTGTCTTTCATGGCAGGAAACGAAATATAAGAATCAGGGAGATTCGTATAGAAGAGGATGCGGGCAGATTAGCTCATTCAGGTCGCCAGACCCGTATGGTTTATCGCAATGCAGGTTTGCCAAGCGTGCGTATTCGTACCGAGGCTGATATGGAAATTGGAGAGGAAGCAGCGCTTTTCTTGGCCGAGCTTCGCTCCCGAATACAGTATCTCGGTTTGGTTTCCCCTGCATCAATAGATACGTCTTTGCGTTGTAATGCCCATGTTGCTGTGCATGTTTATCCCGAACCCCCATCGGTATTTGTAAAATTGAGAAACCTCAATTCTGTCAACTTTGTCCGAAAGGCTATCAATACCGAGTTACTCAGGCAGGAAGCGCTCTTGAGTGCTGGTGATTCTGTAGAAGCGGAAAGCCGGATTTGGAACGAAAAACGTGAGATAACGGAGGCCTTCAGGAAAAGGCGTTTGGATGCTCCTCCGGTATTTATTCCCTTGACCGAATGTACTTCGAGGAGCCTTCTCTCAATAATTCCGGAAAACGAGATGCTGGACATTCCGGATCTTCCTGCGGATCGTCGAAAAGTGTTGGTAGAGCGCTATGGATTGCCTCCCGTGCAAGCCGCTTTTTTGGCCGAGGAGCGAAGCCGTGCTGTTTTTTTTGAATCAACGGTGGCTGCAGGAGTTGATTCACGAGATGTTGCGTATTGGCTTTCGTCTTTTGTATTGAGGGAGTTGAAGGATCGTGGTGTATCCCTTGCGGAGATAGCATTGACACCGCAGAGATTGGCCCGGATTCTTGTGCTACTTGCTGAAAAAAGGATAAACAAGGCGGTTTGCAGGAAGTTGGTGCTTGCAGTCATGGAGGAAAATAAAGAACCGGATGTTCTTCTCGAAACAAATGGCTGGGCTCTGATTAGCGATCCTGTTGCCGTTCGCAATTTGATAGAAACGGTGTTGAATCGTTATCCGGAAGAACTCTCTTCTGTACGCACAGGTGATTCTCGTCCCATGCATTTCTTGGTGGGGGCCGTCATGCAGGAAAGCAAGGGGTTGGCGGAACCCGGAATGGTACGGGATATCATGCGGGATATTCTCTCTGTCTCGTTGGTATATGTTGTTTCCATGGGTGGTTCAATTGCCGGGAAACGTAATTCGGAGGGCCTGATTGAAGCAGCAGGAGGCCCTGTTCTGGAGTCCTTGGTAGAGACGGGGCTCGATGAATTGCCTGGTATTCGTGTGCGAATTGAAGTCTCGGAGTCTCGTGCAATCATGTCGGAGGATATTCAACCTGCTGATTGGGCCAAGGCTATTGCCCTTGTTGCGGAAATTATTGAATCAGGGACGGCTCGGGGGATAGTTATTCTCCATGGCACCGATACCCTCGCGTGGACGGCGCCCCTTATGTATTGGCTCTTGGCCGGGGCCGGGCTCCCATTGGTTCTTACTGCATCCTCTTCCATTTCCACAGAGGGAACGAGTGCCCGTAGGTCCATGAAAGCCGCTTTACATTTGGCAGCCGAGCGGGAAAATGGCGTTCATGTTGTTTTTGATGGGGAAGAATATTCGCCAATCAATTTGAAATTTTTGGGGGGGCCTGTTGCCACATTTTCAAATTGGCTGGGTTTGGGGCATATTCGTGAAGGGTCTTCGATGCTCGATACACTGGATGATGTAGACGCGTTTGTTTTAACACAGATTTTGGAGGATGCTGCAAATTCCATGGCGTTGGTGCGGGTGTATCCCGGGATGCGCGCGGATTATTTGACCTCATTGATAGATGCCGGTGTACGAACGATATTTCTTGAACTATGGGATAGCGGCACGGGTTGTTTTAGTGCCGGTATATACACGTTGCGTCCGTTATTGGCGTATGGACGCAAGCATGGAGTCCACTTTTATTGTACTTCGCAACAGGAAGAGGCGGTTGTATTCTCTGAATTCGTCAATTCACGAGAACTCTGGCGGGAGGGGGTTATCCCGATGGGGCCGCTGACAACAGAAACAGCGATGGCTCGATATTTTGCCGCAAGTATTATCGCAGATGAAGATGATGAACGCTCGCTCCTTATGGAAGAGGGCGTGGCGCTCTTGGAATAGACCGCCATTGGAGTGGAACGGAGGGCGGCGCTCTGAGTGTATCTTCCACCTCTTCTGTTGGCGAATCCTCATCGTTTGAACGAGGCGTTTGGTTGCCGTTTGCTTCTTGTTCATCTTCTGTCGCCGGCACCGGTTTTGGTGCTACAGGTCGCGCTTCGATGTACACAATTTGAAGCCTCGTATTGTTGGATTTGGCCTTGAGTTTGAGGAGAAGGGCTTTTTGTGAACGAAGGTATTGCCATCCGCTCGCTTCATTCCGTTCGAATCGTATATTTCCCGCTACTTTCTCGTTATTTATGAATATCGAAGAAAATGGTTCTACCCCGCGAACTATTACATAGTGGGTGTGATCTTGTGTAGTGGAAAAGCGTATATCCATAAATCGGTCTGTTTCAATACTCTTTACATCGGGTAAAGCGCTCCAAATCGAGAGCGAGGTATTCTTCCAGCCGGATTTTTTGATGGTGGCGGGGCGCGATTGATTGCGGTCGAGGGCCAAGTAGATACGAGATGAGGGAATGTTGCCGCGTTTCCCGAAGATTTCGTTCTCTTGGTTGATGGACATGCCTCCAGGAATGTCCAAATTTGCATCGGCCAGAGAAATGAGGGAAAGAAAAAGACTGTTGGACAAGAGTTCCCAGCTGTCATTTCCACTTTGTCGGGCATAGAGAGAAAGTACGCGAACGAGTCGAAGTGCTATAGAGGAATCGATGTAATCATTTATTACCGGGAATAAAAGTTTGCTTGAAAGGGGGCGCAAGAGCCGGGAAACAAGATATTCAGATTGATCTATCAAGCGGTCGAATGGGTTCGTACGGGATGGCCAGAGGATGGACCACTCTGCCCATGCTTCAAGGATATTAACGGCCATTGCAGGATCAATGTTGGAAACATCCATATTCCGTATCATCTCCGGAATATCTTCTTCGAGTATAACCGGCATGTTGTCCGTAAGAAAGGATACGAGGTTTTCTTGAATAAAGAGTTCCGGGTTTTTATCTCGCACCAAACGGATTATTTCGTTAGTTCGAATGGATTCATGTCGCTCCAAGTCGTCTAGGGCAAGTTCAAGGCGCCCAAGGTAGGGGCTTGTTTGTCTTGTCATGTTGCCGGAGTCCAGGAAGGATTTGGGGACGGTAGCTACTGCTGCGTGATAATTGTTGCGGGCTTGGGATTCAAGGATGTAGGCCAAAATTGTATCTTCATTGGTTGTTTCCGCCATATCACGTTCCCAAATTCTGAATGCCTGTTGAATCCATGTATCAATATGGGACTTGTTGGTAATGGCGTCGTTGTAACTATTTGGTACAAGATCGGCAGGTGTTATACGTGCCTGGGCTTGCAACATTCCATAATTGGCGATTGGACTGCGACGGGATAGTCGAAGGCTCTTGTCTTTGAGAGATATGACGCTGTCGGTAAAAAGGTATACTTGCCCCTTGGTTTCGATGGTGAATTGTCCATTGTTTTCTGCTTTTATTAGTGCATCAAGACGAGCGTCGAAGGGAATGGTTATATCCTGTGTGTCGTCGGAGAGTTGTGCAGATATGCGAAGTATTTCTTTTCCTGCGGTGTACACGGTTTTGAGTGCAATAACTGAATCATCCGAAAGCTTGATGCTGACGGTCTCGAAATCCTTGATAAAAGAAAGCGGGCGACAGATTTCTGTTGTTCTTCCATTATTGCCAGTGCGAACGAGTTCATCATTGAAATCAAATTCAAGCCCCCCAAAAGTGATTGAAAGAGGGCCGGAAATACCGCGTTCATCCGGGCTTGATGGGTCTTGACGGGTTTTATCACGAGAGTAGTGGCCATTGAGAATCATTGAGCCAACGTAATGGGTGAAGGAGGTGTTGCTGGTAAATTGAACAAGTATTATGCCAAAAAGCGAGGCAAAAAGCACTGCATATGCGAGCAGTAGACGCCGTATTGGCTGGGTCTTCATCAATTTCATGGGATGTGCAGGATACCAGTGTGCTTGATTATTTGCAACTTGTAGAAGGCTCGCCTATGGGCTACTATAAGGCCCCGGACCCCCGTCCAAGTATCTGTAAATGGATTTTTCCCGGAGGCCATGCGTGCGAAGATTCCCTGTAAAACTTGTTGTTATCATTATGTTAGGCGGTTTTTTCGCCTGTACGTCTTCTCCTGTTTCGGTACAGAAGGACCCTTTGCTTGCTCCCGAGCAGCCGGGTGAGGAAGAGTATTCCCGCGAGAATGTTCTGAATTTCATCCTTGCCGCTCTCGAGAGTGGTGACATGGGGAAGGCGCTCGCCGGATTTGGATCGTTTTCTCCCGAGGATCGCAACGAAGCGGAAATGCTTTTTCTTGAATCATCAGTATTGATATCGGCCGGAAAATTCGATGAGGCCGCGGTAAAAGTGGAGGATTTGCTTTCGCGTGACCCTGAAAATGCGGAAGCGCTCCATCTTCGTGCGACACTGGCTCGTGCCAAGGGTGATGATGATCAGTATAAAGATAGTCTGGAACGCATCGTTGCCCTTGATCCGGCACATGCCGATTCCCTGGCGGAGCTCGGTGAACTTGCTTACCGTCGAAAGATCTACAAACTGGCAGACCAGTATTGGACGAAGAGCCTCAAGGCCGATGAGCGAAACATGAAAGCGCTCTTGGGTAAGGCCAGTATTTTGGCTCGAAACGACAAGCCCGAAGAGGCAGAGAAATACTTGAATCGGGCGATTGGGTACTGGCCGGATTTTGCCGATCCTTTTGCGGCCCGAGCCCGCCTCTACAAGGCCTATGATCTCTATCTTGATGCACTCAAGGATCAGGATGCTGCGCTTGAACGCGACCCCGACAATTATTGGTATCTTGTTGACAGAGCACGCCTTTTGATTGACTTGGGGAGAAAGGAAGAGGCCCTCGCGGATCTTGAAAAGGCCCAGGGCTTGAATGCTGACAACTTTATTGCCTATGTGTATTCAGCCGGTATTCATGATGAACTTGGGCATTTGAAAGAGGCCGAGCGGGATTATCGCGTTCTTGCTTCCTTGCGCCCCGATTACTACTTTGCATTTGAGGCAATGGGTGTATTGGCCCTGCATGATGGTCGTTGGATGGAAGCGGCAGAGGCCTTTGGACGAGCGCTCGAACAGGCGCCAGACCATCACCATTATGCCTTGTTGGCTGGGCTCGCCCTGCGTAAGGGGAAAAACGACAAAGCCGCCAAGGCCCTGCTTGCAGACGTTCTCAAGCTGGTTGCCCGGGACAAGATTGAATGGCAGCTAATACGGCTCTTCCATGATATGAGTGGGGATGTGGACATTGCGGTTCGGATTGAAAGGGAAGAAGCTACCGATAAAAAGGCACGTATGCTTTATTATCTCGCCCAGTATTATCAGATCAAGGGTAATGATATTTTGGCTCTCAAATATCACTTGCAGGTACGCGACATGAACGTTCAGGCCATTGTTGAATGGCGCTTGAACGAGTGGGCTATTGAAGCCCATGAAAAAGGTTGATTGACTCGTGAATCACGGATTCGGGCAGCTTCTGTGCTGTCTTGAAGAGCGCTGGCCCCATGCCGGGGATGCTCGCTTGGTCATCCAGACTCATGACTATCCCGACCACGACGCAGTTGCAAGTGCGTGGGGTCTCTCGCGTCTTCTTGCAGAATTCGGGTATCCGACCCGTATTGTGTATCGGGGGCGATTGCGCAGCCATTCACTGCTCGCAATGGTGGGGCAGCTGGGAATACCGCTTGAATGTCTGCATGACAGTGATATGCCGGCTCTTGCCGATTGGCAGAGCCTTGTCGTCGATGGCAGTCCGCTGCGGGTAAATGCCCGCCCCCTTGCCGGAACGGTATTGGGCGTGGTGGACCATCACCCGAACCCCGGGGACCTCCACTGCCCCTGGGTGGATGTGCGTACGAGCTATGGGGCCTGTGCGAGCATTGTCGCAGATTTGTGGTTGGAAGCGGGCCGCGAGCCCGACCGCGACACCGCGACCGCTCTCTTGATGGGCATACAGATGGATACCGATTTTCTGGGGCGTCGGGTAAGCCCCATGGATCTCGCGGCGCTACAACGCATTTTCTTTATAGCCGATTGGGAGTTTGGGACGAGTACACTGCGCACGGCCCTGAGTATTGAGGATCTTCCACAAATAGAAGCGGCGCTTTCTCATGCACAGGTTGAGGGGAACCTCTTTTTTACACTGGTCCCAATCGATTGCAGCCAAGAGCTCATCTCGATATTGGCTGATTTTTTCATGCGTTTACGGGAAATTTCGGTGACGGTAATAATGGAATCCGGGGGGGATGATTACCACGTGTCGGTTCGAAGCCGCAACCCGGATTTGTCTGCGGCCGCTCTGCTCAAAAGGGCCCTCGCCGGTCTGGGGCAGGGCGGTGGTCATGACCACATGGCTGGGGGTGTCATTCCACCGGCCTCATTCCCCGGCGAGGGGCCGGTATTCAAGAAATTCAAAGAAGCGATCGAGACAATACAGGAGTTGCAATGAGTGATACCGTACGGCGCCTGAGTCTTGCCGGGCGCGAAATTGTGTTGGTAGGGACCGCCCACGTATCCAAAGAGAGCGTTGACGAAGTTGGTGACATCATTCGTGCGGAGTCGCCGGACCGTGTCTGTGTCGAATTGGATCAAGGCCGCTACAACGCCATGGTGGAAGAGAATTCATGGGAGCGCCTGGACATTCGGCGGGTGCTCAAGGAAGGCCGCGGCTTTCTGCTTCTGGCCAATCTCGTCTTGTCCAGCTACCAGAAACGGCTTGGGGCCAGTATGGGGGTAAAACCCGGCGACGAGATGCGTAAAGCCCTGGACGTCGCCGCCGAAATGGGTATCCCGACGGCCCTCTGCGACCGGGATATTTCCCTGACGCTCAAGCGCGCATGGTCCAAGTGCGGGCTGTGGAGCAAGGCGAAACTCATGACGGCTTTGCTTTCGAGCGCTCTTACAACCGAAAAAATGGATGCAGCGCAGATAGAATCCCTCAAGAACAAGAATGAACTTGACGGGATGATGGGAGAGCTGGCAGATTTCCTTCCCGCCGTCAAAGAAGTGCTTATTGACGAGCGCGACCGCTATCTGGCGACGAAAATATTCGAGAGCGAGGGGTTTCGTTTGGTTGCGGTCATCGGGGCGGGGCATATGGGCGGGGTGGTCTCCTGGCTGGAGAAACTCGCCGCCAAAGAGGCCGAAACCGATGTATCTGAAATTGAAGTTTTGCCGCCCCCTTCTGTGTGGGGTAAGGCTGCCGGCTGGGTTATTCCCATATTGCTCGTCGCCCTTATTGCCAGCGGTTTCTTCTTTGCAGACGCCGACATAAGCCTCAAGATGTTGATTCAGTGGGTTTTGCTCAACGGCTCTTTGGCCGCCGTGGGCTGTATTGCGGCTCTGGGGCACCCGCTTTCGGTAATTACGTCTTTTTTTGCCGCCCCCATTGGGACCATCAACCCCTTTTTGGCGGTGGGGGTCTTTTCCGGCGTCGCCGAGGCGACGCTGCGCAAACCGCGGGTTCTGGACCTGGAACACCTGACCGACGACATTACCTCTGTGAAAGGATTTTACCGGAACCGCATTACCCGTGCCCTGTTGGTGTTTTTCCTCTCTTCGCTGGGCGGGGCGATAGGTAACTTCATTGCGCTTCCCTCGATCATGAAGACCCTCTTCGACAGCTTGGCACTGTAGGCGCTGGCCGGCCGACGCTGTGTGCGTCACCCGCAAATTGTATTGCCCGTGCTGTTTCGCGGGGGGAGGCCGGGACCCGGGGCTTGCGGGGACCGGGCAGCAGGCGGGGCTCGCAGAGACCCGCCATGGCAAGCCGCTGGCCCGGCCGCGGGGGGCGTCGGGTCAAGCCGCAGGCGGCTTGACCCTGGTGGCTGGCGGGCGAGTGCGTATGGGCTGGCCGACTGCACAGAGAAGGCGCTGCGCCCCCTCCAAAAATTAACAAAAAAAAAAGCTGATCACGCCAAGGCGCAATCAGCTTCTCTGCTTCCGTTACGATTCAAAAAGAAGCGTAACGGACAGGCGAATTACCAGCGGTATCCACCGGCATCGCGGTCGCGACGGGGTTTGTCCATCGCTTCGTTGACGCGGAGCTGGCGGCCATCGTACTCGCGGCCATTTGTGCCGGAGATGGCGCTGGCGGCCTCTTCGTCACTGCTCATCTCGACAAAGCCGAAGCCCTTCGAGTAGCCGGTATCGCGGTCGGTGATGATCTTTACGGACTCTACGGTGCCGAAAGAGGAGAACAGCGTGTTGAGGCCGTCTTCGTTTGTGCCATAGGAAAGGTTACCTACGTACAGTTTTTTAGCCATTATGGCTCCCTTGCCCGTTTTTGCGGGTCTTCAATTATTCCTCCCCATGGTTAATGTGCAAAATACACATACCCTGAAGGGGCTTGAGAGGAGACATACAAGACTGTGTGGCAGGTTCAATCCCGAGACGTGAAGTAATTCAGACCGATCTTTCAGAATAACTGGCTCAATCGCCTTTACCCAAAATACGTTAGCAGAACAACAACAGGAAAGACAGTACAAAGTCGTGTGGTCTCACACTCAAAACCAAGTATATCGAGTGAATCAAGGAGTGTCAAGGTGTAAAGTATATTCTCAAATACGGAAAACCCTTTATAGGCGACACGGCATCCATCTGCGAGACTCAAGCCTGGAACAGGCTTGAAACAATGTCGCACGACCTTTGTATTGGTTCGAACCTGCCTTTTACCGGAGGAAACAAGGTGAACAGACTCTCTGTACGCGATACGGTGCTTGTGCATGAGGAAGTACCCGGTGGTTTGGTGATAGCGAATGCCGCAGGGGCGCTTTCGATCTGTGTCGCGTCCGATGAATATGCGGGTGTAAAGCGCGCCGCGCGCGCGTTTGCCGCCGATGTGGCGGCGGTTACCGGCCAGAGTCCCGTCGTACGGGAGGATGTTGAATGCGCCTCCGGCGAGTTGGTTTTGGTGGGGACCCTGGGGCATTCTTCCCTTGTTGCAGACTTGCGTATGGCGGGGCGGGTGGATTTGGCCCTGCTTGAGGGAGGCCGTGAGGCCTTCTTGTTGGCCTTGGTGGATGATCCCCTGCCTGGCGTGAGCCGGGCCCTTGTTGTTGTCGGTGCCGGGAAGCGTGGCACGATGTACGGCCTGTACGAGCTTTCGCGCCGCATGGGGGTATCGCCCTGGCACTGGTTTGCCGATGTCCCGGCGAAAAAGGCCGATTGCGTGTGTGTGGTCGGTGGGCCATGGTATTCGGGCGAGCCGGATGTACGCTTTCGCGGTTTCTTCATTAACGATGAATATCCCTGCCTTGGCGGGCTTGTCCATGAAAAATTCGGGGGATTCACCCATGTCTTTTATGAGCATGTTTTTGATCTCTTGCTGCGTTTGAAGGGCAATTACCTGTGGCCGGCCATGTGGAACGATTGTTTCCACGATGATGACCCGGAGAATACGCGCCTTGCCGATGAGATGGGGGTGATAATCGGGACGTCCCACCACGAACCCTTGATGAGGGCATGGAAGGAGTGGCAGCGTTACGGGTCGGGCCCCTGGAATCTCGAGACCAACCGGGAGACCATTGTTTCTTTTTGGAAGAAAGCGGTCGAGCGGCAGAAGGGCTTTGAGGGCATCATGACGGTGGGGATGCGGGGCGATGGCGATGAGGCCTTGAGTGACGAAAGCCGGGACGAGGTCCTGTACGATATCCTCGATACCCAGCGCGGTATTATCGCCGATGTATGCGGGTGTGAGCCGCAGACGGTGCCCCAGCTGTGGGCGGTATACAAGGAAGTGCAGGAATACTACGAGAATGGCGCCACGGTGCCGGATGATATCCTCGTGATGCTCTGTGACGACAATTGGGGGAACATTCGCCTCTTGCCGCGAAAGGATGATCGAGGTCGAAGCGGCGGGTATGGCCTGTATTATCACTTCGACTATGTAGGTGGACCGCGAAATTACAAGTGGATCAACACGAGCCCGATCCCGCGGGTGCGCCAGCAGCTGGAAATGGCGGCGGCGGGGGGTATCGACCGTCTGTGGATTGTCAACGTGGGGGATATCAAACCGCTTGAGTATCCCTTGAGTTTCTTTCTCGACTATGCCTGGCAGGCTGCCGATTGGCCCGCGGACCGTCTCGATGAGTATGCCCTTCGTTGGGCGCGCGAACAGTTTTCGCTTTGCGGGGAACCGGTTTGCACGGCAATTGCCGAGTGTTTGACCGGCTATGCCTTTTTGAACGGGCGGCGCAAGCCGGAGCTGTTGGGGCCGGAGACGTACAGCTTGACGAGTTTCAACGAGGCCGAAAGGGTGTTGGACGAGTACGGGCGGCTTGTCGTAAAGGTGAACGATATCAAGGACGTTTTGCCGCCGATGTATCGTGATGCTTTTTATCAACTGGTCGAGTATCCGGTGTGCGCAAGTGCGAATCTGGTGAATTTGCATGTAGCGACCGCGCGAAACAGACGCTATGCGGCACAGGGGCGGCCGCGCGCTTGTGCAGAGGCCGCCATTGTTCGGGCCTGTTTCGAGAAGGATATTGCCATGCGCGCGATCTACAACAACGAGATTGCCGGCGGCAAGTGGCATCACATGATGGATCAGCACCATATAAGCTATACGTATTGGCAACAGCCCGATGAAGATGTCTTGCCCGCCTTGAGCGAGCTGGTCGAAACGGCCTGCCCGGCCGATGCAATCTTCGCCTTGTCCATTGAGGGAGATGAGTCCTGGCTGTGCGCACAGGCGGGAAAAGTGGCAGATAGTCGTGTTTTGCCGCTTTTCTGTGGCGCAAAGGGCGAAGAGTATCGTGTCGAGCTGTGGACAGTCTGTGGAAAAGCGGTGGAAATCGAGTGTGTGGCTACGGCACCATGGATTGTGGTCGATGCGCCCATCCTCGTTCTCGATACGGAACAACAGATACGGGTGTGCGTCAATCCATCCCATCCGGACCTTGTTCCCGGTGGCGCGCGGAACAGCGCACAACTCATTTGCCGGGCCCGCGGCGGGCAGGGCGCTGCGTCGGGGGCAAGTATCCCGTTGCGGGTGGATTGTGTGCTGCCGGCAAAGGGCGAAGGTGATACTTCTTCCCTGTATGTGGCCAGTGGCGGGGTTGTCGCCATCGAGGCCGGACATTTTGCGGAGGAAGTGGCCCTTGGCGGCTTGGAGTGGCGGGTGCTTCCCGGCATGGGGCGTACGGCCCATGGATTGCAAGCCTTCCCTGCAGGGCGGCCCTTGGGACCCGATGGCGATCCCGCTCTGGTGGACCCGGCCCTTCGGGCTTCCTGTGTGGGATATCGTTTCCTCTTTCCCGAAGAGGCCGACGCAACGGTGGAATTGCACTTTTCGCCGGACAACGCCTTCATGGGGGCACAGGGGCTTCGAGTGGGGATTTCTGTTGATGAAACGCCGGTGACCATTGTCAATGTGACCGAGTGTACGGCGGAACCCTTTTCTTCCCTGCGAGTGTATGGTGAAAAGAGCTGGGATGTTGCCGTAGCGGACAACGTACGCCGGGTATTTCTCGAGCTTGGACGCTTGGGCGCGGGCCCGCACCGCTTGCGCTACTGGTTTGTGGATCCGGGACCCGTTTTGCAGCGGGTCATCGTGTGGGCGGGAGCGCGCCGCGAGAGCTACCTGGGCCCGGTCGAGAGCCCGACACAGGCTTAGCTAGCCGGCGAGCCTCTCCGTGCATGCCAACAGCCTGCGCGGAGAGGACTATCAGCCGTGGCCTATTCCTTGCTCAAGACCCAGACCGCGCTCTGGAAGTCGCCCCAGCTCGTGGGCAAGCGCAAGCCCGCCTGCATGAGTTGGTCGCCGCGGCAGCGGTAAGTCGTGGGCCCCTCGATGCGGTACAGTGCTGCCGGGTCGAGCCCCGCGAGCTTCAAGACGCGCAGCGGTGGATTCGGGACGGCGAGTACGCTTGCGTACATGACGAAGGCTTCCGTTTTATCGGTCGAAACAATGGTCCAGGCGGTTTCGTTTCCCTCGAAGGGGCTCTTGAGCCGATAGAGGTCGCCGTTTTGGACCAGGCGGCGATATTTCTTGTAAAAGGCCACCTGCCCCTTAACGACCTCTTTTTCGCTGTCGTTGAACTTTGTAAGGTCCAATTCGTAGCCGAAGTTGCCCGACATCGCGACATTACCGCGGGTTTCCAATGGGGTAACCCGGCCGCACTGGTGGTTGGGGCTGGCCGAGACGTGCGCACCAATGGTCGAAACGGGGTAGGCGAAGCTCGTGGCATACTGGATTTTGAGGCGTTCGACGGCGTCGGAATCATCGCTCGTCCAAATTTGCGGCATGTAGTAGAGGATGCCGGGGTCAAAGCGCGCGCCGCCGCCGGAGCAGCCCTCGAAGAGCACCTCTGGGAAGGCACTGGTGATGCGTTCCATCATGTCGTAGACGCCCATAACGTAGCGGTAAGAGATCTCCCGTTGGCGATCTGCGGGAAGTTTTGCCGATCCCATTTCGGTGAGGGGCCGGTTCATGTCCCACTTAACGTAGGAGATGGGAACGGTGGAAAGTATTTCGCTGACCATTGCGACGATGCCATCGCGCACATCCTTGCGCGAGAGGTCGAGGACATACTGATTTCGAATCTGTGTGCGGTGGCGCCCTTCGACGTGGAGACACCAGTCGGGGTGGGCCTTGTAGAGCTCGGAATCGGGGGAGATCATCTCCGGTTCAAACCAGAGGCCGAACATGAGGCCCTCTTTGGTCACGCGTTCGGCAAGGTCCTTGAGACCGTCCGGGAGCTTTCGACGATCCTCGAACCAGTCGCCCAGGCTCGAGTTGTCGCTGTCGCGGTGGCCGAACCACCCGTCGTCCAGGACAAAGAGGTCTATGCCCAATTCTTTTCCCGCGCGCGCGATATCGAGTATTTTGTCTGCGGTGAAGTCGAAATAGGTCGCTTCCCAGTTGTTCACGAGTATGGGGCGCTCTTTTTTTGCCCAGTTGCCGCGTACAAGCTTGTCGCGGAAGAGGCGGTGAAAGCGGCGCGACATGTCGCCGAAGCCGGCGTCGGATTGGACCATGAGGCACTCGGGGGTCTGGAAGGATTCGCCTGTTTCCAGTTTGTACGAAAAGTCGAAGGGGTTTATCCCCATGAGGACGCGGGTGCTGCCAAACTGGTCCTTGTCTGCCCTGGCGACAAAGTTGCCCGACCACACGAGTGAAAAACCGTATGCTGTTCCCCGCTCTTCGCCGCAGTCGGGGGAGGCAAGGACAATGAAGGGATTTTGCTGATGGCTGGAAATACCCCGCGTACTCTCCACAAGATGGCTGCCCCCCTTGAGCGGCTGGCGGATGAGCTCGCGTTCGCGGGCCCAGGTCCCCTGGAAGTGGATGAAGTCCAGGTCCTGTGGCGGGAGGTCGATGGCCATCGAGAGGGCGTGGCGCAATTGGACGGGGGAAGTACCGGCATTGGTGATGCGGGCGCTGCGGGCTATCGCCCCGGTTGATTGGAAGATCGTGTACGAGAGTTCGACGGCTAGTTTGGTGAGTTCATCTTTGAGGACAATGACGAGTGTGTCTGCATCGTTGTCGTTGGCGCACCAGGTGGCGGGCATGCCCGCAAGTGCCGGTTTCCCGCCAATGATCTGGTGGGAAACATAGCGCAAGCTGCTGATGCTCGAACCGTCATTTTGAAGAACCTGGAGGGCCGGCGGCCGGAAATCGGTGGTACCGTAACAGGGGTACTCCTGGAAGAGCACGTCCTCCATGCCCTCGTAGTCGATCTTTGCCGGATCTGTCGTGTTGTTGCGGTTGACGAGCGAGACCAAGTTGGAGAAGTCGCCATCCTCGAGTCGGGGCCCCCAGTAGAGCTGCCCAATCATCTTTGAGGGATAAATATTGATGATATAGGAAGTCGAGGCGGATTGCAGATGCAGGATGGATTGGTCGCGATGAAAGTGTATGGCCATGGGGCCTCCCTTTTTGGCGTGTTCGGATACAGGCTATCAGTCTTGCATACTATCTTAGGGCCATATCGGCATTGTGAATATGGCAGAGTGTTTCCTCTTCCCTGTCTTGTGTAGGGTTTTGAAGTGATGAAGAGGCGCCGAGGTTGACAGAGGGGCGGGCTCGCCGCCATGCTTGGAATACGCGCAGGGGATGGCCGCGGGCCGCCCCATGACAAGCAGCAATTGGAGAGCCGTATGCGAACAGAAATCAGTCTGCATGATAATTGGACCTTCAGGGAAGTTGGTAACGGGACTTGGTTCCCAGCCTCTGTTCCAGGGAATGTCCATCTTGACCTTTTGGCTTCGGGCCTCATCGAGGACCCTTTTTATCGCGACAATGAAGCGGCCCTTCAAGACCTGGACCGCAGGGACTGGGAATACCGCCTAGTTTTTGATGCCACCGATGCAGCATGCGGCAACGCGCTTCGGAGACAATTCCTCTGTTTCGAGGGCCTTGATACCTATGCAACCGTTTCATTGAACGGGACGGTAGTCCTTGAAACCCGGAACATGTTTATCCCGCGCACTGTCGAGGTGGGTGATCTGCTCAGGGAAACGTCCAACGAACTTCTGGTGCGCTTCCGCTCCCCCATTTCTGTCGACCTTCCTAAGGCCGAGGCGAACGGCTTCATGTATCCCGCCGCAAACGACCTGTCGCAGACCGGCGGCTTGGGCGATACCAAAATCAGTGTATTCGCACGGAAAGCGCCATACCAATACGGATGGGACTGGGGCCCCCGCTTCCTCTCTTGCGGAATATGGAAACCGGTTTCGCTCATCTGTCTGGATGAGGCATCCATAGAGGATTTCTTTATAGAGCAGAAACAGGTTACGGCGGATACCGCCCGTCTTCTCCTGCGCTTCCGTGTGGAGTCTGCTGTAGCTGAATCACGTCTTCTCGCGATACGCTGGGGAAATGTGGACCCGGACCAAGGGCAAGGCAGCAATATCATCGTGCCACCGGAGGGTTCTGTCCTTCAGCGGGTCAATCTTTCTCCGGGTAGTAATGAGATACGTTTCGACATATCCATTGCGAATCCGCGGCTCTGGTGGTGCCGCGGTCAAGGTGCGCAGGAACTCTATGCCTTTACGGCGGAACTCTTCGATGAGGGAACGGGGGCTGATGGAACAAAGGCGTTCGCGGCCCGCCTCCTCGACAAGAAGACCGTGGAAACCGGTTTGCGCTCGGTGCGCCTCGTGCGCGAAGCGGATGAGTGGGGCACCAGTTTTTACATTGAGCTTAACGGCCGGCCCGTCTTCATGAAGGGCGGCAATCATATCCCCAACGACGCATTCCCCGCCCGCGTATGCCGGGAAACCCTCGAACGGGAAGTGGCCTCCTGTGCCGCAGCCAACTTCACGATGATACGTGTCTGGGGCGGCGGGTATTACGAAGACGATTACTTCTACCAACTCTGCGACCGATACGGCCTCATGGTTTGGCAGGACTTCATGTTCGCCTGTTCAATGTACCCCGGTGACGAAGCCTTCCTTGAATCGGTCAAGGAGGAAGTTGAGGCCGCAATTACCCGCCTGCGCAATCACCCCTCCATTGCCCTGTGGTGCGGCAACAACGAAATGGACAGCGCATGGGTCGAGTACCGCGAGGACGGCGGATGGGGCTGGAAAAAAGCCTACAACGGCGAACAACGACGTAGCATCTGGCAGGCATACGTTCGCATCTTCGAAGAGCTGATACCCGCAGCCCTCACACAGCTTCTGCCCGAAGCCTCGTACTGGCCTTCCTCGCCCCAAGTCGATTTGAGCAAGACCGCAGCCCGGCACTCCTCGCATGCCGCAACAAGCGGCGACATGCACTACTGGGGCGTCTGGCACCAGAGGGAACCCTTCGACGAATACCATAAAAAAATCGGGCGCTTCATGAGCGAATTCGGCTTTCAATCCTTTCCGGAGATGAAGACAATACGCAGTTTTGCCCGCGATGAGGACCTCGACATAGACTCGGCGGTCATGAAGGCCCACCAGAAGAGCTTTGTGGGCAATCGCGCCATCATGGATTATCTGGAACGCGAGTACCGCCAGCCAAAGGACTTCGCCGAGTTCGTCTACCTCTCCCAAATTCTGCAGGCAGAAGGTATTCGCACCGCCGTCGAAGCCCACCGCCTGCGCCGCCCCTTCTGTATGGGGTCTCTCGTCTGGCAAATCAACGACTGCTGGCCGGCCCCCTCCTGGTCAAGTATCGACTATCAGGGCAATTGGAAGGCCCTTCACTATTACCTGCGCGAATCCCTCGCAGACCTCTCCCTCTCCATAGTTCGCGATGGAGATAGCCTTCGTGTCTTCGCCCTCAACGACAGCCCCAATCGCCAAGGTGTAGGCATCACTGTGGATATAAAGCGCTTCGATGGGTCACGGCTGATAGCTCGCTCCGACTCCCGTACCCTTGCGCCGGCATCTGTCTGTGAAATCATGTGTATTGCGGTCAAGGACCTGCCCCCGGGAAATGCGGCCGGCGCCTGCTTTGCCGACATCAGGATGTCTTCTGGATCCCGTCTGGTCCAGCGGCGAACGGCATACTTCGTGCCCGTCAAGGACCTTGTCCTTGACGTCCCGGCCCCGCGTATCGAGGCCGAAAGCCTGGGGACCGGCGGCTTGATTATTAGGGTGGAAGCCGACAGCCTGGTAAAAAACCTCTTCCTGGATCTGCCGGTCCCCGGGAGCTTCCCGGATAACTACTTCGATGTGCTGCCCGGCGAGCCGCGGGAGATGCGCTTTGTCCCGTATAACGGTGAAGCCGTCTCTCCGTCTGGCCTTGACTGGATGGCCGTGGGGCGCCCCCTCTGATACAATGGATCTATGGACGTACGTATAGAGGCGGGCTGGAAATCCCGACTTGCCCCCGAATTCAAGGAACCCTGGTTTGCGCGCCTTACCGATTTCGTCAAGGCCGAGTATCAGGCGAGCCGGGTCTATCCCCCGGCTCGCGACATCTTTCGCGCCTTTGACCTCTGTCCCTTTGAAAAGGTGAAGGTCGTCATCGTGGGCCAGGACCCCTATCACGGGCCGGGGCAGGCCAACGGGCTCTCCTTCTCCGTACACCCGGAAGTCGACATGCCGCCCAGCCTTGTCAATATATTCAACGAGCTGCGTGACGACTTGGGGCGGGAGCCCCACGCGGACCGCAGTCTCGAACATTGGGCCCGCCAAGGTGTCCTGTTGCTGAACGCCACCCTCACCGTGCGCGCGGGGCAGGCGGCCAGCCATGCGGGGCAGGGCTGGGAGCTTTTCACCGATGCTGCCCTGCGGGCCCTCGCCGCGGGGAAAGAACACGTGGTCTTCATTCTGTGGGGGGCCTTCGCACAGAAGAAGGGGGCCTTCATTTCGCAGGAGCGGCACCATATCATCAAGAGCGCACACCCCTCGCCGCTTTCGGCATACCGGGGTTTTCTCGGGTCCAAGCCCTTCAGCAAGACCAACGAGGTTTTGCACCGCTGGGGATACGAAGAAATAGACTGGTAAGCGGCTTTCGCGGCGCAGGCCCGTGTATCCTGCCCGCACACGGGGAAGGAGCAGAAGCCGAAAGGCTGGCGCATGACGGCCCTGGTGGAGTATCTTTGCAACATGAGTATGGATGCCTACACCATGGTGCGCCCCGAGCACCTCAATCACCACGGCTATCTCTTCGGGGGGCAACTCCTCAAATGGGTCGACGAGTACGCATGGCTCGCCGCTGCGCGCGAAAACCCCGGCTGCAAGCTTGTGACCCGCGCCATGAACTCGATCGAGTTTGTCCGTTCGGCCCCCGTTGGTGCCATTTTGCGCTTCCACGTCGCCCTTGAAGAACGCGGCCGCACGAGCATCAGTTATCGAACAGAGGTTTGGTGTGATCCGGTCAGCGGCAAGCACGACGAATATCTCATCTTCAGTACGGCGGTGACCTTCGTGAATGTCGATGGAGATGGCAACAAGATCCCGCTCTGTGCGGCGACCTGTCCCGACGACAAGTAACGATTCTCTTTGAAGGGCTTCGCGACAGGGATTACCGGCATGAGGGCCCCTTCTGTGTCTTTGGCAGGTGAGCGACCCGGACAATCTGGGGGCCCTGGCGCGTAGCGCCGCGGCCCTGGGGGCCGCGGCCATCCTGCTGGGCCCTGGCTGTGCCGACCCCTTTTCGCTCAATGTTGCGGCTGCTGGGGCCATCCTCATGTGGGAGCTGTTTTAGCCCGTTTCAAAAATTGATAATTTTTGAAACGGGCTCGGTAAAGCAAAAAAACGGGCCGGGCATTCGCCCGGCCCGTCATCAGCATGAATTCCTCGTTTTCAAACAGCGTTCAGGATTCTCAAATCCCGATCCGAATACCCAGCATGCCGTAGAGGCCGTTTGCGCTGTAGCTCGAGAGGAAGGAAGCGGATGCCATACCGATGTTTGCTTCGATTTCAAGAAGCCGGACGTTGAGGATGAGGCCCGCATGCTGGTACCAAATGAGGTCCCGGCGCTCGGCTGCAGCTTGCAGAATGATGATGTTGGCGAAGTTGAGCTGGGTCTTGAGCCCGAAGTCAACATAGACGAGGCCTTCGTAGAGGGCCAGGCCAAGATTTGGCTCAATGGAGAGGGGTTTGAACCAGCGTGGTGTATAAAGGGCGGTGGCGTTGAATTTCATGGCCCGCACGATGTCGTCAACTTCAACCGTGCTGGAGGAAGAACTTGTTTCAAAGTCGGGCTCGGGCATGGTCTCTGCAATCATTTGATCGGTGATACTGTCTATCTGGAAATTGAAAGAGGAACTTACGTCCCAACGATAATTGAGGCGGGCCGGCAATACGGGGATGTTGGTCAAGGAAGCGCCCAGCAACCATTCCTTTGTCAGTTGGTAATCGGCGGCAAGAGTGAAGTCGAGGCCCCCGTTACCCAGAATGGTATTGATCATGCTGTCCATTGAGTTTATATCAAGTTCTTCGAGGGGTACCGTGCTGTACACGGGAATATCCACTTCAGTGCTGGCGGTAATGGTTCCGCTTGAATTTGTTGAGAGACTATATATTGCGGTGGCGTCCCGAACAACCATCAAGGGCATGAAGTAACTGGGCGCGAAGCGAATGCCCAGCTTCCCGGTGCGCATGTAGAGCTCTGCCCCGACGGATGCAAAGGTGTTGGCCTGAATCAAGAGGCTCTCCGAGTAGGTCTGGTTGAGCTCGTTGCCGTCCGCGATGAGGGAAAAAAGTCCCCCGGGAATAGCAGTGTAGGTCCAGGCATCCGCCGCGACGAAGACCCCCATCTTGAGGTCACTCGAGAGATTGAGATTGAAATATGATTTGACGGCTACATCTGTTGAAATGGCAAAATCCGAATGGGTAAATTGATTGGCCATGTCGTTGAAGTCGATAACGAGTGTTTTATCCTCGTTGTTGTTGTAGACATCGAAGATGGAGAAGTAGTTGTTCGATACCCCGACGCCAACGTCCGCCCCGAACTCGACAATGCGTCGCTCCTTGGAGAATGCGGTGCTTGTGATCAACAGGCAGGCAAGTAGTGCAAGTATGCGTTTCATATCAGTTTCCCTCCCCGATGCTGCCCAAATCAATCGAATAATCGATGTCGGAGTTTACAGTAATACTCGGTGTAAGGGTTATTTCCGGGTTGTTGCTCAATGTGTGGGTTCCTTCCGGTATCCATAATTCAATTTCGGGGATGAAGGGGCCCTCCTGCACCAGGGCGAGTTCTTCTGTGGTCAATGCAATTACCTTGCTGTCTGCGCCTGTTTCGAGATTGATACTCTCGTTGATGGCGTAGTTGAGCGGATCCGCTGTATCCGGGTAGGCCTTTACCCGTGCTTCCAGTCTTATTCCGGTATTGTTGACGTAATCAATGTTGACACTGATCCCGGTGAGGAAGTCGAGGGCTGTTTCGATGCCGAACTCCTCGTCCCCTGTGGACGGGAAGGTCCTTCCCAATACGTCCGATTCGATGACGATCATGTCGTTAATGGCGGTGACGGGAACCCCTTCATCCGGTACGGTAAAGGATGCGGGCACCACGATGATGAGGTCGGCGGTGATGTTTGCGACTTCATCCAAATTAGCCGAAACCAATTCTAAATTCGTAATGTTAAGGTTGTAACCCATGACAAGGTCGAAGGGCCGGCTGTTGAGAATCCCCGAGAGGTCCGGACGGCCAGGATCCGGGTTGTTTGTAATGAAGGTTGTGATTGAGTCTGTCGAAAGACTCCCCTCTTCCAGGGTGATGAACATTTCGTTGGTGGGGTCGGGGGTCAGGTCTGGAAGGGCTGCGTTGGCTATAATGGCATTTTCAAGGAGGTCTTGGGTGATTCCCGTATACGTGGCGCTGAGGCTGATATTCGGGTTGAGTCCTTCGGGGGCGCCGTTCATGTAGAGGTAAACGGGGATCTCGGCGAAGTCGACCCCTTCAGGCAGGAATCCGCCGAGTTCGGAGAGGTTCATGCCGGATCCGTCATCGGGGAAAGTGCCCTCGATGCCGGTTCCTGCGGGCGCCGTGATGTTTGCGCTCTCCCAGTTTGCGATGGCAGAAACAGCACCGCCAAAGGTATAGCTCGTTCCCGTTACAATGTTGTTGAGCGTTAAGGTGTTGTCCTCGCTATGGTAACCGGCCAAGCCGATAGTTGCCTCGAAATCGAGGTTTGCCGGCAGGGGCGAAAGGGTAAGGTTGGAAGAGACAAACTCTTGGATATCTTCCGTTGCCCCGGGGCCGGCTCCAGCGTAGGTATGAGTACTGTCAATCTCAAGTGCTGTCGAGTTGACGGTAACGGTAATGTCGTTACCGACGGGGAGGCCGTTCACGATGCCTATTGAAACGCCAACTTTGGTGAAGGTTATCGATGATACCCACTCTGCCATGGATGCCATATCCTGGCTAAAGGAAAGGGTGGGAGCGAAGCCTTCTGCCATGGCGACGCGAATAGACGTGAAAGAATCTATCCCGCCATCCAAGGTGTAAGAGGGTTCGAAGGTGCTTGACTGGAGGTCGGTAAGCGTGGCGTTAACGGCGCTTATGGTAAGGGTGCCGGCGATTGTGATGTCTTCGGAGGAAAGGGTTTGATTATTCAGGACGATATGGTCATTTGCGGGGTCGTAGTCCGCGGCCGCTATGTTGAGGCCATCAGCCTGGGTAATACCAAGGTTCAAGGTCTGGGTAAATCCGTACCACTCGGAGGGGATGGAGTCTCCGCTCAAGTCGATACTTCCCGTTTCGATGATGGCACTTACGAAGGCGCTCGTTTCCCCAAGCGGCAGGGTGTTGTTGATGGAGAACTCTTCACTGAACGAGAGGCCGGAAACTGCATCGACTGCCGTTGTTCCGCCAAAGCCGGGTGTGCACACAATAGGGGAAGTGGCGTCATGAGTGCCGCCTTCTGCACTCATGGTAATGGCTATTTGCGGACTGTTGTTGAGTGTGACACCAGCGAGATCAATACTGATAGTAGTGGTATTAGAGGCTTGAGAGAGCGTATGCTCTGTAGTGTTGCTGTTTACCGTTGTCCCGCCGGATATGAGTTCAACACTTGATATCGTAATGGTGAAGTCTGCGCTGCTTGTAATGAGCGTCATGGGAATCTCGAGGAAGCCGGAGACAAAAGTGACTTCCGTGTAGCCGCTTGTCGCAAGATCAACGGTTTGCGAGACATTAAGAGGCCCGTTATCACCTGGCTCCGGGATATCTATGGAAATCGCCTGCATCCCGCTATTGAGGCTCGAGAGAATCTGATCGTTTATGTCGAAGCTGGTTCCGGCTCCTGCCCCCGGTATGGTGGTTGAGGGGAAGGTTATTTCAGGAATGGTAAAAGACTGCTCTTCGAGTGATTGTACCAATTCGGTCGTAAAGTCCATGTCGCCGAGGTAGGATTGGAAATCGAGGGGAACCTCCGCAATGGGCATGTGGAGGAGAATCTTCATCTCTTCATCTGTATCGCTTGTACGGTAGAGGCTTGCCGTCCCTCCCATGCTGGCGCCTATGTCTGCCAGTGTTTGGGTGATGTCGAAGCCCGTGTCTTCCATCTCCAGCAGGTTTACGGTTTTTTCACCTGTCGGGATGGTATACTGTGGGTCTGCCTTTACCTGGACATCCGTTATAAAGGAATACCCGTCACAGGAGGCCAGAAGGCCTCCACTCAATATGAGGAGCCCTGCGAGCCGGGCAAACTTTTTGGCAGTTTGATTTGATGGTCGGTACATAGCGCTCTCCTCGCCCTGCCGGTAAAGTGTGGGCTGCGAAATGGTGTGGGCCGTCGCAAGGCTGCCCACCGGTGGTAATGGCTACATATCAAAGATAACGCATTTTACGTCGCCTGCCACGGTTTTGGCGACGATATGTGTGCGTTAACCCTTGTTTGCGATTGGAAAATATAGCCCAAAGGCGCCGGGTTTACTATACTTGCCCCAGGAGCTGGAAATGATTGCAATAATTGCCGCCATGGAACAGGAGATAGAGATACTGCGCTCCCACATGGCGGTTCGGGATACTCGCACCCTCGCCGGCCAGACCTATTGGGCCGGCACCCTCGCCGGGACAGAAGCGGTACTCGCCCTCTGTGGTATCGGCAAGGTGAATGCCGCCGTGGGGACGGCCTTCATGATAGACCGCTTCCGGCCGGAAGCCCTTATCAATACCGGTTCGGCCGGCGGCCTGGGCCCCGCTCAATCCTGCGGCGACATCGTCCTGTCCACGGCGCTGCGCCATCACGATGTCGATGTGACGGCTTTCGGCTACGAGCCCGGTCAGGTTCCCAAGCTCCCGCCCGCCTTCGAGGCAGATGTACAGCTCCTTGAGGTTGCCGAAGCGGCAGCAAAAAGCTTGGCGGAACAGGGTGTTTTGCCGGCAAGCCTTTCCGTTCACCGGGGCGAGATAGGCTCCGGGGATCAGTTCGTACACGATCCCGACCACATCTCTGTCATTCGCTCCCGTTTCCCCGGCTTGCGGGCTGTCGAGATGGAGGGCGCCCCCGTCGCACAGGTCTGTTTCCAGATGCATGTTCCATTCCTGGTGGTTCGGGCCCTGTCCGATATTGCCGGAAAGGAGTCTCCCATGCTCTTCAACGAATTCCTGCCGCTCGCCGCCCGCCATTCATCAGCCTTGGTCATGGAAATGCTCAAGTCCTGGAAATCGGTCCCTGTTTCGAAAGCAGGGGGATCCATCGATAATGCGGCAGACGAGGTCTCCGTTCAATAAGCGCGTTATAAAAGGAAACCAACAATATGGACAAGATTGAAAGCTTTACGATAGACCATACCAAACTCAAACGCGGGCTCTACCTGTCCCGCCGTGATGTTTTTGGCGAAACCATTCTTTCCACCTTTGATATCCGGCTCAAGGAACCCAATCGCGAGCCCCCGGTCGATGTCCCCGCCCTGCACAGCCTCGAACATTTGGGGGCCACCTTCTTGCGCAATCATCCGCAGTGGAAGACCCGAATTGTATATTTCGGGCCGATGGGCTGTCGCACTGGCCTCTACCTCGTCCTCGAGGGCAGCCTGGACTCGAGGGCCGCGCTTCCCCTCGTTCGCGAAATGTTTGAGTGGATAGCGGCTTTTTCCGGCCCGCTCCCCGGCGCCAGCGAAGTCGAGTGTGGCAACTGGCTGGACCATAACCCTGCCATGGCCGTCTGGGAAGCGCGCAAATTCCTCATTGAGGTGCTCCGGGTTGTAGGCCCCAGCAATCTCGAGTACCCGGATTGCCGAAGCAACTGATTTCCCCGCCCGCTTGACATGGCTTACTGAATAAGTAATATATACGCGGAGGATACAACATGCCGGTATGCATACCCGATTCCCTTCCGGCGCGAAAAACCCTGGAGGACGAAAACATCTTCGTCATGAGTGCCGAACGCGCGGAGCATCAGGATATCCGGCCCCTGCGAATTGCCGTTCTCAATCTCATGCCCACCAAAATCGTTACGGAAACCCAAATTCTGCGGCTCTTGGGCAACTCCCCGATTCAGGTAGACGTCCGCTTCATTCGAACCCTTACCCACGAGTCGAAAAACACCCCTGCAGAACACCTTGATACCTTCTATTTGAGTATTGAAGAAGTCCTCCACGAGCGTTTTGACGGCTTGGTGGTTACCGGTGCCCCGGTAGAAACCCTGCCCTTCGAGGAAGTCGACTATTGGGACGAACTTGTTCAAATCATGGACTGGAGCACCCACAAGGTCTGGTCTTCCCTTCATATATGCTGGGGGGCGCAAGCGGCGCTCTGGCATCACTATGGCATCCCCAAGTATCCTCTTGAAGACAAACTCCACGGTCTCTACCTTCATACTATCCACGACCCCTCCGAACCCCTTTTGCGTGGTTTTGACGAAGAATTCCTCGCGCCCCATTCGCGATATACCGGGGTGCGGCTCGATGATGTCGAAGCCAATCCGGCGCTTCGGGTCCTGGCCACATCACAAGAAGCGGGTATCTACCTGGCCGAGAGCCGTGACGGCCGGCGGGTTTTTGTGACGGGCCACCCGGAGTACGACCGCCTTACCCTCAAGGCCGAGTGGGACAGGGACCGTGAGCGTGGACTGGCCCCGGCAGTTCCTGCCCGCTATTTCCCGCAGGATGACCCTGGCAGGGATCCGGCCTTCGTGTGGCGAGCCCACGCCCACCTTCTGTACGCGAACTGGTTGAATTACCGGGTCTATCAGTCCACCCCCTACGATCTTTCTTCACTCGAATAATTGCCGATTTTACAGAGTACTTGACGTTTGGCGCTGCCGGTTCGTATTTTCTCTCATAGCCGAGCCGAAGTCGGGATGGAGAATATCCGTCTGGCTTCGACCGCGCATCGCCCCGGGCTTGCGGGATCCTTCCCGGCGAAGGGGCAGAATACGCTTCAGGAAGTACTGATGTCCAAACACAATGCACAGAACGCCGCGAAAGAGGCTGCGGCACAGGCAGCTGCAGCAGAGCAGGAGGCGGAAAACGCTTCCAATGGAGCGGCAGGCGCCGGTTCCGGGACTGCTGCGGGAGCCGATTCCAAAGCGGCCTCTTCCCCCACGGAAGGCGTGGCCGGGACTGCCGATTTGGCGGCCAAGGATGCCGAAATCGAAGCATATCGCAAGAAAATTGCCGAACTTGAGGGCGAGCTGTCGGGAATCAAAGAGCAGTACCTGCGTAAAGCGGCTGAATTCGAGAACAGTCGAAAACGCATGGCTCGAGAGAAGCAGGACGCCATCGACTTTGCAAACCAGAGTCTTCTGCTTGACCTTATCCCGGTTATTGATGATTTCGAACGCGCCATCAAGTCGAGCGAGGGCGCAAAGAATTTCGAATCCTTCCACGAGGGGATTGTTCTTATCGAAAAGCGGCTCGTTTCGCAGTTGGCCAGCAAGTGGAACCTTGTGCGTTACGATTCGGCCGGAGAGCCCTTCGATCCCAACTATCACGAAGCGATCATGATGGACAAGAGTCCGGATGTGAGCGAGCCGGTTGTTGGAGAGGATTTCTACAAGGGCTATACCCTCAAGGACCGCGTGGTTCGATCGGCGAAGGTCCGCGTCATCATGCCCGACGAATCGGCAGCCGGAAATTCCGGTGAGTCTTCTTCGGGGAACATGGCTGATACTGATGGGGCGGCTTCTGGTGAGGGCTCGTCTGCTGCCGGGGGATCCCCTGCCGGTGACGGTGCTGCCGCCACATGATGTGAACAACACCCGGTTGCCGAAAGTGCCACCGGGAGCGGGGAAGCGGGGACAAAAAGTCTTTTTGCCGCAGCCCCTTGATGAGTATATTCGAGAGAGACAAGGACAAGGAGCAGGATATGGGCAAAATTATCGGTATAGACTTGGGAACCACCAATTCGTGTGTTGCGGTACTCGACGGCGGTGAGCCGGTCGTGTTGCAGAACGCCGAAGGCGGACGAACGACCCCTTCGATTGTCGGGTTCACGAGCAAGGGCGAGCGCGTTGTCGGTCAGCCGGCCAAGAACCAGATGATCACCAACCCGGAGAACACGATCTTCTCCATCAAGCGCTTCATGGGGCGCCGCTATTCCGAAGTGACGAGCGAAATGAAGCTCGTTCCCTATCACGTCAAAGAGCAGGGAGACGATGTTCGCGTCGATATCCAGGGCAAGCTGTACTCGCCCCAGGAGATTTCCGCGTTTACCCTCCAAAAGATGAAGAAGACTGCGGAAGATTACCTGGGTGAATCGGTAACCGAAGCCGTTATTACCGTTCCCGCGTACTTCAACGATGCCCAGCGTCAGGCCACCAAGGATGCCGGCAAGATTGCCGGTCTCGAGGTCAAGCGCATAATCAACGAGCCCACAGCGGCGGCCCTTTCCTTCGGGTTCAACAAGGACCAGAAGAAGGAAAAGGTTATTGCGGTATACGACCTTGGTGGCGGTACCTTCGATATCAGCATCCTCGAGCTTGGTGAGGGCGTTTTCGAGGTCAAGTCCACGAATGGCGACACCCACCTTGGTGGTGATGACTTTGATCGCCGCGTCATGGAATGGCTTGTTGCCGAGTTCAAGCAGGATACCGGCATCGATCTTTCCCAGGATCGCATGGCCCTCCAGCGCCTTCGCGAGGCGGCCGAAAAAGCCAAGATCGAGCTTTCGGCGGTCCAGACTACCGAGGTAAACCTCCCCTTTATCACTGCCGACCAGAGCGGTCCCAAGCACCTTCAAAAGACCCTCTCGCGTGCCAAGTTCGAGCAGATGGTCGACGACCTCCTCGAGCGCTCGAAGGACCCCTGTAAAAAGGCCCTTTCCGATGCCGGTGTTACAGCCGCCCAGATCGACGAGGTCATCCTTGTTGGTGGTTCGACTCGTATTCCCGCTGTCCAGCGAATCGTAAAGGAAGTCTTCGGGAAGGAGCCCAACAAGGGCGTGAATCCCGATGAAGCGGTCGCCGTTGGCGCTGCTATCCAGGGCGGTATTCTGGGTGGTGATGTCAAAGACGTTCTTCTCCTTGATGTAACCCCGCTCTCGTTGGGTATTGAGACCCTCGGCGGCGTCATGACCAAGCTTATTACGCGAAATACGACCATTCCCACCCGCAAGAGCCAGATCTTCTCGACCGCGGCCGACTCGCAGAACGCTGTTTCCATTCATGTTCTCCAGGGTGAGCGCGAAATGGCCTCGCACAACCGTACCCTTGGTCGTTTTGACCTCGTGGGTATTCCCCCGGCACCCCGTGGCGTGCCCCAGATCGAGGTGACCTTCGACATTGACGCCAACGGTATCGTTCATGTATCTGCCAAGGACCTCGGGACCGGCAAGGAGCAGAAGATTCGCATCGAGAGCTCTTCGGGACTCAACGATTCCGATATTGACCGCATGGTACGTGAAGCCGAGGCCCATGCCGAGGAAGATCGTCAGGAGAAGGAGCGGGCCGAGGTTCGCAATGAAGCGGACAGCATGGTTTACTCGGCCGAGAAGACCCTCAAAGACATGGGCGACAAGGTCGCCGATGAAGATCGTTCCAAGATCGAGGCGGCGATTGCCGAGCTCAAGCAAGCCATCGAAGCGAATGATATCGCCCAGATGAAGGAGCGTATTGAGGCTCTCAAGCAAGCTTCTTACAAGATCGCCGAGGAAATGTACAAGAATGCTGCACCTCAGGGCGCACCGGAGGGAACCGAGGGCGCAGCTGGCGACAGTGCGGATGCCGGGGAAAACACCAAGAATGCGGAAGACGTCGATTACGAAGTGGTTGACGACGACGACAACAAGTAAGAAGGGATTGAACCTTGGCAAAACGTGATTATTACGAAGTCCTGGGCCTCCAGAAGGGGGCCTCGAAGGACGACATAAAGAAAGCGTACCGTCGCCTCGCGGTCCAGCATCACCCGGACAAGAACCCGGGGAATCGGGAATCCGAAGAGAAATTCAAGGAGGCCTCGGAGGCCTATGAAGTCCTCTCGGATGACCAGAAGAAGGCGACCTATGACCAGTTTGGGCATGCAGGTCTCGAGGGCATGGGTGGCGGCGGTGGCCAAGGCTTTTCCTCTGCGTTCCACGGATTTGAGGATATCTTTGGGGATTTCTCCGGGATCTTCGACAATTTCTTTGGAGGAGGAGGGGGCGGTCGACGTTCCTCCCGCAATGCGGGAGGGCCGCCGCAAGGTGCCAACTTGCGGTATGATATAGAAATTCCCTTCCAAGATGCTGTTTTTGGTACCAAAATTGAGGTTCAATATTCCCGTAACGAGGCCTGTTCTTCCTGCAAGGGAACCGGCGCTGCGGGCGGGTCGGGACGAAAGACCTGTCCAAGTTGTGGCGGTTCGGGCCAGGTGCGTCGCAGTCAGGGGTTCTTCTCTGTCGCTTCTCCCTGTTCCACCTGTCGGGGGGAAGGATCCATTATCGAGAATCCCTGTTCCGTCTGTGGCGGGAGTGGAACGCGGAAGGCCAAACAAAAACTGGCGGTTACCATTCCTGCGGGCGTCGAGGATGGTCGTCGGGTTGTCTTGCACAATCAGGGGGACGCCGGGCCCAATGGGGGCCCGTATGGCGACCTTATTGTCTTTATCAGGGTAAAACCTCACGAGTATTTTGAACGGGATGGCAGCGATCTTTACTGTGCGGTCCCTATCTCCATGACTCAAGCAGCTTTGGGTGCCGAAGTATTGATCAAGACCTTGGATGGCAAGAAGATCAAGATCAAGGTACCGGCCGGAACGCAGCACGGCAAGATGATGAGGGTACGTGAAGAGGGTGTCCCAACGGGTAACCGGCGGGGTGATCTCTACATCAAATTGGTTATAAAAGTACCTGCCAAGCTCTCCAAAAGGGGTAAAGAGCTCCTCGAGGAACTTTCAAAGGTCGAGGGAGAGGTTGAAAATCCCGGGGCAATTCCCCTGTCGGAGCTCTCCCGATAAGCAAACGCTTCATGTAGTGTGTTTGTTTCCATACATACTGTGTGTGGGGTCCCTGTTTGAGGGGGCCCTTTTTTATGGGTTTATCGTGGGGATATGAATCATATTTCCATATCCTGTCGTGCAATCAAAAATTGACATAATGCGAATTCAACCGTATAAAGATATGAGGTCTCGAATCAATGTATCGAAATTCACGCAAGATCGCTTATCTGGCAGTATCAGGCATTGCCGCTATTCTCTTTGTTGTTCTCCTGAGTGTGGTGGCAAACGAGTTGCCCTTCGGGGGTCAGTTTGCTCTTGCCGGCATTCTCTTTGTCGGGTCCGTATTCATGATCAATTTTGTCTTTCGCAGGATAGACCAGCTTTTATATCAGCGGGCCTTTATCCGCGGTGATACCCGGGTTCTTTCTGCTTTTGTAGACCGCCTTCGGTTTTGTTTTACCACAAACGATCTGATACGGGCCTTTCGCGAGATCCTCGAGACTACGGCAGACTGTACCGTCATGATGGTCGACATGGATCGCCACTATACCGTGTACAACAGTCCCGGCATTTTGGGAACCGATCCTGCTGTTTTCAATGAGATAGTTCGCCACTATGACAAGTGGCGAAACGGGGTCTTTTTCTTTGATGAAAAGATGGACTTGGTTTCAGATCACCGCCAGCAACGCGGGTTTTTTGTCGTTCATGAAAATTTGCATGTGTATTTTTTCATGCGTTTTGCGCGTATTATGGAGCCGGAGGTTTTTCAGGATCTTGGGGCGGAATTCAAAGCCTTCATTCATCGTAACGAGACAATCGAGAAAATGTACGCTATTGCCGCTGTTTCCAAAGAGTGGAATATGGTGGCAGAGACCCAGAAGTCATTTCTGCCAAAACGAATGCCGGATGTGCCTGGTCTTACCTTGGCAGCCTATTTTCGTCCTCTGGTTAACGTATCTGGTGACTACTATGATGTGCTTCCCATTGATGAAGATCGCACCCTGCTCCTTTTGGGTGATGTGTCGGGAAAGGGGCTTGCTGCGGCACTCGTTATGGGTATCGTTGTAAATACGGTTCGTATTCTCGAGCACAAGACTGATCTTGTCACAATGATTCGCAGTATCGATTCTGCTATCAAGGGAATGCGTCTTCAAGACAAATACACTGTCATATTTATCGGTATTGTAAATATGAAAGAGAGAACCATTACCTACGTTAATGCCTCCATGGCCGATCCCCTCATTATATCGGAGACCCGGGCGGGACGGCAGATACGCTACCTTACTTCGAATTGCAGTTTGATTGGTATTCTCGACATCGATGAAGTCAATGTGAGCGAGGCAAAGCTTTTCCCCGGGGATACCATTCTGATGGCCTCCGACGGGGTATCCGAAGTTGCAAACGCAGAGGGCGAAATGCTCGGTGATACCGAAAAGTGGGTCGATTTCATTTTGACTGAATCAGAAAAGCCGGTTGACCAGTTCGTGGATGGCATCGCCAATCTGGTAATGAGCCATGCAGAGGGCTCTCACTTGCGCGATGACGTTACCATGCTGGCCGCCAAGGTACAGGAGTGAGCTGATGATCCTATCCCTGTTCAATCTCTTCCTGTTTGTATTTTTACTCCGCTATGGCTTCAAGGTGCGCTACAAATCCACCGATGGTGAAAACTCCTTTCTTCTCTTTGTTTTCACCGAATTTTTCGCTCTTGTGGCTTTGGGAATGGCCTTTGCTGCTGTTGAATCGTCTGGAGGAAGTCCCGAGACCCTGGTTTTTACAATGGAGGTTGGAACGCCTGTCATAGCCCTCTTCTTTGCGCGTATGGCGGCGGTTTTCTCTCTTGTGGCACCGGTATTTCTCCTGTTTCTCGCGTTTTCGTTTCCTTACCCGATTAAGTGGGGGCGGATTCCCTGGATTGTCGCTCTTGTCATAGGGCTTGGTGCCATGGTGTTCGTGTTTTCGGGGGGGTACTACACAACTGCAGTTCCCGGTGATGGGGATATTGCTGAATCGGTTGGCTTTTGGGCCCGGGCATTTAACCGGGTTGTCAAGCTTTCGCTTTTTGGATTTGAAGAATCGATTGGAGAGACGGGGAGAACGAGTGTTGCGGCAGGGCCTCTTTATCTCTTTTTCAATGCGGGCATTGCCCTGTCTTTTGTCCTGTCTGCGCTCGTCTTGTTTATTCGACGTCTCTTTTTTACCAGCAAGATATATCGTCTTCAGGTAGCAGTGGCCGCTGTTGCCCTCGTCTTGGCTGCCGGGTTCTGGTATGTCATGTCCATAGATTTGCCGATTCGCTTCCATCAATACTGGGTATGGAATTTCCTCCCTCTTGCTCCACTGGCACTTATAATGGCCTTCTCATACAGTATGAGTATTACCCGCATTTTTGCGGTACGCGAAGTATTGAAAACTGCATTCTCTTTCATCGTCTATGGCGGTATTCTGGGCGTGGCCTCTGGCGCCGTTATCGCACTTGTTTGGTCTCCGCTTTATGCAATAAGTTCTGTTCTTGCCGTCATCATTTCCCTCCTCGTTTTTTCCGGGGCCATGTTGCTGGCGACCATTATCCGAAGGCGATTCGAGGGCTTCCTGCGTAGTGGGAATGCCTATGGCGATGCCCTCGAGGAACAGCTTTCGGCTATCGACTTTTCTTTGGGGCGTGATCAGGTTATCGATCGTTTTCTTTCCCTCTTGCGCGATTACATTGACTGTACTTCGGTAAATCTTCTCGTCGAAAACAACAAAGGCGAGTTGGTCAATATCGGGTCAACCAATGGCTTGTCAGAGACCTTTGATCATCGAGCTCCCTGTATAGAGTTTTTGCTCAATGATGATGTCTCCGTAATATTGAAAACGGAGTTGGTAACCAATTACGAGTACCACGATGTCAAAGGTGATCTCCTGGAAATACTGGATCGCTTTGATGGTGACCTCTTGATTATTCTGCGCGAGGGGCGTTCCATCATTGGCGCTCTTATTTTGGGTGCAAAGAGAACCGGATCTGATTTTACCGATTACGATTTTTCGGTTATTTCCCGTCTTTATGGGAAGCTTTTCGTCGTTTCGTATTACTTCAAAAACGTTGCGCAGGAATCGCTCGTTACCACGGTCGACCGCGAGCTTGAGTATTCGGATCAGATCATCCAGTCTATACAGGAGAATATTGACCGGGTAGAATACCCGTCGGTGGATCTTTCATACATGACACGATCGGCGCGCAAGTTGGGTGGGGACTTCCTTGATTTTATCAGGATATCAAAGGATCGCTACATCATTATTTTGGGTGATGTTTCCGGCAAGGGCCTCAATGCAAGTATGTCGATGGTCATACTCAAGTCGGTAATCAGGACGTTTTTACGTGAGACAAAGGATTTCAAACGACTGGTTGTCAATGTAAATGGATTCATCAAAGAGAATCTTCCCCGTGGCACTTTTTTTGCCGGTATCTTTGGCATTATGGATTTTTCATCCAAGACGCTCTTCTATATCAACTGTGGGGTTCCAGCAATGTTCCTCCTTTCCTCTTCATACAATAATCCGGTGGAAATACAGGGAGCGGGAAAGGTTCTTGGTTTTGTAAAAAACATTGAGCCCCATGTCAATATCCGTAAGGCAGTTTTCAAGAGTGGGGATATCCTGCTTATGACGACAGACGGCCTCACCGATGCAGAGTCGATTCGCGGGGCTCGCTTTGGCAAAGAACGAATCCAAGCCAATCTGATAGAAAACCGGTCTCAGACAGCGGAACGTATTGTGCGCTTCCTGTCCGAGAGTGTTGAAGAGTTCATACAGCAAGAGTTGTCTGATGACATCACCATACTTGCGGTAAAATTCATCTAGGAGAAGTTGTTATGGACAATTTGAACATTACCGAGCGGAAGGGTGACGGCTATGTGTTGCTTGAGGTTATGGGTACGGTCAATTCCTATACCTATACCGATTTCCAACAGAAGGTGTATTCACTCATAAAGGCGACGAATGTTATTCTCGATATGTCTCGTGTTACCAATCTTTCATCTTCCGGGCTTGGGGTTCTCATGTCTGCGGTAGAGGATGGTGAGCAAACCGATCACAAGCTCTACATTATGTCTCCCAGCGAGATAGTTCGTCTGGCTATTGAATCGACCGGCTTCCAGGATGCATTCCCCATTATCCGGACGGTTGGCGAGGTCATGTAAGGCCATGAGAGGCTCTTGTGCCTCTGTCATCCTGTGGAAGTGCAAGACAGAGATTTATCGCCTCGAGCGCTTCATGGACGAAACGTTACATGACTGTCGAAGCGGGTTGGTAAACAAGGTCAAGATTATCTTGCCGGAACTCTTCGACAACTTCGTGGAGCATGCACGGGGTGTGTTTCCTCCCTTGGTTTTTATCCGTCTGTGTTACGGTCCTGTACTTGCGATAGAACTCTTTTATGTTTCTTCCAATTTTTCCCAATTTGTAACAACCCTCGAGGCGCGTCAGACAGCTACAAAGACTCAGTTGCGTCATCGAGCGTTGCGTTATTCCGATCTTTCGGATCGTTATCGAGGCCTGGGCTTGGTAATGTGTACGTCTCTTGGGGCAGAAATTAATGTATCGACGGGGATAATCAAGAAAATTACAGTGCGATTGAAGGATCAAGAGAACAAATCTGATACTTGATGCCGGCGATGAGACTTGAACTCATACGCCTGTGAGGGCAGTGGATTTTGAGTCCACCGTGTCTGCCATTTCACCACGCCGGCTGGTGGCGGATGCTCTCGCACCCGCCTTTTGGCATATTATACGAAAAGCTCGCGACATTCAAGATAGAAGCGCTTTTCTGCCGCTTCTCCCATGGAAAAACTCTTGCGCGGGAGCGGGCCGGTTTTGGCTACCGTCATGAAGAGGTCTGCCTTGCCGATTGGCGGAAGCAAGATACCCACTGCTGCCGGTCTGCGTGCAACGGTAAGGGTTTCCTCGGTGCCATGGAGGTAATCAATACCGCGCCCCTTACCGGCGGCAACAAAATCATCGAGAAGCCCTTGAAGAGGCTCTGTGGACACCCCGTGCGCCTGTGTTTCTATCAGTATTGAATCTTTACCGTCAAAGAGGCCATAGCGAATGGTGGAGAGCCCCTCATCTTCTACAAGGGCAGCCAGTTGTGCCGGGGTTTCCATTTTTTTTGTTTTGAAGCCGGGAAGGGCAGCCATTGCCGTGAGGACTTCCTCTATTGAAGTATTGAAGAGAGCGCGGTGAATGGGTTCAAAGGCAATTGCGTTATCGTAGATATTCTCGATTTCCACGAGTGCCCAGCGAGAGGCATGCTCCATGATTGCGGGGTCTGTGCTGTTTGCGGCCTTGTATTCATCCCAGACGGCTTTGGCGGTTGCCAGAGAGTGGTTCCCGTCACCGACAGCATAGAGGAAAGGTGTCGTGTCATTGGTGCCATAGCGGGTCTGTGCGCGCGCTTTGAGGGTTTCCAATGCAGCGGCAATGGCCATTAAGGATGGCTCCTCGCTAATGGCCCAGCCGGAAAGACTCCCTGATTCCGCTTGCAAGGAGACCCTGTAGGATGGGGCTTCACGGCATATTGCTGCTTGAGCGGCCTTGAAGAGCAGGTCTTCTTCGTCATCCACAAGCAGAATGATATGGGGGGATTCTATGGGAGCGCCCCTGCGAATTTCCATGCGGGGGGGAATGCGGTCGGCAACGGTACCTTCCGTGGCGCGGATGAGGGGCCGGGCCGCGGGGTGCCAGTCGTAGGTTTCAAGGTCCACCGCCACGACCAGGCCTTTTCGGCCGTTTTGCCAGGGGGTGTCGCGCTCGATATACATGAAACCAGGTACTGCTTCGCGAAACAGGGCATTTTTTCGAGCGTCATTCATGGCTTGGTGAATCGTCTGTATCCTTTCTTCGCGGCCAGGTTTTTCTAGGTGTATCTCGGGAAATATGAAGTGGCGGGTGGATGGTTTTCCGGCGGTATTCTTGTCAACATTTTGCCAGTAGGCTTCATCCTGTGTATATTGATCACAAGCTATAACCGTCCAAGCTGTAAGATCTATATCTTCTTTTGGTAAAAGAATCTGTGGCACTTTTGTGCCGCAGTTGGCAAGGCTCGTTTCCAAATTGTTCACGCGGTACTCCTTGCCTCAAGACTATAGGGCAGCGGGGTGAACGCGGTCAACACCCGGGACGTTTGACAAACTGTCCATGAGCTCCAATAGTTGAAGTACGGCCTTTTGAAAGGCTGTATCGAGAGTTCACGGTACGCCGTTTCCGGGGTATACTGCAGGCAAGGAGCAGGTGTTGCAGGTACAGCGACAGTCTTTCATCCAGGAACAGCGACTCAAAATGAACCCGCAGCTGTATCAGTCCATAAAGCTGATGGCAATGCCGCTTGTGGAGCTGCGGGAGCGCATACAGGAAGAGTTGGAGCAAAATCCGGCACTGGAAGTGTTGGAAGAGAAGGCCATGCTCTCTCTCGATGATTACAAACCTCGTGAGGATTCGGATGATTGGTTTGAGGCGAGTTCCGACTCCGGGGTAATACGTCATGGGTCTGACGAAGATTCGGATGAACAGCGGAAATTCATCGAAGGGGTGCTTTCACGGGCAGAAACCCTGCAGGAGCACTTGCTCTGGCAGTGGCGACTTCAGCCTATTGATGACGAGACCCGACGAAGTGGGGAATTGCTCATTCAAAACCTGGATAACGCCGGTTTCCATGAAGAGGACCCGGCTTTGGTTTTGTCCGGTATCCCTCATCGGGAACTCCTGCGGATCATGTCTCTTATTCAGGCTTTGGACCCTGTCGGCTGTTGTGTGCATGATTATCGCGAATCCCTTTTGGTTCAATCACGCCTTGCACCGGAGGCGCCTTCGGCGTTGATTTCGCTGCTCGAGGAGCATTTTGAGGTCCTTGAGACGGGGCGCGTTGCAGAGATTGCGAAAGTGTCCGGTCTTGCCGAATCCATTGTTCGTGAATGCCTTTCTTTTCTCAAGACCCTGTCACCTTTTCCCGGGCGGCAATTTGACACCAGTGATACCCGCTATGTCGTGCCGGATCTCCAGGTACAGAATCGGGATGGGGAATTTATAATCATCTTGAATGATGAAGAGATACCTGTTTTGGGTATAAATCCTTTTTTCATGCGTCTGTCGGGTACCGATCACGAGGGCAAACCTGTACGGGATTTTGTACGGGAGAACATCAAGGAAGCGCGCTGGTTTATCCGTACCGTTAATCAAAGAAATCACACCCTTTTACGTGTATGCAGGGCAATTGTCGAGTTCCAGCGTGCATTTTTTGCGAAGGGTCCCAAACACCTCGCGCCCCTTACCCTCAAGGATATTGCCGGAGAAATCGGGGTTCATGAGACAACGGTTTCGCGTATAGCCAACGGCAAGTATATACAAACAGAATGGGGAATTTACGAGATTAGGCACTTCTTTACCAATTCGATAAGCGGGGCCGGATCGTCCGGATCCCACTACTCCAAAGAAGGGGTAAAGGAAATCATTCGGGAAATAATTGCCGATGAGACCAAGAAGTTTTCCGATCAGGCGATAACCGATATTCTTGCCAAACGGGGCATTCCCTTGGCTCGAAGGACGGTTGCCAAGTATCGTAAAGAGTTGTCTCTTGGTTCGTCGTATACCCGCAGGGGGCCCGACGAGAACCGTTGAATTGTGTAAATGATGCGCTGTATCGGCGCGTACTGGATGTACCATGGAGCTTCTGTGGTAGCTCGCACCGGTTTCCGTTTACCGGAGGGTGAACGGTGTTCTTACGCGCAGAGTCGCGACAAGAGGAGGAAGCATGAACATCGAAGTGAAGGCAGTACATTTCTCGCTGCGGGATGATTCCCGTGAGTATCTGGACAAAAAAATCGAACGCATCCCGAATGCAGAGAATATGATAATTGATCTATTGTTTACGTTTACGAAGGAGAAAGAGTTCAAGGCCGAGTGTACGGTCAACTTCCGCTGGGGTTTGTCCACTCATGTATCAGAACATGATTTCGAGCTTTTACCCGCAATTGATAAAATGATAGACAAGTTGGAAGCCAAAATTGTCAAGGAAAAGGAAAAAATCAAGGAGAAGCACTGATACAAGAGGCGGAGCCGCCCGGCTCCGCCCTTTGTCCGGCATAAAACAAGGGCCCGCCCGGTTATACCGGGCGGGCCCTTGCTGTTCCTGTATAAAACAGGATCAGGGGAGGGGTGCTTATTCCCCTTCGCTGACTATTTCTATTTTGATTCCGCCATTGGCTTCCACTTCGTCTTTGGGCGGGATGCTGATGCGCAGTATGCCGTTGGTAAAGACGGCCTTTACCTGCTCCTGTTCAAACTTGTCTGCCGGCACGTAGTACTTTTGGCGTTCAATGTCTTTGAACTTGAGGCGCCTTTTGAAGTAGCGGCGATCTTCATCGCTGTCCTGTACGTCGGATTTGGCAGAGAAAATCATGTAGTCTCCTTGAAAGGAGAGGTTGATGTTTTTCTCGCTAAAGCCGGCAAGGGCGAATTCGAAAACCATCTGGCGATCGCGTCCCATCCATACATTCATGGGTGGATACGAATATGCGGGATAGAAATCCACCCCTTCGTCTCGAGCACCCCAAAACGGTCCTTTGTGTTCGAAGTCGGTGTTTGAACCATCACCCTTTTGTTGTGAACTCTTGAAGTTGTCGAAGTTCTTCTGGAATTCACCCGAGAACTCTCTGGCTGCATCGAAGATCTCATCAAAAATGGTCCCGATGTCAATGAACGGTCTGTTTCCTTTCATGACAGACTCCTTCATACCGGCATTGCTGCCCGGTTGCTAACCCTCCATACCGGAGCGGTTTGAGGATGCCCACACATTGTGCAGCAAGCTCATCTCTAATATATGGGGTATAACGGGATCAAGCAAGAAAAGAAGGAATAGTCTCGTTTTATGGGGTGTAAATACGTATACTTGTACTGATAGAGAGAATGCGAATCAACTTTTTCGATGAGGAGGACCGTATGGAGACTGTGGCAATGCTCAATGATTCTGGTATCGTCCTTACCGAAGCAAACAGACCCTTCGAGGCTATCGAATTATTCAGAAAGGCTCTTGTGCAAGAGCCGGAGAATCCCTGGTTGTGGCTCAACATCGGGATGGCCCAGAAAAAGGTTGGTGATTACGATTCTGCCGAGTACAGCTATCGGCGTTGTGTGGGAATTGACCGCTCGAATGGCGAAGCCTGGGGAGCTCTGGGGCTCATTATGTACGAGCAGGAGCGTTTTGACGAAGCCGAGAATTATTACCTCAATGCCCTGGATCGCGGGCAGGCCGTTGCGAGTGTTTTCAACAATTATGGGGTGCTCAAATTTACCATTGGTGATTACAACACCGCCCGTGAGTTCTTTGAACAGGCGGTAGCGCTGTCGCCCGGATACCATGATGCCCTGTTCAACCTGCGGGACTGCTGCCTCGAGTTGGAAGACCCGGTTGCCGCATATGAGATTGGCCGACGCTTGAATGAATTGGCGCCGGACAAGGGGCGTCAGGGCGGTGGCGCTATCAGAATATAGCGCCTTTCCCCTCTCCTGCTGCGTTGACAGAATGCTGCCATCCTGACACCCTGTTTCCTCGTCGTTACCGTAAGTGTAATGAATGATCCAGCGTATGGGAATTGGAGCTGTTTTGAGAGTTGCGTATATTGCAGAGATCGTTGGCAAGGCCGGGATAAGTGTCGTCAAGAAGCTCCTGCGCGAAAAAAAACAGGAGTGGGGGGTCGATTTCGTTATTGCAAACGGGAATGGGGTGACAAATGGCTATGGTTTGGGTCGTAACCATGCGGCCTACCTTCGAAAGCTGGGTATAGACCTTTTTACCATGGGCGACGCTGCCTTTTTTAAAAAAGACCTCGTCGAACAGCTCGACAAGCTGCCCTATGTGGTGCGTCCGGCCAATATCAGTCCCTGGGCACCCGGGAACGGCGTACGGGTACAGCGCTTACCCGGCGCCAAGATTGCGGTTGCTGTTTTGCTTGGTCAATCCGGCTTTGGGCGGCTGCAGGGTGATAGTCCCTTGCAGGCTGCTCTCGAGCTCGCCGACACACTGCGTCGTGAAACCCCCTATGTTGTTTTTGATATTCACGCACAGGCGAGTGCGGAAAAAATTGCGCTCTTTCGCGCCCTGGATGGCAAATGTTCTGCGGTTTTGGGTTCTCACACCCGGGTGCAGACGGCTGATGCCCAACTGAGCCCTGCCGGTACCGGGTTTATCTGCGATGCCGGACGTACCGGGAGCTTGGATTCGGTTGGGGGCTGCGAGGTTGCCGGGAAAATCGCCGAATATCGAACGGGGATCCCGGACTGGACGCGTGAGGCTTGGGAGAATCCGGTTTTTCAGGGGGTTTTGTTGGACCTTGATGAATCGGGCTCGTGCAAATCAATCGAGGCCTTCAATGTGCCTTGTGTGGAGTGTGTGAATGATGGATACGGGAAGAGTGGTCAAGACTGATGGCTCGCGCGTTCTCCTGTGGGCCGGTCCCTTGGGGGCGTGCTTTGGATGCATGGCGCAGGAGTGTGGGAGTGCCCGTCGAGAGTTTTGGGCGGTAAATCGTGATGGATTGTCCCTGGAAGCGGGGATGTGGGTGCGTTTGGAGCCCCTTGCCCGGCGTGCCCGAAAGCAAGCGCTTGTCGCCATTTTTCTGCCACTTATTATTGCCATTGCTTTTTTTGTGGGGCTTACGGCCTTACCGGGAGGGTTGTCACGCAATGACATAACCCTCGTTGCCGTATTGTCTTTCTTTGTGGTTTCTGCCGTGATCTTGTTGATCAATGCCAGCCGCTTCGCCAAAACCGGACCAAAAATTACCGGTATTGTAGAGGATGTTGCGGTCTATGAAGGATCTGGCTGCGAGACGGGGGTTTAGTCGCGCATTTCCATCGCAAGGCTCGAGATGCGGGCGGCCATGTCCTGCAGGGAGACTTGCTCCATGGCATGGCCCGATTCCCAGGCAACTTTTGGCATGCCGTAGACGACACAGCTTTCGGGGTTCTGTGCCAGGGTAATCGCGCCCTCTCGATACATGGTTCCCAACTCATGGGCTCCGTCGCGTCCCATGCCGGTCATGATGACGCCCATGGCCCGGTTTCCGTATTCGCGCGCTACCGATTCGAAGAGGACGTCTGCAGAGGGCCGGTGGCCGTTTCGGCAATCGTTTTGATTCAAATGGGCTATGGTCGCAAGCGATTTCTTTTCCACGGTGATGTGATGATCGCCCGGAGCAATGAGAATACGACCGGGTTTGACGATGTCACCTTCGCTCGCTTCTTTTACTTCCAAGGGGCAGATTCTGTCGAGACTCTTTGCGAACTCGAAGGTGAAGCCCGGTGGCATGTGCTGTACGACGACAATGGGTACCTGGAGATTGGGGTCGATGTTGGCAAAAACCTCACGAAGGGCGTTCGGGCCGCCAGTTGAAATACCGATAGCGATAAGCTCGGTTGTGCCCGGCGAGCGAAGGGGAACCGGTTTTTCCTTCACGGGTTGGGTCATGGGCTGCGGTCGGGCAGAAATACCCGAGACCGGTCGCGAGTCGGTCGATGGTCGTTCGGGGATTTCGAAGTGGGTAGTGCCTTTGAGGGTTCCATGTTTGATACGGTGCTGTGAACCGTAGGCCAAAAGCATGTTGCACAGATGGTCCTTGACGGTATGGATGTCCTCGGAGACCGACCCGGAGGGCTTCATGATGAAGTCGCTGGCGCCAAGAGCGAGGGCTTCCATGGTAACTTCTGCGCCGCGGCGCGCTATGGAAGAGAGAATGACCACCGGAATGTCAATCCCGTTTCTTTTTCGTTCGCGCAGGAATTCAATGCCGTTCATTTCCGGCATTTCCAAGTCAAGTACAATGACATCGGGTTTGCAGCGGGGAATTTTTTGCAGGGCGAAAAGGCCGTTCATTGCGCGATCGGCGACAACCAGACCGGGGGTTGCTTCGACCATTTTGCTTATGAGGTTTCTCATAAGAGCCGAATCGTCTACAATAAGTACGGAAACAGGATCTTGCACACTCATCTCCTACACATGCTTTCGGTAGAAGCAGGCCCAATCGGTTTTCAAAAATTCGAACTTGGTATTCATGCCGAACAGGGATTCCGAATGGCCGATAAAAAGGAAGGATCGGGGTGACATGGCATCCCAAAAGCGTTCTACCGCGGCTTTTTGGGCTGCCTCATCGAAGTATATAAGCACATTTCTGCAAAAGACCACATCAAGATTCTTGAGACCGGAATCGTTCTTGAGGTTATGGTAGTCAAAACGTATGGTGGACTTGATGTCGTCGTGCACCCGGTAACCGCCCTGAACTTTATCGAAATATTTGGACAGATATTGTGGCGGAATACCGGTAACTTTTGCATCGGTATAAAATCCCTCTTTCCCAACCATAAGAGATTTGAGGCTGAGATCGCTGGCGACGATTTCTGCTTTCCAAGACGGTGGTAGGAGTTCTCTCATAATCATGGCGATAGTGTAGGGTTCCTCGCCGGTAGAACACCCGGCACTCCAAATGCGCAGTTTTTGTTCGCTGGCTTTTTCTGTGCGTAGTGCGGGCAAAACATAGTTTTCAAGCGCATCAAAGTGGGCTTGATTGCGAAAAAAGCGTGTGAGATTGGTTGTTATGGAGTCGAGAAAGGTTTTGAGCTCATCTTTGTCGCTTTTAATAAGGTCGTAATACGCGCGAACGTGCTCGAGTTTCTTTTCGCGCAGGCGCTCCTTGAGGCGGCTTTCGAGTATCGAGCGGTTGGTCGCGGAAAAATGTATACCGCTTTCATCGTAGATGAGGGTGCGGAATAACTCAAAGTCACCATCCGCCATGAAGTCAGCCATGATATCAGTGTATGGAGGAGTCAATTTGCTGTCAATGTAAATAGTGCGGGAATTGCAGTACGGCTGTGATATATTGAAGATATGGCAGATGAAATGGTTCCTCTTAAAGTATTTGGCGTGCAGCTTGAGGATGAAGCTTCATTTCCGGTTGTTGTTTTGGGAACGGCGGATGGAAAGCGTTCATTTCCCCTTACTGTGGGGCCGTATGAGGCGAGTGCGATCGTTATGGAACTCGAGGGCCTCGTACCCTCCCGCCCCTTGACGCATGATATTATGGCGAAAATGTTCAAACGTCACGGGTATGTACTGGATGCGGTGGAGCTCTACGCCCTCTCCCTGGACGGGGTTTTGGCTCGCTTGGTATATCATCATCGCCTTCGCCGTTGGGAAATGGACGTGCGGCCTTCCGATGGCATTGCCTTGGCTCTGCGCCTGTCTGCCCCGGTTTTGTGTGATTTGACGCTCTTGAATCGTCTTGATGTTCCCGAAGACCGCACCATTCCCTTTCCACGTCATGGCGGCTCCATGTCTACAGAACGTACAGGCGAAAGTGGAGAACATCTGCGAAGTGCCCCCTGATGCTTTCTTGATGCCGATTTCGGGCAGAGCCCGTCTGCCGCCTCCTGTCTTGATTGACCCCCGGTGGCGGGCTCTGGATAATGTCACTACATGAACAAGTACCTGTTTGTGACCGGTGGTGTGTGCTCGAGTCTTGGCAAGGGCGTAGCGGCTTCATCGCTGGGGGCTCTTCTCGAGAGTCGTGGTCTTAACGTGCGGATGATCAAGTGCGATCCCTACCTGAATGTCGATGCAGGGACCATGAATCCGCACCAGCACGGCGAAGTGTATGTCACCGATGACGGGGCCGAAACTGACCTCGATTTGGGCAACTACGCCCGGTTTACCGAAAGCCCGCTCTCCCGTATCAATTCAATTACGACAGGGCAGGTTTATGACGCGGTTATCCGCAAGGAGCGGGAAGGGCGCTATCTTGGGCGCACGGTACAGGTCATTCCGCATATAACTGACGAAATAAAGGGCCGTATCCTGGCTCCCGGGCGTGACCCCGATGTCGATATTACTATCGTTGAAATTGGCGGGACGGTTGGGGATATCGAGAGCATTCCCTTTCTTGAAGCCGCTCGGCAGCTCATCCACGAGCTGGGCCATATCAATGCCCTATCTGTTCATTTAACACTCATTCCGGCGGTTGCCGGTGGGGAACTGAAAACCAAACCAACACAGCACTCGGTAAAGGCAATGCAGGAGCAGGGGATTCAGCCCGATATCCTCGTGTGTCGCGCCCCGGTTCTCCTTGATGAGCCCACCCGGCGAAAAATTGCCCTCTTTACGAATGTCGCAGCGGAATCGGTGTTTACCTCTTATGACATCGATACCACCATTTACGAAGTACCGCTCGTTTTCCATGAGCAGCGTTTTGATCAAGTTGTCCTTGAAAAACTCAATGTCGAGGCCCGACATTCCGATTTGCGGCCCTGGGTTGCAGTCATGCAACGATTCAAGGCCATGAAGGGAAGGCTTCGAATTGGTTTGGTAGGCAAGTACATGGAGCTCGATGATGCCTATAAATCCGTCTACGAGGCTCTTTTTCATGCCGCTTTGGCCAACGCGGTGGCCGTGGAAGTGGTGCAAGTGGATTCGGCCCGGCTTGAGCAAACGGCGAATGTAGATTCGGTTTTGGGCCCGTCCGGCGAAGCCCTGGATGCCATTCTTGTGCCGGGTGGCTTTGGCGAGCGCGGGGTAAACGGTATGGTTGTTGCGGCGCGCTGGGCGCGTGAACATGGGGTCCCGTACTTTGGTATCTGTTTGGGCATGCAGATCATGGTTCTCGATTGGGGGCGAAACGTATTGGGCTGGGCCGATGCAAATTCGACCGAATTTGACAGTGATACGGTACATCCGGTGGTAAGTTTGCTCGAAGAACAGATTGACGTAAAAAACTATGGTGGTACAATGCGATTGGGCAAGAGTGAGTCGCGCCTTGAGGCAAACACTCATATTATGGCCGCCTATCGCGAGCCGATTGTCCTGGAGCGCCACCGTCATCGCTATGAGTTTTCAAATACTTATCGGCAGGAAATGCAGTCGTCCGGTCTCGTCTTGGCGGCGTTTACCCCGGATGGGAGCCTCGTCGAATCCGTCGAGTGGCCCGACCACCCCTGGGGTGTCGGGGTGCAGTTCCATCCGGAGTTCATATCCAAACCAACCCGGCCGCACCCCCTCTTCCGCGATTTTGTTGCGGCTGCCCGTCTCTGTCAAAAGACTCGTTTGGCGACACGGGAAGAAAAATAGAAGCGTGAAAGGCCACAGGGCCATACCGGGTTTGTTCTCTTGTACCCGAAAAGGTGTTTCGTGGCTTTCTCCTGTTGCGCTCCTTGTTTGCCTGTTCTCCTTTTCCTCTCTGTCATGTTCCTTCAACTATGGTGACGCCATTGATGGTTCTGGCGATGGCCGGCCGGATATCGTCATGCATGAGTTCGAGTATGTCAAAGTTGAAAATGATGAACTGCGTGTGCGATTGCAGGGCGAGCGGGGTGAACGTTGGGAAGAAGAGGAGCGATTGGCGGTTTCTCAGGCGCGGTTTGCCCAATATGGAGAGGACCCCGATATCCCGGCGGCATCCGGCCGCGCCGGACAGGCTTCTGTATCTCTGAAGACGGGAAACATGATTCTCTCCGGGGGCGTACAGCTCTATCTCGAGGAAGAGGGGACCATTATCGAGACCGGGGAACTGCAGTGGTTTGACGAATCGAAGGTTCTCATTTCCCCCGACAATTCCTGGGTGCTGCTCAAAGACGAAGACGGGTCTCTTTTGTCCGGACGAGGTTTTGGGGCAGATATTCGCAGTCGAAGCTGGGAGTTTGCCGGTGAAATCAAGGGCTCATACATCCTTGAAGATAGTAATAAAGAAGATGCGGTGGTCGATGCCGGGGATACGCCATGACGGCCGGCAAACGCCTCCTGTTCATAATTGTTTTGGCCGGCTTTTTCCTCCCCGGCCTGTCTGCGGAGGTCTTTCACTTTACTGCTGATCGCAAAACCGGTACCCGCGCGAAGGGGCGTGAACTCATAGTGCTCGAGGGAAATGCCCGCGTGGAATCCGAAACCATCATTTTGAATGCCGATCGTATAGAAATTCGGGGTGATGACATGCAGCTTATCGAGTGCCGGGGAAATGTTACCGGTATCGATGAAGAGCGTGGACTCTTTTTTACCACGGATCTTCTTGTTTACGATCGGGTCAACAAATTTACGCGCCTTGTCGGTAATGCAACCATGGAAGACAAGCAGAATGAAGTCATCGCCAAGGCCCGTTTTATCGAGTATAACGAAAACTTGGGAACAAGCCTTCTCCAGGTAGGTGTGCGTATCTTCAAAGGTGAGCTCGTCTGTCGCAGCGATTATGCCTTTTGGCGGCGCGAGGAGGAAGATCTCGAGCTCGCCTCTTTTCCCGTGGTCTACAAGGGGTCCGACGAGTTCCGTGCAGACAGAATGCGCATTAACCTGGATACCGAGGAATTGCTCATGGAGGGCTCGGTATCCGGAAGTCTCAAGACGGCATCAGATAATGAAGAAGAGAATAAAAAAGAGGGCGAGACTGATGGGGAGGGGGCCAAAGCGACGAAGCCCCCCGAAGAAGCGGCCGGGAGCGCACTCAACCCGGAGGGGCTTGAAGAGCCGCCCAAGACTATTGACCGTGAGACTGAAGTCCCCGCGCCCAAGAGTGAAGACCCCGTACCCGAAGGATTGGAGTAAGCATGCCGGAAGCAGAAGCCCACAGCCTCAAGATATGTGATTTGCGCAAGAGATTCGGCCGTAAAGAAGTGGTGCGTGGGGTCAACTTTGAAATGAAGAACGGCGAAGTCGCCGGATTGTTGGGCCCAAATGGGGCCGGGAAGACGACCATATTTTATATGATAGTCGGTTTTTACAAACCGTCTGCCGGGGAAGTCTGGCTCGATCAGACCCCTATAACCAAACAGGCAATGTACATGCGCTCGCGTGAGGGGCTGGCCTATCTGCCTCAAGAGGCTTCGATTTTTCGAAAGCTGACCGTTGAGCAAAATATCTGGGCCATCATGGAGACCCGTAAAGATTTGACGACAGCGCAGAAGAAGGAGCGTACCGAATTCCTTATGGAGGAGTTTGGAATAACACTCCTTCGCAAACAGCCGGGATACACCCTTTCTGGCGGTGAGCGTCGCCGCACGGAGATCGCCCGGGCCCTGGCAACCGACCCCAAATTTCTCCTGCTCGACGAACCCTTTGCGGGTATTGATCCGATTGCCGTGTATGAAATCAAGAACATAATACGAAGTCTTGCCGCAAGCGGTATCGGGGTTCTTATCACCGACCATAACGTTCGTGACACCCTCGAAATAACCACCCATTCATTCATAATAAACCAGGGCGTTATCGTCGCACAGGGCGACAAGGATACGATTTTGGCCGATGAATTGGCCCGCCAAGTCTATCTGGGCTCCGAATTCCGCATGTAAGGACTGTCGTCGACAGCGCTCCGATGCCCTTCGCTTAGTCTTTCCCGATCAAGGATTTGCTTGACAATTGTTCATTGCCGGATATAATTGACCAATGTTATAAGGGTAGGAGGGTATATGTGGTATATTATACTCCCTCTTGCCGGGTTGATCCTGGGCTGGACTATTAGATGGCTGTACGCCAGATTGCAACTTTCGGCCTCCGAACAGCGGGCCGAGCGCGTCAAAATTGATGCGATAAAAGAAGCTGAGGCCAAGAAAAAGGAAATCCTTCTCGAAGCGAAAGACCAAGTCATTCGGGACAGGAACCAGCTAGAAAAGGAAACCCGCGAGAGAAGAGCGGATTTACAGCGCCAAGAGCGCCGTATACAACAGAAAGAAGAGACTCTCGACAAGAAGGTTGAGCAGCTCGAAAAGCAGGAAGAGGTTCTCGCAGAGCGTCAGAACGTCATTTCCGGCAGAGAGCAGGCTCTGGTTCATGAAGAGGAGAAGTACCGGGCAGAGCTCGAACGTATTTCCGGTCTCACGAGCGAGGAAGCAAAGGCACTCATCATTCAGGATCTCGAAAACGAGGCCCGGCATGATGCACAGGCGCTTCTCAACAAGATCGAGGCAGAGGCAAACCTTTCGGCAGAGAAAAAGGCTCGCGACATTCTCGTTACGTCAATACAACGCCTGGCCACAGAGGTGACTGGAGATGTGACGGTGGCGTCGGTGAGTCTTCCCAATGACGAAATGAAGGGCCGCATTATCGGGCGGGAAGGACGAAACATCCGAACCCTCGAGACGCTTACCGGTGTCGATGTCATCATCGATGATACCCCCGAAGCGGTGGTCATCTCCTGTTTTGACCCGGTTCGCCGCGAAATTGCAAAGGTGTCCCTCGAACGACTTATCACCGATGGCCGTATTCATCCGGCCCGCATTGAGGAAGTTGTTCAAAAGGTCACCCGCGAGATATCGCAGAAGATATTCGAAGAGGGCGAAAAAGTACTCTTCGACTTGGGCTTGCACAACATGAGCCAGGATGCCATCAAGGCGCTCGGACGTCTGTACTTCCGTACGAGTTATGGGCAGAACGTGTTGTACCACTCGCGAGAGGTTGCAATTATTGCCGGCATGATTGCCGCAGAAGTTGGAGCAAACCGCGAGCTTGCAAAGCGTGGTGCGCTTTTGCACGATATTGGCAAGGGTGTCGAGACCGATTCCGATCTCAATCACGCCGAAATCGGTATGGACATGGCGCGCAAGATGGGTGAGGACATCAAGGTTATCAATGCTATCGGCAGCCATCACAACGATATCGAGCCCACCTGCATCGAGTCGGTGATTGTGCAGATTGCAGATGCCATTTCGGCAGCGCGCCCCGGTGCTCGCCGCGAGACCTTGGATAATTACATCAAGCGCCTTGAAAACCTCGAAAACATTGCCGAGGGGTTCAGCGGCGTTGACAAGGCCTTTGCCATTCAGGCGGGTCGCGAGTTGCGAATTGTCGTCAACAATGACGCGGTTAGCGACGATCAGTCCAAGGACTTGGCCAAGGACATCGCGAAAAAAATCGAAACCGACATGCGCTATCCAGGCCGCATAAAGGTGACGATTATTCGGGAAACACGGGTTGTCGAGTACGCCCGTTAAGATCAAGCCCCAAGCCTTGACGGGCAGGGCTTCAAACGAAGATGTTTTGTCAGGGCCACCCCAAAGGGGTGGCCCTTTTGATTGGAGGACGAGGTGGCTATACAAAGGGTATTGATGTTGGGAGATATCATGGGCGATAGCGGCCTTGCAGCTATTGAAGCCCTTGTACCGGCCTTGCGAGACGAGTATGCCGTGGATCTTGTGGTGGCCAATGGCGAGAATGCCGCGTCCGGATTTGGAATAATTGAAGAGAATTACAAGCGCATTCGTGCTGCTCGTGTAGATGTGGTAACGAGTGGAAATCATGTTTGGGAAAAACGCGACTTCATGCCCTTGTTGGATAGCGAAGAGCGTGTTTTGCGTCCGGCAAACTATCCCAAGGAAGCCCCGGGTCATGGTGTCGTATCCTTTGAGCAGGTATCTTGCCGTTGGACCGTCATCAACGTGCAGGGGCGTGAGTTCATGACGCCACTGGACTCCCCCTTTGCTGTTATGGATGCCCTCATCGAAGAATACGGGCCCTGTGGACCTGCTCATTTTATTCTTGTAGACTTTCACGCCGAATCAACACAGGAAAAAGAAGCGCTCGCATTTTATATTGATGGCAGGGTGAGCGCTCTTGTTGGTACGCATACACACGTTGCGACGAGTGATGGCAGGATTCTCCCTGCGGGTAGCGGCTATCAAACGGATATCGGGATGAGCGGTGTGCAAAGCGGGGTGATTGGAATGGAGCCTGTTGTATGCCTTGAGCGTATGAGAACACAGGTCATGCATCGGATGAACTGCCTTGAAGGGGAGGGGACGGTAAACGGGGCCCTGTTTGACCTGGATAGCGAAACTGGTCGCTGTACCGGGCATCAAAGAATACAGCGTAGTGCTAATTGAAAGTGTCGAAGTAGATTACAGAGATTCGCGCGAGAGCGGGCTGCCAATAAAGATACCTTCCGATCCAAGATAGTCCACCCGACGTCCTTCAATAAGGATTTGAACATCTTTGACCGAAGGGAATTCTGTTGCGGTCCAGACAATTTGTTTGAGCTGGGCCGCGTAGCCTTCTATTCCGTAGGTGTTGAATTGGAATGACTCGCTAAGGTTTATATAGGCGGTTGACCCACGTACGATAACCGAGAGAAGTACGGTGTCGGAGGGAATGAGGGTACCAAGACCCTTGGCGGATTCTGCAGGGAGCGGCCCTTCGAGCAATGTATTGAGGGTGTCTGTGAGCGGGCTCTCCGAGGCGGGAAGTTTACGTGTGGTCTTGCTGCGAACGAGGGTCCCATCGGCATCGAGGCGAACAAGCCAGAGTGTGCGCTCGCGTGTTTGTACGCTTGGCTGTTCGGGTTTTGATACAGATGGCTCTTTCTCCTTGACCGGAGCCGGCTTGGGTGTTGGTGTTGTGCTTGGTTCTTCCGGTCGTGGCGCTCCTAGCTCCGCTGATGGAGGGGCTGGTTTTTCTGCTGCCGGTGCAAGCGGTCTTGGCTCTACGACATCGTTGCCGGTCGTTGTTGGAGATTCTGCCACCGGGGAAAGCGGTTCGGCAGGTTTTGCCGGCGCTGCCCCCTCCTCGCCGGAAACGTCGGGGGGGCTGAGAGGACTATCAGTATTGATGTTCTTCTTGAACGGCTCGAGAAAGGTGCCCAGGTTTTTTTCGATAATGGGCTTGTTGATGAGAAAAAGGCTGATGATGAGAAGGATAAAGGCTATCCAAAATAGACATCCCAAGCCACGGTGCTTGCGTTCTTGGGAGTTGTTGTTTTTTTGGGGATCTTTTCGCGTTGCCACGCTGCGATGATACGGCGGAAGCCGTTTGCGGTCAAGTGAGGTGTTTGAATGATAAAAGTAAAAAAATATCGAATATTCCTTACCATATTAACCCCCGAATATTTGACACTCATTTGATTTTTGGTCTATTCTTGAGCAAATGACAGACCTGAGAGGTATCTCCGCTTCCCCCGGCGTGGCAATCGGGAAGGCGTTTTTGTATCTGGATGACGTCATGCTCGAGATACCCCGATATGGTATCGCGGGTAATGATGTCGATACAGAATGGGACCGTTTCCAGGGAGCGGTAGAAACAGCCAAAACCGAGGTAGCCGAACTCAGGGATCGCGCCGATCGCGAGATGGGTCGGGAACATGCGCAAATATTTGAAGCGCACCTCCTCATGCTCGATGATATCGATTGGTTTGACCAGGTGCGCGATCGCCTTGAACGCGACTTGCGCAATATCGAGTGGATTGTCCACGATTACACCCGGGAGCTTTCGCAAAAACTCTCTTCTTCCAGCGACACTTACCTGCGCGAGCGGGTTCTCGATATTCACGACATCTCCCGCCGTCTTGTGAACAATCTCTTGTCGGTAAATCGGCGTTCGCTCGCGGATCTCGATGAAGATGTCATACTGATAACGCACAACCTTTTGCCCTCCGACACCCTGCTTATGGACAAACAGCGTGTGAAGGGCATCGCCATGGATGTGGGCGGACGGACGAGCCACACGGCCATTTTGGCCCGCGCCTTCGAGATCCCGGCCGTCTTGGGCCTATCCGAAGCGACCAAGGAAATTGCGGATGGTTCCACGATAATTGTGGACGGCTTGAATGGTCTGGTCATTGTCGATCCGGATGAATCGACGATCAAGCGCTATGTGAGCATTCTCAAGAATCATCAGCAGCGTAACATGGACCTGCTCGCGGACAGGGATCTTCCCGCCGTAACCACCGATGGCCACAGTTTTATCCTCAAGGCCAACATAGAGCTTCCCGAAGAAGCCGCAATGGTAGCCAAGTACGGGGCCGAAGGTATCGGCCTGTACCGTTCCGAGTTCCTCTTCCTGGGGCCCGGGCGCCTGTCGGATGAGGAAGAGCAGTATGCTGCGTATCGGAGTGTTGTAGAGGCCATGGGCGACCGGCCGGTAACGATACGCACCCTCGACGTGGGCGGCGACAAGCTTATTCCTGACCTCCAGAGCGTAGAGGAGAAGAATCCCCTGTTGGGGTGGCGGGCCATACGCTTCTGTCTGGCGCGTCCCGAGCTCTTCAAGACCCAACTGCGTGCCCTTTTGCGCGCGAGTGCTCATGGTAATTTGCGCATCATGTTCCCCATGATTTCCGGCCTTGAGGAGTTGGAAGCGACCCTTTCTGTCTTTGAGGATGCCAAGGAAGAGTGCCGGAAGCGGCATCAGCCTATCGATGAAACGCTTGTCCCGGGCATCATGATAGAGATTCCTTCTGCAGCCATGATTGCGGATATACTCAGCCGACGGGCTTCGTTCTTTTCGATTGGCACGAATGACCTTGTTCAGTATTCGCTTGCGACCGACCGCGGTAACGAGCAGGTTGCCTATTTGGCCCAGCCCTTCCACCCCGGCGTCCTGCGTTTCATCAAGATGACCATTGATGCGGCCCATGAACGCGGTATACCCGCCGCGATGTGCGGGGAGTTGGCGGGTGATCCCCAGGCGACCGCCATCCTCATTGGCTTGGGGCTCGACGAGTTCAGCATGTCTGCATCGTCCATACCCCGGGTCAAGCGTATTATCCGATCCGTTTCGCGCAGCGAGTGCCGCGACTTGGCGGAAAAAGCCCTCGCACAGAGTTCGTATCGCCCCATCGAGGACATGGTAATGGCCTGGATGGGGGAGCGTTTCCCCGCCCTGTAATCGCAGTACCGGAGTACCCATTGACCCAGTTCAGCACCGAAGTCACGTATCACAATCTTCCCCTCGTCGTCCTTGTGGGCCGACCGAACGTGGGAAAGTCGACCCTCTTCAACCGTCTTACCAAGAGCCGGAAGGCCATTACCGATCCCACCCCCGGTGTAACCAGGGACCCGGTGGAAACCGAGGCCTTTATCGCCGGCAAGCCCGTGCGTTTGGTGGATACCGGCGGCTTCAAACTCGACATGGAAGCCCTCGACGATCTGGTTGTGGGCAAGACCAAGGAGACTATCGCCAGAGCCGACCTCATTGTCCTAGTCATGGAGGCCGATGATCCCACTATCGAGGACGAGCGCTTCATAGAGTTCCTGCGGCCCTGGCAGGATCGCATTCTCGTGGCCGTCAACAAGACCGAAGGCGGCCGCCGCGAATCTGCCGCCTGGAACCTCATGTCCTACGGGTTTTCCGAAATACACATGATAAGCGCCGAACACGGCGACAACATCCAGGCTCTGGCCACCGCTATTGTCGAGCGCCTCGACTTTTCGAAGGTCTCGACCACTCAACGAGAGTGGGCGGAAATTCGTATTGCACTGCTTGGAAAGCCGAATACCGGGAAATCCACCCTGGCAAATCGCCTTAGCGGGAGTAATGCGTCTATTGTGAGCGATATTCCCGGGACGACCCGCGATGTGGTCGAGGGGGTTTTCGAGTACAAGAAGCGCAGTTTCCGCGTTCTCGATACTGCGGGGATTCGCCGCAAAAACAAGGTTACCGAAAACGTCGAGTACTACTCGGTGAACAGGGCCATCAAGAGCATTGAACAGGCAGACCTCATTTTCCTCATGATCGATCCCCAAGAGGGCCTTACCGATCAAGACAAGAAGATATGTTCCTTGGCCCATGAAAAGGGAAGGGGCATAATCTTCATCCTGAATAAATGGGACACCATGCCGGATGTGAAGAATTCCTTCGAGGCTATGCGCGACCGCATACACTTCCTCTTTGGCCAGATGGAATATGCACCCATCGTGCCCTTGAGCGCGCGCGAAGGGACCGGGGTGGATGTACTTATGGATACTGCGATTCGCATGTACAACCAGTTGATCAAAAAAGTGGATACCGGGCCCCTCAATGCGGCCCTCGAGCGCTGGCTCCTGGATAATCCGCCGCCCATCGGGACGCAGACCCGTTTCAAGATTCGCTATGCAACCCAGGTATCTGCCAACCCGGTGCATTTTGCTTTCTTTGCGACGCGCCCGCAGGCAGTGACCGAACCCTGGATCGCCTTCTTCCGCAACAAGATCCGCAAGGACCTCGGCTTCTCCCTTATCCCCGTGGCGGTGGAGATTCGCGGTTCGAGGACCTCCTACGAGGAGTACCGCAAGAAGCGTAACAATGCAACATGAACTCTTTCGCCCGCTCGATGAGGGCGTACGCGCCGCATTGCGGGATATTCCCGCCCTTATAGATACCCTCTTCCCCCTGCCCGGTCGCTTTCGTGCGGGCCTTCCGGGGGATGTGCGTACCCTGTCACACCTCCTTACCGACGAACGCGATAGCCGAAAGGACGGGTACCTAGGCAAGGACGCCCTCCATTCGGCCTATCTGCGCTACTTTTTGCCCTGGAACATCTATCGTCTTGCACGTCTCTTGCCCTCGCTTCCCTTGGCCCTGAACGACGGGGACGTGGTCCTCGACCTGGGCTCGGGACCCCTGACCCTGCCCATTGCCCTGCTTTTGTCTCGACCGGAGCTGCGCCCGCTTTCCCTGGAAATTCGCTGTGTCGACCGTACTCCAAAGATTCTGGATGCCGGTGCGCAGCTCTTCGAAACCCTGCGGGAGGCCTTCCCCTGCAACTGGCGCATAAAGACCATTCGGGCATCCTTTGGCGACCGGCAATTTGTGGCAGGCCGTCCCGACACCCAAAAGGCCCGGCTTGTCTGTGCGGCCAACCTCCTCAACGAGCTCACGCGCGATCGTACGGTTGCCCCCGAGGCCCGTGCGCGTCAAAACGCAGACTTGCTGGCCTCTTTGGGGAATGAGAAGGCATCCATACTGATAGTTGAGCCCGGAACCCCGCCTTCCGCGCGCGATTTGTCTGCACTGCGAACGCACTTCATTTCTTCCGGCTGGCGGCCCGCGAGTCCCTGCCCGCACACGGGAACCTGTCCCCTTCCCGGGGGCAAGGGCAAGAAGTGGTGCCATTTCGCCTTCGACGACAGCGGTGCTCCCCAGAGTCTGCGACAGCTTTCGGCAGCGGCCGGTATCCCCAAAGAACGGGTTACCTTGAGTTTCCTCTTGATGACGCGTGATGCCGCCGTGCCCGCGCCCCAAAAGACTACCTCCGGCGAATTGGTGCGGGTGGTATCGGACGGCTTCGCCGTGCCCGGTCAAGGCTGGGGGCGCTATGCGTGTTCAAAAGCGGGATTGGTCCTTGTCGTGGGGCAGAAGTTTGCAGTAGAGAAATTGGCAAGCGGCTCTCTGGTACGGCTCCCGCCCTCGACCGGAGAGCGGGATGCGCGTAGCGGGGCCTGGATTATCAGACTTTAAATGCTTTCTTGTTCTGCTCTTTCGTATTCGAAGGGGTCTTTCGAGACCTTTTCCATCTGTTTGAGGAGGGCCGTGAGGTCTTTTGGCGGTTCGGCGATAAAGCTCTTGGTGGCGTTTGTCGTGCCGTTAGAAAGATCATCACCGGCGGGAATCGAGAGCTTCCAGGCGTGGAGCCCCAAGCGTTCGAGCAGGGGGCGTTCGTCAAAGAGGTCGCCGCGCCAAGAGCGCTTGAACTCCGACAGCTTGATGCCCTTGGTGTTCCCGTAGAGGGGATCGCAGGCGATGGGGAAGCCCATTGCCGCCAAGTGTACGCGAATCTGGTGCGTGCGGCCGCTTTCGGGGCTGGCTTCGAGGAGGGTGATGCCCTCGACACTCCCGATAACGCGGAAGGTGGTGGACGAGGCTTTGCCGCGGCCCTTGTCGATGATGGTGCGGTGTTCCCGGTCGCCGTCGGGGCGCAGGGGCAGCTCGCAGCGTTCTTCCTGCCAGGCGGGGCGCCCGCGGATAACAGCGAGGTAGCTCTTGTGTACGCTGCGGGACTCGAAGGCACGAGAAAGACGGGCGTGGCAGGCCGCAGTTTTGGCAAAGGCCACGAGCCCGGAGGTGTCGCGGTCGATACGGTGTATGACGAAGACCCGGTGCGGGAAGGGAATTCGCGGGGGCTTGCCGGCTTTGATGTCGGCGGCATAGTCGCTGTTGAGCAGCTCGTCGAGGCGCTCGCGGGAATCGTCCCAGCGATCTGCAAGGACAGCGATGCCGCTGGCCTTGTTGACGACGACGAGTTCGTCATCTTCGTGTATGATAGTATAAGGAGGGGGCGTCTTCATTGCCCCCATTGTATCAGAAAGGAGCGCCGCGGCCTACGGGTTGAGGGCGTACCGGTATCCGTAAAATCAAGGAGCGCACATGCCGCTATTACCCTTTTCAAACCAGAGCACCCCCGGCATTCAGGCGAAGCTCGCCGTTCTCATAGACGCCGACAATACCCAGCCCGCCATTGTCGATGGCCTTCTCAACGAGGTCGCAAAGTATGGCGTCGCGAGCGTCAAGCGTATATATGGGGACTGGACGAGTACCAATCTTCGTCAGTGGAAGGAGCGGCTTCTCGAGTATGCCATCCAGCCCATACAGCAATTTGCCTATACGACCGGCAAGAACGCCACCGACAGCGCGATGATTATCGATGCCATGGACCTCCTCTATACCGAACGCCTTGACGGTTTTTGCATCGTTTCCAGCGATTCGGATTTTACGCGTTTGGCGGCCCGCCTTAGGGAAGGCGGGCTCACTGTTTACGGCTTTGGCGAGAAGAAGACCCCCAAGGCCTTTGTCGCAGCCTGCGACAAGTTCATCTATACCGAAATCCTCAAGGAACAGCAGGAAGAGAACGAAGAGGATGAATCCAAGCCCACGCCAAAGAAACAGAAGGAGTTCAAGGGCGACCGGCGCCTCCTCAACCTCCTGCGCAATGCGGTTGACGACCTCGCCGACGAGACCGGTTGGGCATATTTGGGTGCTGTCGGCCAGAATATTACCAACCGTTCGAGCGAGTTCGACCCCCGCAACTGGGGCTTCAAGAAGCTGGGCGACATGTTCCGCGCCATCCCCCAGTTTGAAATCGAGGAACGCCCGCAAGAGGGCGGGGGCTCCGGCCGCCAGATTTACATTCGCTGGAAGCGACGCGGCCGCTAGTGGTTCTGCGGCCGTAAGTACGCGGGTGGCGGCAAGTACGCTGGCGAGCGCCAGTATGCGAGCGACAGCGTATCAGCCAAGGTATGGAAACAGCCGTTCATGAATGAAAGCAAGGGGCAGGAGCTCCTCGAGCTCCTGCCGGAACAGCTCAATGGCCCCACGTTTCGGGATCTTGCCGCGGATCTCTCCAGATCTTACTATTGGTCGCCCCGCTTTGACCCCGACTTTTACCGTGCGCAAGCCCGTGCCGGCTTCATTGCGGTCGCCCATCGGGCCCCCTTTGGCGAGGTCCTCCTGCCGGAGCTTCAGTTGGCCTACGCCGTGCTCGATTGGCAGCATATCCATGCATCGCATTCTACTGCCCGCCTCCTGCGACCGGACTACCTCGAAGCGCACGATATCCGCCTCGAAAGGAAGCGGGATTCTGTATCAGTTTGTCGTGTGCTCGATGCCCTCGATCAAAACTGGGGTTCGGCTTCCTGGCTCCTGCCCTCGTATCGGGCTCTCATGGAAAATCTTGCCGAAGAACCGTCGGACAGCTTCGCCCTTGAAGGAAGCTGCCTCTACTGTGGGTCCGAACTTGTCGCCGGCGAGCTGGGTTATTCGATTGGCCGTGTCTATACGAGTTTGAGCGGATTTTTTCGCCGCGATAATAGAAGCTGGAACGGCCTGGGCATCGTCCAGCTCCACCTCCTTGCACGCGAACTTGAACAGGCCGGCTACGCCTTTTGGAACCTGGGCCACCCGTACATGCAGTACAAGCGCGACTTGGGTGCGCGTATCCTGCCGCGTGGGGAATTTCTTCTTCGTTGGCAGGAGGCCGTGGATCAATCACCTGTCAAAAACGGGTAGGTCCTTTTAGGGGACGGCCTGCTCTGTATCCAAACTGTTGCGATAGATGTCCCACAGAAAAATGGAAGCGGCACAGGACACATTGAGCGAGTTGACTTCACCGACAAGCGGAATGCTGGCAATCGAATCGCACAAGTTCTTGAGGGCGACGCTCATGCCCTTTGCCTCGTTACCCAGGACGAGGGCGATGGGTTTTTGGAGGCGATATGAAAGAAGCGATTTGTCGCCTGTGGAATCGCTCCCCATGAGGGACAAGCCATTTCGCTTTTTCTGGTCTTGCACCCATGCTTCCAGTTCCGCCATGGAGTCGACCGGGACGACGGTTGTATGAAAAATGGCCCCCAAGCTGGAGCGTATAACCTTGGGATCATAAACATCGATACTGTGTCCCACCACAAGGACTGCATCCACTCCAAAGGAGTTTGCCGAACGAAGCAGGGACCCGAAGTTGCCGGTATCACTGGGGCGGTCGAAAATGACGACAAAGGGCTTGTGAGGTAATTCGATGTCTGCAAGGCGGCGCGACGGCATATCGATGGTTATGATCAGTTCCGACAGCTCTTCCCGCTCGCTCAAGAGGCGATACAGGTCTTTTGACATGTTGATATGGCTTGCCTGCGGATATTGCTCGAGAACGCCCTTCGCCCAGTCCGAAAGCCCTTCATGGTCATGATAAATGATTCGCGTAAACGCGAGTCGGGCGGCAATTGCCTGTTTGATGGACTCGGTCCCCTCGACAAATATCTCGTGAAGTTTCGCTCTCTTGTTGCGGTTTGTCTTGAGCGCCTGAATAATCTGGAACTCGGCATTCTGCGCCGAAATATGTATGGATGACACGCCAGTACAATAGCGCACAGCCTTGTCCCGGGGCAATAGAGGAAGGGGGCGAGACAAGGAACCTTTTCACGGAAAAGGTTCCTCTTCTCGCGCTCTTCTCTTCCAAAAGGGAGGTGATACTTCTATTGCTTGCTCATTTGAAAAAAGCGATGGATACTTGAGTCAAAATATATATAGAGGTACCAAATTGACCAAACGATCGCGGCTCTCTCATCGACCCGGACTCAAGGCCCGTTTCAACTATGCCTTGGACAACTTCATGTCGCGTGGCGGCCTCTCTGTTTTCCTTACCCTTTTACTGCTTTTTGCGCTTGCCTTTATCTTTATGTCTCTTCTTCGCTTTGGCGTGAATACCCTGGCGCCGGAAGAGGGGTACACGGTTTGGGATCAGATGTGGCGTGTATTTCTGCAAATAAGTGATTCCGGTGCAGTCATGGAAGAAAGCAGCATGAATATCTTCCACAAGGCGGCTGGAATAGTAACCACGATTTTGGGCTTGGTCCTCTTCTCAAGTTTGGTCGCTTTTATCACATCACAATTCCAACGAAAGGTAAATGAGCTGCGCAAGGGGCGCAGCCGGGTAATTGAACGCGGGCATACCTTGATTCTTGGGTTCAATGACAGAGCCCTCGAAATAATTCGCGAGCTTGTTATTGCGAATGAAAGTGAACGGCGTGCATCCATCGTTGTTCTGGCAGAGGCGGAAAAAGATGTCATGGATGATTTTTTTCGAGAGCGTATTCCGGATTTGAAGACAACACGAATTATAACGCGCTTTGGCAGTACCTCGAGTGTTCAAGCTTTGCGTAATGTCAGTCTTATGGAAGCAAAGTCCATTATTATTCTTAACAGTGCGGTGGCCAATGCCCCGCGTGATGACAAGGCTCTTGCCGACGCGCGAATAATCAAAACCATCATGGCGGTCAAATCCTGTATAAAAGATGCCGTGATGCCGCACCTCGTCGCGGAACTCTATCTCATGAGCTCCCGAGCCTTGGCGCGAAAAATTGCAAAGCGGGTTTCCATTGTCGAAGAAAATCGCATACTGGCCCGCTTAATTGTTCAGACTTCTCGAACTCCGGGTCTTGCTCAGGTGTACAATCAGTTGGTGGGTTTTGACGGGAATGAGTTTTATTTTGTACAGCCCGAGGCCGCTCTTGTGGGCAAGACATTGCGCGAGCTGCAATATTGGTATCAAAATGCCACGGTAATCGGGTATCGCAATGAAGACGGTAATATCAGTATAAACCCTTCTTGCCATACGGTGCTGGGTATCGGACAGGATCTTCTCCTGTTGACTTTGGACAATGCCGGCATTCAGTGGAAACAGCAAAGCGTTCCCAAGGATGCAGGTGTTTGCGAAGACGCCGTTCCCGCTCCGGATATTGTCGAGCGGCAACTAATCGTCGGTTGGAGTATCAAGTGCGAGATTATTGTGGAAGAGTACTGCAAATACCTCTACCCGGGATCTCAGGTTACGGTCATTGTTCCACATGTTAGTGAATCCATGTGTTCAAGTGTCACTGGGATAAAGGCTCGACACAATAACTTCGATATTACCATTGAAGCCGTCGACATTCATGATAGCGAGCAAATGCTGGCATTGCACCCCGAGCAATACGATAACATAATTATCCTCAAGGCCGATGGGGGGGTAGCAGAGCTGCGCGACTCCCAGACTATCGCAACGCTGCTCGAATTCCGTCACTATTTCGAGACACTGGCCTTGTCTGACAACAACACCCAGCTCATTACCGAGGTTGCCGATGGGGATAACATCGATGTTATTCAGGCTGTCGGGGTACATGATTTCTTTATTTCGAACAAACTCATTTCCCGCATTTATGCTCAAGTCTCCGAGGATCCCTCCATGTTGGTCGTGTACAATGAACTCTTCAATGTGGAGGGCAACGAAATATATATAAAACCGCTTGAGCGCTACTGTGTTGGAAAGCCGGGACCGCAGAGCTTTGCCGATATTTGTACGATGGCATACCACCGCAATGAAACCTGTATTGGTGTGCGTTTATTCGCCGACAGTATGAATCCGGACTCAAACTATGGGATTTATCTCAATCCGCCTAAAGACAGGGTGTACTCTCTTTGCAGCCGGGATCAACTGGTGGTAATCGCCGAAGAAGAGGATTGAATAAGGGGGCGAGACAAGGAACCTTTTCATGGAAAAGGTTCCTCTTCTCGCGCTCTTCTCTTCCAAAAGGGGAAAGCCTCTGTCCGGTTTGTCGGCTCAAGCCTTATTCGATTTCAAACAGGGCCTTCAGTAGTCCTGCTTCCCTCGAGGACGGCCCCACAAGGAGCTCGAATTCGCCCTCTTCCACGATGCGCTGTGCGTTGGCGTTTACAATGCTGCAGCTGCTTACGGGTATTTCGAGCCGTGCGGTGACGCTCTGGCCGGCTTGCACGCGGATCTGGGTGTAGGCTTTGAGCTCCTTGTCTGCCCATGAGTATGAGGTGACGAGATCGCGGATATAGGCCTGTACGGTTTCCAGCGCGGGCCGGGAACCGCGGTTAGTAAGGGTGAGCTCTGCGACAAGGGTCTCTTCTTTGCCAAGCCGTTTACGTTCGAGGACAAGGTTTGAATATTCGATGGTGGTGTACGAGAGGCCGTGCCCGAAGGGCCACTGGGGCTCCTGGGTAAGGTCCGCGTAGCGGTCGCCGTGCTGGCCGCGAATCTGGTTGTAGTATGTGGGCTGTTGGCCTGCGTGGCGGGCGAAGGAGACGGGAAGCCGCCCGGAAGGCTCGATAGCCCCGGTGATGAGCTCGGCGATGGCCTGCCCGCCGCGCATCCCCGGGTTGGCTGCCCAGATAATGGCATTGGCCTCGAGGGCGGCCTTGGGCAGGACCAGGGGTTTTGAGGCGAGAAGAACGACGATGAGGGGCTTCCCTGTTTCACGGGCATGTTGGGAAAGGGCTTCGAGCAGGGCTTTTTGGCCCCCAAGGAGTTCGAGGGTGGCGGTGGATCGGCCCTCGCCCACGAGGGGGATACAATCGCCGACGACGGCGATGATGTAGTCGGCACTACGGGCGGCCGAAAGTGCTTCATCAAGAAGTTCCGTATCTACCGGGGCCGAGGCGCTCACCTTGGGCCGAGGCTGGCCGTCCGGGAAAAAGGCCCCGGCAGGGTCATCCTCCAGGTGAACGATGTTGGCACCGCGCGCGTGAACGACCTTCCAGTTGGCCGGTACGATATCAGAGAGCCCCTCGAAGACCGTGGTAATCTGTTCTTCGCGATGGCCTTCCGGCATCCAGTTTGCCTGGCCGGAATTACCGGCCCAGTCGCCCAGCTGGAACTGGTGGTCGTGAGCGTTGGGCCCGATGACCGCGATGGTCTTGCCGGTATTCTTGGCGCTGCAATCGATGGGCAGCGCCCCGTCATTTTCCAGGAGAACGAGACTGCGGCGTGAGAGTTCGAGATTCACGGCAGTGTTTGATGGGGTCGAGAGCTCGCTTGCAACGCGGGCCAGATTCGGTCTGCGGGGGTTCTCGAAGAGCCCCAACTCAAATTTGACACTGAGGATGCGCGATACCGCCGCATCCAGGGTGTTTTCATCGAGGAGTCCGCGTTCAAGGGCTTCAAGTGCGCCCTCGTAAAAGCGGGGGGTTGTCATGACGAGGTCGTTGCCCGCCTTTATCGCCGCCGCTGCCGCATGACAGTAATCGGGCTGTACCTTTTGCTCCCAAACCATGCGCCCCACGTTGTCCCAGTCGGTGACGAGCATCCCGGTGTAGCCCCACTGGCCACGCAGGACTTCGTCGAGGAGCCAGGAATTGATAGTGATGGGGACGCCGTCGGTGGTCTGGTAGCCCAGCATGAAGCTGCGGCAGCCCTCGCGGGCGACCCGTTCGAAGGGCGGCAGAAACCAAGAGACGAGTTTGCGCCGGGAGATATCGGCCTCGCTCGCGTCGCGACCGCCCTGCGTTTCGCTGTAGCCGGCAAAGTGTTTGGCCGTCGCGAGGATAGCGGTTTCGTCGTGGAGCCCGCTCCCCTGGTAGCCGCGAACCATGGCGCTTGCGAGCTCCCCGATAAGAAAGGGGTCCTCGCCGAAGGTCTCGCCCACGCGGCCCCAGCGCAGGTCACGTGCGATGCAGAGAACCGGTGAAAAGGTCCAGTGTACCCCGGTGGCAGCCGCTTCGACGGCTGTAATGCGTGCGGCCTTTTCGATGAGCTCTGGCGACCAGCTCGCGGCCATGCCCAGTTGCGTGGGGAAAATCGTCGTCCCCTCGAAGAAAGAGTGCCCGTGTATGCAGTCCTCGCCCACAAGGAGGGGGATGCCCAGCCGGGTTTTTGCAACAAGGTCGTGGGCTTTTTTCAAGGCATCCGGGGAAGTATGCAGGATGGAGCCTGCGAAGCGCTCGAGGATGATATGCTCAAGATTCCCGCGCGCGTCGAGCTGCATCATCTGGCCGACTTTTTCTTCGCGGTTCATGCGCGAGACGAGGTCGGCAACGCGTTCCTTTACGGAAAGGGCCGGGTTTTGGTAGGGCATTTGCTTGAGCATGTGGACTCCTTGTACGAAGGGCGGCAGGGAAATCGCAAACGTTTGCCGCTCGGCGCCATTATCCTGTAACAGTATACCAAAACTGTCAAGGCTCTTTCCCCGCATGGTTCGCGGGGGTGGCCCGGGACCCGGTTCGCGTGTGTTTGAGCGGGGTACGACGGGGCGCCCCGTCGTACCCCGCACGCAAGGGGCGGGGCTCGCAGAGACCCGCCATTGGGGATTTCGGGCCACCGGCCCGCGCGAATCGCGGCCCGGGCCCTGGGGGCGTCGGGGCCGCGGCAAGGCCGCGGCCCGGGCGGGCCTTAGGCCCGCGAATAACACTGCCGGGGGAAACTCGTAGCAGTACTGTTCCTGCCGCTGCGCCCCCTCCCGTTTTGGAAAACAATGGCTGTTTTCGTCGGCAAAGCCCCCTCTTCCACCAAAACTCCACCAAACTCCACCAAAAAAAGGGGGATGGTCGATATGCGATACGGGCTTCGGCTCCCAAAATTGGTGCATACCATAACGTCCCCTGTGGGATTGAGGAGTGTGATATGAAACGATTGCGATCAAGTCTGTTGCTTGCAGGGGCCGCTACCCTTGTCCTCTTGCTTGCTACCGCGTGTCCCGACCCGACTGTGACAACAACGGTTCCGGTAAATGAGATATCTTTGAGTGAATACTCGGTAAGCCTGCTGATTGGACAGGACTTGCAGTTGACCGGAATTGTGAGCCCCTCGAATGCGAGCGATCCGACGCTTCTCTGGTCCAGTGATGCAGAGAGTATTGCCACGGTAAGCGCAGAGGGCCTTGTGACAGCAGAGGCTCCCGGCACAGCAATCATTACGGCGAGTGCCGATAATGGCGCGGTAACAGCCACCTGTACCATCACAGTGCAGCAGGCTTTTACGGTTAGTTTTGATACAAACGGCGGGCCGTCTTCCATAAATAGTCAATCGGTTACAAGCGGCACTACAGCCACCTTCCCCGGCGCCCCAGGGCGGGATGGATACGGTTTTGCGAGTTGGTACGCGGATACCGAGTTGACCGATGAATGGAATTTCTCAACGGATACGGTAACAGAGGACCTGACCCTCTACGTCAAGTGGAATTTGAATGTGTACACTATTGTCTACAATGTGGGTGGCGGGACACTCACCGGAGAAACGACAAGCTATTCAATTGAATCGGCAGCTATCACATTGGTAGAACCGACAAAAACCGATTATACCTTTGGCGGCTGGTATGAGGACGCACAATTTTCCGGCGAGCCCGTCACGAAAATTGCTTCCGGTTCTTACGGAAATAAGGACTTGTACGCCAGATGGCTTACTCCTGTTACCATAAGTTTTGACGCAAACGGCGGTTCGGGCAGCATGGCCGCACAGGAAGTGGTGGAAGGCATAGCCGAAGCCCTGAATGCAAACAGCTTTACCGCACCCGCAAGCACCGGTTTTGCCGGCTGGTCTACAGACGCCAATGCCACCGAAGCAGAGTACGCCGACGGCGCGGAATTCACTGCCGGAGTGGCGGATGTAACCCTCTACGCAGTATGGAAGAGCTGGTATAACTACACAGTTCTTTCCGGGGGCACTACCATCAGCCTGACAGGCTTTTCTGCGTACTATGATGGCAGTGAAGAGCTGGTCATACCCTCCATTATCGACGGGTATACCGTTGTCCAGATCGCACGCAGCGCATTTAGGAGCAAGAATCAGCTTGCATCTGTGGAATTGCCCGACACCCTGACATACATCGACTGGGACGCTTTTGATTATTGCCGCAATCTGTCTTCGCTTACGCTTGGGGATTCGGTGTCTGAGATTGGCGGGAACGCTTTTGCCGATACCGCGCTTAGCACTGTTCATTTACCGGCAAGTCTTACGAAAATGAATACCACTGCATTCATAAATTGTCCCGATTTTACCGGGTATACCATCGATGCAGGCAATACCGCCTACAGTGTGTCGGATGGCGTCCTGTATGACAGCGGACAGACAAAGCTTCTGCATTGTCCCGCCGCAAAAACGGGAAGCTTTACCGTTCCCTCCAGTGTTACCCGTATCGAAGGTTCGGCCTTCACTTCTTGTATAAAATTGACGGAAATTGTTCTTCATTCCGGTCTTGTCTATATTGGCAATAGCGCATTTTACAATTGTGACGGGATTACGGCCATCATCGTACCGGAAGGAATCACCTACTTGTACTCGGATGTTTTCCGTAATTGCTCATCTTTAGAGACTGTCGAGCTTCCTGCAAGCCTCGAAAACATTTCCGATAGGGCATTTCTGGAGACGGGATCACTTCAAGACATCACGGTTGCTTCCGGGAATACCAGCTTGGCATCCGATGATGGTGTCTTGTACAACGCGGACAAGACCATGCTGCTTGTATTCCCCGCTTCAAAGGATGTGGACACTTACAGTTTCCCTGCAGGGCTTACCGGTATTGGAGATTACGCATTCGAGTCCTGCAAGGCTGACAGTATCACGATTCCTGAAGGGGTAAACACCGTGGGAGACGGCGCCTTTAGTGATGTGCAATGCAGCTCGATCACCCTCCCGTCTACCCTTACCAGCATCGGGACTCAGGCTGCCATCAACAGCTATAATCTTGCCGCGATTATCATCAACGCGACAACGCCGCCAAGCCTTGGGCAGTACGCGCCCTTCGGCTTCTCCAATGCTTCGAACTTCGCAGTGTACGTGCCGGCTGCCAGCGTAAGCGCCTACCAGAGCGCAGAAGACTGGGTGTCCCTGAACGTGGCTCGGTACGTGGTGTCTCAGTAAGAGTCTTGGCTGCCCGGTGTATGTGGTGTACGCAGGCCGGGCAGCTCGGATTTCTTGTTGATGTTGAGCTTGCGGTAGAGGTTCAAGATATGGGTCTTTGCCGTAGGCACCGAGATACCGAGCGTGTCGGCGATGTCTTTGTAAGCCTTGTGTTCCAGCAGGAGCTGATAAATTTAGCTTTCGCGTGCGGTTAGCCCGTATTCCTTGAAAATATCCCGCTCTTGTATAGCGGCCTCCCCTGTTTCCGGGATGGCTGGAATATTTTCAAGCCAGAGTCCTTTTTTAATCGTGCTTATGATAAAAAACCCGCCAATCAAAAGGAGGGAGTGATACGGATAAAAGGCATGGCGGGCATCAAGGAATCCCTGGGGGATGAGGGTCAAATCCAGCGGGATGAGGAAGGGAATGGAAATGAGAAAGGATATCAATGCAACCAGCCCATAGCGGAATTCGTTGGAAGCGAGATATTTTTTGGCCGGGATGTGGAGGGAGCTGATAAAGCCATGGATAACGGCATAGGCCCCCACGATGACGAGAATGGAATACACTGCAATGGTGTATCCGATGGGGGGCATTATCTCCATGATGCTTCCGGCAAAGAGTCCAACTCCCAAAACAAAAATGGCGAACTGTACTTTCTTCGTCCACGGGTGGGGAAACAAGCCGTGAATGAATGCGGGAACCGTTACAAAAAAAGAAAACCGGCTGATAAGGAAGAGGGGAGACAGAATGTTGTCCGGGCGATTGAAGAGCGGCATGCTGCCATGTATGGTCAGGTTCAAATATGAAAAAAGATGAATCGAGTACACACTTGTCAAATATGCCAAAATCCCGCGGCATTTTTTGTTTTTATCCCTGAGAATTTGGCCTGCAAGACGGATTGCCGTCAAGAGAAAGAGGGCGGACGTACACAAGAGTATCATTAGACTAAAGAAATTCCGAAATGCGGAACCCATCCTGTACAGGGTATCATGAAAAGTATTGAAAGTGGATAATTTTGACACTGTGAGCGCCATGTCCTAATCTTGAGACATGCCTGATGTATCAAAACAGACTCCATCAATCCTCTTTGTCGATGATGAGGCGATCAATCTGATGGTCGAGAAGGCGTGGTTTTCGCATAGGTATACGGTCTTTACTGCGACATCGGTGGACGAGGCCCTGGAGGTCCTGCAACGGGAATCGATAGATGCGGTGGTTTCGGACCAGCGCATGCCGGGGCGCTTGGGGACCGACCTTTTCCGGCTGCTCGCCGAAGAGGATTTTGCCGGATTGAGGGTTATCTTGACGGCGTACAGCGAAGACGAAGTTGTTCAGAAGGCGCTTTTGGACGGAATTGTGGATGAGGTCATGGACAAGCCGCTACAGATTGAGCGGCTCGTCGCTTTTGTCGAAGGCCTTCGTGTCGGTTCTGGCAAGGGGCGGTCTGATGGATGATTTGTATAAAGCGACTTATTCTACCGGGGATGTGCCGGCGTCCCGAACTCGCGAGGCCGGAGAGGATGCAGTCCGGACCCCGGGTGGGAATATCCTCGTGGCAGATGACAACCCCGAAAATCTCGCCGTTTTGGGGACGATGCTCGAACGCGTAGGCTACCAGGTTCGCGTTGCGCGAAACGGTAAGGAAGCGATCGAGAGTGCTCTGATAGCCCCACCAGACCTCTTCATTCTCGATGTTCACATGCCAAAGCTGGATGGCTATGCTACCTGCCAAACACTCAAGGCGACCGCCGCTCTTGCACATATCCCGGTAATATTTTTGAGTGCCCTGTCCGATCCCTTCAACAAGCGTGCCTCCTATGAAGCCGGGGGTATCGATTACATCGAGAAGCCCTACAGCTTCGATGACGTAACGAATCGCATCAAAAACGTCCTGCGCCTCGCATGGCTGGAGAAGCGCTGCGCATACCTGGAAAAGCGCTGCAGCGAGTTGGAAGAGAAGACAAGAGGTAGAGACTGATGCTTGGCTTGAAGCAAGGCTGGGTGCTTCCACAACTGCGCCGCTGTCTCTTGCTCTGTAGTCTGTGTGTTGGATCGCTCCTGTGGGCAGCGGGCGGCGAGCCCCTTCGTATCGGCATCTACCAAAACCCCCCGAAGATCTTTATCGATGCAGAGGGCCGGGTCTCCGGCTTTTATGCCGATATCACCCGGGCCATCCTGGACGATCGGGGGCTCGCCTGGGACTTTGTCGAGGGCTCTTGGCAGGAGGGATTGGCCCGCCTTGAAGCGGGTGAAATTGATGTAATGGTTGACGTGGCGTACTCGCAGGAACGTGCCGAACGCTTTCTCTTTTGCGAAGAGACCGTATTTGTAAACTGGGGGGTCTTGTATACCCGGCAGGGTATCAGCATACATTCTTTCATGGATTTGCAGGGCCTTCGCGTTGCCGGTATGCGCGGGGGGATTCACAGTGATGGGCCACAGGGCCTTTTGAACATGGTGCGGCAGTTCGAGGTTGATATCGCCTTTAGCGAGTACCCCGACTACCGCGCCTGTTTTGCGGCGGTCGTCGCGGGCGATGCCGATGTTGCGGTGGTAAACCGCCTTTTTGGCCTTGCCGAGGAAGATGAATGGCCGGTTGTTCGCAGTACCGTGGTTTTCAACCCCATCGCCCTCAAGTTCGCCTTTTCGCCCAGGTCACCGGCGTCGCCCGCCTTGATAGCCGTCTTTGACGAGAGTCTGCATCGCCTCAAGGCCGATTCGGGCAGCGCCTATCACCGCGCTCTGGAGCGGTACTTGCCGGGCTTTGTCCAACAGCGCTCCGTCATCCCCTGGTGGATGAAGGTCCTGCTTCCCGTTTTGAGCGCGTTTTTTTTGACGGCCATGGTTTTTGTGTATGTCCTCTATCGGCAGATTGTCATTCGCAAAAAACTGGAACAGGACCTGATGGCCGCGAAGGAAAAAGCCGAAGCGGCAAACCGGGCGAAGAGCAGTTTTTTGGCCAATACCTCCCACGAAATCCGTACCCCCTTGAATGCGGTCTTGGGGTACGCGCAGATTTTGGCGGATGATCCCCAGCTGGACCGTAATCAACTCGACTACTTGCGCAAAATAATGGCCGGGGGCGAACACCTCCTGGGCATTATCAACAGCATTCTGGACATGTCCAAGATTGAAGCGGGGCAGCAGGAACTCGTTCTGCGCCCCTTCGACCTGCGGGTAACGGCGCAGTCGGTGCGCGATCTTCTGGCCTTGAAGGCACGGGCCAGGGGGCTCGGGTTTACGCTTGAGTTGGACGATGCCTTGGCACCGCGCTACCTGGGCGATGAAGCCAAAATACGCCAGATACTCCTCAATCTGTTGAACAACGCCTTGAAGTTTACCGAAAAGGGTCAAATCGGCCTTGAGCTGAAGACGAGCCCCCCGGACAGCAGGGGGCATCAGTTTTTACGTATTACAGTTTTCGATACAGGGCCCGGTATACCGGAAAAGGACAGGGAGCGCATCTTCGAGGCCTTCGAACAGCTGCGTACAGAGCGTGAATCGATCGAGGGGACCGGTTTGGGCTTGGCCATATCGCGACAGCTTGCCCGGCTAATGGGGGGCGAATTGACGCTTGAAACAGCGTCGCAGGGTGTGGCGAGTGGGCCCTCGCAGGGGGCGCGCTTCCTGCTCATCCTGCCCCTCCCCGCGGATAGTCCCGAAGATTCCCTCGCCAGTGGCGGGGATTCCCCGGCAAACAGGGCCGCGCAAGGCATTCGCTACCTGCGCGTCCGGGAGCCCTGTCGTGTCCTTATTGCAGACGATCGCGAATCGAATCTGGATATCCTGTACCGCATGCTTGTCCCTTACGGCTTCGTCGTGACAACGGCACGGGACGGGCGCGAGGCTCTCGCGGCTTACGAGCGGGAACGCCCCCGCGTGGTGCTCCTCGACTACGTCATGCCGCAGATGAACGGGTTTGAAGCCCTTGAAGCTATCAGGGTATATGAAGAGATGCATCATCTGCCTGCCGCAGTCGTCTTTATGGTGAGTGCGAGCACCCTCGAAGAGGAAGCGGCGCGTTGCCTGGCAGCCGGGGCACAGGCCTTTGTACGAAAGCCCCTCAAAAAGGATGAACTCATTTCCCTTGTCGCCGGGTATGTCCCCTTTGAGACGGAGCAGATTGATGCCGGCGAAAGAGGCGTGCCGGTATTTGCTCGCGGCGCAGGAGAGGGGTTTGTGGGGCGAGGTTCCACGGAGGATGTTTTCCTGGAGGGGGGCCTCGTACGTACGGCCCTTGATAACATGGATGGCGAAAAGCGGGAAACCCTTCGTCGCAGTGTACGAATTGGGGATGTGCGTGCGGTGCGCGCCATTGCCGAAGATATTGCGGGTGAACAGCCGGACTTTTCGCGGCACCTCGCCAGTCTTGCCTTGAGCTTCGATTTGGCGGCATTGAAGGAATTGTTCGATGACGGTGAATGATGTCTTTGCCTCGCCGGTCATTCTGGTGGCCGACGACAACCGAAACAATTTGAGTCTCGCGCAAGAGCTCCTCGAAAAGGCCGGATACCGCGTGCGGGTTGCCCTCAACGGGGAGGCTGCCCTGGACAGTGCGCGTGATGCGCCGCCGGACCTCATCCTTCTGGACATACACATGCCGGTACTCGATGGCTACGAAACCTGCCGCGCCCTCAAGGATGACGAGCTGCTCGATCGCATACCGGTCATTTTTTTGAGCGGCCTCGACGAGCGCTTCAACAAGGTCGAGGCCTTCAAGGCCGGCGGCGCAGACTACGTGACCAAACCCTTCGAGCGGGAAGAGCTCCTTGCCCGTGTCGCGGTCCACCTGTCCTTGGCGCGCTCGCGAAAAGCCTTGGAAGAACAGTCACGCCTCTTGCAGGCCCATATCACGGAACTCGAACAGAACCGGCGCGAGTTGTCAGAAAAACAGGAGCAGGTGGCACGGGCCCGTATGAGTGCCGACCTTGCCCACGAGCTCAACAACCCTGTCAATTACATTGTGGTGGGGACGGCGGCCCTCGAGCAGGACTTTTCAAAGTGGCTGGCGGCCATTAACGCGGATGAAGCCCGGGCCAGTGAGGCCCGCTCGCGCTATGAACAGGAAATCTTCGAGCTCCTTCGCGGTGTGCGTGAAGGGGCCGAGCGTGCCGCGCGTATCGTCGAGGCCTTGAAGGCCTTGTGAATACGAGTTTATGCGCTGTTCACCTGGCCTCTTACCTGCTCCTGCGATGACGATTTCTCCGGTATCCGCCCCGGCGAAGGGGATTGAGCTCTCGAATGAACCCCGTGTTTTGACATGGTGCCCCCGGTAAAGGCCCGATACCCTCCTCCTGGCAATACCGTTACCATGAGGAGAAAAGCGTTTATTACCTCCAAAGGAGAAAAACATGATACGCCACAGTGCTATTGGCCTTTTTTTGGCCACTGTGCTCCTTTTTTCTTGCAGCACTACCCCGGTAGATGCCGCCGGAAGCCCCGACGCATCCGCAGCGCAGGAGCCCCTCGTCGACAACGGTCCCGCCCTCAAGGATGTCTATGCCCCCTACTTCCTTATGGGCGCGGCCATCAACGGTTACAACACCCAGACTGCGGCCATCAACCACCCCGGCATGGCCGATATCCTGAAGCGGCACTTCAACACGACCACCCTCTCGAATCTCATGAAGCCCTCCTACCTGCTCGACGAAAAGGCATCCAAAGCAGCCGCAGACGGCCTTCCCGTAACCAAGTTTGACAGCGTCATCCCCTCGATGAATTTCTGCCGCGACAATGGCATTGTGATGCGCGGGCACACCCTCGTCTGGCACAACCAGACACCCGACTGGTTCTTTTACGAAGACTATGACAAGACCAAACCCCTCGCCGATGCCGCCACCATGGACAAGCGCCTCGAGAGCTACATCAAACAGGTTCTCGAGTTCTTGCAGGGCGAGTACCCCGGGGTCATTTACTGCTGGGACGTCGTCAATGAAGTCATCAACGACAATGGCACCTGGCGCCACGACAAGAGCTTCTGGCACCAGATCATGGGAACGAGCTACATCGAAAAGGCCTTCACCTACGCCCGAACGTATGCCGAGCCATCGGTTCGCCTTATCTACAACGATTACAACGTATTCCTCCCGCCCAAACGCGACGCCATTTACAAGATGGTCGAGGGCCTCAAGGAAAAGGGTATCATCGACGGCATCGGCCTCCAGCCCACCGTAGGCCTTACCTGGCCCCAGCTCGACGGCAATGCGAGTTCCAGCTTTCGCACCATGCTCGCCACCTTCGCCAAACTGGGTCTCGAACTCCAGGTCACCGAACTCGGCTTCCATGTCCCCGAAAAACAACGCGGCCCTGCCAGCACGGTCCAACAGACGGCCCGCTTCCGCGAAATGATGGAGCTCCTCCTCGAATTCGACAGCGACAACGGCGGCCCCGCCAATATCACGAGCGTCACCGTCTTCGGTATCTGCGACGACTATCCCCTCTACAACAATCACCGCCAGGACATCTTCCTCTACGACGGCGACTGCAAGCCCAAACCCGCCCTCTTCGCCTGGCGTGAACCGGGCCTGGCCCTCCAGGCCGCGAAAGCGGGGGAATAACAGGGAGGGGGAAGTCTCCCCCTCGGCCCAGCCTCCTCGCCGGGCGGCTCAGCCACAATAGTGGCTCAGCCGCCCCGGCTGCGGGGTCTGCGCCTACCCCCTCGAGTGCGCGGGTAGAACTATTTCTGCTTTCTCAACGCTGGCCTTGGCAGGATGTTCTGGAAGTTGAGAGCGTCGTCGAAGTCTATTTCATCGCTGTTTTTGGGGCGGGCGCGCTCCTGCCATAGGCTCCAGGAGAGGATCTGGCGGGCGAGGTCGTAAGAGAGTCGTATATCCGCCCTGCAGGAGAGTTCGTCTGCAAGGGTTTCCACACAGCGCTCGTATTCATCCTGGAGGCCCCGTTCGACCCGCGCATTTTCCTTGAGTGCCTTCTGGTATGTCCTCTGGTCGATTTTCCCCGCTTTGAATTGCTTGCGGTATTCTTGGCGGCACAGGAATGCTTCCACCTCGCGGTATTGGAGACGCATGATCTCCTTTTTGCGCCCATCGACTTCCTGCACAAGGACCTGCTCGAGTATGTCCTTCCCGATAAAAGAGTGCATGGTCGAGAGAGTATCGGCGAGGTCTGCGAGGCGGTACTGTGCGTTTTTGCGGCAGTCCTCCGTCATGCCGCCTTCGCTGGTCCACCAGCGGCGATAGCCCCCGGCAAAGAAGGGAATGTGGCAGCCGGTTTTGAAGCCGGACCAGGGGCTGTCAATCTCGAGACTGTAGTCGAAAGTGGACAGGAAGGTGAGGTGGCCGCTCGCCAAGCTGCCATCCTGCAAGCGGGTCTCGATACGGCGATCGGCTGGGGGCAGTGACGCGACGCGATTCTCTATCATGGATCCTCCTTTAGCAGCATTTCTATCGCGCCCTGCAAGTAAAGTGGTAAATCGGCGCAGGTAAAGTGTAGCCCGCGGTGTGTTGCAGCGTCAAATACCCGGTGAAAATATGTCACCAGAAGTGTGGCATGTGCCAGAGGATGAGAAGGAGATTGGGAAAATACTGGAGGATATCGCCGATTGGGCCTTTCGCTAATTGGGAGATGGGGACAGAATACTTGTATTTCCGGTATCGAATGGAGATGATAACGCATGTTTACCTTTACACTCGCTTTGGTTCTTATAATCTCTGCTGTTTCGCTGTATGGGTTTTATAACAGGGATTTTTTTGAGCGCTACCTCTTTGATCTTGCCGCGGTTCGGGGAAAAAGGGACTGGGTGCGATTGTTGAGTTCCGGCTTCCTGCACGTTGGGGTTGGGCATCTCTTTTTCAATATGTACTCCTTTTATTCGTTCGCCACGGCGCTCGAAAAGGTGTACTCGCCTCTTCTCGTCGCCGCAGTATTTTTCTTGAGCGTCCTTGGGGGTAACTTGTTTAGCCTTGTGGTCAACCGGAAGAAGACGGATTGGCGTGCGGTTGGGGCCTCTGGTGGCGTCTGTGGCATACTCTATGCCTATATCTTCCTGATGGAGGGTGGGAGCATACGAATCATGTTCCTCCCCGTCGATATCCCTGTACACATCTATGCAGTAGCCTTCCTGCTTGTCTCATACATTCTCATGAAGCGCGAGGTGGGGAACATTGGCCATGATGCCCACATTGGTGGGGCCGTTACAGGTACTCTCTCTGCAATTGTGATTATTCCCTGGGTTATTCTGGAGGAGTGGTACATCATGCTGGCCATGTTTGCGCCGATTGCGGCCCTTATGATTTTTGACGGGATACGGGAGCGACGAAAATCGATATCATGACAGGAGGTACAGGATGGAGCGTATTGGACATACTGCAGCGGGGATTGCCGCTGTCGGGCCCTACTCGCACGCGGTAGAGGTGGGGGGATTTGTGTATCTGTCGGGGCAGACGCCCCTGGATAGCGCGACCGGAAAGCTTGTGGAAGGGGACATCGCTGCCCAGACGCGGCAGAGCCTCGGAAACCTTGCTGCCGTTCTCGCTGCTGCGGGCCTGGACTGGAAGGATGTCGTAAAAACAACCGTCTTCCTTACGGATATGGACGACTTCGCCGCGATGAATGCCGTCTACAAGGAGATCCTTGCGCCCTGTGCGCCGGTCTATCCCGCGCGTTCGACCATCGCCGTCAAGGCCCTGCCCCTGGGCGCGCGCGTCGAGATCGAGCTTGTGGCATACCGGGGCTGAGGGGTTTTCCCGAACCCGTACGTGGGGGTGGCGGAAGACGAGGCGCGGGCAGAGCCCGCGGCTTGGCTGGAGACAGGGGGCGCCGCGTGTTTGGCGCATTTCGAGGGAGGGGGGATGCTTTCGGTCCCCGGCGAAGCCGGGGACCGGGAGGGAGTGCCCCCTCCTTTTTTTTTAGTGCTTGAAGTGGCGGGTGCCGGTGAAGACCATGGCGATGCCGTGCTTGTTGGCGGCGTCGATGGATTCCTGGTCGCGCATGGAGCCGCCGGGCTGGCAGATGGCCTTGATGCCGAACTTGTGGGCCATTTCGACGACATCGCTGAAGGGGAAGAATGCGTCGGAGACCATGACCGTGGCGTTGCCGTCGAAGCCGTTGGCGGGGTTTTCGGTGACGTCCTTTGCACGGGCAAGGGCTTGCTCGGTGGGCCAGATGCGGTTGACTTGGCCGCCGGCGGCGCCGACGAGGGTGCGGTCTTTGACGACGACGATGGCGTTTGATTTGACGAATATGGCCATGGTCATGCCGAAGGCCATCTCGGCGGCTTCTGCGGGGGTGGGGGCCTTTTCGGTGACGACCTTCCAGTCGGCGAAGAGCTCGTTGTCGCGGCTCTGGACGAGGAGGCCGCCGTCGACGGAGAGGTACTCGTGGCTGTCTGCGGGGGGAAGGCTCGCTTCGATAAGGCGCAGGTTCTTTTTGGCGGCGAAAACCTCGCGGGCTTCGGGGGTAAAGCCGGGGGCGACGATGACTTCAAGGAAGGTTTTGATCATCTCGCGGGCGGCGTCGGCATCGACGGTCGTGTTGCAGCCAACGATGCCGCCAAAGATCGAGACGGGATCGCAGATGAAGGCCTTGTTGTACGCTTCAAGGACGGTGGTGCCCAGGGCAGCGCCGCAGGGGGTGTTGTGCTTGAGAGCGACGCAGATGACCTGGCGCTCGTCCTTGACGCTTGACTGGGGCATGGCGGCGGGGAGGGTATCGAGGAAGCGGCTGTAGACGCTCGCGGCCTTCCAGGCGACGTCGAGGTCGCGGATGTTGTTGTAGGAGAGTTCCTTGCCCTGGAGCTGCTTCATGCCGCCGAAAGCGCCTTTTTTGTCTGCCGTAAGGTAGAGGGCGGCGCTCTGGTGGGCGTTCTCGCCGTAGCGAAGGCCCTGGGAGCGCTCGTAGGGGACGGTGTGGTAGCGGGGCCAGGGTGTGGCCTCGTTGGCGGGGGCATTGGTGGAGCCGGCGGTCGCGATATCGGCAGTGGCAGATTCGTCGCCCAGCATGAAGCGGGAGACGGCGGCGTCGTAGGCGCTGGTAAGGTTGAAGACCTGGCCGGCGAGGCGACGCTTGAGGGCGGCGTCAATCTTTGATGTATCCTGGCCAGCGGCGGAAAGGGCGGCCATGACGGCGGGGTAGTCGGCGGCGTCGGTAAGGACGAGGACGTCCTGATGGTTTTTGGCGGCGGAGCGCAGCATGGTGGGGCCGCCAATGTCGATGAACTCGACGGTTTCCTCGAAGGAGAGGCCGGCCTGGACCTTCTCGAAGAAGGGGTAGAGGTTGACGCAGACCAAGTCGATGGGGGCCACGTCGAGATCGGCCATGGTCTTTTGGTGTTCGGGGTTGGCGCGGATGCCCAGGATGCCGGCGTGGACCTTGGGGTGGAGGGTTTTGACGCGGCCGTCGAGGCACTCGGGGAAGCCGGTGACGTCGGTTACGTCGGTGATGGGGACGCCATTATCAAGGAGGTACTTGCGCGTACCGCCGGTCGAGAGGATTTCCCAGCCTTCGCGCGCGAGGTACTGCGCGAGTTCGAGAATGCCGTCCTTGTAGAATACGCTGATAAGGGCGCGTCGTTTCATCTATGGCTCCTTGGGAAAATGGTGTGTTGATGGATGTGCTGTGGCGATTTCAGAGGCCAGCGAGGCAACGGCCTCCACAATGGCGATATGCTCCTCTTTATGGATGCGGGCGGCGAGGCTGTCTATCGTGTCTCCTTCGAGGACGGGGACGCGACGCTGAAGGATGACGTCCCCCGTGTCGGTGCCGGCGTCAACGAAGTGGACGGAGCAGCCGGATTCCTTTTCGCCCGCGGCGAGGACGGCGCGGTGAACATTGTCGCCGTACATGCCCTCGCCGCCATACGCGGGAAGGAGGGCGGGGTGCAGGTTGAGTATGCGTCGTTCGTAGCGTTCGAGGATGGGGCCTTGGAAGATCTGGAGGTAGCCAGCCAGGACGATGAGGTCGATGTCCAGGGCTGTGGCATGGGATAGGATGCGATTGGAAAGCTCCAGGCGGCGTTCCGGTTTGGGCAGGGTCTTGTCCGGGGCCATGACACAGGCCGGTATCCCGGCCTGGCGGGCGCGTTCGAGGGCGTATACGCCCTCGCGATCGCTCACGACGCTCACGATGCGGGCTGGCCCCAGCTTGCCGGTCGTCTGCGCGTCGATTAGGGCCTGCAAATTGGTGCCCCCTCCGGAGACGAGGACGAGGAGGCGGGAGGTGGCGGCTGCGGCCCCTTTCTGCATGGCGGCTGCGGGCTCGCTCATGCCGTGAATACCACGTTGCCGGCCCCGGGAGCCTTGCCTTCGCTGCCAGCCCCGGCTGCCGCATCGTAGGGGGCCACCACGCCAATTTCGAAGGCGGGGACCCCGGCGTTGTCGAGGGCTGCGAGGGTCTTTTCGAGGTCTTCGCGGGCGATGGCCACGACAAAGCCGATGCCCATGTTGAAGGTGTTGAAGAATTGGCTGCGCAGGGAGCTATCGGTCTTGAGAAGTTCTTCGCCCTTGGCGAGAGCCTCGGCCCCCTGCAGCGCGGGGGTTTTCCCTGCGGCGGCCGCACTTGCGGCCGCCAGGCGTTTGAAGATGGGCGGCAGGGGCCAGGACTCGCTCTTTATGCGCGCCGTGTGGGGAGTCGCGAACATACGCGGAATATTTTCGAAGAAGCCGCCGCCGGTTATGTTGGCCATGCCGTGGATATCGACTGTTTTCATGAGCTCGAGTATGGGCTTTACATAGAGGCGGGTGGGTTCGAGGAGGGCAAGGCCGATGGGCTGGCCGCCAAAGTCTTCATCCAGATTCGTGATGAGCTTGCGGATGAGCGAGTAGCCGTTGGAGTGGGGGCCGGTGGAGGCAAGCCCCACGAGGACGTCGCCGTCATTAATGGCACTTCCGTCGATGATGTCTTTTCGGTCGACGATGCCCACCGCGAAGCCCGCGATATCGTATTTACCGTCGTCATAGAAGCCGGGCATTTCGGCGGTCTCGCCGCCCAAGAGGACGCTCCCGGTCTCGCGGCAGCCTGTTGCAACGCCCTTGACCATGTCTGCGGCAACGGCGGCATCGAGCTTGCCGCAGGCGAGGTAGTCGAGGAAGAAGAGGGGCGTGGCCCCGTGGCAAAGTATGTCGTTGACGCACATGGCGACGCAGTCGATACCGACCGTGTCGTACTTTTGCATCTTGAAGGCGAGGTCAAGTTTTGTTCCAACCCCATCGGTACCGGCGACCAGGACGGGATCTTCCATACCCTTGCCGGCCTCAATGAGGTCCTTGATGGAGAGCATGCCGGCGAAACTGCCAATGCCGTTGATGACGCGGGTGTTGCTGGTCGCCTGTGTAAGTTCCCGGTACTTCTCGACGGCCCGGTAGCCTTCCTCGATGTTGACGCCTGCGCTCTTGTAGTCCACGCCTGTCTCCTATTTTTGTACGGTGGGAGAGTATCCTTCGCCCGGTACGGGGATGGGGTACTCGCCGGTAAAGCAGCCAAGGCAGTAGCCGCCCTCGCCATCGAGTGCCTCGAGGAGGCCGTCGACGGAAATGAAGGCGAGGCTGTCTGCCCCAATGGCTTTTCGAATTTCATCGATGGAAGCAGCGTTGCCGATAAGCTCTTTGCGGTGCGCGATGTCGATGCCGAAGTAACAGGGGAAGCGGACCGATGGAGAACACACCCGGAAGTGTACTTCTTTGGCTCCGGCTTCGCGCAGCAGGTTTACGAGGCGGCGACTGGTGGTGCCGCGGACGATGGAGTCATCGATGATGACGACGCGTTTGCCCTCGAGTTCGCTCTTGATGACGTTGAGCTTGACCGATACGGCCTGTTCACGCAGCTCCTGGTTGGGGGCGATAAAGGTGCGGCCCACGTACTTGCTCTTGACGATGCCCAGGCCGAAGGGGGTGCCGGTCGCCCGGCCGTAGCCAATGGCTGCAGGTACGCCGGAGTCCGGGACGCCGATAACGAGGTCGGCGACGGCGGCCGACTCGCGGCCAAGGATTTCGCCGGCGCGGATGCGGGCGCTGTACACGTCGATGCCGTCAATGACGCTGTCCGGACGGGCAAAGTAGATGTACTCGAAGGCGCAGCAGGCTTTTCGGGTTTTCTCGCCAAAGTGGAATGAGAGGACCCCGTTATCGTCGATAATGACGATTTCGCCCGGTTCGATGTCGCGTACATAGGTCCCCCCCACCGCGTCGATGGCGCAGGACTCGCTGGCGAGTACCCAGCCGTCATCCAGCTGCCCCAGACAGAGGGGGCGGATGCCGTTGGGATCGCGAGCGCCCACGAGGGCTTTGTTTGTCATGACGACGAGGCCGTATGAGCCTTTTATCGACTGGATGGTGTCGGTGAGCGACTTTTCAAGGCCCTTTTTGTAATTCTTGGCGATGAGGTTGATGATGACTTCGCTGTCGCTGTTCGAGGTAAAGGCGATGCCGGAGTCCTCGAGGAGCTCGCGGATGACCGACGCGTTTGTGAGGTTGCCGTTGTGCGCGACCGCAATCGAACCGAGCTTGAAGCGGCTTACGAAGGGCTGGGCATTCTCGACATTGCTCGAGCCGGCGGTCGAGTAGCGCACGTGCCCTACGGCGATATTGCCGGGGAGCTTCGCGAGGTTTTCGGGGTTGAAGACATCCCCGACGAGCCCCATTCCCTTTATACACTCTATGGTATCGCCGGAGTTTACCGCGATACCAGCGCTCTCCTGCCCTCGGTGTTGGAGGGCGAAGAGCCCGTAGTACATGAGCGGGGCGACATTGCTGGCGGGGTTTTTGACATACATGCCAAATACCCCGCACTCCTCGTGGAGGGTATCGCCCTCAAGTTCCGTGTCAATACTGTTCATTTCCCGATCCGGTCCAGGATTTCCACGTAGGCTTCCTTGACGTTCCCCAGATCGCGGCGGAAGCGGTCTTTGTCGAGTTTTTCATTGGTCTTGGCATCCCAGAAGCGGCAGGTGTCCGGAGAAATTTCATCGGCGAGAACGAGTTTTCCGTCGCTGGCAAGCCCGAATTCGAGCTTGAAGTCGATCAGTTTGATACCACGGTCAAGGAAGAAGGTCGAGAGAATGCGGTTTACCTTTGCGGTGATGGCGTAGATCTTCTTGAGCTGTTTGAAGCTCGTTGCGCCAATGGCAACCGCGTGGTGATCATTGATGAGGGGGTCTCCCAGCGAATCATCCTTGTAGGAGAGCTCGAAGACGGTGGTCTTGAGTTCGCTGCCTTCGACGAGGCCCAGACGTTTGGCCATGGAGCCGGCGGCCAGGTTACGCACAATGACTTCGAGGGGGATGATCTTGACCTTTTTGGCCAAGGTGTCGCGGTCGTTGAGGCTGGCGACAAAGTGGGTGGGAACCCCTTTTTTACTCAAGAGGGTATAGAGTGCAGAAGATATCCGGTTGTTGAGGACGCCCTTGTCGTCGATCTGGCCCTTCTTTTCGCCGTTAAAGGCCGTGGCATCGTCCTTGTAGTGGATGATGACGAGATCGGGGTTGCTCGTGGCGTAGATCTTCTTCGCCTTGCCTTCATACAGCTGATCGAGTTGCTTTACCTGGGGTACCGTCTTGCTCACAGTGTCACTCCTTGCGCATTCTCGCGCGCGAAATCCTCTTTCATCTTCGCCCGGAAGGCGACGACCTTTTCTTTGAGAGCCGGATATTTTAACGAGAGTATTTCACAGGCGAGGTAGGCAGCATTTGCAGCATTGTCGACCCCGACGGTTGCAACGGGAATGGGTTTTGGCATTTGAACGACCGAGAGGAGGGCGTCCATCCCGCCCATTTTACCCGAGGTAAGGGGGACCCCGATAACGGGTACAGTGGTGAGGCTTGCGATGACACCGGGCAGATGAGCGGCGAGGCCGGCGCCCGCAATGATGACGTCGAGGCCTTCGGCTTCAAGCTTCGCGAGGGTCTCTTTGAGGAGTTCTGGAACGCGGTGGGCCGAAAGGATGTGGGCGGTGAAGGGGACCTCGAAGTCTTTAAGGACGTCGGCGGCCTTCTTCATGACGGGCTGGTCGGAAGCGGAACCAAAGAAAATGGCTGCTTTCACGGCTAGTCTCCTCCTGTGGGATGCTCCGGTTTCCCGTGAGCACGCGGGGGCTCGATTCAACTCGCAGTGCCCCGGCCCCCCGGAGAACCCGCCTTCATACCGAAAAACGGTATGAAAAGCGGATGCCGTGCCGACCCTTTTGGGGTCGGTCTTCAGTTCTTGGGCCCATAGTCGGTTCTTTGTGGTAACCGGTAGAGACGCCCCGCCGTATCCGGGGCCTATATGGGCCGAAGGCTGTCTGTTGTGGCTTGAAACTAGCATGGAAGCCCATCGCTGGGCAAGGGGCGTAGCCCGTGGATTAGCCTATGGGGCGGGTATTTCTACAGGGGGTTCTTCCGGTGCCGGATCGCTTGCCGGTTCAGAATCAAGGAGCGGGACCTGGCGTATGGTGCCGGAACCAATGGAATTGATATCCAGCTTGGCTCCCTCCACACAGGATATGTGTCCCGACCCTACAATGTTCGCATCCACTACTTCAAAGAGGCCCAGATCGGCATCGCCGGAACCCGCGATGTGCACGTTAGCCTCTTGGCCATTGAGCGAACGAGCCCTGATACTGCCCGATCCCAGTACCTGGGCGCTAACGTCTTCTGCGCGACCATCGATATAGATATTCCCCGACCCGTTTATGGAGAGGGCAAGGTCTTCGCTGTCAATGCTTATGCTGATAATTCCGCTGCCGCTGTTGTTTATTTCAAGTTGTTCCTGCGTGAAGGGGGTGAGCCCGTCCAGATTACCCGTCCCGTGCAGTGTGATCTTTTCCAGGTTGACGAGCGTGACTTCGTACCCGGATTGAAGGGCACCGTCAAAGATGGGAATTGATATCCCGTTGAGGGTGAGTTCTTGCCCCTTAAGGCGATGATGCATCGTGTCTTTGGAGAAGGAGGGGCTTCGTATGGTCAAGCTGTTTTCTGTCCCCTGGCGAATACGTACGGAGGCGGTTCCTTGTATAACAAGTTGATCCACATCGCCAATAGCAATCTTCTGTTCGACGATTTCACCCGCCTCCAGTACTTTTTCGAGGACGTCGTTCGCGGTTTTTTCCAAGCGGTCTTTGAATGTCGCCTTCTCTTCCGTCTGTTTGCGGGAACGCGTTTCCTGCCGGTCGATCAGACGACCACGAAAGGAAACTACCGTACCCACCATGATGAGGGTGGCCGCTGCAAAAAGAATGTACTTTCGCATCCTGTACTCCTTTGGCATCGATAGTAAGCCCGCATGCGCGCGACTTTCTTTTTCGATCCGTTACTTGAGTTCGCTTTCTATAAACGTCTGCAAGGTTGTCTGGATGTATTTTCGAATTTTGGCGCGCGCCATTGATTCGACTCTTTGGGTGTAGAGCATGACGTAAACTGTTCCCGCTTCTTCGCGCTTGCCAAATACAATGGCTTCTACTGTAAGAAGAGAACCCCGCAGCTTCATCTGTATGTTGTCAATGAGGGCATTCTTGGGCATGCCCGGGTCATTCTCAAAAAAACAGGAGAAACCGACGGCACTGATGTCGCGTATGTCGCCAAGGAAACGATTTCCATTGTAGTACAAGTTTACCGATGACAGGTGGTCGTGGGCGCAGTTGGCCCGTACATACTTTCGGCGTCCCTTTGCCTCGTTGGCTCGCAGGGTTTCGAGGAGTATGCGCGTTCCCTGCTCGAGTCCCATCTTGAGGTGGATGAAACCGCAGGGGATACCTATCTCCATAAGGTACTTTTTCTTGAGTGCATCCGGGGCATTATACGAGAGTATGCCGATGCCTACATTTTTTGTCGCGGGGTCTCCCATGACAGACCGTATCCAGCTTTCCCATTCCGCTTCGTTCTGCCCATCATCAATATTGATGAAAACGAGAGCGTCATTGTACTTGCGCAGGATGCGTTTTGCCCCCTCGTGATCCCGAAGAAGATAGACCTCGAACTCCTGTTCCGACAGGGTGACGAGAACTTCATCCCGGATAACGCTGGGTGGGTACAAAAAGAATACCTTCTTGCCCAATAACTCTGTTCGTGTTGTTGGCCCCTCTGACATGTCATCCAATATACAACAAAAGTTCGCGGCGGGGTATAGTAAAGGTATGCATATTTCTGCCCGCACGGCCCTTGTCGCCGCTTTTTTGAGTGTTGGTCTCCTGTTTTCCTGTTCGAAGGGCGGTGAAACAGCCCTGGATGAAGCCCGGAATGAGTGGGTCTTCGGAACGCTCTGCCGGTTTTCCCTGCCAAAGGGGAGCGATTCGGGGCTTTACCGCGAGATGGGAGACCGTCTTCGTGCCATAGAACAGGTCATGAGTGCCAATTGGGACGATTCACAGCTGGAGGCGGTCAATCGCGCGGCAGGGAAGGGCCCCGTGTGGGTAGGTCAAGAGCTTTTCGCAATGGTGGAGAGCGCCCTTTCCATTGCGTACGAGACCGGGGGGTGCTTTGACCCCACCATCGGGCCCTTGGTCAAACTCTGGGGGATTGGAACGGACGATGCACGGGTGCCCTCTGTTGAGGAACGTGAAGCGGCCGCCGCCCTGAGCGGGATTGACGGGGTCCTGATGGATGCAAAGGCCGGGACAATCGCCCTTGCCCGCGCGGGGATGCGCCTCGATCTGGGGGCCATTGCAAAGGGCTATGCGGCAGACGAGCTCTCGCGCCTACTCGAGGCGCGGGGTGTTCCCTTTGCCGTTATCGATTTGGGGGGCAACGTTTTTTGCCATGGCCGCAAGCCGGATGGTACGCCCTGGCGGGTCGGCGTCCAGGACCCTTTGAGTGCGCGCGGCGGCTACCTGGGAATAGTGGAAATCGAATCTGGTGCAGTGGTGACTTCGGGAACCTATGAACGTTTTTTTGAAGAAGACGGGGTGCGTTATCACCACCTGCTCGATTCCGCGACCGGCGCACCCGCCCGCAATGGCCTCGCCTCGGTGACCATCGTGTCATCTTCTGCGCAATTGGCCGACGCCCTCGCGACGGCGCTCTTTGTGGCTGGCCCCGAAGAGGGGTATGGACTGATAGTCTCGCAGCCGCTGGCAGAGGCGGTGTTTGTTATGGAGGATGGGACGGTGCGCATGAGTCCCGGCCTCAAGGGCCGATTCACGCTTCGTCCCGGCGACTGGCGGCTTGTTGATTGAGGGCTTCTTCGCCCTGTATGGCCCGCGGGGGCAGGCCGGGATCCCGGGGCTGCAGTGCCTGCGCAGAAAGCGGGGCTCACAGAGACCCGCTTCCCGGTGGATGCGCCCGGTAAACCGGGCGGCAGCCCCGTAGCCCGGCCGAGGGGGGCGGGTCAAAGCGCCGCGCGCTTTGACCTTTGCCGCAGCAGGCGCCACGCGCATGGGGCGCCAGAGATGGCGCCCGGGTGCATGGTGGGGGCGCATGCCCCCCCCCATGAGGGGCTTATTTGAAAGAGACGAGCTCCATTTCGAAGACGAGGAAGGCGTTGGGCGGAATGACACCGCCGGCGCCGCGTTCGCCATAGGCGAGCTCGGGCGGGATGACCGCGAGGCGCTTTTCGCCAATGGCCATATCCATGACCGATTTGTCCCAACCGGGGATGACCTGGCGCTGGCCGACGACGAACTCGATGGGCCCGCCATGGAGCTCGCTCGCGTCGAAGACCTCGCCGGAGAGGAACATCCCCTTGTAGTTGACCTTTACCTTCTTGCCGGCGGCGGGCTTTGCCCCGGTTCCGGCGGCGAGAACCTTGTAGAGGACGCCCGAATCGCTCGTTTTGAGGTCAGGGTACTGCGCGGCGATGGCTTGGAGGTCTGCTTCGCGCTGTTTGACGAGCATGGTGCGGGCGCGTTCTGCGGCAGAGACCTTGAGGGCGTCGAAGGCGGCCTGGCCGGTCTTGAAGGCGAGGGCGTCGGGGCCGTTGCGGATAATCGTGACGCTCATCATCTTGTCGCCCTGCTTGATCATGTTGACGACATGCTGTCCTTTGACGACCTTGCCGAAGACGCTGTGCTTGTTGTCGAGCCATGGGGTGGCGACATGGGTGATAAAGAACTGCGAGCCGTTGGTGCCGGGTCCCGCGTTGGCCATGGACAGGATGCCGGGGCCCTCGTGGCGCAGGCTGGGGTGGAACTCGTCGTCGAAGCGGTAGCCGGGGCCGCCGCTACCGTTACCGCGCGGGTCGCCGGTCTGGACCATGAAGTCGTCGATGACCCGGTGGAAACTGATGCCGTCGTAGAAGGGCTTGCCCTTTGCCGCTTCCATCGTGCCCTCTGCCAGGGAGACAAAGTTGCAGACGGTAAGCGGTACCTTCTCGTACTCGAGCTTGAGGACGATTTCGCCGCGGTTGGTGTTGATACGGGCGAAGATGCCGGGGCCCAAATCGCTGTCCTTGCCGGCGGCGGGAACGGCGCCGGCCATGAGGAAGAGGAGGGCGCCGCCCAAACCGGCGCCGATGCTGTAATTGCTGTTCATGGGCGCCATTGTAGCATGCCGGGCGAGGGGTTCGCTAGACGGTAAACCACGCCGCCAGAGCCGCGAGGTACCCGGCCTGGCCGGAGAGTTCTTCGGCCATTACCTGGGTCTTACAAACTTCCCGCTTCCCGTGCCAGCGAAATTGCCTTGTGCCAGCGGGCCAGGAGGGTGCCGCGGTCCTCGTCGCAGAGGCTGCAGGAGAAGCGGCGGCGCTCGCGCCAGTTCTGTGCGATTTCGTCCTGGTCTTGCCAGTAGCCGGTGGCGAGGCCCGCGAGGTAGGCGGCCCCCAGGGCGGTAATTTCGTGGACTTCGGGCAGGATGACGCTGCAGCCGGTGATGTCTGCCTGGTACTGCATCAGGAAGGAGTTGGCGGCGGCGCCGCCGTCGGCCTTGAGGAGGGCGACCGGCTGGCCGTAATCGCTCTCCATGGCGGCGACGAGGTCGCGGGTTTGCCAGGCGATGCTCTCGAGGGCGGCCCGAACGATATGGGGGCGCCCACTGCCGCGCCCCAGTCCCAAAATGAGGCCGCGCGCCTCGCTGTCCCACCAGGGGGCCCCGAGACCCACAAAGGCCGGCACGATAATGACGCCCCCGCTGTCGGGGACTGAGCGGGCGAGGGCTTCGGATTCCGCGGCGTTGGAGAGTATCTTGAGTTCATCCCTCAACCACTGGATGACGGCGCCGCCCACGAAGACCGAGCCTTCGAGGGCGTAGCTGGTTTTGCCTTTTATGCGCCATGCTACCGTCGTTAGGAGGCGGTTTTTAGAGGCGACGGCAGTGCTGCCGGTGTTGAGCAGGGTAAAGCAGCCGGTGCCGTAGGTGTTCTTGACCATGCCCGGCTCGAAGCAGGCGTGGCCGAAGAGGGCCGCCTGCTGATCGCCCACGCAGGAGCAGATGGGTATTGATCGTCCGAAAATATTGGCTTTGGTATGGGCGATGAGGCCGCTAGAGTCGTGTACGGCGGGGAGCATGGCGCGCGGGATACGAAAGAGCGAGAGGAGCTCATCGTCCCAGTCCATTGTGTGGATGTTGAAAAGGAGGGTGCGGCTGGCGTTGGTTACGTCGGTGGCGTGAACCCCGGAAAGTTGCCAGACAAGCCAGGAGTCGACCGTGCCAAAGAGGAGCTCGCCGCGTTCGGCGCGTGAACGAAGGTCCGGGAACTCGGCCAGGAGCCACATGAGCTTGGTGGCGGAAAAATAGGGGTCGATGAGGAGACCGGTCCGGGCGCGGATCATGTCCTCGAGGCCGCGGTCCTTGAGCTCGCGGCAGATGGCGGCGGAACGGCGGCACTGCCAAACGATGGCATTGTGGACGGGTTTGCCGCTGTCCTTTTCCCAGACGAGGACGGTCTCCCGCTGGTTGCTTATCCCGATACTGTCGATTTGATCGGCGGTAATCTGTGCCCGCGCGATTGCTTCCTTGGCACTCTCCAGCTGCGACTGCCAGATGGCGGCCGGGTCGTGTTCGACCCAGCCGCTCTTGGGGTACATTTGCGGGAACTCACGCTGGCCGGTGGCGATAAGGGAGCCCGTTCGGTTGAAGAGTATGGCGCGCGAGCTCGTGGTTCCCTGGTCGAGGGCGAGGATGTAGCGGGGCATTTCATGCATGGACAGCTCCTTGTTGGGAGAAATCGGTAAAAAAAAGCACTCATTGCACATAACCCGTTTCACGTCGTATAATCGCGCGATGAGTTTGGCCGACATAAAACAGGAACTGATGCGTGCAGAATATCCTCAGCTACGGCCGGACCACGATCCCGATGTCGAGCGCTATTTTACCCTGCGCAGCTTTGGTCGCAATGCCGAATCCCTCCAATTATATCATGCCCTGTTGCGACCCCGGTATCCGGATGATGTCCATCGAGCGGCAATTTTACGGGCTTTTCGCATGCGCTCCCCCGAATACCTGCGTCTTATGGAGGCCGAGTACGCGAAATTGGGCGATCGCCTCCTCGAGCGTATAAAACGCAGCCTCAAGTACATTGCGCACTATGCGAAGTCCTTCAATCCCAAAGACGCGTATTCTACCATAAAGGCTGCGGAGGCCATACTCAACCTGCTTCCCGACGAACGCTTTGAGGCAATCGCAACAATTGAACGTTTTCGCATTTATGCAGAGCGCCTTGATTATGCAGTCAAACCCCTTTCCATCGCCGAAGATCTTGTGCGTTCCTACCTTACCGAATCGCTCGAAGTCGTTCAGGAGGAGCGTCGACGCCGCCAGGAAGAAGTCTACCGGCAGCGTGAACGGGAACGGCAGGGGCTCGTCGCCCGTGATCTGGCTGCTGTTTCGCAGAGTCCCTGGCTCAATGAGGGTATTTCCACTGCCCGCAAGGATAGCAAACGACGCGCCGACTCTGGCGAAGTGTCCGCCATGTTTGATCTTTCGCGTCTGCGTTTTTCGGCGGCCGATCTCGCCCGTATCCAAATACCCCCAACACTCACCAAAATCGAAGACAAGACCCTTGCCTTCTGCTTCAAATATTGGAACTTGGCGTACAACGATGCCTTTGAGCGCACCCTCTTCCTCTATTCGCGCAAGTACAATACCAAACACTACGAGGTTTTCGTCGCTATTCGTCTGGGGCGCCAGGCACAGCGTCGTGATGAAGAAATCCTCAACAGCGTCTCGCAAATACTCATAACCGGTTATTACTATTCGATTCGCGGTGACGTCTACATGCAGCAGGCCTGGAAAATTCTGCGCGCACGCTTGGATGGAGCGCTTGTTAAAAAGAGCATGTCTTTGGAAGAGGACATCAAGGCTGATAGTGACAGCCCGAGCAGGGAAAAAGTGCGCGCCCGACGCGCCCGGGCGGTGGCCAAAAAGTCACCTGCTGCCCCTGCCCGGAAGGCGGCCGCCAAAAAGAAGCCGGCGGCCCCTGTCAAAAAGTCCCCGCCTGCCAGGGCCAAGACGGCTGCTGCGGCCCGGAAGGCGGCTGCCTCCAAAAAGAAGCCGCCAGATTCTGCCACGAAGACGACCATCGATCGCCCGATGGATGGAATGGCCGGTGCTGTCAAAGAAACGGGGCGTAAAAAAAATCCGCGTGCAGCTGCAAAAAGCGCGCCCGGCAGTACCCCCGTTGCGTCCCTTGCCAAAGGCGTGCCCGGTACCACTGTTGAAGAAAAACCGGAGCTGGCGGTGTCAACTCTTGCAAGCCCCCCTGACGCCATAGATTCTTTTGAGCAGAATGTGGACATCAAGAGGACGCGACACATTGCCTCTCCGGGGCGGCGCCGCCTTAAAACAAGCAAAGCCGAGGAAGAACAGCGAGCCCCCGGTTCGGTGTCCGATCGGCTAAAGGCGCTTTCCGGCCGCTCGTATGATGTTTTCCGGGATCGGTTTTTGGCGAAATTGCGACAGAGCATCAGGACTGTTCTTGTGCGACATACGCGAAAAAACAGATTCTTCTTTGCTTCGCTTCCTCAAGAGCTTGAAGATCTCGTGTACCGTTTTTTTGAGGAACACTACGATGACCCCTTTATGGACTGGGCGCATAGCGAGGCGTGTAAAACCCTTGAGCAAAAAGGCTGGCCCTTGGAGAGTATCGACGGCATAATTGAAGACTGTTATCGGCGTTTGTAGTCGAACGTTCCCTTTGATTCGATCGCGGTAGCACGCGACCGGTGCCTGTCCTATACTGGAATCAGGAGCTTGCATGCCCGATTCACCCTATCGCGTTCTGGTAGTCGATGACTCCTCTGTAAATCGCAGTTGGCTGCACTTTTTGCTCGACGAAGATGGCTATACGGTCTGTGAAGCGGCCAGTGGCGAGGACTGTCTCGCCCGTATTGGCGAATGCAACCCTGGTTTGGTCCTCCTTGATGTGGTTATGACGGGGATTGACGGTTTCGAAACCCTCAAACGTCTGCAGGAAGAACCCGCGCTTTCCATGATACCGGTCATCATGCTTACGAGCATGGACGACCAAGAGAGCAAGCTCAAAGCCTTCGAGTTGGGGGCTGTCGATTATATCGTGAAGTCTGCCAACGCCGCCGAAATCAAGGCCCGGGTGCGGGTTCATATCCGCCTGGCCCTCGCCAATCGCGAACTCATGCGTTTGCGTACCGAAAGCGTTCGCCAGATAAGCGCTGCACAACATGCCCTCCTTCCCAAGTGCGAGGAGTATCCGCAGGCAGGATTTGCCGGCTATTACCGGGCTGTTCACGAGGCGGGTGGCGATTTTTACGATGTCATTCCCGTGGCAGAGGATCTGTGGTTCTACCTAATGGCCGATGTCGCCGGCCACGATGTGGGGACGAGTTACATAACCCCAGCGGTCAAGGTGCTCTTCAAACAGTTTGCGACGCCGGCGTACACGGTTGAAGAGACCCTCTCGTACATGAACGGGGTCCTGGCTCAAACCGTTTGCCAGGAAAACTACCTTACCGCCTTTGCCCTTCGCTTGAACCGCCGCACCCTCAAGGCTGTTTTCGTGGCAGCGGGGCACCCCCCGGCGGTGTACATCCCGCTTCACGGGGAGCCCCGTTTTATCGGTGAACCCAGTCCCATTATCGGGATGATCGAGGGGATGCACTATCAGCCTGAAACCCTCGATGTGCAAAAGGGCGACCGCTTTCTGTTATATACCGATGGGCTCATAGAGGATGACCGCGTCGGGGCGTCCTGGGTCGAGGGGAAGGATATCCTCCTGCCCCTGGCTCAAACCCTGTCGGACGTCCCTCTAGAAAAAATCCCCCGAACGGTTGTAAAACGCCTGGGGCGGGAGGGCGATGCCGATGATGACATCGCCGTTCTCGCCATCGAGGTTTAAGCGCTCTAGTTGGTTTTGAAGCGGGATACGGCGTCTTCCAGGAGCCTGACCGCCTCCTTGTTTCGCGTGCTCAACTCGGTAAGCTCCACCATTGCCTGTGAAATCTCGTGTGATCCTTCGGCGGTTTCTGCCACGCTGCCAATGTAGTTGTTTACCATACCGTATACGCGCTCGAGGCTGTCGACGACACTTCGGACGCTTGCAGTCATCTCGCCGCCGGCGCTCTCTGCATTCTTTGCCAAACTGGCGAGCTCGTTGACTGCCTGTGAAATTTGCTTGCTGCCCGACGACATCTCCATGAGGCCGTTGAGGGTTTCGGTCATGCTGTGCGAGACATCGTTGACGCCTTCTGCGATAGTGCGAAAGGCGGTATTGGTTTCCTCGCCCTGTTGGGAGGCCTTGAGGATTTTCTCGGTGATATTTTGAAGGGTGATTGATACATCATGGGCATTGCTTGCCGAGGTCTCTGCCAACTTACGTATTTCGTCGGCGACGACACTAAAGCCCTTGCCGGCCTCCCCGGCGTGCGCCGCTTCAATAGCGGCATTCATGGCAAGGAGATTCGTCTGCGATGCGACGTTGTTGATAATCCCGATAAGCTCGAGGATGGTATCGGTATAGGTCTCGATTTCATTGATCGAGCCGATGGTCTCCTGCATAAGTTCTTCGCCGTGTGCGGCCATGTTGGAAAGACGATCGGTAACGTTCTTTTTTTCTGCTGTGTTCTTTTCGATATTGGCGATACTCGCCAGGAGCTGTGTAATGGCCGCAGAACTCTCTGCGGATTGGGTCCCCTGGGTTTCAATGAGCTCTGTTACGGTAGTAATGTTGCCCTTGATTCCGTCCAAACTGGCTTCGGCCCCTTTGAGCTCGTTGTTGAGGGTGTCCATACCCTTTTTGACGCTGTCCATATTGGAAGACATCTGATGGGCCGTGGCCGAAATTTCGGTGGTATGGTTGGCGAGTTCGTCGGAGAGTACGCGAGAAGAGTCGGTGGCCTGCTTGATCTTTGCCACAGATTCGTTAAGCCCCGCAGACATGCGGTTGCAACTCGAAGCCATAAGGCCCGTTTCATCTTTCGTGGTAACGTCGCTTGTTATGGTGAGGTCGCCGGTTGAAAGCCCTTCGAGGGTAACGCGCACTTTTTCCAGTGAAAGGGTCATGCGATTGGTAATTATCAGAATAAATGCAACGATAAGCACGAGGGAGAGGAGTATTCCGATAACGAGTGTTGCGATGATGGTGTTGAGAACCCCGTAAAATTCGTCGGTGTACGAGGAAATGGCCACGGTCCATCCGAATTCGTCGAGCCGTTGGTATCGTTGGAATTTCTGGCGGACGGGTTCGTCCTCGCTGTTGCGCCAGCGGTAGTACATGAGGCCTTCGCCGTCTTCGTCTTCCAACATCATGCGGATAAAGGGCATGCCATCGGCATCATTCGTATTGAACAGATTGCGCCCTTCCAATACCGGGTGCACGATAAGGGTTCCCTTGGGGTCGAGGACATAGGGATACCCGGTTTCGCCGATTATAATGGAGAGGAGATCTTCCCGTACTGTGTTTATCTCGATAAGTTCGAGGAATTCCTCTTTATAGGACGAAGCCCAGATCATGATGTCCCAAGGTTCGAAGTATGCGAGGTAGCCGGCCTTTGCCCGCTCTATCTTTTCGCCCACATTTTTCCACTGATACTCGAGGTAGCCGTTTATCATGGCCATGGCGTCTTGCATGAAGGCGTGTTTGCTGGCATCTGCACCTTCACTTACCGGGTGCATGGCGAGTATCCCGTTTGTGTCCACCCCGGCCATATAGCCGGTTTTGCCAATTTTCCCGTAGACCGGGTTAACGATTTGGTCCCGAACGTTCTGCCAGGCCTCTTCGCGGCTAATTTCCCCTTTTTGGACCCGTGCTTCCTCAAGCTCGCAGAGGCGTCGACCGCTCTCTGCCATGCCGCGCAAATAGTTGCGAATGCTGGCGTCTGTAGCCGCGCGTACCAGGCTGGCGGTCGATGTCATTGTTGAATCGAGCTCGCTGATAATTTGCTGCTCGAGATTCTGTCGTATGATGAAGCCCAAAATGCCCCCCATGGCGACGAGGACAAAGAGAACGAGGGCGCCGATACCGGCGGACAATTTGCTGCGGATCTTCATTATGTACCTCAAACTTGAAAAAGATTGTTAAAATTGTATCAGGAAACTTGTTCTTTGGTAGCTTCCCAGGGGAGTAGAATGGTAAATTCGACGAATTTTCCAGGGGCTGATCGTATGCCTATCTTGCCCCCTGCCTCCTGTACCCGACTGCGTACGAGAGCCATTCCCACGCCACGTCCGGCCGAGAGGTTCTCTTCGCCGGATGTCGAGAGCCCCGGGTGGAAGATGAGGCGGGCGAGTTCTGCGGGTTTGAGACTGTCGGCCTTGGCCGCAAAATCGGGGATGGCTCGTGCTTTGTTGCGTATGGCTTCGGTGTCGAGACCCTTTCCGTCATCGCGGTAGCGAATGGTAAGGGCGTCATTGTTGTAATCAATGGAAAGGCTGATATGCCCCTCTTCGAGTTTGCCCTTTGAGCTGCGGGTGGCGGGGTCTTCGAAGCCGTGCGCGAAGCTGTTGCGGATGAACTGGATGAGGACGTCCTTGACCAATTTGCGGTAGTGGCCGGGAATACTGTCGCGGGTAAAGCCGGCAAATTCAATGTTGACCGGGATGCCCGATTGGTTCGATTCCCGCTTGACGAGTTTGTCGATCGAGTAGCGAAGGAGGTTGGCATTCTCCAGCCCGGCGGCACGGGTATCGGTTTGGAAGCGGAGGATCTTGGTGATAAGCTGTCGAATCTCGTCCAGCGCCTCTTTAATGTGTGCAAGATCGATGGTGAGTTCCAAAAGATTTTTCCACTCATGCCCTTCGTCGAGACGTTCTTTTACCTTGTTCTCGAAGGCATGGACACGGTTTGCAAAGTCCTTGAGGCCCAAAAGGGCAGCATTCCCCTTGATGGCGTGTGCGGTTTGGAAGAGGGCTGCGAGCAGTGATTTGCCTTCGATGGTTCCCTCACGCATTATGTCGTTGATCGTATCGATCTCGCTATCAGTATCGCTGATGAATTCCTTGAGCATAATCGGGTCGACATGGATAATTTGGAAGATGTTCTCCATGGCGTGGCGGTGTTCGTCTTCTTCGAGTTCCAGTTTGAGCTTGAGCTCGTATTCCTTGGTTTTGTCGGTTACGACACCCAGAATTGGCCACGGGGCCGTGGGGTCTGCAACGCGGATAAATTGGAAGTGGAGCCGCTTTGTAAGGGTTTCGCCCCTGCCGCGATCGAAGGTCGCCGAAATATCATCCAGGGGATTTATGTCCTGCAGGAGGTCTTCGTTGACCTGCCCGGACAAAAAGAGCCCGAAATAATCGCGTGCGGCTTCAATGTCTCTTTCGGTAATAAGGGGGGCAAGTACATTGAGGAGGGACTCTTTCTCGTTGATTGGCCGCTCGAGCACTGTTTCCAACCAGGCGGAGTGGGCTTTGCCGATATGGAAGTCTGCATCGAGGAGGAAGATGCCCTCCAATACATTGGCAAGGATGTCATCGCTCTGTTTTTTCTCGCCGCGAAGCTCTTCTGCCATGGATGCGAGAGTCGTATTGGCCGCTTCAAGACGGGCTTGGGTGCTACGGCGTACCTGTTCGTAGATAAGGGCGAAGAGCCAGATGAAGAAATAGGTGCCGATAACGCGTACGGAGTACAGGAGCGGGAAGCCGGCGTTGTTGTAATCCGGGTGGATGATGACAAAGCCTATGGCAGCCCCGTAGGCAAGAGCGGAAATGCTTCCCCCAACCGGCCCCAACAGGAAGAGGGTGATAAGGGGATAGGTCATGCTCCAGAGGACGCCGGAACCCGCTTCACCACCGGAAAAGGCCAGATAAAAGTAGAAGGCAAAAATGGCTATACAGTCGATGATGCCGCCGACAATGTAGCGTTTGAAAAGGCGGATTGCGAAGAAGTTGAGGAAAATGACCGAGGCGGCAATGGCGCATACCGTTCCCAGCTCATTGTTTCCCGAACGTATGCCGATGACGGCAAAGAGCGAGATCATGAGGGCGCCGGCCATGGTGACGGCGTTCAAAAAGATGATCTTGCTGCGTTCCAGAACATCCATTTCCCGGCGGTCTCCCGCCGTAAGGATATTCATCGCAAGGGATTTTAAGGAAGACAGTATACGCATAGGCCTCTTCTTTTATACAGCGCTTATCAGGTTCTCGAGGCCGACAGAGAGCTGGAAACGCCCCTGCGGCAGGGAGAATGGAATACTTACTATCGGGGTGTTGGATGGCCAGGATATCTCGTGATCAACGCCACGGACAATGCTGGGAAGGGATATGTTGAGGTGGAACTGCTCCAGGCCCTTTTTGGCGTTACCTGCGACGATGTTAACGAGTTCCCCCACTGCATCGACGATGTCATCCTCGCTGGCCTCGTCGCTGCCGGTAAGCATGGCGGTAATCTTTTTGGCCAGGCCGGCTTCAAAGCTGATGACTATGACACCCTTGGAATCGCCGCCAATGCCGATAATACCCGAGATATCCCAGTCGTGTGTTTCGTTTCTGTCCATTATGTATGGTGTCCGGTATTCGGATTCGAGACCGAGCATATCGCGAAACATGTTGACGGTAGCGCCGATAAAAGGCTCGATATGTTTGATTTCCATGCCTTACTCCTGCAGTCCCAAGCGATCAATTTTCTCCATTAGCGATCGCTCGCTAACGGGCTTGACGAGATAGTCGTTTACCCCCGCCTTGACTGCCTCGATGACATTGTACTTGGCAGATTCGGAGGTAATCATGATGATGGGGACCTTGTTGAGCTCGGGGTCCTTGCGAATCTTCTTGACCAGGTCCAGCCCGTTCATCATGGGCATGTTCCAGTCGAGGAGCAGCAAGTCGATGCGATGGGTCTCCAAGAGGCGGAATGCCTCAACACCGTCGCCGGCCTCGTAACAGGTGGCTCCGACAAAACGGGCGTTTTGGGAGACGACGTTTTTCACAATATTCCGCATGATGCGGGAATCATCTACGACGAGTACATTCATATTGTCCCCGAGTATATGCCCGCTTACGGCAGAGTTCAAGCGCTTGCCAAAGCTTTGTCCGACCAGCCCGAATGGTCGAATTGTAAAAAAATTATTGAGAATTTATTGTCTATTCGATGCTGTTTGGGCTTCGAGGAGGGATCGGGCTACGCCAAGCCCGTCCATTGCCGCCGACATGATGCCCCCTGTATAGCCGGGGCCTTCTCCGGCGACATACAGTCCGGCGAGCGAGGATTCCCCCCGCAAATCCCGCAGTATGCGTACGGGGCTCGAAGTGCGGGTTTCGACCGCCGTCATGAGGCATCTTTGCCGGCATAGCCGTCTATTTGTCGTTTGAATTGGGACATTCCCTCGCCGATTGCCCTGGATACGGTTGCAGGCAGGCAGGGGACGAGGTTTGCAAGGGCCCATGGACCACTGGCGTCTGGCTGGATTTTCCCCAGGGCGCTTGAGGCGCGATCGAGCAGGAAGTCCTCGAAACGCTGGACGGGGAGGGCTCCTTTGGCGGCGAGGCGGTACTCCGCCGGGCCGAGCGCCGGGTGGGTCCAGGACTCGCCATATTGGTTGCGGGAAATAAGCTCCTGCGGGCGCTCAACCCGCAGGCCGATGGCGAAGGGTTTTGCTTCCATGGCAATTGCGTGGCGGTCCAGTACGGCAAAGAGCTCCCGGGCGCTGTGTCCGGGGGCGAGTATGGCAGCCTCGCAATCGATGGTCCTTCCGTCTTCGAGGACGAGCCCGGAAAGGCGCTGCCCGCTCATGATGATGTCGGTGACCTTTGCGCGAAAGTGAACCGTGCCGCCCAGTTCTTCGATGCGTTCCCGAAGGCCCCGCACAATGCCTTCAAGGCGGTCGGGCCCAAGGTGCGGCTTGGCGAGCCATGCAATCTCCTGCGGGGCCCCTGCCCGGATGAGTTCGTCGAGCACCTTGCCCCGTCGCCCGTCGCGGTCCTTTACCTGGGTGGTGAGCTTGCCGTCGCTCCAGGTCCCGGCCCCGCCCTCACCAAACTGTATGTTGGAGTCCGGGTCGAGGGGGCCTCCCTTCATGAAAGCGGCGACTTTGTCGCGGCGTTTTTCGACCGGGTCGCCCCGTTCGAGGAGGATGGGCTTGGCGCCGGCCTCTGCGAGTGCGAGTGCGGCAAAGAGGCCGGCAGGACCGGCCCCGACGATGACCGGTGGGCTTGCGAAATGCCGCATACGCGCCGGAAGGACCCAGCGGGGATCGCCAGCGAGGGCGTGAAGGTCTTTAAAGTGCTTTTTGGGGTGTTTTTCGAGCGAGAAGCGCACGCGGTACACCATGCGTATGTCGCGCTTGTCGCGTGCATCGACGCTCTTTTTTTCTATGGCAAAGCCCTCCAGGTCGTCCGGTCGGCACATAATGGCACGTGCGGTGCGCAGCTTGAGGCGTTCAAGGGGCTCTTCCCCGGGGGGAAGGGCCTCGTCGAGCGAGAGCGAGACCTAGTCGAGGCGGTATTCGTACATGGTCCCTTCTATTGAAAACGGTAGCCCAGGGCGAGGCCTGTATTGACGATAAGGTCCATATAGGACCAGCTGTCCGGGGCATCCGGGGGGCGGGCGGTGAGGTTGAAGAGGCTGTCTGCCTGGAGGCGAAGGTAAAAGCCCTTGCCAATCGTCCAGTCGAGACCCGCCCCCACACGCAACCAGAGGTCGTTGAGGTCGTTTTGCGCTTCTTCGTCGAGGGCGTCCTTGCCGCTCATGCCGGTGTTGATGGAAAAGACGAGGCCAAAGAGGGGCCAGGCCTCAAGGCCGCGCTTGAGGGCGAAGGGGTACTTGGCCGCGAGCCCCAGTTCCAGGTTGTTTGCGTAGAAGTCGGTATTTGTGTTCAAAGAAACAAAAGAAGCTGTCGTCGTTGTGTTCAAAGTCCCGTCAAAGACGGTGTAGCCCACGGTAAGGAGGGCATAGCGGGCGTCCAGGAAGCCCCCGAAGGCGAAGCGGGTGTGACGGGTTTCAGTTTTTAGAAGAGACTCCTCGGAGCTCTCGTAAACAAACTGGGGGCCCAGGTAGAAGCCGCTGGAGAGCTCGGGGCCCTTGGCAAAGGCCGGTATGGCGAGACAGATGGCGAAGAGCGCGAGGGTAAAGCTGCGTTTCATGGGTGGACTCCTGTATTTGGGGCTGGGGGCCGTACGCTGCGGCGTCAGTATCAGTATACCATATTCGAAAAAAAAGAGGCAGTACGCGTCTGTCGCCCTGCGAAAAGCCGGTGTATACTCACGGCATGGAAGCGCAAACACTCGACGCGGGAAGGGTCAAGGAATGGGCAGATGCCCTCGCCGCTCAAATTGAACGGGTTTTCTTTGGAAAGCGGGAATTGGTCAATAAACTGATAGTCTCGCTCCTTGCCCAGGGGCATGTCCTGCTCGAAGATGTGCCCGGTACCGGGAAGACCATCGTGGCGCGGGCCCTGGCGGCTTCGCTCTCGCTCGTGTTCCGCCGCATCCAGTGTACGAGCGATCTCCTCCCGGCGGACGTCCTGGGGGTATCGGTCTGGATGCCGGGCGAGCAGAAGTTCGTCTACCGCAAGGGGCCGATTATCTCGAACGTGGTCCTTGTTGACGAGGTCAACCGCGCGACGCCACGCACCCAATCTGCCCTCCTTGAGGCCATGGCAGAGGGCCAGGTGTCGATCGACGGGCGCTTGTTGCCCCTGCCCCGGCCCTTCTTCGTCATCGCCACCGAAAATCCGGTGGAATTCGAGGGGACCTTCCCCCTGCCGGAGGCCCAGAAAGACCGCTTCCTCCTGTCTTTGCGCATCGGCTACCCGGACGAGGCGGCCGAGGCCATGATACTCGAGAGCCAGCGGCGGGCGACCCACCCGGTCGTCGACATCAAGCCGCTTGCAGGCGCGGCCGACATCCTCTCCTTCCAGGACCTCGTGTATCAGGTGTATGTCGACGATTCCCTGCGCGACTGGCTGCTGGCCCTGGTGCGGGCAACGCGCAGCCACCCCTCCATCCAGTTGGGGGTCTCGCCGCGCGGCTCGCTCGCCCTGTACCGTGCGGCACAGGCCATGGCCGCCATCGACGGTCGCTCCTATGTGCGCCCGGAGGACATCAAGGCCCTCGTACAGGATGTCTTTCGCAAGCGCATCATCCTGTCCCCCGAGGCGAGCCTGCGGGGCGAGGCCCCCGATCGCGTCATTGCCGGCATCGTCGAGGCGACGGCCCTTCCCACCTTCAAGGAAAGGGCACAGGAGCACTGATGTTGTTGTGGATCGCGCTCGCCGTCTGGGCGTTAACACCCTGGCGGTCGGTCCAGTTTGTCCTCCTCTTTTTGATCTTCATGCTGGCCTTCCAGCGCCTTTATCTCTTCGTTCACTCGCATGGCTTCAAGGTGCTTCGTCGCGACGAGGTTTTGCGGGGGCATCAGGGCAAGCGTTTTACCGTGGAACTCGTCATCGAGAACCGCAGTTTCCTGCCCCTTGCCGGGGCGACCCTCATTGACGGCTGTTTCCCCTTGGATAGCGATGGCCACCATCGCCGGGTGATTTTTCTGTGGCCGGGTGAGCGGCGTCTTTTGCGCTATCACCTGGTGGGGCGCGATCGCGGCGAATACGCCCTGGGCCCCCTGCGCTGCGGGGTTCATTCTCTGTTTGGTATCAAGCCCCGTGAATTCGAGGATGCGAGCCCCTGCCGCATCATTATCTTCCCGCGGCTCTTCCGGCTTGGGTATCGGCCGGATCGCGGCCTTCCCATGGGGTCTTTGCCTTCCGGGTCGCCGGTGGACGAGGATATTACCCGCCACCGCGCCATGCGCGATTACCAGACGGGGGATGAGTTCAAGCGCATCAACTGGAAGGCGAGTGCCCGGGCCGGGCGCTTTTTGACGAACGAGTACGAGACCACCTTGGACAGCGAGCTTCTCATCGTCCTTGACAACCGCTTGGCCGACTACCCCCTCAAGTACCGCTATCTCGAGTTCGAGCAGGCGGTCGAGGCGGCGGCCTCCCTGGCGACAGCCGCCGCCAGGGCCGGGCAGATGGTGCGCCTGCATGCATTTACCGAAGAGTTCGGGCTCTTTTCCGTTGCGGGGCGATCGGGGGGGGCTCGTGTCATACTCGACGCCCTCGCCCGGGTCCCTTCGCCGCAGGAATCGCGCGCCCCGCTCTTTGCCACCCTGGTCCCGCGGGTGCCTTTCCGGGGCACAGTGGCATACATAGGACCCTGTATTGATGATGAGTTGGCGCTCTTCGTTTCGCGCTGTACGCTCGCGTCGGCCAGCCCCATGCTCGTTCTGGTGGGGGCCCGGCGGGACGACCTCAATCGCTACCTCGCGCGTAAAGTGAACACCCGGGCTGTGGAGGACCTCCTGCATGTCGACGCGTAAATTGCAGTCGGGTGGTCTTGCTACTGCCCTTGTTATCGTCTATCCGGCCTCCTGGGTGGCGCTGGTCTCCGGGTTTATCGCCCATTTTTTCCCGAATGCGGGGCCGCCCCTGTGGTATGTGTTTATTGCTTGTCTTCTTGGGGGGCTCGTTTCGGTCTGGTTCGGATTGATTGGCCGCCTGGAACGTTTCGGAATTTTAAGTCGCCTTCGCGAATACATTCTCATGCTCTTTCTGGTCTGGACGACTTCATCCCTGTTTGGATGGGAGGATGCAGCCTCTCTGATAACGCCCCGGGTGGTGAATGTGTGGGCTTGTATCGTCTTTACTGTATTTTGGGCCATACAGCTCGATTTCCAGGTTCTGATAGTGGAGCAGGCGGTCTACCATTCCTTCGTGCGGGGCAGACAGGGCGAGGTTCTGGCGCTCTTTCTGCGACAGAACGACGGGCTGCAGGAGCCCTTGCGGGCTTTGGTAGCGGCTACGACCTCAATGGCGATTGTTTTGTCGCTCATTTTGGCCCCTCTTTTTTTGGTAAGCGCGCTCTTGGACGAGGGGTTTTCCCCCCTGCTCTTGGTATTGATGGCTGCGCATCTCTTTTTTGCAGCCCTGACTTTTACCCTGCTTGCCCGCTGGCGCCAGGAATGCGACTTGAACGTTGAAGGCCTCAAGGCGGGAAGATCCGCCGATATCAGCCGTTTGGGCTTCGTGGCCCTCTTCGCGGTCCTGGCCTTGGGCGGGGCCATTCTCTTGGCGCGCGATACGTCTCTCGTGCCCGAGGCCTGGGTTTCCCGCTTCCTCGCCTGGCTCGCGTCCCCCCCGAAAAACGCGCGCCCCGTAACCCCGGATACCGCCGCCCTAGCGACAGATATCAGCCCCCCTCCCGATTTTTCCGAAATCCTGCGGCAAAGCCGCAAGGGGCCCTCCTTCGATCCCTCCATTATATGGACCATGTTGTCGCGTGCGGTCCCGGTGGCCGCCTTGTTTGCCCTTGTTTTCTTCGTCGTCAGGCCGCTTTCGCTCAGGGGCTTGCGTGCTCTTTTTGCCCGTTACCCACCGGGACAGGCCTTCGAGAGCCTGCGAAGGGCCATTCGGGCCCTTTTTTCCCGTCGAAAACGACGTCGACGGCGCCCAAAACCCGAAGTGGACGATCTGGCTCTTGAATCCATACGGGGCTTTCTGTCACAGTTGGATCAGCGGCGGCACAGCCTGCCCAAGCGCCGCCAGTTGGGGCGTATGACCGAGGATTTCCTGTCGATTGTTGCCTGGGGAATGGCACGCGGGACCCCGTGGCGCGAGAGTACCGGCCCCCACGAGTTCTGCTCGGCCCTCGCTTCCAATATTCCCGCACAGAATGCGGCATTGAAAGCCGATATTTTACGTGCCGGCCTTCTCTTCGAGCGGGCGGTCTATGGACAAGATTTGTTGGATAAACGAACCTGGAACGAATACCATAAATGTGTGGAAAGGATTACAAGCAGCCATGAAAAGTATCAAGGATTACAACAGCGGGACCCCGGCAGATGAACTCTGGCGTTTTTTGGCAGAGCGTATTGTCGCCGGTGAAATCACTACGTTTTCCGAGCTCCTCGAAGCGGTCAAAGAGCTTCCGCGGGATCGAATTGTCGTGCAAACATGCGTCGACCTCTTCCCGCTTATACGCCAGCTCAACTGGGGCTTTTTTAGCGGGGTAACGCGCGAGGCCTACCCGAAGATTTGGCAGGAGATTGTCATTCCGCATCCGCAGCTCAAGGACTGCGGAAACTTGAAGCGGAACCTGACAATTTCCGATATCTACGTGGGTATCCTCGACCTGCACGGGTATACGGCTTTTTGCGAGAAGAACAAGAACAACCTGTCCATGCTGCAGCTCCTCGATGACGTCATCCAAACCGACATGGCCAAAATTGCGCAGGAGCACAACGTCGTCTTGCAGCGCCATGCCGGCGACGAAATGGTGCTCGTGGCGGCGAGTGTCGTCGACATACTCACGGTAACACTGCTGATAGTTGGCTACTTTGCGAAGAAAAAGGCCATCTCGGTGGATGGGGAGGGGGCCTCGCGATCGGGGAATTCGATCGTGCTCGAAGACATGCACATATCGGCCGGTATTGCCGGCGGCAAGAAGTTCACACCCTTCATTATCACCAAAGACGGGGATCTTTCTGGCGGGGTTATCAACACTGCCGCCCGCCTGCAGGCCCGCGCGAACGCCCTTTCCGGTAACCGCACGCGCATACTCATCACCCGGACGGTCTTTACGAGCTTCACGAACGAGATTAAAGGCGGCCTGCCGCCCCAATTCCGCCAGACCCCGGTGAGCTTTTTCGATTCCGGCTGGATTCGCTTCAAGGGGATATCCCTGGCCTTGAACGAGGTCCTCTACGACCCCGCAGACCAGTACAAATTGAGTTACGAACGGGATATGAGCGAGTTGTACAAGTCGGTGGAGACCCACGCATGGAAGGACGGGCTCTTCGTGAATCTCCTGCAGCTCTTGATCCGCATCTACAAGAACATGCCGGCCTTCAAGGTCAATGTGCACCACAACGGGAGTCCCTCGCGCTTTACCAACGAGTCCTTTATCTTTTTGGCGAGCCGCTGCCTCAAGCTCTTTCAAACGAAGACCTCCTATGATGAAGCGGTCGACAAACTCGAGGAGCTCTTGGACATGACCCGCGGCATCCCCGACTTCGACAGTTTGGCCCTTGAATACGCGGAGACGATATTCCGCCAGTACCGCATGCTGGGTAACAGCTTTCGCGCGAAGGTCGCAGACAAGGTGCGCGAACGGGCACCGGCTCTCCTGCCCCCCTCTCATCGCTCGTTCTACGAGAATTCCGCCAAAAACGAGGCAATCAAGGCCAAGTTGGAGAGCGGCATTCGCGAGTCCATGACAGCCCAAGAGCTCTATGTCATCTGGAACAACCTGATCGACGAACAGGCGTCTTCTCTGGATGTCTCGATTTGGTCGGGGAAGAAGTAGCCATGGGGATTGAGCGGGTTCTGGTCGTCGGGGTGGGGGCCGTTGGTGCGACGGTCGCCGATCACCTGTATCGTGTGGAAGGCTTGGCGCTATCCGTTTTTGCCGAAGGCCCCCGCGCGGCGCGTCTCCAGAATGACGGCCTGATTATCAACGGGGTGAGGCGCGATTTTCGACTCTTGGGGGGCGAGGCACGCGAAGTGCAGGACCTTGTCATTCTTGCGACGAAGGATCACGACCTCCCGCTCCTTCTGCCGCGTTTGGCCAGTCTGGTTGGGCCCGACACGATTTTTATCTCGCTGGTAAACGGTATCACGAGCGAAGAGCGTATAGCTGCGCTTTATGGCCCCTGCCCGCTCGCGATGATTGTAGGTATAAGCGCCCTGCGCAAGGGTAATCGCATCGATTGGCTGGATCCCGGGGTCATTCACTTTGGCGAGAAGCGAAATCACGCCGCTGCCCATTCCTCGCGGGTTGCCCGCGTGGCGGCGCTCTTTACCCGCGCACAGCTGCCTTTCGCCGTCCCCGAGGACATGGAGCGTGCCCTCTGGTATAAATTCATGGTCAATATCGGCATAAACCAGGCATCGGCGGTTTTGCGGGCCCCCTACGGGGCTTTCGTCCCGGAAGGCGGGGCGCGGGATGCCATGGAGTTGGGTATGCGCGAGGTTGTCGCCGTTGCCGGGGCGAAGGGCATGGACTTGGGTGATGAGGATCTGGCGCGCTGGCGAAAGACCCTCGCCGGGCTCGACCCCCAGGGCCGGACGTCCATGCTCCAAGATATACTGGCCGGCCGCCCGACAGAAGTGGACATCTTCGCCGGCGAGCTCGTCCGGCAGGGGAAGGCCGCCGGGGTGCCGACGCCCTGCAACGAGCTGTGGTACGCCCTTATCCGGGGCCTCGAGGCCCTTGGGGCCAGCGGGTCAGTGTCGCAGTAGTCGCCAAACGCGCCGACGGTCCACCGGGCGCGGGGCCAACTATCAGCCGTAGCGTTTCTTCTTTTATTGCGTCTTTGCCGTCATGCGTTCCCAGTACGCTGCCAATTCTTCGCGTACAAGCTGCCCCACTTCGCCCTCGTCCCGCAGGAGGTGGTGGTTGCCGCCGGGTATCATGACGATGGTGCTCTGTGCCAGGTGCTCGGCGAGGAAGGGGATGTTGTATTCGCGGTCAACGACGGTGTCCTTCTCGCCCTGGATCAGGAGGTAGTTGCCGGGAACGCTTTCCCAGCTTTCGGTGCGGGCAACATAGTCCTCAAGGGCGTGGAACCAACTTATCGGGGCTCGTCGGATATAAAAGGGGTCTTCTTCCAGTTGGCGACGCAGGTCGTAGGACCGCGGAATGATGTTGCGACCGGGCAAGGAACTGATCGCTCCTTCGAAGAATTTGATTGCCACTATCGAGGGTTTCCACAGGAAGGTGCGTACAAGGGGGGCTTCGAAGATGGCGAATTTGAAGGGGGTTCCATATTCGATGGCGTGGAGCATGGTCGTCGCGCAGCCGGTGGAGTGAGCGATCATGGCCAGCGGTCCTTCGCGGGCTTCCGCCTGCAGAACGGTTTCGAGGCTGGCTGAGTAGGTCGAGAAGTTGTCGATATGGCCGCGGCGGCCGCTTGAGAGGCCGTGACCGGGCAGGTCAATGGCAATGGCCTCCCACCCCTCTTCAAGGAGAAATTGTATGATGGGCATGCGCAGGGGGCCGTGCTCGAGGTAGCCGTGGATGAGATAGCACGTGCCCTGTATCGGGCCTGATGGGGGGAGAAAGCGATGGTAGACGACTGTCCCCCTGTCTTTGACCTTGACGCTGTGCCAGGTCCACGAGCCCATTTGTTCTTTCCAGTCGTAGAAGCTGCGGTATGCGGGGTTATCGGGGTTCCAGTCGTCGGTAGCCATTCGTACCTCCGGTGTGCTGCACGCCATGAGGGTGGCATGCACAATGAATAACGCAACCAGCTTGAGGGAAACAGAGCGCATACCTTTGTTCATTCGCCCGAGTGTAGCGAGTTCTTGGCTTTACGTATAGTTGGAGGCGTCGTATACTTTGGGTGATATCGCAAACAGGATGGTGTAGATGCTATTGACTAAATTTTTGCAACTTGCTATGGTTTGCTCACCTTCTGGGGGTGTAGCTCAGTTGGCTAGAGCGTTTGAATGGCATTCAAAAGGTCAGGGGTTCAATTCCCCTCACCTCCAGATTTTTTCTTCAGCCTTCAAAAAAGAGCCAATATAATATGTTCCAAGGTGAAATTGACCCCGAATTGGCGGCCATGATTGGAACGGTTCAAGAATCCGATTCCCTGCCCACCCAATCATCCCGTTCAAATGTCCCCGAGTTTTCCGATCTCTTCGAGGAAGGGGATGTCGATGTTCCCGACAGCGTGGAAGTCGATTTATCCTCACAGTCCTTTCCCGAAGTATGTCGCTCCTTCGAAGATGAGCCAAATCCCGCGTTCAAGGATCCCGATTGGTATAAAAAATGCCTTTCTGGCGAGGGGGAGCAGGCGCAGCGTCTGCACAATCTCTTGCAAAAGTATCTTACTGCAAAGGATCCCAAGGATCGCGGTGTTTTTCGCCAGCAAATAATCAAAGCCTATTGGGACTTCCTTTTGGAGATTGCGCGGAAAACTCCCGGAAAACTCCCGGATGCCAAGCGATTCCTTCTGCGCTTTGCCCTCGTTCACCCCACGCTTATAACCCCCGAAGATCGTGAGCTCCTTGGCAAGGTTGTCGTCGAGAATGTACTCGCCCAGCCAGTGTACTATCTGGATGAGTGGTTCAGGGCCATTGGTACCGGTGTCGTAAAGAATTCTTCAACTGATGAAGTCCGGGTTGCCAAGAGCAACGAGCAGAATCGCATCAGTACCCTGCTGGAAAAAGCCCGTGGGACGCTGGACGCATCGCGCAATCTCATACAGGCCAAAGCCAACGAGCTGCGCAATTTCGAGGATGCCCTGCAGGAGCGGGTTGCCGCGATCCGCGAGCACTCGATGGTGAGCGGTATGGACGGCGTACCCTCCGGGTACAGTGCCCATCAGCGTAAATCCTTTAATGACATGCAGGAAATAATGAAAAATCTTCTGCGCGTCGACAAAGAGATGAACGGTTTGCGCGAGGACCTGTTTACCGCGCTCAAGGACGTCGAAGTGCTTGAGGGTAAGGCCGAAGAAACCGGCGCCACGGTTGCGGTGGATATCAAGGCCATTGACATGGAGTTCGATACTGTCCGGCAGATGAACAAGATGACCATCGGGCGGCAGGGGAATCACTATCCCATTCTTACCCGTGAATACTTTCGCTGTGGGCCAAACGAGATTGCCACCCGCGAAAATGTTATTGAGCGCTTGCGTTGGATCGAGAGCATAGACCCTGAGGCCTATTGCCGCTCCTACAAAAACACCCTCAATCGCATTGTCCCCTACATCATTCTCCTGCCAAATTATGGTGATTCCGGTATCTGTTGGGAGCCCTTTGACCGCTATAATCGCGCAACGAGCCGTGGTCGTATTGCCATTCCTCTCTATCCCAAAAACCTCATGATTGCCCTGCTTACTGCGACGGCAGATTTGCGCTGGCAGGTTGCCAAGGAAAAGGCGTCATACTACTGGATGGAAGAGGGGATTACCGGTAACTACTACCAGCTCTTCCAGTCGCGCAAGCTCAAGGGCGACGTCAAGGACTTTTTCATACAGGATTACATTATCTGGATGACCAAAGAGAGTGAGGGTATTCAAAAGATGGACAAGGAAACGCGCGGAATATTCTGGCGTTACGTGCCCTTCCATCAGGATATCAAGGATCGTCTCAAGGGCCGCAGTCTCGTGTATCAGGAGCTGTACCAGCGCGATGTGAATCGTTCGATGTCCGACGGCTATTGACGGGAAGAAGAGTCAAGGCTGATAGTTCCAGCCCGCACCGGCACGCCGGATGCGGGCTTTTTTGCGCCCGCTTATCGATGCAGGCGGGACAGGTAGAGGCCTGCGACTTTGAGGGCGCCTTTGAGTCGTTTTGCAAGGCCTTTGTCGGCGAGTAGATCGACGGCGCCCTTGAGCCCTTCCTGAATGTGCGGGCCGTGCGGATACCACCACATGTTGCGGGGAAGGCGGTGCAGTTGGTCTTCGACGACGACCTTTGCCTGCGTCACTTCTTCGAGGCCCAACCGCCCGTGGCTGCGGCCTATTGCCGATTCCTTGTAGCCGCCCCAGGGGGTCTCGCACATACCGTGGCTCATGAGGTGATCGTTCAGGGTGATTGCCCCGGCTTCGAGGCGGGCTGCCAGCTGCTTCCCGCGTTTGCCGGAGCCGGTCCATATCGAGGTGGTAAGGCCCATGGTCGAATCGTTTGCGAGGGCAATGGCTTCGTCTGCGTCTTTGAATGCGGTAACGCTCATGACCGGCCCGAAGACTTCCTCGTGCATGAAGGGGTTGGACGGGTCGTCGACCTCGAGGATGACCGGGGCCTGGAACCAGCCGGGGCCCTCAAGTTCGTCGAGGGTGCATGCTATGCGGGCCCCGGCGCGAAGGGCCGCGTCGATTTGCGATTTGACCATGGCCTTTTGTTTTGCGGTCGAGAGGGCCCCGATATCCACGTGATGGTCGCTGTCCGGCCCCTGACGCAGGCTGGAAAACTGTCGCTTGAGTTCGAGCATGAAGGCGTCTTTGACGGTTTCATGCACCAGAATGCGCTGAACTCCGCCGCAGGACTGTCCGCAGTTGGAGAGCCCCGCCCAGAGTGCCCCGCCTGCAGCCCGAACGAGGTTGGCGTCGTCGAGGACGATCATGGCGTCATTGCCGCCCAACTCGAGGCTTACGGGCGTGAGTTTTTCTGCGGCCAGGGCCATGAGTTCCTTGCCCACGGCAGTGCTGCCGGTAAAGAAGAGCTTGTCGATGCCGCTTTCGATAAAGAGGGGACCGGCGAGGGCCCCGGGTATATGGCAGACTTGCACGAGATCGGCGGGAAGCGTGGACGCCTTGACGATGCGCTCGATAAAGTCACCGATACCTTGGGCTTGGGTGGCCACTTTGAGAACGATCGCATTGCCCCCTGCTATGGCCATAAGGACTTCCTGGAAGGGTATACCGAAGGGATAGTTCCAGGGACTTATGATGCCAATGACCCCGTAAGGTTCGCGGTGGAGTGTGGATCGTTTGTTGAAAAAGAGGATTGAGGAGCCGCGCAAATGCTCCGGGCGCAGGAGGCGGCGGGCCGCCCGGGCGTACCAAGGGGTACACATGACAGCGGGAAGGACTTCGGTGGACAGGGCGTCCACACGGGTTTTGCCGGTACAGTCGCTTATGCTTGCGGCCAGTGCTTCTGCATGTTCGCCGATAATCGGGGAGAGACTCTTGATCCGGCGGGCGCGCTCACGGGAGGAGAGGGTCATCCACATCTTTTGCCCTTCTCGTGCACGTTCCAAAATGGCCGGGAACTGTGCCGGGTCGAAGGCTGTGATTTCCGCGAGAGGCTCGCCGGTCGCGGGTTTGTGGATAGCGGGCATCAGTTTCGTTTGCGAAAGCGGGGCTTGAAGAGGGGGTCGAAGTACTTCTCCAGGTCGACTTTGTTCGAAATAAGCTTGAAGACGGCACGGTAGATGAGGAAGGCGATGACCGCCCCGCCGATGAAGCAGGCAATGAAGCCGATAGCGTTCACATTATCGGGAACACGCGGTGCAGCGAGTTTTACCCAGGCGACGATGAGCAGGAGTATGGAGCCCATGGTTACGAGGACGTTGAAGATGGTCCCGCCCAAGAGGAAGAGGATGGTGTTGAGTTTCTTGTTCATGCGCTTTTCTCCGCGGGTTTACGCCCGCTTGCAAGGATGGAAATGAAGAGGAGTATGCCGCAGACGACAACGGCGCTGTCTGCGATATTGAAGGTTGGCCAGCGGTCAAAGCCCAGCAGGCCGTAGAAATTTACACTGATGAAATCGACAACCCCTTCGGGGCGAAAGATGCGGTCAATGATGTTTCCAATCCCCCCGCCAACAATGCCGGCGACCGCCCAGCGCTGCAGGCGCGAGAAATCGTTGTAACGGAAATAGTAGACCATAAGGAGGACCAAAACGGCGATGGGCAGGACAATAAAGAGAATCTGCCGGACAAAGTCGGGGAGCCCGTGTCCCAGGCTAAAGGCGATTGCCTTGTTGCGTACATGAGTAATCCAGAGGATATCCCCGTCAAAAACACGGGTGATTTTGCTCAAGGGGTAGTGGGACACAATAATCAACTTGCTGATTTGGTCGGCCAGGATGACGAGGGCGCTGAGCAGGAGGGGGTACAGCTTGCCCTTGGTCGGTTCTTTCATCAGATACTCCGTTGGACGGCCTTCTACAATGAGGTTGGCGCGTCGATGAATTCGGTCTCGAGACCGGTATCGGCGGCGACGGCCGCCATAACTGAACGGACGCCATGGACCTCTGTCGCATAGTGTCCCCCGCAGACGACGTTGATACGCGCCTCGCGGGCCAGGTGATATATCTCGTGGGTGACCTCGCCGGTAATGTAGAGGTCCAAGTGCTCGTCTATTGCCTGCGAGAGGTCCATGGCGGCCCCGCCGGATATGACCCCGCAGCTTGAATTTTTCGCGGGCCCGAAGGGCCAGACCGCCAGCTCTTGCCGGCCCTTGATGCTTATGCGTTGTGCGGCTTCTTCGGTGCTGATCGGCTCGTTGAAGATCCCTTTATACCCTATCTTTTTACCATGGTACAAGCCAAAGGCATGCAGTTCGGTCATCTTCAAGAGGCTCGCAAGCCCGGCGTTATTACCCAAAACAGGGTGCTGGTCGAGGGGGAGGTGGACGGCGTAGAGGGCAAGGTCATGGGAAAAAAGGCGGGCCAGGCGCTCCCGAATGGGACCTTGAATGGCCTGGGGGCGGCCCCAAAACAGGCCGTGATGGACAAAAAGGAGCTGGGCGCCGCATGCGTGGGCCCGGTCGAAGGTCTCGAGGCAGGCATCGACGGCAAAGGCAACTTTGGAAAGAGGGGCCCCGCTGTTGTCCACCTGCAAACCGTTGAGCGAGCTGTCCGCGCTTTGGAATGCGTCGAGATCGAGGGTGCGGCGAATGTAGCGGTCGAAGTCGAGGCTGTTCATTGCGTCCCCAGTATACCCTCTGTTATCGGGTATTGCCAGTGTGTGTTAAGGTGAAGGACGCGCTTGCCCGCGGTCTCGTCGGGTACTTGAATGCCGTAGAGGGCTTGTTCAAGAAAGGCGGTCTGTATGGCGACGGCACGGGGTATGTCGTCTGACGTCGCTTCGCTTGAATCGGGCTTGGGGCGCCAGGGGCTTGCTTCCCCATCGAGGGCGAGGGCGGCAAGGGGGGTCCTGCAGGGGAGTTCGAACAAGGCTGATGGGCGTGCGCCGCTTATGGCAATGAGGGCTGCCGGGGCCCGATGATCGTCAACGAAGAGTTTAGCGGTCTCTTGGCGCAGGGGCATTTGGGCATCGCCTGCGGGCTTTTCTGCAACACAGACAAGGAGGGGGATTGGCGCATCAAAGGGATTTGTGCTTGAGCGGGTAGGTGGAATGGTCTCAAGCCTGGGGAAGCCGATCCAGAGCGCCGCCTTCTGCAACAAGGCCGTGATTGATCCGGGGGCAGTATCCTCTTTGGCGGGGGGCGTCTCGAAAAAGAGGGGCTCGGTGAGTATGAGGGCGGTAAGGGGCAGGACGGGCGCTTCTTCATCGATGGTCCAGACCTGGCCCTCCGATTGTGCAAGGGCGATGGCCGCGCTCGCGCCGTCGCCCAAGCCGATAACGGCCATACGTGCGGGGCGGAAGGATGCGGGGCCCCCCTCAATTGCCGGCCAGCCCCTGCGACTTTGATCTTCAAGCCATTGGTGCAGGGCAATGGTGCTTGCCGCCTTGAGCGGGGCAGTATGCGCTCTTTGTCGCAGGGCGCGTGCGCTAGCAGGATGAGTAATACCGGCTATCCCCTGTGCGAGAGCCGGGCCCCATTTTGGCCACACGCGGCTTCCATCCGAAAGGCTTGCGGGAAAATCGGCCCCGGGGCTGCCGTGGGTGGCCGTCCAAAAGCCGCGTGATGCAAACTCCCGGGCCATACGGTCAACGCTGGCCATCGACCCAAGCGCGGGTGGGACTATCAGTATGAGTACATCTTCTTTGCCCGCTTTCGTTTTGGGTGGCGGGTAGAGTGCGAAGGGGATGGCTTGGGTTGAGGGAGGTTCGGAAGAAGCGTTTTGCAGGCTTACCCGGGCATCTACCTGCCAGGGGGCCTGCGAGAAGCCGGAAAATTGTGCGGGTTCCCCCGGCGCAAAGCGGAAAGCGGTACCGGCTACCGCAATGAGGATTGCCAGGCGAATGACAATGCGCAGGCGGGGAACGTCGCGCCAATCGTCGGTTTTCAAGCGGCTCGCCTGTCGCGAAAGGGCTGGCAAGCTGGTAACGGCCTGCCACAGCGCATAAAGTGCCAGTAGCGCGAGTTGGGGCTGATAGCCGGTAACGACGAAGGCCAGGGCCGTGACGACACAGGCCAGAATTGGCATGAGGGTGACGCCCGGCACGTTCTGGAAATTCTTGACGGCGGGCTTGATGATGTACAGGAAGAGCAGCAGGGACACAATGCCCTGGAACACGTATACGTCGAGCATGGTTATTGCAGTGACTGTATCAGCGTAGCTCCTCCTTGTCCATCAAGGTATCAAGGGCGCTGTAGGACTTCATGAGGGCAGCGATGACCACACGGGTGTCTTTGAGCGAGCCGGATATTCCCTCAAGCGAATCGAGGCCGGCATTGAGGGCCTGTGACTCCTCTTTTGTCGAGGCGGCGATGCCCCCCAAAAAGCGGCCGGCCTCGTCTATCGAGCGGGCATTGCCCGCAAAGGAATCCAGAACCTTACCGAAGGATTCGCGGAAGGTCTTGAGGAGGTCGGTAAAGCGGTAGAGCTCTGTCGATATGTCCTTGACCATTGCGTCGAATTCGGCAATGGAACCTTCTATGTTCTGGGCAAAGTCGTTGGTCTGGCCGGCGAGGGTGCGCACTTCATTTGCGATAATGCGAAAGCCTTTGCCTACGCTCCCTGCGCGGGCGGCTTCGATCGAGGCGTTGATGGCAAGGATGTTGGTGCGGTCTGAAACGTCTCTGATCGAGCCGGTGAGGGTTTCGATTTTGCGCGCTTTGTCTGCAAGGCCGCCGAAAAGGTCACTGAGGCGCACGGAGCCCTCGTTTGCGGCTTCGAGGTCTTTCATGCGAAGTTCTATGTCCTCGCCGGTTGTCTGGTTGTCCTGGACGATCCTGTCCATCATCCCGTCAATCTGGCCGGTGTTGGCGGCGGTGGCCTCGCTGGTAGCACGCATTTCCTCGAAAGCGGCGACGATGGCGGAGAGGCTCTCGCCGATGGTATCGAGGCTGTAGGCGATAATGCCCATCGATTCGCGCGTGAGCGAGTTGAGAACGACGCTTTTATTGTATCCCTTTACGAAGGCCCGTACCGTCTTGCCATGGGATGCCATTGAGACATGGTCTTCTGCCATCACCTGCCCCCAATTCTGTAGAGTGAGTCGATGAGGTCTTGGCCGCACTGGAGTTGTGAGAACCAGGACAGGAACTGACCCAAGCTTTTTTGGTCGTAGACAGCCCCGTGCTGTGGGGCCATCATTTTGGGAGCTAGTTTCCGCACCTCTTCGCACCAGCGGGCGGCGAGCTTGTTGGAGGCCATGTAGCGCTGGTGGAAGGGTTCAATATAGGGGCGGGTTTTTTCGAAGTCCTCGATAAAGACGGTCTCTTGGCCTTGGGGAAGGACCGCCGCGCCAATATCACCGGAGAAGAGTATACCCGATCGCTCGTCGAAGAGATTGAACTGGCCGCAGGAATGGAGGAAGTGGGCGGGGACGAAGCGCAGGATGGCGCCGGATGCGAGTGATATGGTGGGGCCTGAATCTTCAATACCCACGATACGGCTCTGGTCTACAAGCCCGAAGTGCGGTAAAAAGCGAAGCCACAGGGAGCTGATGTATATTTTTGCCTTGGTGACGCCAAGCCACAGGGCGATGCCGGAGGAAACGTCCGGGTCCTGATGGGAGAAGAAGATGGTGTCGACCTTGTCGAGATCAATATAGCGGGAAACGACGGCGACTGCGCGGGCGAACAGGTGTATGCCCCCCGGATCCATGAGGATGCCGCGTCCCTTGTCGATGATGAGGTATTGGTTGGTCTGTACGACGCCGGAGGATGATTCGGGATCTGCCCCGAGCCATATGAATTGATGGTCATCGTCCTTGTAGAGGATACGACCGTTAATTTCTTCTTTTGCTATCATACTGAACCTCCACGATTGGTCTGGGTCGACGGGGATACCCCGTAATGCCGAGTTGTATTGTATACTATAAAGCATAAGTGCCATTAAGGAGTACTGCGTATGGTGAAATCTTATGAATTGGCAGCTGATGAGGTGGTTTTTACCCTGAATCCCCCGGAGATTCCGGCGGGGGTCAGCGAGAATTCGGCGTCCATTATCGGCCAGATGCGGGCTCTTACCGCGCTCTCAATGGGGTTGGGCATACATTCCCGCGGGTACAACATATTCATAATGGGACAACACGGTACAGGACGGCGAACGGCCCTTCTCAAGGCGTTGGAGTCCTGGGAAGGACGGCCGGAAGAGCTTCGGGATATCGTATATGTGAACAATTTTTCCAACAAGTGGGAGCCCATAGCCCTCTATTTTCCGGCGGGAAAGGCTCAGGATTTCAAGAAGGGGCTTCATTCTTTTATTGAAGATATCAAAGAGCTTGTGGCTGTCCATGAATCGAGCGAGTTGTTTCGCAAGGTCAAAAAGGATTTGGAGGACGCACAGGAAAAGGAAGAAAATGCCCGACTCGCCTCTTTCGAGGAGCGGGTTGCCGGCGAAGGCTTTCGCATTGTTCAAGTAGCCGGGGACGAACAATCGGCTACCGATATTTTGCCCTTGGTTGATGGCGAAGTCGCCAGTTTTGAAAGCCTGCAGGAGAAAGTGGCAAACGGCACGTTCGAGCAGGCCAAGTGGAACAGTTTACGCGAGACGTACTACGTCCTTGTGGATTCCATGAAAGAACTCTTTGTTCGCATGCGGCGCGAGCGCGCTTCGCTTGAGCGCAAGGTGGATGATGCGCGCAAAGAAGGACTCTTGCCGCAGGTTCGTTCGCAGGCTGCCGGGCTCCAAACGCAGTTTGCGGATTCTGCGGTGCATGAATGGCTTGAGAGTTTGGTCTGTGATGTTGCGGATCACCTTTTTCTCTTTTCACGGGAACGGCTGGAGGCGGAGCAGAACCGCCGGAGAAAACGCGCCCCAGCCCTGTCTCGATACGGGGTCAATATTTTGCATGCGGCGGGGACCAAGGCACCGGTCGTCTTTGAAAACCGGCCAACCCTTGCCAAGCTTGTCGGGTCGATTGACCCTGGATCGGATCCTTCCAGCCCCGGATACCTCAATATTCGTGGGGGTGCCATCCTCCGTGCCCTGGGTGGGGTGCTGGTTATTCGGGTTGAAGATATTGTCGAGGATGAGGATGCCTGGCCCTACCTCAAACGCATTCTCCAAACCGGGACCCTCGAGATCGTTGCGGGTAGCGGTCCTCTCGCCCCGCCGGTAACACTCAAGCCGGCTCCGGTGGAGGTCAACTTCAAGCTGGTGCTTATTGGCGGGGAGCTGAGTTACGATCTTCTGTATCAGCATGATGAGGAATTTCCCAAGCTGTTCAAGGTGTGTGCCGAATTCGACGACTCCATGCCGCGAACGGGCGAGAGCGAGTTGCGCTTTGTGGAATTTCTTCATCACAGCGTGGAGAAAGACAGCCTGCGCGCACTCACTCCTGATGGTGAGCGGGCCGTCCTCGAATACGGGGTGCGGCTCGCCGGGCATCGGCAACTGCTCACCACCCGATTCTCGCTGATCAGCGACCTTCTGCGGGAAGCCAATTGGTGGGCGAGCCAGGATGAGCGCGAGGCGCTGGATGGAACAGCCATTGCCAGGGCGCTTGAGATGCGGGCGTACATTCACAGTCAACCGGAAGAGAAGATTCGCGAGAGCATATTGGATGGCGACATTATTTTGGATGTCGAGGGCACTGCCCTTGCCAAGGCGAATGGCCTCGCCGTTCTCGATCGCGGCTATTATTCCTTCGGGATTCCTGTTGTGGTGAGTGCCCGGGTGGCTCCCGGTGATGGCGGCGTCATGAACATTGAGGGTTTGTCCGGCTTGTCCGGCGAGATCTTCGACAAGGCCGTCCTCATTTTGTCCGGGTATCTGCGCAGCCGCTATGCCCGGGATTTTCCGCTATCCATAACGGCCAGCCTCTGTTTCGAGCAGTCGTACACGGCCATCGATGGGGATTCCGCGACCATTGTACAGCTCTGTGCCCTCATCAGCGCCATAGCCGGGATTCCATTACGTCAGGACCTTGCCGTTACCGGGAGCGTCAATCAGTTTGGCGATATTCAACCGGTTGGCGGTATCAGTGAAAAAATCGAGGGTTTTTTCACGATATGCGAGCAGAAGGGGCTTACCGGTACGCAGGGGGTGATTATACCGCGGCGAAATCTGCCCAACCTCATACTCAACGATCATATCGAGTCGCTTGTCTCGGCCGGGCGTTTCCACATTTACGCAGTCAACTCCATAGATGAGGCCCTTGAAGTTCTCTGTGGGGAACCGGCCGGTGTTCCGGGTCCCGATGGTCAGTTCCCGCCGGAGACTCTCAATGGGCGGGTGTATCGGGAGCTCAAGGCCATGGCGGAGATCATTCATCAGTATGAGACCTGAGGCTGGTAACCGGAAGCCTGCAGTTAGGCCCCTGGCTGTGCAAAAGCTGCTGTTACTGCGAACATGTTGCACAGTTTCGCCAACTGAGAGGGGCTCTGGGGCCGCTATATCCGGTTTCTGACTTGGCACGCTTCCTGCTTTATAGCTGTTGTGGCAGCAGCGCCCCCTGTGGGACGCACCACCGGGGGCTTCCCCGAAACTGTTTGCAAGGAGCATTGCCATGAAAAAGGCCATGTTGACCGGATTGATCGTTCTTCTCTCTGTTGGATCCCTTTTCGCGCAGGGGCGCGGCCCCGGTTCTGGAATGGGGCTTGGCCGCGAGGAAGGCGAAGCCATCGAAGTTGAAGGCACTCTCGCTGTGGTGAACGGGATGATCGCCCTCAAGACCAAGGATGCCAGCTATTATGTACGCGGTTTCCAGCATCTTATCGGCTTTGTCGATGGGCTCAAGGAAGGCGCCAAGGTAAAGGTTAGTGGTCAGGTTGCCGCTCTCCCCTTGGCCCCCGAGTACGCGTTCCTGCGTGCCGAGAAACTCGTTTTCAACGGAAAAGAGTACAATCTTGAGCGCATGGGGAGAATGGGTGCTGATTTTGGCGGATACGGCCGGGGGATGCGTGACGGCTCCGGTGATGGACGCGGACGTTCCAGGGACTGATTGATAGTTTGAGTCTTTAGAAAAGGGCCTTCCGGCGTCTGCCGGGAGGCCCTTTTGAATTACCTCTATCTAGTAACCTGAAGCTTGCAGTTAACCAAGATTTTCAAGAAAATCCACGCTACCCATGTTATGAAACCATACCGGAAAGGGTTTTTGTGAGCGTTCCAAGAGCCAAATCCGTGTAACTGCAGGCTTCCTGTTACTAACTATTTCTTGACCGCGTTGAGAACCTTGTCCTTGTCCAATTTCTTGGTGCAGAAGAACCAATCGTAGCAAGTGACATCCGGATCCTTGCTCTCCATGCGCTCTTTGGCGGTACCACATGAACCGGCAGTGGGGACAATTACATCGTCTCCGGGGCGCCAGTCGGCCGGGGTTGCGACATTGAATGCGTCGGCGGTCTTGAGAGCGACTACAATACGGTAGATTTCATCAAAATTGCGGCCCAGAGAGAGTGGATAGTATAGCATGGTGCGCAGAATTCCCTTGGGGTCGATGACGAATACTGCCCGTACCGCCTTGGTGTTGCTCTCGCCCGGTTGGATCATGCCGTATTTCTTCGCAACCTCCATGGTGATGTCTTCGATAAGCGGGAAGGTGACCTCGACATTCTTCATGCCGCGGTACTCGATCTTCTCCTTGAGGGTTCGCAGCCATGCGATGTGGCTGTAAAGACCATCTACCGAAAGGCCCACGAGCTTGCAGTTGAGTTCATTGAACTGCTTTTCCATGGAGGCGAAGGTCATGAATTCGGATGAGCACACCGGAGTGAAGTCGGCCGGGTGGGAAAAGAGGATGACCCATGAACCCTCATATTGCTTGGGAAAATCGATATCACCCTGGGTGGTAACCGCCTTGAACGAGGGGACCTTCTCTCCGATGCGGGGCAGGCTGACGACAGTTTCTTCCATAATTCACTCCTTGTACGTTTGATCTGTGGCTTCCGGGATGGAGCCACATGATTCAGTGTGATACTTGTTGTTTGAAATTGCAAACAACAATCCTTTATTCATCTTTAAGCAAATAGCGTGCCAAGTCTGATAGTTGACTCCGGGCCCTCAAGCTATGGGTGGAGGGCCTCCTCGGCTTCTCCATCAGGCATCGCTGGGTGTTCTCTTGGGAAATACACCGGTATATCGGTGTTATTGAGTTGCTATGCACTGATATATCGGTGGTAAGCTTGTAACACCGAAATATCGGTGATAGTATCAGGCTATGGATACCCATCAGCCGAATTTTTCCCTTTCTGCCATGGCGGCCCTCGCCCCCGAACGCACCATGGGCATCGTCCTTGAGGCTCTCCACGAGTTGGTGGATTACGAGCTGGCTGTCGTTTTGGGCTATGACGGCGAGGACACCCTGCGTGTGCATACAGCGACAGGGCCCCTGCGGGTACCGGCTTTGCGGGATTACTCGATATCGCTTTCGCGCAGGCCGGATATTGCCGGTATTCTCGCGGGGGGAGAGCCCTACCTTTTTCGGGAAGATGAAGCCCACGAGGATGCCTGGGAAGAGGTTCTTGATCTGCCTGACAATCACTCCTGCATGGTGGCGCCCTTGGTCGTGGACGGGAAGACCATAGGCCTCCTCACCCTGGACCACCGCAGCTGCGGGGTGTTTTCACCACAAATCCTCTCTTTTATTCGGGTAATATCAAGGCTGATAGCCATAGCCCTCTTGCAGAGCGAGCGAACGCGCAATTTGAGCGAGGTTAACCGGGCGCTTCTCGGGGAGCGCAATCGCCTACTTTCCACCGAGTCCGACGCATTTCGCTCGCTTGTGGGGACGTCCACGCCATGGATGGCCGTTCTCGATTCCATCAAGTTGGTGGCCGCCTCGTCTGCGCCCGTGCTCATCAATGGTGAAACCGGAACCGGAAAGGAAGAGGTTGCCAGGGCCATTCACCGCTTGTCCGATCGCTCAACCGGCCCCTTTGTGGCCCTGAATTGCTCGGCACTTTCACCCTCTTTGGCCGAAAGCGAGCTCTTCGGGCATGAAAAGGGGTCTTTCACCGGGGCTCAAACACTCAGGCGGGGGCGTTTTGAGCTCGCCGATGGCGGGACTCTCTTCCTTGATGAATTGGGAGAGCTGCCCCTGGAAATTCAACCAAAATTGTTGCGAGCTCTGCAAGAAGGCATTTTTGAGCGCGTTGGTGGGGAACGGAGTGTGAACGTCAACATCCGCTTCATTGCCGCGACCAATGTCAATCTTATTGAAGCGGTGAAAAGCGGGCGCTTTCGTGAGGATCTTTGGTATCGGCTGTCTGTGTTTCCCCTCGAATTGCCGCCGTTACGTGAGCGGGGTGATGATGTCCTTCTTCTTGCAGAACATTTTCTATCGCGCCTTCGTGAGCGGGCTGCTTGGACTGCTCTGTCATTTGACGGGTCGGCCTTGGAAATACTCCTTGAACGCATGTGGCCAGGGAATGTTCGTGAACTTCGCAATGCCATTGAGCGTGCCGCTATTCTGGCGCGCGGTGGAGTCATCACTGCCCTGGAGCTTGGTGGGAGTGAAAAGGCAGGCACAAACTGTAATGAGACCGACTCCAAATTTGTGAGCGAAGTGGCAAACTTGGGGGGCACGGGCAGCAATGAGAATAAAAGAGATCAAATACTTGAGCTTGATGAGGTTCAGCGAAGGCATATTCGCATTGCGCTTGAGAAATCGGATGGCAAGATTTATGGTTCCGACGGGGCTGCGGTACTGCTGGGGTTAAAACCGAGCACTCTGCAGAGCCGAATGAAGAAATTGGGGCTGACAAAGGTTAGTAACCAGAAGCCTGCAGGTGGCGAAAATTGAGGCAATCCT
>CAZIRF010000001.1:0-239140 GCA_964541755.1 uncultured Spirochaetales bacterium | reverse complement strand
GCGGTAGAAGACGTCCAATATTGATGGTATTGGCACTCGTTAAAGAATACCGGTCGATAAGAGCCCGATCCTTGAATGCCGCTTGAATAAGCATCTGGCAATCATCAAAACTGCCTTTTACCTGAAGGGGCAGAATATTGCCACCATTCTCTACAAAAGTTTCCGGCTTAAGCCCGTGAATGGGCCCCTCTGGATACAAAAGGACCGCAAGGGTATTTCGCTTTCCGGCAAAGGCGCGGGCAATGCTCGATCCGGCCTGTCCTGTTGTTGCCGTCAAGGTCACCGCACGCCCCTCTTGATCTACCAACTGTTCAATAATCGAGGCACAGTAGGAAATACCAAAATCCTTGAATACACCGGTTGGCCCGTTGTGGAGTTCCAGCAGGGACACATGTTCATCCAGAGGCACCAAAGCCGGCTCAAAACTGTACGCTTCCTTTGCGACGGTATCTGCAACAACCGGATTGAGCTCACTACCCAAAAGAGCCGGTGTTACGGTAGATACGAGATCCGGATACGATATTTGATCATCCATATAGAGGAAAAGCTGGCGAACATCACTCACCTCGACCGGAATGTAAAGCCCGCCATCTTCCGGCAAACACTGCAAAACTGCCGATCGAAAAGAAACCCCGCCAGTACGCGCGCGCGTGGATTTGAACTGCATTATCGCGTCTCCTCTATAAAAACAAGGGCCCCTTGGGTCAACCGAGTAACATCATGACAAAAGTATCATAATGTATAGGACGACGCTGCCGTAGTCCCACCATGACCAGTCCAATTGGTATGAAATACCTCACCACGAGGCCTGTCTGTTCGCTCGTAGCCATGGGCTCCAAAATAATCCCGCTGTGCCTGTAACAAATTGGCAGGAAGGTGCTCACTCCGAAATGCATCCAACCAAGAGAGAGCCCCCGAAAGCGACGAGACCGGTATCTCTGCCAGGGCCGCATGGGCACACACCCGGCGAAGCGCTCCATGGCCAGATGCAATGACCGAAGCAAAATACTCATCAAAAAGCAAGTGTTCAAGCCCCGGATTCAAAGAATAGGCGTCCATGATTTTATCCAGGAAAGCCGAACGAATTATACAACCGCCCCGCCATAATGATGCAATAGACCCCATATCCATTTCCCAATTGAACTCTGTATTGGCGGCAGTCAAGAGCTGGAAACCCTGTGCGTAAGAAATGACCTTTGCGGTAAAAAGCGCCGTTTCAAGATCATCAATACTGATAGTTACCCCCGAGCCAACATATCCGTCGCCTTTTGGGAATAATTTCGATGCGCGATTTCGCAGTTCTTTGCCAGAAGACACAATGCGCGCAAACACCGCCTCTGCGATAAGCGATGTAGAGACGGCAAAATCCAAAGAATTGATAACAGTCCACTTCCCGGTACCTTTTTGACCAGCGCTGTCCAAAATTTTCTCAACCAAACAGGTCCCGTCTTCATCTTTGAAAGCCAAAATATCTGCCGTTATCGATACAAGATAGCTCTCAAGGCGACCTTCATTCCATTTTCCAAATATTTCCGCTGTAGCTGGAACATCAAGCCCCAGACTGCTACGCATTAATTGCCAAGACTCACAGAGAATCTGCATGTCTCCATATTCAATACCATTATGGACCATTTTGACAAAATGTCCGGCTCCATCAGAGCCCGTCCATGCGCAGCAGGGAGCACCATCATGAGCTTTCGCCGAGATAGCGGATAATATCGGCTCCACTACAGGCCAGGCACTGTAATCACCTCCCGGCATAAGAGAGGGGCCGTTAAGAGCGCCTTCTTCTCCCCCGGAAACACCACAGCCAATATAGCGAATTCCCTTATGCGCCAATTCATCGAATCGTCTACGAGTATCCTGATAATTTGAATTGCCACCATCTATAAGGATGTCACCCGGCGAAAGGAAGGGCAAAAAGGCATCTATGCTTGCATCGACCGCATGTCCCGCCTTTACCATCATGAATATTTTCCGCGGAAGGGAGAGGCTTTCCACGAATTGTTTTACACTATGTGAAGGGACTACGGCCAAATTTTTACATCGATTCGCAACAAACGCATCCACTTTATCTACGCTGCGATTGTAAACAGCTACCGTGAAACCATGCTGCATCATATTAACCGCCAGATTTTCACCCATTACGGCCAATCCTGCTACACCAATATCTGCATGGGACATCCTTTACCCCCTCATAAGCGGATTTCATCTCTGTATCCATCAGGATAATTGTCAATATACGCATTATCAAGGTATGATGCTATAATGAATTTCAGTATTACCATGTATGATCACGACTGATGAAAGCAAGCAGGGGAAGAACTATGGCATCGCAACAAGCGCTCTTGGTAGATGAGGAAAAAATCAAAAAAGCGGTAAAATCAGGCATTCCTCTTACTGTTACCACATATACCCTTCCCCACGAAATAGAAATGTATATTGAGGAAATTCTGGGAACCTTTCTCCTTGAAGTGGGCCAGGAAAAATTGCGCGATTACCTCGTCTACTGTGTTAGAGAGCTGGCTGTAAATGCAAAAAAGGCAAATACAAAGCGCGTATACTTCATGGAACGCGGTCTCGACCTCGATGACCCGGATGATTACAAAGAGGGTATGCAATCCTTTAAAGATGCAACACTCGATAATATCGCCCATTACCTTACCCTTCAAAAGGAGAAGGGTTTTTACATAAAACTTGTTTTCCTTTCAAAGGGCAATCGCATATTGATGGAAGTTCGCAACAATGTTATTGCGACAAAGACCGAACTTATCCGTATTCACGACAAATTGGCCCGTTCTCGCCAGTACGATACACTCGAAGAGGCTCTGACCCAAGTTCTGGATGATTCCGAAGGGGCCGGTCTTGGCTTGGTCATTCTTGTTCTGATGCTAAAAAAAATTGGTCTGGACGAGGATTCCTTCGATGTATTTACCTCCGATAAGGAGACAATTGCCCGAATATCAATACCCATCTCGGAAACGAAAATTGAAAGTTTGGATCTTCTTTCCAAGGCAATAGTAGACAACATTGTTTCTTTACCACAATTCCCGGACAATATCATGCATATTCAACGATTGATCTCCGATCCAAAATCGGAAATGGCAGATATTGCACGCAACATATCCATGGATCCGGCCATGACAGCCGATCTTCTAAAAATTGTCAATTCTGCCCAATTCATGCTGCCCAAAAAAGTAGACAGTATTTCAGAGGCGGTCAAACTTGTTGGTATACGTGGAATAAAAAACCTTCTCCTTTCATATGGAACTCAAAAAATACTTGGTGATGATTCGCAAGAAATTAAAGCCCTCTGGGCACATTCCTATAAAACAGCCTTTTATGCATACAATCTTGCCAAGAATTTCCGCAAAGAGAAGAATCTTATAGATGATGTTTATGTAGGCGGTATACTTCACGACATGGGGAAAATTGTCTTCCGTAATGTCCACCCGGATCTTCTCGACAATATCCGCAGCTTCTGTGTAGATAAAGGGATTCCTGCAACGACCTTTGAAGACCTTGCTGCCGGCATGAATCATGCAGAGATTGGCGCCATGATAGCAGAGAAATGGAATTTTCCGGATAATCTTATCTCTGCAATACGTTATCACCATGACCCCTTCTCCGCGGACCCTGGTAATGCAGCAATTGCAGAAACGGTTTATCTTGCAAACATGTTCTGTGAGTATGAAAACGAAAACATCAGTTTTGATCAGATTGATTCAACCATTTTGGCAAAGTACTCGGTAAATACAGAACCACAGCTCAAGAACCTTCTCGATCGTTTTTCTGTCGTTTTTAATAGAGAACAGCGCTAAACAGAATCATGTTTTGTAGCGAGCAGGAATCGTACCCAGTGTTCCATCGCAATCCCGAATGCGACAGAGACGTTGAGGGAAGCTTTACGCCCGTAAAGCGGGATACTCACACGCCCCAATGAGGAATCTGCACGTGATAGGGCTTCATTGCTCGCGCCCAACTCCTCGGAACCGGTAATCATTATTCCTTTTTGGGGAAATTTGAAGTTTGCGATATCAACGCCCCCTGTTTCCAAAACAAATATCGGTAAATCAAGTTGGTCCAAACGGGCAATTTCCCAAGGAATCAAATCAACACACCCCATTGCACTTCGTGTCGCACGAGGGTGATCCGGAGGCGCGCAGAGTGGAGAAAGGTACATACGTTCCACTCCATAACACTCGGCTGTTCTGAACATGGCCCCAACGTTATAGGGGGAGCGTGTATCTTCCAAATACACGTGCATTCCGTGAAAGATACGATATCCTTTTTTGGAATCCGAAGCCTTGTCATTAGTTGTTAGTATTTTCTCGTCAAAATCCCAATCAGCTGCTATCTTACCCACTACACGCCCAAGAATATGCCTGATCGTATTTATCTGGCGGTACGGCAAAGAATGCCCGCCCTCGTTCCAGGCGCGCTCCAATTCTTGAGCTGCTTCAAGAAAAGCCTGCCGCTCATAGAAAGCATAGTATTCATCTCGTCCCAAAAGACGGGCACAGAGCATCAAATCGCGGATATATGACGCCTTGTCAGAAGGAAATGTATTGCTTCCACAGCGCTTATCCGCCTCTACAAAAAGCTTGTAGAGCTTACGCGCTCTTTGAACGGGGGGAAGTTGTTCAAGTTTGAAGATGGAAATCATTCGCTAAAAAGCCTGCTTCAAGAGGTTGAATGCATCATCATTGGAAACCGGTCGAGGGGAATACGCCACAAAATCCAGACTGCGTGCATTCTCCGAAAGCGAAACAAGCTTATCCAAATCCAGAGAGAAATCTTTAAGGCGTGCCGGAACTTCCAATATTCCCATTCGTCGTCTTACCGCCTGTATGGCAATTTCAGCGGCGGCACTTACACCGGCTCCCTCAACATCTTCACGCAAAAGAGAAGCAACCAAAGCCATTTTCTCGGGGCGAGCAGGCATAAGTTCTTCCATTACATAAGGAAGCAATACGGTAGAACACCAAGACTTGGCGACCGGATACCGAGCATTAATTGCATATGAAAGTGCCGTTCCTATACCGGGCGCACTCATGGAAGCCCCCAAAGAACCCAAAAACCCCGCATGGGTCGATTTTTCAAGCAAATCCAATGAATGTTGGCTGGCAAAGGTATCAAGACTCTGCCCATAAAGGGAAATGGCCCTTTCCAAAATGGCATCGGAGAGAAAATTCGATCGGGTTGAACAGTATGCTTCAATGGAGACGCATAGACCATCAAAGAGCGTTGTTGCCGCAAATTTTGTGGAAAGGGTTTCACTGAGCACCGGATCAATAATAACGGCCTTACACTGAGCCTGTCGCGCCTTAATAAAACGAATGCTCCGATCCCTGGGATCAACAGCGACAAAGTAATCCGAAAACAGGAAGGGTTCACGCCCCGTTGTAGGAACGGCTATCAAGGGGAGGGCAGGATCTGTCTGCTCTTTACCATCCAAAATATCAAACAAATAACTCGATCCGGAGACAAGCATGGCCGCCAAGCGCGCAACAGATTGAGTTTTTAAGCCACCATATGCAACTATGACATCACAACGCGCCCCTCGAGCGAGTTCTGCCAAGACATCGGCCACCTCGGCCGTTGCATGTGCGGGGACTTCGTCAAAAACAAGCGTTTCGAGTCCTGAATCATCAAGGATCTTTTGGACTCGTTCTATTTGCCGATTATCATACAGGGCTTGCTCGGTAACCAGCAAAACCCTGTTTCCATACTCTCCAGCCAAAGAGGCCAATCGGTTTACCGTATCATTTCCTATGATGACCTTTGGTTCAATCTTGACCGATACATCACTCATAATACATTCCTCTGATGAAGAGTTTAGCATAAAAAAAGCGGAACATATTTGTTCCGCCTTTTATCGACATATTGATGCGTATTCTACAGACCAAGAGCAGCCATGATATTATCGGCAGTCTTGTTCAACACCGTATCATTGATGTAGGCGGGATCGTTGATCTTGGCCTTAAGCTCTGCAATGCGGTCCTCACGGACATCATCAGCTCCCGAAACCAGCTCAAGAGCTTGATACAACTCACCCTTCTGAATGGCCTCTGATGACAGGGCAACAGAATCCGGCGAATCATTCTTCTGTACATGCTCCACCCGTGTGCTCTTTTTGTTGGGGAGAAGCGGTTCAACTGACCCTACTCTGTCTATCATCATACTTCCATCCTGCCTTGTCAGCTATTACTATTATCGGTCGCTCCGGTCCAATAGTTTAGCTGATTTCTTGCCGGAAACATACACGGCAAACTCACCTTGAATTTTTTCACGGGATTCCAAATCCAGTGTAAGCGTTTGAGCTGATCCTGACAAGTATTCTTCATGGACCTTGGTCATTTCACGACCTATGCTCACATATCGCTCAATATCTATATCGGCGATATCCTTTAAAAGCTTGAGAATCCTGAATGGTGATTCATACACCACAAAAGCGCTTTCACTATCCATTAATTCTTTAAGACGGGATCGACGCCGCCCTGGTTTGGGAGAAAGAAAGCCCTCAAAAACAACAGTTTTGTCGAGACCGCCCGCAACACTCAAGAGGCATGCAAAAGCAGAGCAACCAGGTATTGGTAAAACCTCTTTTCCGGCTTCCCGAACAGCCCGAACAAGAACTGCGCCAGGATCGCTCAAACCAGGGGTTCCCGCGTCACTGGCATAAGCGACATCATTTCCTTTCTCGAGTTCTTCAACCACCCGGTGAGCCGCTTTCAGCTCATTCTGAGATCTACACGATATAAGACTCTTTTTTATCCCCAAGTGATTGAGTAATTGAAGCGTTCGCCTGGTGTCTTCACAGGCAACAAGGGATACTGATCCCAGTATTTCTATCGCGCGAAGAGTAATATCTTTCAAATTACCTATAGGTGTTGCTATAATGTATAAAGTTGCCACATCGCTATCCTAGCGTCTGTCCGAATCTTGTTCCAGTAGGCCAGTCCAAATTCTATCAGGAGCACTCCATGATGAACATCATGATTATCTTCATCCTTGTGCTCTCCAGTATCCTGCTTGTATGGTTTGGATCACAGCTCTCTTTTAGACTGTCTCTTCAAAAGAAAATGCGTGGCCCCGCCTTGAAAGCACGAGATGGATCCCCAGGAGCACCGAGAACATGCCCTGTCTGCAGCATAAAACTACTCAAAGGTGAACGGGTATCATCATCCGTATTCCCATCAATGACAGGAAATGATCGTATAATGCATATTAAAGGATGCCCATACTGTCTCAATTCGTCAAACAAACGTATAAGACGTTGTCCTGTATGTAATAAAGTCCTGCCAACAAGCGCTTATCTTGTCGCCAGAATGTATGAAAAACCAGGGCGTTCCCATGTTCATGTATCCGGCTGTTCATTCTGTCGAAAGAACTAAAGCACTCCTTTCGGAACCCCGATATTCATAATGTGACAAGCGAGGCCATGCCCGTCGGGTTAAGGCCAACCAATCACATTCCTCTTCTTCTTGGAAGAGGGTTCCGACATTATAGAGCAACGGCATGGAAGCCGTGCGTGACATAGCCCCTTGAGTCTATTCACGTTTAACCCCAAAGGAGTGTAGCCTATGATCATCAACCACAACCTGAGCGCTATGTATGCCGATCGTTCCCTTAAGGTGACAAACCTTTATGTGGAAAAAAACATGGAAAAACTTTCCAGTGGCATGCGAATCAACCGTGCAGGGGATGATGCATCCGGTTTGGCGGTTTCAGAGAAGATGCGCAGCCAGATCCGTGGTTTGAATCAGGCGTCAACCAACGCCGCGAACGGTATCTCGTTCATTCAGACTTCGGAAGGGTATCTTCAAGAAACCCAGGACATCATCCAGCGTATTCGTGAATTGGCAGTGCAGTCTTCAAACGGTATCTATTCCGCCGAAGATCGTATGCAGATCCAGGTCGAAATCTCCCAACTTGTGGATGAAGTCGACCGTATCGCATCGCATGCCCAATTCAACGGTATGAATATGCTTACCGGACGGTTTGCGCGTGAAGCAGGAGAGAACGTGGTTACTGCATCCATGTGGTTCCATATCGGTGCCAACATGGACCAGCGGGAACGTGTCTTCATCGGTACGATGACATCCAAGTCTCTTGGAATGCGAAACATCGGCGATGACAGCATCATGTCTCTCTCGTCCCCAGACAGTGCAAACAGAGCAATCGGAACCCTCGATGAGGCGCTCAAGAAAGTCAACAAGCAACGTGCGGATCTCGGTGCATATCAGAACCGCCTCGAGCACGCCATTCGCGGCATTGACATCGGCGCCGAAAACCTCCAGGCCGCGGAATCTCGCATCCGTGATACCAACATGGCCAATGAGATGGTCTCGTTCACCAAGAACCAGATCCTCAGCCAGGCTGGTAACGCAATGCTCGCCCAGGCCAACCAGAAGACACAGCAGGTTCTCCAGCTTCTCCAGTAGTAGCTTGAACGTGTTGTAAGGGAGGAAGCTGACTGAACTTCGGTTCAGTCAGCTTTTTTTTCGTTCATTCTTTCTTCAAACCAAATTTTTAACGCATCAATTCGGTTTACCAGTGATTTTTTTACCCTATTGACCATAAAACCGGGAAGGAAAGCCGAGGTTCTTATAGCTGTATACGCATAGAGAACAAGAGAGTCATCCATGGGAAATATGGCCAAAACATTCAAAAGGCCTCCAATCGGCGCCGCTTTGACAATACCATATGAAAGTGAAGTTTCATTAATAGAGCTAAATGCACACATGGTACTATCTGCAAACCATTCGTAGCGATATTTGTTTTTACCAAACGATGTATCTTCTTGCATTACCAACGCACTAGCCGAAAACCGCTCTGGCCAAGTAGATAGGTCAAAGCTCTTCTCTTTCCCGGTTAAAAACCAGGTGTCAGTATAGAGCGGTTTCATTTTTTTGCTGCTTTCGGAATAGTATTCAAGCCCTATCAATGACTCAAGATCGATAGTCGCTGCCAAAATACGTTTTTTGAAATCTTCAGATTTTTCTTCTTTATTATCCGGTATCTTGATATCAAGAATATAAACAGACTCAAAGGACAAAGAGCTCTCATTGAGTTGACGGGATTTCAAAAATCGGGAGAAAGACGGTAATTGTGGTAGAAGCTCCGGTTCACCCGGGCGCTCATTAACAAACACAATGCGTTTATTGGTTTTCAAGCTTTGTCTGATTGACTCGTCAAATAAAAAAACCCTGTCTTCTGCCACCAATGTTACCAAGGCGGAGATAAACAGGGTAATAAGTGTCAGATATCGCTTCACTAGCGCCTGAACCCCTTATATGATACACGAATTTGCTTGTAGAGCCCGTCACCTTCACTCATGGTATCTATGTCATTAATGTCATTAAGTGTCGTGTGAACCAAGCGTCGTTCAAAAGGATTCATAGGCTCAAGAAGCTGTGAATTTTTTGTCTCCCGAACCTTGTCCGCTACAGCATAAGCCAAACGTACCAAGGATTCTTCGCGACGTATTCTATAATTCTCGGTATCGAGAATGATTCGGGTGTCTTCTTTTCCCAATCGACCTGCATAAATATTGCTAATCAACTGAAGGGCATCAAGGTTTTTGCCCTTTTTCCCAATAAGAATGGAAGAACTATCCGAATCAATTTTAAGTCCCAATTTCTTATCTTCCCGAAATTGAATGGAGACCGTTGAAACATAACCCATCTTTTCAATAAGCACTCTCACAAACTCTGCCATTTTCTCTTCGAATTCAGATTCGGGAATGGTATTGATTACTCGCTTTCGAACAGGAGAAGGTTCTGACCGTTCCTCATCTTTATCCGTCGCCGCCCCTGAAACAGAGTCGCAATGAACCCTGATTTTGACGAATCCCTTTTTAAACAGAGAACCCTTTTGAGCTTCTATGATCTCTACATCAAACTCATCTTTTTCCAAGCCCAATTCGGCTGCAGCCAAATCAATGGCCTCTTTCTCTGTGCGTGCTTCATACTCGAACGTCATCTGTATCTCCTGTATCAATTCCTTTAAAAGAATTGAGTTGATAACATCAAAAACCTTACTTTTTTTTCTTACGCTTACCTGGAGGAAGTATAGCACTCTTTACATGCGACGCCACTGCAATCTCGGCCTTCTTTGCCTTGATATACTTGTTGATGGCAATCTGCTGAACAAGAGATAGCGAGTTGGACATTATCCAGTAAATAAGCAAACCGGACGGTACATCATAAAGAATGAAGAAGAACATGATAGGCATGACATACATCATCAACATCATCTGGGTATTACCCTGCTGTCCGGCCGTTTGATTTATTCGACCATAAAGCAACTGTGACCCCAAATAGATAAAAGGTAAAATTCGCAACTCGGACCAACCCAAAAGCGGAATCTTGAAGGGAGCAAAACTCCAAACAAATTCAGGCTGTGAGAGATCAGGAATCCACCCGGGAATGAACATGGCCCCGCGAAGATCGAAATGATTGTTAAACAAATTATACATTGCCAAGAAGATCGGTATTTGAATAAGCATGGGTAAACAACCGGAAAGGGGATTATAGCCCTCCCGTTTATAGAGCTCAGCCATTTCCGCATTCATTTTAGCGGGATTATCTTTGAATTTTTCCTGTATTTCCTTGATCTTTGGAGAAAGTGTCTGCATCCTAAGCGTCGATTCAGACCCCTTTCGGGTAATCGGGAACATCAAAGCCTTTACCAAAATGGTCAAAAGGATAATCGCAATACCGTAATTGGGAATGATCTTATGGAAAAGCATCAATATCCACTTCATGAGGACTTCAAGTTGCCCAATAATTGGCCATGAAGTGAGTACGTCATCAAAGTGCATGTTGGACATGCGATATTCATTTTTATCGGCAGAATTATACCGTGAAAGGTCCCTGCTAACCTTTGGTCCCAGATAAAAACGATATGAATCAACCGTTTTTGAGCCCTTGAGGGAAGGACGGCTCATGCGAAGTCGGGTGCCTTGGTCAAGGCCAGCCACTGGACCGGTATCCCAAGTATATTGGTATTGGGTAGCATCAGGAATTGCCGTTAAGAGAAAATACTTTCCTACAATTCCGGTCCACACAATGCGTTCATTTGAAGATTTTACCGGATTTTTGATCTTTTCTTTCTTAACCTTACCATCTCTATATGTCCAAAATTCCCGATAATCTTGATAACGATTTTTTGATTTTCCTTTCTTAAGCACTGGCCCAAGCTGCGGCCCAAATTCCAAGGTATAAGCCGAATCAGAAGAAGAGAGATTCGGAATACTGGTCTTTCCATCTACAGTAACAGAAAGTTCTATAAGATATTCGGAAGGTTTGAAATCCCATTTTTTGGATAAACGGAATGTCTGAATACTACCATCGGTATTTTCGATAGCATAGTCACGCCAAAACTCAATGACGTTATCCCCTGATTTGTTTACAAAAAACACATCATCAAGTGGTTCCTCACTTCCATCCCCAAAAGAAAGGGTGAAAGCTCGGCGACCCTCTTCCCAAGGATAGATGAGCTCGACTTCTTCTCCATTATCTGTATGCTCTTTAAGTTTATAGGAAACAAGGTCACCGCCAATACTGGAGAAACTGGCCATAACCAAATCGGTTTCAATAGTGATAATGCTCTCAATAGCCTGTGCTTCGGTCTCGAGAGGAACAAGTTTCAAGACCGTTTTGGAAGAATCATCCGCCGCTGTCGTTTCTTGAATCTGCTCTGTTGTTTCTGCTACTGATTCTGCCGGAACCGGTGCCTGTTTGGGACCAGGAAAGAGAATAAACCATACCACCATGACCGTCACTGATAAAACGACGGCTACTACTGTTCGCTTGTCCATTTAAAACCTCTATGTATCAAGGCACCGGATCATATCCACCCGGATTGAACGGATGACAGCGCCCTATTCTCTTTACAGCCAACAATGAACCCTTAAAAGCACCATGTTTTTCAATGGCCTCAATAGCATACTGGGAACACGTTGGATAAAAGCGACACGATGGCGGAAACAAGGGAGAAATCAAAAGACGATAGATACGTATTGGAAAAACCAACAACTTTGCTATCATGAAACTCCTGATTGATTGCTTACCAATGCCGCCCGAACAAACAACTTGTTCAACTGCCACGCTCGATAAGATAGCGTGTCTGTCCCCGGATAGACAAGTAAAACCATATCATAACCGGTTTTTAAAGAATGCTTTGCCAAGCGATACGCTTCCCGACCTACACGTTTTGCTCTGTTTCGTTGAACAGCATTGCCAAATTTTCTCGGGAAGGTAAATGCGATCCTGTTGTAAGTGAGGGAATTGGGCGAAAAAAACAATTTTGCCCCATTACAAGCAACACGCCTACCTTCCTGGAACAATTTCCGGATTTCGGCGTGTGCTTGAACGTGTTCAGATTTGGTAAAAGTAAACCGACCAAGATCTGTCACTGGCACAACGTTAAAATCAGTAGGGCTTCTTTTCGTCAGATACAGAAAGCTTGCTGCGGCCCTTGGCACGACGACGCTTGAGGATGAGGCGTCCGGCTCTGGTCTTCATACGTGCCCTGAAACCGAATTTGCGGTTTCTTTTAACCTTGCTGGGCTGATAAGTGCGTTTCATGAGGTCTCCTTGCTATATTCAAAAAGTACTGGAAGGCTACAAGACGGCTGTGCGAGTATAGAGTGAGAGGTCTCTCTTGGTCAACGGGTTCCACTGTTCCTTCTAACTACCGCATCTTCCAAACGTGTTAAAAGTCTTTTGAGTTCTTCATCTTGAACAGTATTCAATATGGTTTCACTTTCCTTCTGATACTCATTTCTATCTATTTTTTCCTGTTTTACATAATGCATCTCTGGCTTTTTATTCAAAGTATGTGAGCAAAATAACGATATAGCGTGTATTTCCAAGTCAGGACAAATTTTTGAGAGCGCTTTAAGGTACTTCTTGCTATTTGCCTGAACAATCTGAACCCAAGATGGGTGATCGGCCTCTACCAACAAAACAGTACCCTGTAGCTCAACAATTTTTGTATGTGATGCCGTTCTATCTCCAACAACCGAAGCCCAAGAGCCAAAAAGAGTCGTATACATACCTGCCCGATTGGCAGTGTCTTTGTCAAAAATTTTTTCTATCAATTCTTTTGCGGATCTCATGCGTACAATGTACCCTCTTCGACAGTATAAATCAAAGCACTGTCAGATTGGACTGATAGAAGATGCTCCTCTGGTAAAAAAGTGAAAAACGCTTGTTCATACTCTGGTAATAGTGTAAAAAACCGTTTTTTCCGGTCTCCATCAAGTTCCAAAAGGACATCATCCAAGAGATAAATCGGCTTTTTACCCATATTTTGAGTATACCAATTAGCTTGTGATATTCTGAGCAGTAGAGCCAACAACCTCCTTTGTCCGGTCGATGCCCTTGGGACAAAATCTCTCCCAGCTTGTATGAATAACCATCGATCCCTATGCGGACCAGAGGTACTCGTTTGCATAAAATAATCATTTTCACGTTTCTCTTTCAAAAGGTTGAGCGTTTTATCAAAATCGTCAAATTTCCACGAAGACCGATATACCAGTTGAATACCGTCAATATCACTGATTTGCCCGAATAATTTACCAAAAGATTGTGAAAATCCATCCAATAGGCGATTTCGCTCTTCCATAAGCGCCAAACCAGCATATACAAACTGAATATCCAAAGCATCCAAAAGATCAGTATTTCTATCCTTGATAACAGAATTTCGGGTTTTAAGTATTTTTTTATAGCTGCGTAAACGGTCGATATATAAAGGATTTCCTAAACTTGCAGCTTGATCAAAAAACCATCTCCGTTTCTCGGGAGGCCCATGGATAATTTCCATATCCTCATGACTGAAGAGTATGACAGGAACTATATCCAGTAATGCTTTTCTATCAGTTATTCGTTTGTCATCATGATAAATGGCTTTTGTATTATCCTGAATACACACACGTAATGATGAGAGTTCCATCGTATCTGTAGAAGCAATGACGGAACAGGAAGAATGGCCATTCTGTATCATTTCGACATCTTTTGTCGTTCTAAAAGAAGTCGCATAGGACAAGAAATACACTGCTTCCAAGAAATTTGACTTCCCCTGGCCATTCTTTCCTACCAGACATACCTCCGACGCCTTGGTATTTACCAAGGCGTCAGCGAGATTACGAAATGAGTATGTCTGAACTTCGGTAAACAAGATTAATCAAGCTGCATGGGCATGATAATGTGAAAATAGTCACTTTCAGGAGCCGGATACAGGGTAATGGCCTTGTTTGGTTCGGTAAACTGAATGGTAACAGTGTCTTCTGCTATTACTTTCAAGGGTTCTTCGAGATAGCGATAGTTAATGGCAATGGTAAAACTTTCGCCATCATATCGACAGGGAATGTCTTCTTTAGCCGTACCTATATCACTTTCATCCGAAGAAATACTTAAAACCCCGGACTGTGCTGTAAGAAAGATTCTTCGAGACTTTTGTTCGACAAGAAGGGATACACGTTTTAGAGCATCTATCAATTCAGGCTTGTTTACAGAGAAAGAGAAAGACTGACTTTCGGGAATAACCCGTTGATAGTTCGGGAAATTGCCTTCTATGAGCGTTGAAGAAAATTTATAGGGCCCAAAATTGACAAAAAGTGTCTTTTCGGTAATCCCGATAGAGACAAGCCCTTCATCTCCTGCACGTTTAGATATGAGTGAAAGAATCTTTGGGGGAATGATGACACCTGAAAACTCTGGAATACCTTCAAATGCTTTCTTGATAAAAGCCAATCTTCGACCATCAGTAGCGACCATAACAAGTTCTTCATTATTTCGCTGTTCAAAGAATACACCATTCATGAAATATCGAGTCTCGTCATCAGAAATCGAAAAAATGGTCTGAGTTACCATTTTTTTGAATTCTTTGACCGGAATATCAAAAAAGCTGATGTCGTCCGAAACAGGGAATTCAGGATATTTTTCGCTGGTTATACTTTTGAGTTGGAATTTGATTTTTTTGAAACTGGGTTTGATGGTTACTTTACCATTGCTGTGTTCAAATTCAAGTTCACCATCAGGTATGGAGGCAAGAATTCCAAGAAGTTTGTCACAGAAAACAGTTGTTGAACCTTCTTCTACCACATTTACAGGTAAAGATGTTTTAAAATTGACTTTGATGTCGGTAGCTTTGATAAACAGGGTACTTCCTGATGTTTCAAGCAAGACATTGGAAAGGATCGAGATAGCATTCTTGGTTGAAATGATCTCTTGAGCTATCGAGATTTCCTTGAGAAGGATGCTTCGTTCACAGATAAACTTCATATACACTACTCCTTGGTAGATTATATAAATTCAGTAGTAGTAGTAGTAGGGGAACAAGTCTTGTGAATAACGCAATAATATCTTACAGCTTATTGAATTAAAGCTCATCAAAATACCAATGCGAATCCACAATAATCCCCAGTTTCCACCGACACTGCCACATATCAACATTGAGACAACAGGATAATACCATATTATCCACTTTTGGCGCTATATTCTTTCATGGTCCTTATGAGGTTTTTAATCTTAACATCCAAGGTAGGATCGGCCTTGATCATGTTTTCAATTTTTCCACAAGAGTGAATAACTGTTGTATGGTCTCTACCGCCAAATTCAGATCCTATCTCGCTGGTTGAATACTCTGTAATCTCTCTTGCTATATACATAGCTATTTGCCGGGGTAAAATAATGTTTTTTGTACGTTTTTTTCCCTTCAAGTCGCTGGGCGAAAGATTACTTTCGTTGGCAACAACTTTAAGTATGTGATCTATGGTCATGTTACTCTGTTTTGGAGAGGCAAAGGTATCCTTGAGAAGATCACGGCTGGTTTCCAGGGTTATGGGCTTTCGTACCAATTTGTTATATGCAATTAATTTGGTTAAAGCAGCTTCAAGATCTCTTACATTGGTTGATATGTTTTTTGCAACGAGAGAGAGAACTTCATCATCTATGGTGATCTCTGGATGCAGGAGCATCTTTTTTTTGAGAATAGCGTGGCGGGTTTCCATATCCGGGGGTGCCAAATCTACATTAAGACCTCGTTCAAAGCGTGATCGAAGGCGATCTGACAGCTTTTTAAGCTCCATTACCGGTCTATCGCAAGTAAAGACCATTTGCTTTTTGTTATCGTAGAGGGCGTTGAAAGTATGAAAGAGTTCTTCCTGTACTTCATTGGTTCGGTCAAAAAAGTGTATATCATCAATCAGTAGAACATCTGCGTTACGATATTTGTTCTTGAAGTGCATGGTCTTCTTGTCATACAGGGATGATATGAAATCGTTTGTAAATGTTTCTGCAGTCACATAGATAATTTTTGCATCATTATTACTATATATATAATTTCCAATAGCTTGCATAAGGTGCGTTTTACCCAGGCCTACACCGCCATATATAAGAAAGGGATTATAGGCTATGCCAGGATTTTTGCTGATAGCTATCGCCGCATTGGCTGCAAAGCTGTTATTGTCGCTTATTACATAATCATCAAAGGTAAAAGAGGATTGCAGATTCTCATGGGGTGATTTTGGCTTTACCGGCATGGCGACGTGCTGGGGTGGTGAAGGGGGGGCGCTGTATGCCTCATGATGCTTTACATCACTTTCTTGTACGGCAGGTCCTTGAATAGCTGTGGTTGGCGCAGAAACCTCAAGTAAAATTCTGACTTCGTGCCCTACCAGTTCATGAATCTTGGCTTCCATTTTGGCCAGGTAGCGTTTGACTATTTGATCCCTGATAAAATTGGTTGATACCGTGGCGGTTATGCTATCTTGTGTAGCGCTATGATAATTGAGACTGGATAGAAGAACTACTTCGGGTCCAGTCAATTCCTTTTGAATCTGATCGGCCATTTCTTTCCATATCAACGAGTAATCTACAGACATACGCGATTCTCCACCAGTTTCACTACAAGATTTCCACATGTTATCCACAACATGGACATGGCCTATATAACGATTCGACTACAATATATTTTGCATATATTATTTGGCGAATATACTGAAAATTATTTGAAATATTTATTAAATGCTTGAAATATAATGAAATACAAAAATATACCAAACAAGTGTGTATCCTTGTTGTTCAAGCAATTTTCCAAGATCAGAATTATGATGCCCTATTTCCCCGAATTTATCAACAACTTATCAACAAGTACATTCCATCTCCAAAATGTCCAATGTAACAAGGCCGAAGCGTGCCTATTCGCTTTACTTTTTGATAATTCAAAGGTATAATACGATCACGGTTTCTTCTTTATAATGCCGATATCAACACCGTCAGGAAACACCATGGAATCAAACTACTCAGCGCAAAGCATCCAGGTTTTAAAGGGCTTGGAGGCTGTTCGTAAGCGCCCCGGTATGTACATTGGTACAACGGGAATAGATGGCTTGCATCACCTTGTCTATGAAATTGTAGATAACTCGGTTGATGAAGCCCTTCAGGGTCATTGTAACGACATTCTGGTTGTACTTGAATTAAATGATATAGTACGAGTGGAAGATAACGGTCGTGGTATTCCGGTAGACATGCACCCCACAGAGAATATCAGCGCGCTTGAGCTTGCATTGACTCGCCTGCATGCAGGTGGAAAGTTCGACAAGAATTCGTACAAGGTATCCGGTGGTCTGCATGGTGTGGGTGTTTCTGTTGTGAATGCGCTCTCCATGTGGATGGAAGCGACGGTTTATAGAGACGGAAAAATATATCAACAGAAGTATAAAATTGGTGAACCACAAGGCCCGGTCGAGATAACCGGAACCAGCGAGAAGCGTGGAACGATTATAAGATTCAGACCGGATGATACCATTTTTGAAACCAGTACCTTCAATTTTGACGTCCTGTCAAATCGGCTGCGCGAACTGGCCTTTCTTAATAAGGGAATCAAAATCACCATTATTGATGAGCGCCTGAGTACTCCGAAAACCCACGAATTCATCTTTGAGGGGGGCGTCAGGAGTTTTGTTGAGTATCTCAATCAGAATAAAACCGTCTTGCATACTGTTCCGGTGTATATAGAAGCCAAAAAGGATGATGTGGAAGTAGAGTGTTCCTTCCAATACAACGATGGCTTCAATGAGAACATGTTTACGTTTGTAAACGACATCAATACCCGTGAGGGTGGAACACATCTTATTGGATTCAAATCTGCTCTGACCAGAACCCTCAATGAGTATTTGAAGAAGTCGAAGCTTGCCAAGAAATTTGATGATTCCCTTTCTGGCGATGATGTTCGAGAGGGGCTTACTGCTGTTCTCTCCATAAAGATACCCAATCCTCAATTTGAGGGGCAGACAAAGGGGAAGCTGGGTAACTCGGAGGTAAAGGGCATTGTTGAATCCTTGGTCAATGAACATCTTACGCTTTTCCTTGATCAAAATCCGGATGTCATTAACAGTATCCTGGAAAAGAGCGTTTTGGCGGCCCGTGCGCGGCTAGCTGCTCGTGCGGCGCGGGATGCCACAAGGCGTAAAAATCTCCTCGAGGGCTCCGGGCTTCCCGGTAAGCTCGCCGATTGTTCGGAAAAAGATCCGGCAAAATGTGAGATTTTCATAGTAGAGGGCGATTCGGCAGGAGGATCGGCCAAAATGGGTCGAAATCGTGGGTTTCAAGCAATTCTTTCCCTTTTCGGGAAGATGCTTAACGTGGAAAAAACCCGCATAGAAAAAGTTCTTTCCAACGAAAAGCTGCAGCCTATTATTGCCAGTGTTGGCGCGAGTGCGGGGCCAAACTTCGATATTACTAAGATTCGCTATCACAAAGTCATAATTATGGCTGATGCCGATGTTGACGGTTCGCACATTCGTACATTGCTTCTGACCTTTTTCTATCGGTACATGACAGAGCTGATTGAACATGGGCATATTTATTTGGCCATGCCACCACTTTACAAGATTACCTACGACAAAAAGATATTTTACGCATACGATGATGTTCAGAAAGAAAAAATTCTTGAGGAGTCTGGCAAGGACCCCGAGAAAGTCGCTGTACAACGATACAAGGGTCTTGGTGAGATGAATCCGGACCAGTTGTGGGAAACTACCATGGATCCGGAACGACGCAATATAACGCAGATACACCTTGATGACGCTGTGGAAGCAGAACGGATTTTTACCACATTGATGGGTGAGCATGTCGAACCGCGGCGTCTTTTTATAGAAGAGAACGCCCTTCGTGTCGCAAACCTCGATGTATAAAGGATAGATACATATGTCTGAATTAATGGGCAAGACAATACCGGTCGCCATAGAAGACGAGGTCAAATCGGCATATCTCACGTATGCCATGTCGGTTATTGTGAGCCGTGCCTTACCCGATGTCCGTGACGGCCTCAAACCGGTACATCGGCGCCTTCTCTTTTCCATGGATGAATTGGGCCTCCACCCGAACACCGCGACCAAAAAAAGCGCTCGTATCGTTGGTGATACCATGGGTAAATACCATCCCCATGGTGATGCGGCTCTTTACGATTCCTTGGTACGCATGGCACAGGATTTCTCTCTTCGTTATCCACTGGTAACAGGGCAGGGGAACTTTGGCTCGGTCGATGGTGATCCGCCTGCCGCCATGCGTTATACCGAAGCCAAACTTTCCAAAGTTGGCGATGAAATGAATCAGGATCTCAAGAAAGAGACGGTTGATTTTGTTCCCAACTACGATGAGAGCTTGAAGGAACCCGTGGTCCTGCCGGCGGCTATTCCCAATCTTCTGGTTAACGGGTCCAGCGGTATTGCTGTTGGTATGGCTACCAACATGGCGCCCCACAATCTCAATGAAGTATGTGAAGCAATTTGTCACTATATAGAAAATCCCGAATGTAGTGTTGAAGAACTGATGAGCTTCGTACAGGGGCCGGATTTTCCCACCGGGGGAATTATCTTTGGGCGTCAGGGTATACGGGATGCCTTTAGAACCGGTAGGGGAAGAATAATTGTTCGGGGCAAATTTTCCTTTGAGACATCAAAAACTGGTAAAGAAGCCATTATCTTTACCGAGATACCGTATCAGGTCAATAAGGCAAATCTGCTGATCAAAATTTCCGAATTGATTCGTGACAAGGTTATCGATGCGATTTCGGATCTTCGCGATGAATCGGATCGCGATGGAATGCGCATCGTCATCGAACTCAAGAAGGGTGCAATCCCCAAAGTTGTTCTCAATCAGCTCTTTTCGCATACTGCGCTTCAGTCTTCTTTCAACATGCACAACTTGGCCTTGGTTAATGGGCGTCCTCGTTGTTTGACCTTGAAGGATTTGATACATCACTTTGTTGAGCACCGTGTAGAAGTTGTTACCCGACGTACCCGCTTCGATTTACGCAAGGCAGAAGAACGGGCGCATATCCTTGAGGGCTTGGTTATTGCTCTTGCGAATATCGATGAAGTGGTCGCCATCATCAAGGCCTCCCGGGATACCGAGCTGGCCAAAAAGAATCTGATGGACCGTTTCATTCTGTCTGATGTTCAATCACAGGCCATAATTGACATGCGTCTTGGCCGCCTTACCAGTTTGGAAGTTGAAAAACTCAAGGCTGAACTCGAAGAGCTCAAGACGATTATTGCCTACTATAAATCCCTGTTGGCCGATATCAATAAACTGCGTGCCCTAATTAGTGAGGAAACCCGTCAAGTTGCGAATCGCTTTGGGGATACCCGAAGAACAGAAATTGTCATGGATGAGATTGAATCAATCAATCTTGAAGATCTTATCAAGAAAGAGGAAATGGTCATCCTCATTTCCAATATCGGCTTTATCAAGCGTGTCCCGGTGAGTGCATATCGTAGTCAAAGTCGTGGCGGGAAGGGCATGAATAGCGCAAAGCTCGTTGAAGACGACTTTGTGAAGCAAGTTTTTGTGGCCTCAACGCATGACCATGTCCTCTTTATCACCACCGAAGGCAAGGCCTATTGGCTTAAGGTTCACGAAATTCCGGAGGCATCCCGAACTGCCAAAGGCGCTCATATCAAGGCCCTCTTACCGGTTATTCCCAATGAGGAAGTCACTACAATCGTACGCCTCAAAGAGTTTTCCGACGAAGAATACCTCTTTATGGCAACCGCTCGTGGTGTGGTAAAGCGTGTTGTTACAAGTCAGTTTGCTCGGGCAAAGACACGAGGTATTATTGCCATCAACTTGGATGAGGGCGATAAACTTGTCAGTGCCTTACACTGTGAGGCAAATGACGGAGTCGTTCTTATCTCTCGCAATGGACGGGCTTTGAGCATCGATTCCAATCAAGTTCGTGCTATGGGCCGCGCCTCACGCGGGGTTTGCGGCTTGAAGCTTTCAAGTGATGATGAGCTTGTTGGCCTGTGCAGGGTTGTGGCGGATGAAAAGATGCTGGTCCTTTCCGAGTATGGATATGGAAAACGAGTTGAGTTTGCCGAGTTTACGGTTCATGGCCGCGGTACTGGTGGTCAAAAAATCTATACGATCCAGGAAAAGACGGGTGAGGTTGCCGGCTGCATTAACGTGAGAGATGATGATGAGATCATGTGTATCACGAGTCAGGGTAAAACTATCAAGCTTTCGGCCAATGAAATAAATATCTTTGGGCGATCTGCATCAGGGGTTCGGGTGGTTAACATCGAACGTCCTGACTTTGTCATCGGTCTTGATCGCATAGCGAAAGAAGAAGAGGAAGAAGGAGCAGAAGGAGAGTCAGATGCCGGGGAATCGGTAAGCGTTGAAGGGGAAAGTACGCCTCAGACGAATGAAACTACGGATACGAATGTTGATTATATGGATAATTCAGAAATGCAAGAGTAGCATGGAGATGAAGCCAAAATGCTGTATGGATTAAATTAAAGGGCCGGGAAACACAATGTTTCCCGGCCCTTTTTGTTTCACGTGAAACATTCAACAGGGGTTTCCCCGGGTCTGACGCAGGGGTAGGCCGGGACCCGGGGCTTGAATGGGGTTGGCAATAGCGGGGCTCTTTGAGACCCGCTGGACAAGGGTTGCGCCTGCAGGGCGCTCAAGCCACTGGCCCGGCCGCAGGGGGCCCGGTCAAGACGCCCTTGCGTCTTGACCTTTGCGGGCCGAAGGCCCGCGAGCTTAAGGGGCTCTGCGTATGGGCGCCCGATATAAGGATCAAGCTTAAACGGATGGTTTTGAAATAAACATTGGGAGAAGATCGAAGAAAGAGGCCCAAGCATAAGGGCGCCGAGGAGAGAAAAGGTGAGGGTTCGCCCCCTTCCGTAAAATTAACGCGTATTGTTCAATCGAAGGAAGGTTTGCGGTCCCGTTTCCTGGTTGAAACATGATGTTTTTGCGCGAGGCGACGCTCTATTGCGCCTTTCCCCGGCTTGGTTTTGATGCGTTTTTTGGGTGGCTGACAGGCCTGTACGAGGAGGCTGAAGGCTTTGGCGAGGGCTTCGCGCTTATTGGAGAGCTGGGAACGCTCGCTTGAAGCGATGACGACCAGATTGTCATCTATAAGGAATCGTGCAGGGAGTGCATGGCGAATACGCTGGCGTTCTGTCTCCGAGATTCCATCCAAGAGTGTTAGGGGGATACGAAGCTCAACTTTGGTCTCTGTCTTGTTTACATGTTGACCACCCGGGCCGCCGGCCCGGGCGCTCGAAAAGAGGCCAACCCGTTCGAGTGATGCGCGAAGAGTTGGCCCATCCATAGTTATTTTACTTCTCTTTTGATGGCCTCAACCTTGTCTGTCTTTTCCCAGGAGAAGCCGTCACGGCCAAAGTGACCGTAGGCGGCAGTTTTCTGGTAAATCGGTTTTTTGAGGTCAAGGGTGCTGATGATACCGGCGGGTGTAAGGTCGAAAACCTTGGTGATGATTGCTTCAATCTGAGCTTCGGGTATGACGTTGGTTCCGAAGGTCTCTGCCATGACGGAAATGGGGAAGGGAACCCCGATTGCGTAGGACAGCTGGACTTCACAGCGGGAAGCCAAACCGGCGGCAACTATGTTCTTGGCAACATAGCGCGCCATGTAGGCTGCAGAGCGATCGACCTTTGAGGGGTCTTTGCCGCTAAAGGCGCCGCCCCCGTGACGGCCCATACCGCCGTAGGTATCGACAATGATCTTCCTGCCAGTCAGACCGGTGTCGCCGTAGGGGCCGCCAATAACAAAGCGACCGGTCGGGTTGACGAAGTACTTGGTCTTGTCGTCGAGCATGCCGCTGGGGGCGAGGACGGGCTTGATAATCCGTTCGATAACCGCATTCGTGAGGTCTTTGTGGGAGATGTCTTCATCGTGCTGGTGTGAAATAACAACGGTGTCGATGTGGCTTATGCGATGGCCGTTGTAGGAGACGGTGACTTGGCTCTTTGCATCGGGGCGCAGCCAGGGGAGGATTTTCTCTTTGCGAAGCTTGGTCGCTTGGAGGAGAAGTTTGTGAGAGAGCATGATGGGGGCGGGCATGAGTTCCGGTGTTTCGTCACAGGCGAAACCGAACATCATGCCCTGATCGCCGGCACCTTGCAGGCCCTTGAACTCCTCGAGTCCGGTTCCTGAAACGCCCTGGCTGATATCCTGTGATTGATCGTGTATGGTGTTGAGTACGGCCATGGATTCGTAGTCGATACCAAAGGCGGGGTTGGTATAGCCAATGTCTTTAACAACTTTACGTGCGATTGCCTGGATGTCGACGAAAGATTCAGTCGTTATTTCGCCGCCGACAAGGACCATACCGGTAGAGGCATAGGTTTCGCATGCGACACGGCTTTGGGGATCGTTTTCCAGACAGGCATCGAGAATGGCATCTGATATCTGGTCGCAGACCTTGTCGGGATGACCTTCACCGACAGATTCCGAGGTAAAGAGGTAATTTCTATCCTTGGTGTTCAATGGGTTCTCCTGATTGGGGATGATGTAAGTGCGGGTATATGAGCCTATGCAGGGGTAATCTGATGGATGCTCTACCGTACCCTATACTATAAACCAATGGGGCTTTCTTTGTATACTGGCAGAAGGTTATATTACTATAACTATTTTAAGGTAAAACATTCTGCTTTGATGTTCTGAATAGTGTGGACGATGTGTCTGTATTTTGTCTCTGTTTTTGGTTCTTCTCCATAGGCCAAAACGGATTCGGAGAGACGGTCTGTCAATGACCACTGAATTGAATCATTTGATATATTGAAAGAGAGCTCATATCTCGATTTTGAATAGTCTTTAAATCCTCCGTGAGTGAGTAGTACTTTCAAGAGTAATTTTGAAATCCAATGAGATCGATGATCACTTGATTGTATGTTTATTGCTACAGGAAGTGAAATCCCGTTGGGAAGGAGCATGCCGGGATGGTTGCTGAATAAGGTAGCCGCAGCATCCTGATTATTTTCTGCGAGGACGCTCCATGCCTTGATAATGAGATCCCGATGCCAGAGTGGATCTAGCGTCTCCATGGCCGCATAAATATTTTGAGGTTCTTTTAGCAGAAGGGCTTTTTCCATTTGGTAAACAACTTCTTCCTGTGGTATATACGCCACTTCAAGTGTTTTTGCTTTTTCCAGGTATCGCAATCCCCGCCGCGAGTGGTGCTCATAGGCAAAATAATAATTCTTGAAGGCATCCATAAGCATTGATTCGGATTGAAATTCCCTCGCAGAATTGCGTGCATAATATTTATAAACGAGTTTATGGTATTGAGCTTTCACAGCATACTCAAATCCTTGCCTGATTTTGTTTAAAAGGGATTGAGTATCCAATGGAAGAGTTAAAGTGTTTATTTTATATAGGCCATCGTATATATAGCAGGCAATCGAATGAAGGAAGTTTTTATGCTGGTTAATATTTGTGCCATAGTTGTACATCCAGGCTTGATCTTCATGATTCAATACAAAGTTCAACCATTTGATAGCCTGGTCGAGATCACCAATTCGCCAAAAAATATCTGCAAGGGCCATTTTTGAAAGGGGTGATTTATCGTACTCATAGGCGCGCTGGAATTCCTCTTTAGCTTTTAGATAATCACCCTGACGAATGAGCATTTCGCCTTTTGCCAAACGGCCAGAGGGCCGATCATAGGCTTTTATTGAGCGTTTTGTTTCTGTAAATGCTTCTTCAAAATAATGGAATTGGTTGAGAACCAAGGAATAATTGTAGCGAGCTATTGATTCAATATAGAGTTGATGGCGCCGCTGACTGTCTTTAATTGAACGCTCGTAGTATTTTTGGGCCTTAAAAAAGTCTTTTTCATCGGCGTACAGTGTACCGTATGTCATGTAAAAAGCGGAGGTTTCGCCATGTCGGCTTTCAAATTCTTCCAGTAGTCGGATAGCTGTTGCGGCGCGATGAATTTTATAGTACGCCCAGGCCAAATCGGCATGTCGATCGACATCATCCGGCATTGCGGCTACAACTTTTTCAAAATATGAAACCGATAGATGTTCTTGATTGAGATAGCCGGCAGTAAGCGCGAGTTTGTATTGGAGAAGCGCATCATTCGGGTTTAGAGTTTCTGCGTATTGATATTCTTTCCAAGCCAGGGAGTAGAGTTCTTTTTCGCTATAAAGATCACCCAACTCTATAGGGAATCGTGAATCATCTGGAAAAGAAATTTTACCCTTTGTTAGTTTTTGAATGGCTGCGTCCCAAAACTCCTCACGAATGTCTTGTCTGGATTGCTCCAAAAGAACGGAAGAGTCTGAAGTATCATTCAATTCTTGTGAATGTATAAAGAACGGAAACATAATCAACATACTCAAAAAGAAAACACGTGACATGTTGATCAAAAGGAGCGGGGGGGCGATCCAGGAGAGAATCCTTCGAATTGGATGGGTGTGTTTTTCAAATATCGGGCGTAAGTTGTTCTTGAGTGTAGTAATTTGTGACACTTCAATTTTCTCTTTTAAATGGGGTGCGAAAAGAACATGATCTCTAAGTTCAATGAGGGGTTGAAGTGATGGACAGATAGTTGGAGGAAGACGGGAAATAAAAGCGTGGAGGCTTTCATTGGTGTTTCGGGTATAACCGGCGAAACGAAGGCGCAGTAAAAAATGCGATAACAGCGAAAACACCTTTCTTTTAATCGAGTGTGAAAAACGATATACAAGATAATGACGCGTTCGTATCAATAGCATTACCATAAAATATACAAAACCCAGTATTGGTAAACGCCATTTGAATACTGTATTAAAAAAGGAGGATAAAAGTCTTGATAGTTGGAAGTCTTTGGTAGCGGTGTTTTCTTCTTTCATTGTTTCGAGGCGATCTTTATAATTTTGAATTTCATCAATAAGTCGCGAAAAGAGTTCCGGATCGATGCCAGATGAAAAAGTAAAATCTTCACCTTCTGCCAGTGTTGTGCTGGTCGGGTCGAATTCAATCCATCCATACCCCTTGAACCACACTTCGACCCATGCGTGAGCCATATTTGAACGAACCGGATAGTAGGAGAGCGCAGTACTTTCTTCGTCCAGTATAAAACCAGCTGCTACACGGGCAGGAATGCCCAAACTGCGTAACAACAAGGTCATTGAAAAGGCATAATATGTACAATATCCCTTTTTGGTATCAAAAAGGAAATAGTGTAATTGATTTCCATCCGGGGCAATACCGGGTTTGAGGCTATATGTGTAGTCGCCTTCTCGAAGATAATTGTTTATTGCTTCAACTTTCTCCCATCGAGTGGAAAGTCCCTCTGTAATGGAAATTGCGAGAGCCAAAATACGCTCGTCATCTCCATATGCCAGATAATGATCTTGTTCATTAAGGCTGTCATTGATCCATTCGCTGTCATGAAGTTCAAAGGCCCATGCCTCGTTAACCATACTTTCAACATGGAAAACATTGGAAAATGACGAATCATTCCAGGTCCTGTACGGTTGGACGTAGACAGGTTGATTGATACCCATGAAGGCTTTCGAATCAAAATTGATAATATAGTATGTTTGTTCTACTGATCGACGAAGTTCATTTGCAACATATTCGATTTTTTGGGGAGAAGAAGGAAGACTGGCGGGGTGCATTGCCGAATCCAGTTTATCGTCCATAAAGAAGCCGGATTTTTTATCATACGCAGATAAAACAAAACGTCGGGTTAGATTGTTTTGTATTTGATCGGGCTTGTGAACAAGCATGACGAGTTCGTCTCCCATGCTTATTTCGCTTTGAAGTTTGATTATTGGGGCAAAATCAAAACTGAAAAGATTGGGTTGAATGAGTCCACCCCCTTGTTTGCTTGCATTCCTTTCCATAGGTCTAAGTGTAAGGAGCACGAGTAGAAGTGGCAGAATTATCGAGAATAGAAAAAACAGATGGCGCTCTTTTCGTTCTAGATGGCGTGTGGTGGTCCAGGAGATACCAAAACCGACCAAAAAACTGCTTGTAAAGATAAATATGAGAAGCGATAGAATAATCGGTTTTTGGTATAAGCTGATGGTATGTGGGGGATTGATGATGAAAAAGAGTGATAGAAACAGGACAAGTACAATTAATTCAAAACGCAGACTCGAGGGGGAACGGGATTGGGATGAGAAAAAGATATTCCAGCTAATTATTGGTGCATTGAGAAACAAAAAAAACTCGAAATCAAGCAGGAAGGTATCGCTGGCAATAATGCGCATTATGCCATAGAGAAAAACAGGGAGAAAAATGGCTATGCTTGCTTTTATAGCAAAACGGATAGATGTTTTTGAGATGATGTATCCCAAAAAAGAAGAGAGTAACCAAGAAACCATAAAAGTGATGGGATTGGTAAATTGAATGTCCAAAAGCTGTACTTGGAGAAGGGCTAAGAATGAGGGGAGGAGTCGAGCCAAAAATAACGGCTTGGTGTCAGGGGATGAGCTGAGCACTACGCGCTCCTTGTTGCAGGCAATCATCGAGTGTTTTTCTGCACGTCCTGCTTAGTTGTTGTGCTTTTTTTTCATCAATACCATGGATGAAAGAGGGTTTTAGAAAAACATCCTTCAAGGAAATCCTTTTCCAAGGTAAATGAAGCTCTTCGCAGACTACGTATACGGAAAGGGGAGAAAGGGTGTTGCCAAATAGAGGGATCAAATGTGAATTTATTCCTTTTTGCGATGGCATGGTGAGTAACAAGATTGGTGTATGATCACGCTGCAATAAAAAAGACGGCTTCTTGTCATAAGACGGCTGTAGCATGGCAAGTAGTGATGCCACCGTATCTTCTTTTACTGGTTTTACCGTACTATCGGGGGTATAAAGAAAGACATTAAAGCCGTTTGAAAGGGCGCGTTGAATAATGTGCATTGCTGCTCTGGCCAACTGATCCATTGCGGTAAGGGGATCCTTATAGATCGTTTGATCAATTACGCTGTCCACATAAATGAATAAATTGCCTTGTGGTGGGGGTTCTTTTTCTTTGGTTCGCAAAAAAAGCTCTTCGGTGTGACCATAGAGCTTCCAATTGATTCGGCGAGGATCATCACCAGGATGATATTTTCGTTGATCGCTGAGATCGTTCCCGAAATGTGTCAGTCCTCCACCTTGATGTATATCCCCTCCGGCGAAAGAGAGTTTTTCTTGTGGAACATTCATTGCAAGGGGAAAGACCGTAATGGAAGACGGAAGAATATTTTGAGCATAAACTTCCAATGAGGCAATATTCAATGCATCAGAGAAATGATAACCATAATGGGTAAGTTGGTATTCGCCGCGTTCCAGTTTTTGGGATGAATACCCCCGAATTAAGTGTACAGGAAGATACAGGGAAAAGGATCTTTTGTTCTTGCTTGTGAAGTGGAGGTAAAGACGTGTACGTATACCGGGGATAAAAAAAGGGAGTTTACTCATTTGAATATTTTCACGATGAATATGGAAATGGCAGGAAGAACCTTCAGGTATTTGAGATGTTACAATGGTAAACCCAAGGTCTGATTGTGGAGCGGGTATCGCTAAACGAATAACAAGAATGCTTGTGATGATAATTAGTGGCCAAGATAAAATGATGGCTGCAATAATGAGAAGGACATTTATTTGAGCAAATATACCGATAAAAAGACAGAATAAGCCTGCAAAGAGAATGAATAATGCTCCCGAGTTGAGACTAAATTTTCGTGTTCTTTTATGAGGGGGTGAATGCTTTGAGTTGCTCAAGCAAGAGCTCCCGAATCAATTGTTCTGGTGTGTGGCTGGCATCTTTCAGGCGAATCCGGTGGGCCAGGCAGGGGATCGCCAAATCTTCGAGATCCTGATCGGTGACATAGTCTCTTCCCCGAATAAGGGCTTTTGCTTTAATGGCTTTGAGATAATGAAGGCCAGCTCGCGGGGAGGCCCCGGTACGAACCGCCGGATGATTACGTGTCATTCGTACAATATCTGCCAGGGCCCCCATGAGTTCGGGAGAACAATGAACAGTATCCACTTTTTTCTTGAGGGCCAGAAAGGACTTGAGAGTGAGGCAGGGTTTGAGTTTGGGTAGTGTTTTATTTGAGGGATCGTCCTGGAGAATGGAAAGCTCCGCTTCGCGAGAAGGATATCCAAGAGAAAGCTTCATCATGAATCGATCGAGTTGTGCCTCTGGCAGGTGCCAGGTACCTTCCGAATCAATGGGATTTTGAGTTGCAATAACGATAAAGGGTTCAGGTAGTTGATGCGTTTTTGTTCCCGAAGAGACTTGCTGTTCTGCCATGACCTCCAAAAGAGCAGATTGCACCTTTGGGGTAGTTCGATTTATCTCATCGGCGAGGACGATATGGGCAAAAACGGGCCCTTTCGAGAAGGTGAAGGTTTTTTTTTCCGGATTGTAGATATCAACTCCGGTGATGTCGTAGGGAAGGAGGTCTGGCGTAAATTGAATACGCTTGAAATCAAGGGGCTTGTTACGCTCGTTTCCGATGAGTTTTGCCATCGTTTTTGCAACGCTTGTCTTGCCCGTTCCGGGCATATCATCGAGAAGGACATGCCCCCCGGCAACCATAGCGCAGACCATGTTTTCAAGGAATGAGGCCTTTCCCTTGATTATCTGTGCGGTGGCGTTCAAGAGCGTATTGGCGAGCTCTTTGGGGGAGGCTTCCATTGTTGTCATATACAGAGCATAGCATGAGGAAGAGTCGCTTTCAATTATATTTATGAAAGTCGCTTGATATAGAAACCCTTATTCCGGTGAGAGCCCCGGTATGTCATACTGAGGTGGAATACGGCAGGGAGCCCCCTTTTTATCGACAAAAGCCCAGGTGACTTTTGCTTGAGCGAGTACTTCTTCTCCCCTGCGAATGGTTTGAGCAATAACGCCGGAAACAGCTTTCTTTTTTTCGGGCCAGGTTTCAATGGTGAGTGCATCATCGGGAAACGCAGGGCGTTTATAATCGATTTCTACGCGAGCGACATAAATGCCGTACCCGGCATTGACTACATCGAGGTATGGAAAGCCCGCGTCTTTGAGAAATTCACAACGAGCGTATTCGAGATAGTTGAGATAGTTGGCATTATTGACGTGACCGTATTGGTCGCATTCGTAGGTGCGTACGGATATTGTAGTTGTATAGACCATAAGGGCAATTATAGGCAGTATGAAGGGGAGTCTCAAGAGAGTTGTTGTGTAGCAGGGGTAGGTAATGGCCGATTTGTTTGTATATTGTCCCGCCTGTGGAGACAGAGGGATTACTTTTCATCAGGATAAACAATATTTCTGTAAACACTGTGGTTTTGAATACTTTCACAATGTTGCGACTGCTGCGGGAGTGTTTGTTGTATCCAAGGGGCGTTTGCTCTGCTTGGTTCGGGCTCAAGAGCCCGGTAAAGGCTTGCTCTCTCTACCGGGTGGTTTTGTGGATCCAGGAGAGCGGGCAGAAGACGCTGTTCGACGAGAGTGTCGGGAAGAAGTTGGTTTAAATCTGGAATCTATACATTTTCTATGTACATTTCCCAACGAATATCGTTTTCGCAATATGCTCTACCATACCTGTGACTTGTATTTCTATTCGCATAATGATGAACTTGAACCGGACATGCTGATAGCTGCCCAAGATGAGGTCTCATCGTTTTCTTTTATACCCTTACAAGAGGTAGATCCTTTACGCTTTGCTTTCCCGGCAGCACGAAAGGCTTGGGAGTTCTTTGTCGAGACTCCCGTTTTCGACAAGCTTGCGCAGTATGGTGACATATTGTGAATTAAGCCGGCCTCGCTTTGCTTCATCATCAAGGATTGCCAAGGCTCTTTCCGGGGGGGCTGCTTTTTTGTACGGTCTGTCCGAGGCGGTAAGGGCATCATAAATATCGGCGACTGCGAGAAGTTGAGCTTGGACGGGTATTTCAGCGGCTTTCAGTTTATCCGGGTAGCCGGATCCGTCGAGCATTTCATGATGAGCTCGCACGTATCGGGGGATGTTGCTGTATTCTGCAGGCCAGGGTATTTGTTTGACAAATTCGTATGATAACACCACATGACGTTCTATTTCTGCCCGCTCATTGGGGTTGAGACTGCCACGTTTGATGCAGAGATTCAAGATTTCCTCATCGGTCAAAATCGGGATTTCTTCTCCATTTACCCCTTTGACTGGGGGGATCTCTGCAGCACAGATGCGGCCGATTATTTCAACCGGATCTTCATCCAAAATACGCGGTTCATTGAGTTCTTCAATAAGGGTTCCCATACATTCCAAGGTTTCGATGGACTGAAGCCTCTCTTCTTCAATACAGCGTCGATCGGTATCCATACAGTCGATACAACGCTCTGCGAATTGCAATTCGAGTGATCGTCGAAGGTATTTGAGGCGAAGGCGAAGGCGATCCAAATCGGCAGGGAATAGTTTTTTTGCTTTTTGAAACACCGCCGGTTCGATATACACTTTTCCAAAATCATGAAGAATTCCCGAAAATTCCAATTCCTTGAGGGCAACATTGGAAAAAGCTGGAGGGCGTCCATTTGACAGTGCTTCTGTATTGAGTGTTGAAGCAATGGCGCAGGCATAATGGGCAACCCTGGAGGAGTGCCCGCTGGTAGCCGGATCACGTGCTTCGACAGCATCGACAGCGGCGACAACAAATTGCTCAAATTGGCTTTTGATACGTTGTATCATTGATGCATTGTCCAGAGAAATGGCCGCCTGTGAAGCAACAGCTTCCATAAGATGAACATAGCGCTCTTTAAAGGGAACTACCTTTTGTTCAAAGTCTTCCGGGGTTACAAGAACTATGTTGTCCGGGTTTTGGGTGTTTACCCCCGGAACTTCTTTTGAATTGAGAAGTTGAATGACCCCTGCAATGGCGCCGGTGTGGTCAAGCATGGGGACGGTGAGCATGGATTTTGATCGATATCCATGGGCGATATCAAAACTGTCGTTAAAACTGAAGGGTAAATCGCTTGGAAGTTCATACACATCATTGATATTCAAGCTGCTCCCGGTAAGTGAAACATACCCGGCAATTGAGCCCATGGTGCGTGGCATGACGAATTCTTCATAAGGAAGGGGTTTGGAAGCGGTATAGGTGAATTTGAATCGGAGTACCGGCTTGCCATTTTGTTCTTCCGCGAGAAAAATGCTTCCGGCATCAGCCGCTGTCATGAGCCTGCTAATATCGAGGATTTTTCTAAGAAGTTTGTCGATATCCCGCTCGTGCATGAGATCCCGACCAATTTCTATGAGAAGCCGTTGATCCTCGAATGTGTCGATCAGCTCTTCATAAGGTATTTCCTTATCCATTATGCTCCTGCTTTTCTTGTGCAAGACTGATAATCATCTCTGCGCTTGGTGAATGAGGGTCTGTTTCCAGGATTGCTCCTGTACGCAGGTAGGCCAGCGCGGTTTTGACGGGGAGCGTTGAAAATGCCGGGGCTGCACGGGCATATATGGCAAGCTGTACGGCGTGGTCTTCCTCGTGTTGGGTGCGATCCGTCTTGTAATCTATGATAATGCATTCTCCGTCAGATTCAAAGATGAGGTCTATACTCCCTTGAAAAAGGATTTCGGTATCGTCACTCGTGGAGAGCGGGAGGATAAATGCAAATTCACTTTCCATCTTTTTGGCTGTTTGGGCTTTTAAACCCAAAGAACTGTTGAGGAAATTGTTGGCGCAGAAGATTGCGTTCTCGACAATAATGTCAATGTCTTTGTCGAGTATATCCTCTCTTCCAAAAACCCTTTTTGCAATATCTTTCGGATCGTGTAAACGCTTGTTTAGTGATTCCTCAATAAGGCTGTGGCATAGTGTTCCAAACAATGCATGCAGGTTGGTATTTGACAGAATTGCATCTACGGGAAGTTCATTCGTAGTAGAGGAGGTTTTTCTATCAGTCTTGAATGTGGATTTCTTTGTACTGTTGTGAATGAGTGATGGACTTCGGCGTAAAAAACCGGGGCTGGTGTTTGGGAAGAGTGATTGCTGATGGAAGCCTTGCAGAAGGCGAGTAGATTCATCTTGATGTTTCGAAGTACGCATACTTCGTTCACGAATGAGGGTAAGGATTTCTTGTCTCGAGCGATCCGGTATTAATTTGAGGGCGCTGTGTTGGGGACAATCGATTCCGATTCCCTGTGCGAGAAGCTCCAAAAAACTGCGCGTTTTTACTCGCTCTTTGAGGGAAAGCTTGATGAGACTCAGCACCGCTTCCGGTTCGGGAAGGCTTGAATCCCACTCACTTTTATTCTTTTGAGACAATGAAGCAGTTGCCAAGATATACAGTTTGGTTTCTGCTCGAGTACAGGCAACGTAAAAAAGTCTGCAGAGTTCTGCTAGTGCCATCGCTTGCTCACGCTCTTTTGCTTCATTAAAAAGCCAGGTTCCAGTTTTGGTGTTACGAGCGCTGTCTTCTGCGGGAAAATTGAGAATTGGTCCTGCTTCACGATGCGTATACCAGGGTTTTTCATTAGTGATGGGTTTCCCTTTTGAACCGCAACGAGGGATAATTACCACGGGGAACTCGAGACCCTTGCTTTTGTGAATGGTTAACAGGGTAACGGCATTAGCATTACCGGAGGGATCGCTTTCGCTCTTGAGTTTTTCGGTGGTTCCGATGAAGGCGGATAATTCATCGAGATATGCAGGGAGCGGGATGCCCTGGATGTCTGCTGCAGCTGCTTGTTCATAGAGCAAATCGAATTGTGCTTGAAGTTGGGGATATTCTTCTCTGGAAAGAATACTGTGGCGATACGGGCTTTCATGCCAGAGATATGATATGAGAGAAGCCGTTTGCTCATGTTTGGCGCGTTCTTTAAGGGTATTGAATAGGGCGCAAGCCCGTTGCCATCTTATCTGTTCCTTTCGGTCTTCAAAAAGAGTAATGTTTTCATCGTCGTTGAATATTTCATGTTCTGTTTGAAGAATTGCAAAAACACCGGGGTCGCTCAACATTGTAAAAGGCGAGCGGAGTACAGTGGCATAGGAGAGTCGATCTTTTGGAAAAAGCAGTAAGCGAAGTATTGCGTGGAAGTCGTTGGCGAGGGCTTCGAGAAAAACGCCTCGTGGTTCCGGGGTAGTCCATGGTATGCCAAAGTCTCCAAGGGTTCGTTCAAAGCTACCTTGCTCTGTAGTGGAACGAAAGAGGATGGCAAAATCTTTGTATGTGTGTGTGCCTTCATGAACTGAGTCGGAAATAATTAGAGCGGTTTGTACTGCTTCGTTAAGAATATTCCCGGCAGAAGGGTTTTCATCATCGTCTTCATCAGTTTGAGTATAAAGATGAATTTCCACACATGTTTTATTTGCATTAATTACCTTGTCTTGTGGTGCTGATAATGGCGTGAATCGTGCTTCCCAAGGATTGTGCGCAGAGCCGAAAACGCCCGGGAAAATTTCATTGAAAAATGATATGAGTTCAGGTTCCGATCGATAATTAATACCTAAAGGCATGGTTGAAGCGCTATTACTGCGTGCCATGTCTTCCGAGAGAAGCCGGAAAACAGAGACATCTGCACCACGAAAACGGTAGATACTCTGTTTTTCATCCCCGACGAAAAACAGTTTATGGGGATCAAGGTCTTCTGCATTGGGAACAGAGGGTGTAAAAAGTGATTCTTTTTCTGCCATGAGGAATAGAAGATCTTTTTGAATACTGTTGTTATCTTGAAATTCGTCAATCATAATAGCTGACAGTTGTTTTTTATACCAAGTACGAACATCGCGATTTTCCAAGAGTATACGTCGTGCCAAAAGAGCTACATCATTAAAAGAAAGCAATCCTTCCGTTCTTTTTGTGGAATCCAAATCTTTGGCGAATTCATCTAGAAGAAGACCTGCTGCGATAATGGCGTCTTCTTCGCAGAGGGATCGGAGGATTTCTGCCGCATTGTTCAGCTGTGTTTTGAAGAGGTCCAGTTCTTCATCAAGGCCATGTTTACCGTTTTTATAGAAAACTCTGTCTTTTGCAATGAGTGAAAGTTTGGAAGCACAATTGGCACGATCTTCGGGAGCAGGAATACTGTTTGGTATTTTTGTTTCTGTAAGGAAGTTTTGCAAACTTTCTATTTTCTTGTGAGCCTTTGGGTCAAGATCGAATATAGCGCGGGAAAGCTCTGTAATGGTATTGAGGGATTTTTCAAAATAGTTTTCAAGCAGGGCACAATGTTTCCGTGCCAATTCGTTAAAGCTCTCTTCCCTATAGATTGGAATGGCGTTAAGCGCCAAGGAGGTGAAGAGATCGCGGCGAACGCTGTCGAAACCCAAATGAGCGACCAATCTACGCATTAAGGGGTGCTGTCTGTTTCGCATGATAAGTGAAAGTGCGCAGCGGTCGATTATGTCTAGCAGGCGTTTTTCATCAGTAGTAAAACTTGGGGCTATACCATAGTGGCGCGAGGCACTTCGGGCAATGATACTACAGAAGGAATCAAGGGTAAGAATACGGGCTTCATCAAAGTTTTCCATAAGTTTTATTACTGCGGGATCATTACTTTGAAGCAGTCGCTTGTGTATGCGTGCATACATTTCTGCTGCGGCTTTTCGGGTAAAGGTAAGGCAAAGAATACTGTCCAATGGGAGCTTGTCTTTTTCGAGGAGGCTGGCAAAACGTTCACTCAAAACACTCGTTTTGCCGGATCCGGCTCCTGCAGCTACTATGGTGTTTTTTCGTGTATCTATCGCGCAGCGTTGATCGGGATTGAATTGAATTGACGGCATCAATCTTCTCCTGTGTAAGGGATGCGGCAAACACTTCTAACCGTACAATCCCGACATCTGCCGCGCTCGGCGTGGGGAAGGATTGGAAAAGTTTTTGTATCCAGGATTGAGCATATCCATGAAAGGAAGGGACCCAAGCTGTCAATTTCTTTTTGATAATTGTCACGGGTTACAGGGAGGGCTCCCCGACTGCCTTTAGGGCGATCTGGAGCCAGGAGATGGGTAAAGTCTCTCTTGTCCATGGAGTAAAACCAGGCGACGCTGGTTCGATATGTTCCATCTTTTTCCAACATCAAAATATAGGTAGCCAGTTGATAGTTGGCTATTCTTTCTTCGCCTTCCTCGAGCAGGAGATCTTTTGCTTTGGGAGTGTAGTTGGTTTTGAAGTCGGCCAGTAAAAGTGATTCATCCTTCTGGAGAAGGACGAGATCGGCAATACCGCTTAAGCGAATCGGTGCATCTGGCAGGGTATGCGAGAGTGGCATCTCGACTCCCATAATTGATGCCTCTTCTACACTTGGCAAAAATTTACCGATGAAGGCTTTTACGCTGCTACTAATGCGGTTTGAGAGCATTTCGTATACAGAATCTTGAAAACTGCCTTCCTGGGTTTTGAGGCGCTTGATAGCGGCGGTACATTCTTCGTCAGCAATTTTTAACCAGGTATCCAATTCTGAATTACGGATGCGTGTTGAATGGTTTTTCATGCGTAGGAACAAATTTTCCAAAATATCGTGGTAAAGGATGCCTACTTCCCGTTGTTCTACGGTTTCAATGGTATTTGATAATTCATCCAAATTTAAGCCCTGTGTGAGTAGCCAGGCAAATGGGCAGCCTCCTGCTTTGGTAAGATCTGTTGGAGAGAGGCGCGGATCCTCTGAATCATGGATGAGTTTTTCATATATAAAAGGCCACAGGTCTTCGGGATTAAGTGGGATAACCCGAAAATCCTTCTTGTCCTGTGTTGGCGGTTTGATTTCCATCAGATGCTCCCATGCGGCATGTTGAATGTGGGAAATGTAGAAGGAATTATCATGGTTTTGCTTCGCCCTGTTTGAGTATGCTCGCAAATAACAGGTCGAAGCCAAAAGGGTTTCTTCTTTCCATGGATCGGGGGAAAGGTCATTAATGTGCTGGTCTATTATCAGGTTTGATTTTTGGGAAGAGAGTGCAATATGTGGAATGGTGTAGCCTTTGAGCCCCTGCTCTGACATGGTGAAAATGATTTCCTCGCCTGAATTGCAGTAGGCATTAATATAGCGCTCCCCCAAATGGAGCTTGTCACTATGTAAAAGCTTGCGCAGGGGCTCGGGGAAGAGTGCTGTCCCTCGGGGGGGAATGGAGAGGCTGTCTTGGTTTGCATTCATGATAATGTGAACTCTGCTGTCGATGCCGGCGCTTACCCGGTAGGGATAAACGTGGATGGCCCCATCATTCTTCTCTTGCGGGACATAGGTTTCGGCGCGTAATTGACCCAAAAAGAGTGAAAAGGGTGATGAAATGGCATCGAGCGCTAGACGCTCTGCGGTGTGCGCCATGTCTTTTGCCTCTTCAAGGATACGGGATACAACCTGGTTTTCGAGTTGGTCTTCTTTTTCTTTGTCAAATTGGTTGGTTTTGAATTTTTGCAGATTGTCTTTCAGGCTGGTGAAGTTTGATGCGCCCAATATGGCCAAACAGTCGTTTTTGAATTTTCTCCAGAATGTTTGAGCGGTGCCATAGCGTTCCCGCTTTGAACGTGAAGAGAGAATTCGATCAAAACTGGTTTCCCAAACATCTTGAAGCATTCCCTTTTCTTCATACCCGCTTACACAGCGATATTTTCTGCCGAATTCCAGAAAGGTTTGGATGGTCTCTCTGTTTTTCCATGGAATACGTGGATCCAGAAGGAGTACTTTTAGCTTGTCGTATGACCATTTGCTGTTTGAGCATTCTTTGAGTCTTTGAAGGAGGCTGCCAAAGGGCCAATTTGACAGTGGAAGCCCCGCATGAATTGAGACCGGTATATCATATCGTTTGAACGTATCAAGAAGTCGATAGCGCATATGATCAAGTTCCGGAATGGAGATAACGATTTCGCAGGGAGGAATATTTTCATTATCGAGCTTGTGGCGTATCAAGCGTGCGACAGTACCGAATTCTTCGCCGAGATTCTTACAAGTAATGAGTCGATTTGGACGATTGCTATCAATGCGTGGGATGCCATCGAGTAAATAAATACTTACTTCTTCCTGTCGCTCCAGTTCTTCGCTGTATTCGGGCCAGTCTTCCACAAGGTCCGGATAAAGAAGCACCCAATGGGTGTCGTGATGATTGAATGATTCACGTACCCATCCCGGTTCAAAAAGATTTTTTTCATCCATAAAATCTTCCCAACGCGAGCTTAGAACAAGAAGATCGTGAAAATAGGGTACGCTGGAAGATTGCGTGCGAATCTCATTTTTTAATGGCCCCAAGATGGAAAGAATTGATGCAGTCCCTTCAATAAAACTTGAGTAGTTATGGGACCAAATGGGTGGAATAAGATCTTTGAAGAGTGGATCCCCTTCTTTGGCTTTGCGTGCATTTTCTTCAAAGACTGCGTTTGTAAAGAGTCGCCGAATGAGTCCGTTGGCGGGGATTCGTGTTGTCGAGGAACCCGAAAGTGTGAGTTCTTTAAAACGATCCCATGCGATAAAATTTTTCATGGCGACCGGCGCTTTTGATGTTCTTGCGAGTCGCTCTGCCGCGTTTTTTGCGGCCATATCGGAGGGAAAGACAAAACGACAGGTTTTTTCTTGTTGAAAAGATTGAATGATGCCCAGTGTATCAAGCATGTAGCGAGTATATCATGAACAGTGGTTTTTTTGCTTTATGAAAGAGAACGGGCGATTATTCGAGCCGTACAAAAAAAAGCCGGCCCCGGAGGGGCCGGCGACGTGAGTATCAGCCTTTGTATTTTTTATTCTTCGAGAGCGGTCACTGCCTTTTCGATAAGGCATTTACAGGTCTCAACAACAGATTCAACGGGAATGAGTTCTACTGTCTTGCTGTCTCTGGCTTTGAATTCGACATTGGGCAGGTTTTTTTCGCCAATGACTATGCGAAGAGGAATGCCAATGAGATCCATATCCTTGAACTTGACACCCGGACGCTCGCTGCGGTCGTCGAGAAGAACTTCAATACCCGCCTTTGTGAGGTTTGCATAGAGTTCATCGGTTTTCTCACGTACACTTCCTTCATATTTTATGGGTACCAGGCACACTTGGAACGGGGCGACGGTCATGGGCCAAATAATTCCATCGTCGTCGTGGTGTTCTTCGATAATGGAAGCGAGGGTGCGATCGACCCCAATGCCGTAGCATCCCATTATGGGTGTCTGCGATTTCCCTTGCTCGTCGAGGAAGCTTACATTCATGCTTTTGGTATATTTATATCCAAGCTTGAAGATGTGGCCGAGTTCATTTCCTTTTTTTTCATAGAGTGAGGCAGCGCACTGCGGGCAGCTATCCCCGGCCTTGACAGTACGCAGGTCCGCAACAATATCAGCGGTAAAATCACGCTGCCATGCCACATGTGAAAAGTGTTTGTCTTGCTCGAGCGCCCCGGTAATGGCGTCTTTCATTGCAGTAACGCTTTCGTCGCAGATTACGGGAACAGAAGAAAGACCGACAGGGCCTGCAAAGCCAACTGGCGCTCCCGTAACTGCTTCAACCTCATGATCTTGGGCGAGCATGACTTCGGAGGCTTTGAGGAGGGCCGCCAGTTTGGTTTCGTTTATATCCAGATCACCACGAATGCAAACCGCAACGAGTAGGCTTGGATAGGTTTTGGGGGCATCTGGCGCGGGTGATTTTCTCTCGAGTTTTTCGCAAGCTTTTATATGAGAGAGATCAATTTCTGCGTTGAGGACTTTATATATTATTGTCTTCACGAAGTGGTGGGCGTCTGTCTTGAGGAAGATGCAGAGCTCTTCGATTGATTTGACGGCGGGAGTGTCGATTATCTCTTTTTGTGGCGTGTCTTTTGCATATTCAAGGGCCTGTTCTGTACTTGATGTGGTCTTGAAGTCTGCTTTACACGCGGCTTTTTCCACGTTCGCTGCGTAATCGCAGCTTGGGCAAATGAGAAGGGTATTGTCACCGACTTCACTTTCGACCATGAATTCTTCGGAGCCGGTTCCGCCCATTGCGCCGGTATCTGCACGAACAGGGATAACGGTGAGTCCACAGCGTTTGAATATGCGCCGATAGGCGCGCCCCATATCGGTATAGGTCTTGTCCAGGCTTTTTTCATCTGCGTGAAAAGAATATGCATCTTTCATGGTGAATTCGCGCCCACGCATGACTCCATAGCGGGGGCGGATTTCATCGCGATACTTGGTGTTGATCTGGTAAAGATTGAGGGGGAGCTGACGATAGCTGGAAAGCTCGTCTCGAAGCAGGGCTGTAACAGCTTCCTCGGCGGTAGGAGAAACAACAAAATCCCCGCCGAGACGGTTTTTTACGCGAAGCATGCCTTCGCCCATGGAATCCCACCGTCCGGATTCTTTCCAGATCTCTCCCGGCACGACGACGGGAGGCTTTATTTCCATCGCCCCGCTTGCGTCCATTTCGCTTCTGATAATTTGTTCGACCTTGCGAAAGGTGCGAAGTCCGAGAGGAAGATAGGCAAAGAGCCCGTTGGATAATTTTCGCAGCATTGCCGCGCGCAACATGAGTCGGTGGCTTGCAATAACGGCGTCACCGGGGACTTCGCGAAGGGTGGGGAGGAAGGTCTGTGAGAGTTTCATGCATTCGAGAATACAGGTCCCGTGCCGCTTTGGGCAAGAGGCTTGAATTGATTCAAGACGGAAAACAGAGCCCTAACAGTCTGGTGGAATTATCGGGATTTATGCGTATTTCTTTTTTGTCTGGGGAAGGGGGAATCGTAGTCTGATGCAGGTTCCGGAGCCGGGAGTGCTTTCGATTTCCATTTCGCCGTTCGCTTCTTTGAGGAGGGCGTTTACACCGGCGAGACCGAGGCCTCTGGATTCATGGTTATGAATATCTGGCGTCATTGTATCGGTTTTGATTTGTTCTATTCGTTCCAGACTCATACCTTGACCCTGATCTATGACACTGAGCACAAGAGCGCTGGTAGTATTTCCCTGTTTTTCGAGATATGCACGAACACTGATATGTCCACCTGATGAATACTTGATTGCGTTGTCTATGAGGTTTGAAATGATACGTATGCTGTTTGCCCTGGATAGAGGTGGAGAGGGAAGTATTCCGTTGATCTCGATGCTTACGGTAAAGCCCTTGTGCTTGATTGCCGCTTGGAAGGGCGCCATAGCAGTTTCTATAAGACGGCGAATGGGATAACTGGTGTCGATTTCTGCCGATTCATGTTCAAGAACAGAATCTGCAATTTCCAGAAGGAGCGTATTTGAGCGGGTTAGTATGTCCAGGTAGCGTTTTTGTTCCTGGCTTAGTTTTGTGGCGGCAAGGAGCGATTGTACCCCCATAATAGCGGTAATGGGTGAACGTATGTCGTGGCTGAAGGATTGCAGTTTTTTTATGCTTTCTGTTTGAAGTTGTCCCAGAATGCCTTCGAGGTTACGGTTCATGACACGACGGGCTTCGGCAAGACGATGAACCCGGTCAAAGTAGTCGCGGAGAAAGAGAGAAATGGTTCCGGCCAAAATATGGAGAAAGGCGGTAGCGATACGGGAAATGATAAGCTCTCGTGTTACTGTTTCATGAAGGAAGAGTTCGGAAACATCGAAGAAAAGCCCCAGCGCCAATAGAAGTATAATGCGCGAGAGGTCTTTTACGTGCAAGCCTATGACAGCAATGGCTGCAAAGTAGGTGACAACGACAAGGGGTAGATAATAGTCTGCTTCCGGGTAGAGGGCTATTGAGAGAAGGTGCCCGGCAGAGATACTGCTGGTTGTAGCGAAGAAGGAAAGGTCTACTGCCAGTCCTGTATTACCGGCACGTAGTGCCCAGAGTGCGACGAGAACGGAAACCAAGGTAACGGCAAGAGCCCAGGTAAAAGGACTGGTTGTGCGAAAAAGGTCTATTGTTAGCGATATTGCGAGTATGGGTGCCGAGATAATGAGTATGGTAGCCAAGCTTTCGTTACGTATACGCTCGGGTAGGGCTTTCATATTGTTCCTGTCGCCCAAAACGAGTTGTATAAACCTGGTTAACGGCAGGAAGAGTCGCATATTATGATCGCTCGCAGAGTTCGTACATAAAAAGGTTGGCGGCTTGTGCAACGTTGAGGCTTTCCATGTTCCCGGTTCCGGGTATGCGGACAAGCCCGGTACAGGCCTTTCTGGCGCCGGCGGAGAGGCCTCGCTCTTCATTGCCCAATACAATAGCAACAGGTATATGGGCGCCCAGACCAAATCGGGCAGAAGCCGCACCATGGACCCCGGTTGCTGCCTTTTTACGAATACGTGCGAGTTCGCGCAGGGATTTTTCTGCCCGATGATCGGCGCCAACGACCGTCATGTTTTTGGATGCATCCGTTAAAAAGTGTTCAATATCGCGAATGCTGTGTACTTGTACATATTCCATACCGCCCTCGGCAACCCGGTGGGCACTGGTGGTAAGATAGACTTCTTCATCAGTCTGATTAATTATGAGGTGTTTTACCCCGAAGAAAGCGGCGGAACGAGCAATTGCACCAAGATTGTTGTCGTTTCCCACACTGTCGAGGACCAGGATGTTTTCCCCGTTTTCAATAATGTCGTCAAAGGATTTCTGGTCAAGAGCTTGTATGATGCGCTCGGGTACCATAGCTACAACGCCTTGGTGCCGTGGGCTTTTGCAAATTCGCTCCAGTTCTTCGTCATCGCACAGCTTGTATGGATGTCGCTTTTGTGCAAGAAGCCTGCAAAGTTCCGTAAATTTCTTGAGATGTTCCTCCCTTAAAAAGAAGCGGTTGACCTCTTCGGGATGTGTGGAGGCGAGCGTTTTGACCGCATTGAAGCCACATATTACCAGTTCATTACTCAATCGATTACGCATTGAAAACGAGTATAGGTCTTTGTATAAGGACAGGCAATAAGGCTCCAATTTGAATCGGGTAATTGCTTCGATGGTCGAGTCGAAATAAGCTTAATTCGACCATGCGGGCGATTTGACAGACATCGCTGTCTGCGTATGCTTTTTATATGAGGGTTAAGAAAATGACTTGAATATATAGAGATAAATATATACATTTTGATTAGATAGTATACACGCTATATATGAGGGGGTTTATATGTCGAAATTTCTGGTGATTGGCGGAGTGGCGGGCGGTGCTTCAACGGCAGCGCGACTGCGTCGTATGGACGAGCATGCCGAAATAATACTCTTCGAACGGGGCAATTACATCAGTTATGCAAACTGTGGGCTTCCCTATTATGCAGGAGAAGTAATCAGTGAGCGCGACAAGCTTTTTGTCATGACCCCCGAGCGCTTTGCTGCTTGGTTGGCGGTAGATGTACGGGTGCGCAATGAGGTGCTTTCAATAGATCGGACGTCAAAGACTGTCCATGTACGCGACCTGTCCAATGGTAAGGAATATGACGAGTCATACGATACGCTTGTTCTATCCCCTGGTGCCGATCCGGTAAAACCCCCCATCCCCGGAATAGATTTGGAAGGAATACTCAGTCTGCGCAGTGTAGACGATATCGATAAAATAAAAGATGTCATCGATACAAAACGTCCCAAAAGAGCCTTGGTTATTGGGGGTGGTTTTATCGGTCTTGAAATGGCAGAGAACCTGTATGAGCGGGGTGTTTTTGTAACGCTGGTGGAGGCTCTGCCGCAGGTTATGAATCCCATGGACCCCGAAATGGCCGCGCAGGTGCATCAGGCCCTTAAAGACAAACAGGTGGAACTGTACCTTGGCTCCGCAGTGCAGAAGTTTTCGAAGAAAGAGGGCCAGATTGCCGCGGAGTTGTCGACTGGAGAAAAACTGCTCGCGGATATGGTGATTCTCTCTATCGGTGTACGCCCGGAAGGGGCTCTCGCACAAAAGGCCGGGCTCTCACAGGCCAAGAACGGTGCAATTATTGTAGATGAGTTTATGCGCACTGATGACCCGGCGATTTATGCGCTTGGCGATGCAATAGCCTTTAAACATCCTGTTCTTGGTTTCCCCGTGGGTATTCCACTTGCGGGGCCGGCCAACAAGCAGGCTCGTATAGTTGCAGACAATATCGTCAAAGGACCGAATACCCGCAGTTGGAAGGGGGCTATCGGTACTTCGATTGCGAAGGTATTCAGTATTACTGCTGCGGTGACGGGCCTCAATGAGAAGGTGCTCAAAGCGAACAATATTCCTTGTATGTCGGTGACTACACATGGAAACAGCCACGCCGGCTACTACCCCGGGGCCCTCCCTCTTACCGTCAAAACTATTTTTGATCCGGAATCCGGTCGTTTGTATGGCGCGCAGGTTGTCGGCTGGGCTGGTGTCGACAAGCGCATTGATGTCCTTGCGACTTTTGTTCAGCGCGCAGCCTCTGTTCTTGAGCTTGCAGAATTTGAACATGCATATGCGCCACCCTTTGCAAGTGCAAAGGATCCGGTGAACATAAATGGTATGGTTGCCGAGAACCGTATGCATGGCTTGTCCAATGCGGTTTTTTGGGATGAGATTGCCTTACGGGTAGAACAAGGCGCCATCCTCGTTGATGTTCGCAGTCCGGAAGAGTTTGAATTGGGGACTATTCCGACAGCCGTGAATATCCCCTTGGACAATTTGAGAGATCGTTTGGGTGAAATCCCTTCTTCGCGTGAAGTGATTGTATTCTGTGCTGTCGGCTTACGCGGTTATCTGGCAGAGCGTATCTTCCGTCAACGGGGCTATGAAAAGGTATTCAACCTTGATGGTGGTTACAAGACTTGGATAAGTGCAAGTGCCGACCAAACCTTGAAGGGGATTTATGTACCCGGTCGTAGTGTCCCGGGGCTTCTTCCGGATAACCCCGCCCGGTATGAGAGTTTTTCCGAGGGCTCCGGTTTGCCTGAACATGCTCTTGCAGGGCCTCTTGTGGAAGTTGATGCCTGTGGCCTTCAATGTCCGGGACCCATCATGCGCCTCAAAGCAGAGATGGATCGCCTGCAGCCTGGGGGCCGCCTTTCGATCAAGTCGAGCGACCCCGGCTTTGCGCGAGATGCGCCTTCCTGGGCGAACATGACAGGAAATACCCTTCTTTCTTTAAATGAAGTGCGGGGGGTTTTTACTGCAGTTCTCGAGAAAGCAGGTGCTCGACCCGCTTCAATCGGGGCCAGTGCTACGGCAGGTGCCGCTCTTTCCTTACAGAAGGCGGCAAGCTTGATAGTGTTCTCTGACGATCTCGACAAGGCCTTGGCCGGTTTTGTCCTTGCAAACGGAGCGGCCGCTGCGGGTAAACAGGTAACCATGTTCTTTACGTTCTGGGGTTTGAGTGCTATTAAGCGCCCCAAAACTGGACGAGTAAAAAAAGATTTTATGGGGCGTATGTTTGGCCTGATGCTTCCCCGCCATGCCGGTAAGCTCTCTCTTTCCAAAATGAACATGGGGGGGCTGGGTGCATCACTCATGCGGGGACGGATGAAAGCCAAAAAGGTAGAACAACTCGAGCAAATGATCATCCAGGCCCGGCAAGCAGGAGTCCACATGGTTGCGTGTCAGATGTCCATGGACATTATGGGGGTAAAACACGAAGAGCTTCTCGATGGTGTGGAAGTTGCTGGCGTCGCTTCTTATATGGAAACGGCAAGCAAGGGGAATGTGAATCTCTTCATTTAATCAGTTTCGAATGAGAAGATTTTAAACTGATGGAGATGGCGTGTTTACAGACTATGGCCTGTAAACACGCCGTTTTTTCTCTATTGCAATGCCCGGCTCTTCTGTGAAACAATATCGGACTATGGAAATCACCAGCGAATTTGTAGCGGGCCTCGCAGTAAACGAAGTCCAGATCATGAAAGCCATTTCGGAAGAACTCTCCGTTCGTATCAATCAGGTGTCTGCGGTCGTCGGGCTCCTTGCCGAGGGTTCTACGGTCCCCTTCATATCGCGGTATCGCAAAGAGATGACCGGAAATCTTGACGAAGTGCAAGTACGAGATGTTGAACGACTTTTCGCCAGCAAAAAGAACATGGAAGAACGGCGGTTGGAAATCGTTCGCGGGATCTTTGATCAGGGGAAACTTGACGAAACCCTGTATGGAAACATTGTTAAGGCGTCAACCCTTACCGAGCTGGAAGATATCTATGCTCCGTACAAGCGTAAGAAAAAAACACGCGGTATGGCGGCACAGGAAAAAGGTCTTGAGCCGCTTGCAGAACTCATGTTGACATTGAACGATAAAGAATTGCTCGCAAAAGCAGCTGAGTTTGTAAAAGAGGATGCTGAACATCCGGAGTTATCGGTTTCGAGTCCTACTGATGCCCTTCAGGGTGCCATGGATATACTCGCTGAGAGAGCGAGTCAGGACAGTGCCAATCGTGCGAGTGTGAAGTCTTTTTATCTTGCTGATGGGCGAATCCTCGTAAAGGGGGTTGGTGATGAGAACAAGAAAAAGACTTCAACCTATCAGATGTACTGGGATTTTTCGGAGCCCCTTTCCCAGCTTAAAGCGCACCGAATTTTGGCAATTAATCGTGGTGAACGTGAAGGCGAGCTGGAAGTTACTATTGATATTGATGCCGATGAAGCAGTTCGACTTCTACAGCATCGATATAACATAGTTAACGATTATCATAAGACGGCAATCGAAGATGGCCTTCGTCGCCTTTTATCCCCGGCCGTTATTCGCGAAATTCGTGGTGATCAGAGTGACACAGCCGATGACCATGGTATTTCTGTATTCAGCCAAAATCTCAAGAATTTGCTTATGACGCAACCGATCAAAGGAACGCGTGTATTGGGTATTGATCCCGGTATCCGTACCGGGACCAAATACGCCGCCCTTGATGATACCGGCAAGTACCTTGGACACTTTGTTATCTATCAGCATAAGGAAGAAGAAGGGCGTCGCCTTATCCTCAAGGCGATCAAGGAATTCAATGTACAGTTGATTGCTATCGGTAATGGTACCGGCTGTCGTGAAGTGCAGGAGTTGGTTGCAAATCTTATCAGTGAGAATAAACTCGAAGTACTGTATACCCTTGTCGATGAGGATGGTGCCTCGGTTTACTCTGCCAGCGATATTGCTCGCGAGGAATTTCCGGAGCTGGATTTGACTATTCGCGGAGCCATTTCCATTGGTCGCCGTCTGCAGGATCCGCTCGCCGAGTTGGTAAAAATCGACCCCAAGTCGATTGGCGTTGGCCTCTATCAGCATGATGTCAACCAAAAGAAGCTGTCTGAAATGCTTGATGAGGTTGTTTCATCGGTTGTAAACAATGTCGGGGTCAATATCAACACTGCGAGCGCCAGCTTGCTCAAGTATGTATCCGGTATCAATTCATCCCTGGCAAAAAAGATCGTAAAGCATCGTGATGCAAGCGGTAAAATAGCTGATCGCCACGCCCTTTTGAATGTTCCCGGGATGGGCCCGAAGAGCTTCGAACAATGTGCCGGATTCCTCAAAATTCCCGAGAGTACCAATCCACTGGACAACACTTGGGTGCATCCGGAAAACTACGAGATCGCTAGCGAGATATACCAAATCGTAAAAACCGGAGCCGATCTTACTCGCGAACAGCGTGCTGCTCTCAAGGAAAAGTATAATGTAGGGGATGTGACAATCAGTGACCTGATTGATGAGCTCAAGAAGCCCAACCGCGATCCCCGTGATGGATATCCGAAACCGGTTATGCAGAAGGGCGTGGTTCTCTTCGAAGATCTCCATGAGGGTATGATGATTACCGGCAAGGTCAAGAACGTTGTTGATTTTGGCGCTTTTGTCGATGTAGGGATCAAAGAAACGGCACTGCTGCATATCTCCGAGATGAGTGATACCTTCGTTAAAGATCCTATGGATGTCTTGAAGGTAGGTGATGTTCGGGAGTTCCGTATTATTGGTTTGGATATGGACCGGCGACGAATCAGTGTTTCGCTCAAATCCCGAAGCGATTATGCCAGCGGGTCCTCTGTTGGAAGTTCGGGATCTCCGGGTGGGGCGCGCTCTGGCGGAAAGGTTCGCGTTGCGGTTCGCAGTGGCAATGCGTCTTCTGCCGTTGCCCAAGGGGACCGTCCCCGGCACCCCTCTGCATCAAAACCCGGTTCCCGAAGTAGCAGTCTGGCCTCTTTTGGGGGTAACGACGACGGGACAATGTACAATCCCTTTGCCGATGCCTTCAAAAAGATTCAGGACAAGAAAGGGAAGAAATAAGAATGGGATCCCTGCTGATTGAGGGGCTGGCGCAACTGGCAACAGACTACCCCCTGTTCAAAGAGGCGGAAGTACAGACTCGACTCGAGCGGTATATTGCACAAGTCGAGTTGTACAACCCGGCACTTGGATTGGTTTCGGTACGGGATCGCGATGAATTGATAGTACGGCACATTCTGGACAGCCTCGCGCCGCTTGCATTGCTCTGTGGGGTGTTGCCTGGTGGAGTGCCGCGAATTGCCGATGCGGGGTCTGGCGCCGGTTTGCCCGGCCTGCCGCTTGCCATACCTCTTCCCAAGGTCAATTTGACACTCCTTGAGCGTATGGGCCGGCGGGTTTCATTCTTGCATACTGCTGTTTTGGCGTGTGGCATTACTAATGTCGATATTGAACAGACCGATGTCGAGAGGGCGCTGCCCGGTCGTTTTGATCTGGTGAGCTTCCGGGCCTTTCGTCCCTTGGATCCGGCAATGCTCAAGGCCTTGTTTCGCTTGTTGGCCCCTGGCGGTAAATTGGCTGCCTACAAAGGGCGCTCAGAAAAAATTACAGAAGAGATGGCTGGTATTGAGGAGCTTGTTGGTTCTTGGACATGTCATGAGATAAGCGTCCCCTTTTTGGAAGAAGAGCGGCACCTCGTATTAATTCAAGCGCCACTTACCCAAAAGGATTGACGCTGTTATCAACCGAATCGAGTATCTTTCCAATTTTGTCCTTTTCAATTAGATCTATAAGACGTGCTTCAACGAATTTTTTTGCCTCTTCACTAAAGGTTCCGGCTGTAAGGCAGTATCCCTTTCCCGCTTTGGCCTCTTTTACCTTTGAATAGAAATCTCGCATGATGAGATCGCCAACAGTTCCCTGGCTTCGGATAAAGCGAAAGAGGATGATATCCGCCCAGCGCGGGGTGTCGACGTCGGCGAGAATATCTGCCCATTCGTTTTTGTTAACCGAGATGTCGGTTATTTTCACTTTTGCCCGGGGAATGTAGGTCATGACTACCTTTCGACACAGTGTGACAAAATCACCGGTTGGTGCCATGAGATAGACTTGCAGGTTTTTGTGGGCATTCAACTCCTGATATTTGGAAATCAGGATGGGGACATCCTTGAAGTTGGGATAGGCATTTTGAATATCCCGCATAATAACGAGGGCTCGCCCAATTTCCTGTTGCTTGAGATACGCCATTGCCAAGCGATATTTTAGCTCGACTGCGATCTCGATCTTGAGATTTTCGTGTTTCAAGCCAATTTCAAAGTCCATAATGGCTTTTGCATATTGGTGTTGGTTCATGTGAATGGTCCCGGCGAAGAGGGATGCGTTGGGTCCCATGAGCGGGTCTGGGCGAAGATGGGTAAATATTCGAACGGCTTGTTCGGTCTGATTCAGTTCGTAATAGCATTCGGCAACGGCGTACAGGGTTTCTTTGTCATCCGGGACCAAATCAATTGCACGACGAAGGAGGGCAAGGGCCTCCTGGTAATTTTTTGTTCGAAAAAGGCTGTGTCCCAAAAAACGAAGCGTTGGGGCATGGTCCGGATCTTGAGTGCGGGCCTGGCGCAAGAGTTGAATGGCTTTTTCGTAGGATTTTCGAGAAAATTCAAGATACCCAAGGTTATAATTGACTTCAAAGTTGTTCTGTTGAAGGGAGCGGGCTATGGTAAGTCCCTTGTAGGCATCTTCGAGTCGGCCTATTTTGAGTGCGCAGAGTCCGAAACGCATATTGATCTCAAACTCGTTGAGGTCGGAGTTGGTTGAACAGAGTTCCACGAGAATTTCGTAGGTTTTAAGTGCCTTGTCCCAAGATTCTTCAATATAATAAAGATCACCGAGGGCCAGGAGGCCTTCAGGGTCTTTGGGGTTCTGTGAAAGACGTTTATTGGCTTCCTTGAGGACGGCATCTCGTCCTTTTGATTTCTTTTTCTTATGATCGCGGAGTTTGGTGGAACTTTTTGTGTTGATGGTCAGCATAACCACTATAACAAGTGAAATAAGTATGACGACTATCAATATTGGAAGAATGAGTTGCATAGGCCTATTATCGGAAGAGATTCAAGAAGAGTCAAGAAATTGGTAGCTGCGTTGACAAAGTACTATACGGGGTCTACATTAAACTGATAAAAGGGGAATGTCATGGCGTCCAGTATCGGTATAAAGGTAGCTAACGGCGAATTTTATCCAGTCATAGACGAGGGATCTTCCATTAAAAAACGCTTGGTTGTCACGACTGTTCATGACAATCAGCGAAGTGTGCAGATTGATCTCTATCGTAGCGTTTTCAAGTCCATGGATGACGCTACATACATAGGGAGTCTCGTTGTTGAAGCCCTCGATCCACGACCGCGTGGCGAGCCCTCAATAGAATTGGTTATCAAATCGGATGGCGAAAACGAGCTCGATGCCGAAGCCATTGATCTTGATACCCCGGTTGATGGTGGTCGTCAGCATCTGACGGTTTCTTTGCAGGCCTTGGATCAGACCAAGACCTATGAAGTACCGGATTTTGAACTCGAGGATGACGAGCAACAGTCTACGGCCCCTGCCGCTCTTTATGAGCCGGTTGAAGAGCCCATTGCAGAGAAAAAGTCTTCTGCTCCTCTTGTTATTGGTATTGCGGCCGGAATTTTGGTCTTGGTACTGGTTCTTTTGCTCCTGTGGTTGTTTGTTTTCAATAAAAATCCAAAGGATTCCATGCTCGGGAAGCCCTTGAATGGACAAGAAACGAGTGCCCCTCCCGTTGTTGCAGCTCCCGAACCCGAACCTGTGCCTGAACCCGAGCCCATTAAAAGTATTGAAACCCCTGTAAAAGAAGAAGCGGTAACAGAACCGGACGTGAAGACGATTGTCGAGAAGCCGGTGGAGAACCGCCCTCCCGTACTGGAAGCAAAACGGGATCGACCGCCGGCTCCGGTTTCACGATACAAGGTACCGAAGGTAATTCCCAAGAATGGTTATCGGTACAAAATACGTTGGGGTGATACCCTCTGGGATATATCAGATGCTTTTTACAAGAATGCTTGGCTGTATCCGCGCATTGCGCGACATAACAAGATCAAGAATCCGGATCTCATTATTTCCGGATCAATTCTGGTCATTCCTCCGCGCTAAGGGGCCGGGGCGGATTGTTGTCGCCCTGCTCTGCGGCTTGTCTCTATCGTGCCATGCTGAAGGCCTTGCGGGTACCAGCCGTGAGGCTTTTTTTTCCTCCTTGGCACAGGGTGATACTACGCTCCTTGCCTCTTTGACGACGCGGGAAAGAAAGAAACTCTTGGCGGAAGATACCGCGGCTCCCTTTTTTATGCTTTCAATTGAGCGAAAATTGTCGGGTTCTATTGGCTCTCGGGAGAGTTTTGATGCATTGCTTGCGGCTTTGCCCGGTATGACCGGTCCTTTGGCCAGAGAGTCGATTCTCCTTCTTGCCGTGGATTTTCGACAGCGCTATCTCGCGGCCGATAGTCATGCCCGGAAAAAGTCTTTAAAGAGATTATGGCGTAAGCTCATCCGGCCTTTGTTTGAGGACGCGCAAGTGTATATCGGGGAGGATGTCGCCCTTCGGAATGCACAAGAAGAGTTATTGGTTCTGATGGGTACAGAGGACCGTGTTTTGTCCAGCCTTGATCGACTTTTAATGGATGAATTGACGGCCTCTCTTGTTCGGCAACGTGATTTCCCCGCCTTTGAAGCTGTTTTGGAGAATAGATCGGAATGGGAGCGTGATTTGATTCAAGCACGCTTGCTTCTATGGGATCGGGAGTATGGTCCCGCCAAAGAGGCCTTCGATCGTCTGCGTCAACAAGATGACAAACGCTTTTTTGCTCTTTCACCCAAAGTTCTTGCCGATTATGGACGGGCTGTACAGTATGGCGGTACAGCAGAGTGGGGGGCTCGTGTTTTTCCTGGTTTTGATGCACGCATAGCAGGTGGGCAGGATTTTGAGGCCGATGAGCTCGAGGCACGTCGTTTTGTCTTTCTTTTTTTTGCGGGGAGAATGCAGCGGCAAACGGGGAATCATGATGAAGCACGAAGACTCTTTACCCAAAGTTTGGTCTTTGCCCCCGATGTCATACAGCGGGATGCGGTTCTTTGGTATTTGCTTGAGGCCGCTTTTCGCGACGAAACAGACAAACTGATGTCCGGTTTTACCGAGTTTATGCCACTTGTTCATGATCGGGACTCTTTTTCCGGTCTTTGGGATCGTTTGCAGGGGCGACTTCTATCGGAAGAACGTTATGAGGATATTACCCGTTCCCATCAGTTGATACAGGCTTGGGGCAATTCAACTGCACGGATTCGTTCTTCCTGGATTAGTGCGCGACTGGTAGACTTGGGGTATTTGCCTGCAGATCGAGCTCGTGTGCTCTTGAATATTTCGGTATCAAGTACTTTGAGGGAATGGACCGAATCGCGTTATCACGCAATATTTGAAGAGGATACGGCTTCATTCTATTACCGGAGTCTTGCGGCCATAATTTTGGGGAAAAGTGTAAAACCCGTTCCCGATTCTTTGGCGGATGCTCCGGATGCTGCCTCCATGTCGTCGCAATCTTCCATGGAGAGAAACCGACATCCGTTCGATAGCGCTACATGGACGGATGAGGATTGGACAGATTGGTTAACCGCCTGTGAACGGTGGGGACAAACGACTATCTTGGAAGGCTTTGCCTCCCGCTATAAACATCTGATTCCCGCTGACATCGTACGCGATATGGCTCGCATACAGGCAGAGCGAGGGGATAGCTATCAGTCTATACGAACAATCGGGACCTTGCTTGGCCGACCGGATTACCGTCTTTCACGAGAGGATTTCATGCTGTTGTACCCGCGGGCCTGGCAGCATGAACTTGATACCGCAGCGATGGTGTGGGGTGTTCCCCCGGAAATCATGGCGGGCTTGGCTCGATCGGAGAGTGCCTTTCGCGCAGAAGTTATAAGTCATGCCGGTGCGGTTGGGCTGGTACAGATTATGCCTGCTACCGGACGCGATATTGCCTCCCGTATCGCCAAGAGGGTGCCTCTCGTGATGGAGGGGGATGACCCGGTTTTAAGCGATGCCTTTACAAACGCGCAGCTGGGGGCTTGGTATTTGGCAGATTGGACAAAACGATTATCGTCGCCAATGTTGGCTCTTTTTGCCTACAATGCCGGTCCCGGAAGGGTGCGTCAGTGGCGTACTGCTCGCCCCGATCTTCCCGAAGATCTCTTTCTTGAGACGGTTCCCTTCGATGAAACACGGAATTACGGGCGGCGCGTTCTTGCGGCAGCTGCGGTTTACGGATATCTGTACTATGGCTATGACATGGCACAGGTTGCCAAGGATCTTTTTGGTGCCGAATCCCTTTTTACCGTACGCAGCGCGCAATAGAAGGGATTGAAATGTGTCTGATACTCATTCCGGATACCTTTGCCCCTCTTTCGCCTATCTGATACGATACGGATCTGCTACAGCCATTTGGAGGGAAAATGAGTGTGCTTTCCGCGTTTCTTTTCGGCCTCTTGCAAGGGGTAACGGAATTCTTGCCGGTTTCAAGTTCCGGGCATTTGGCCGTTCTCAAGGAATTGACCAATCTTGAAGAGGTCCCCCTTCTTTTTGACATACTGCTTCACCTTGCCTCCCTTGGTGCGGTACTGTTGGTTTTTCGTAAAAAAATTGGACTTTTGATAACGAGCACCTGGCGCTTCATTATACGTAAGGCGGGGCCTCAAGATCGTGAAAACCTCGTGTATGTTATGGCCATTGTTGTCGGGACGTTTGTTACCGGTGTTATGGGGCTTTTGATTAAAAAATTTTTTCCGGATCCTTCGATCAAACTTGTTTCGGTGCTTTTTATCGTTACGGCGATTGTTCTGTGTCTTGGTTTCATTATTGGCAGGTACCACGAAAAGCGTACCGCTTCCCTGGCATCCCGGTCTGTGAGGGTTCGTGATGGTCTTGTTTGCGGTTTTGCCCAAGGTCTGGGTGTTTTTCCCGGTATATCGAGGTCGGGAATAACCATTTCATCGGCACTCTCTGTGGGCGTACCCAGGGCTGTGGCTGGTGAGCTCTCGTTTCTTCTTTCAATACCCGCAATATTGGGAGCATTCATACTTGAGCTCAAAGATGCCGATACTTTGATGGCACAGGTGGAGTTTTGGCCTCTTCTCGTTGGGGTTTTGGCTGCATTTGTATCGGGATTACTGGCGTTGAAGTTACTGATGACCCTCGTTCGAAAGGGCACACTCGCTTGGTTTGCGATTTGGTTGCTGCCGCTGGGTATTATCGGGCTTCTATATTTGTAATTTGCGTTGCTTTATTTCGGGAGGAAGTGCACATCGTGTCCATAGATAAGAGCCCTGCCCAGGTTACCGGAGGAACACGTGTCCCCGGATATGTAGTTGTTGTTGTTTCCAGTCTCTTGATGGCTGCCCTTTTACTTCTTTCGAGTATACTGGGTGCTTTCGCCGGTTTTGATGCATGGTGGACGACAGCAGGACTCTTTTTCTTGCGTTCATACGGGCTTTTTTCTCTCTACATTCCTGCTATCTGTATAATATCCGGGGCTCTTCTTGTTCAGCAGAAAAAAAAGCCTGCAGCCCTCTTTGTTCTGGCAAGTTCAATTGTCCCTTTTCTAACAATAGCTGTCGCCTATAGCCTCTTGTCCGGGGATAGTGGGGTTTTTGAGGAAAATACTTTTTTTTCGTTCTTGGGCCCCCGTGGTTTCAAGCTCTTCATGACAGTTCTGGTTGTCCTGCAAATAGCGATTATTGTGGCGCTCTCTTCGGTTCTTTTTGATCGGACTGCCGGGGAAAAAGATGAAAATGAACGCCTTTGGCAGATTGTTGATACGGCCAAGCATCGTAAGGGTAGCCCTGCAGTAGAGTCTCCGGGTGCGAATGCTGAAACGGAGTATGCTTCAGGTTCCGGAAGCTCGGCTGTCCCGAACCCGGACGCGGTCTATACACCAGCGGATGCCTCTTTGGATACGCGAAGTGCGACTTCCGGTCTGGCAAGCCTTGCCAATACAATGACGGCAGTACCCCCATTGGCGAGCTTGGGGCGCGGTGGAGATTTTTATTCAGTTGACGGAAGACTGGAAGAACTTGATTCGGTTGAAGATGAAAGCGATGGAAGAAATAATGAATCGATGAGTTCAAAAAAAGCTGATTCCAATAGTGATAGTAGCGAAAATTTCCCTGCCAATTCCGAGGGTGGGGTGAGTAAAGCTGTTATTGATGACACGGAAGGGTTCTCCGAAATAGAAATTGACGATCTTGATAGTATTGATTTTGAAGCCTCGAATTTTGACAATGTCAAAAATGATGAGGAGCCGGCAGATTTTGAAGAGCATGAACGACTGGAGACGCTTGCCTTTGACAAAGAGGCCCTGGAAGCGCCTATAGAGTTTGATAACGAGAAAGAAGAATCTGCTCAGCTGCTTGTTGATGATGTTTCAGATAGCGAAGATCCTGATGAATTGTTGGATCCCTATGAAGATATCGCTGTTCCGGGAAGTGATGAGGTAGTTGATGTTTCGCGCTTTATTGGGCGGGACGGGGCAAATGACGAGGTTCTGACAGTTGATGAATTTCTCGCAGAAGACTTGCTTGAGGAAGATACGGACAGTGAGTTGACAGAGCCGCCTGAGGCGGAAGTCTGTGAGGTTCAGACTGCTCTTGCCAATACTATCGAAGATGATATTTTTGATGATGATGACGAACGGGATGACGATGAAGAGCTTGTTACCAATGATCTTGATGCCGTAGATGATTTGTCGCGCGCTTTGACCGAAGCCGAAGAGCGTGCGCGTGAAAAATCTCGTGCGCTCGTCGAGGCGAAGACCCGGGAGGGTGAACACACAATTGTCAAGAAACAGCAGAACTGGGATTTGCCAATAGAGGAACTTCTTACGGCGTATCCGGATGGTGAGTATTGGGTTATAGATCAAGCGACCAAGGACGCTGCGGTCATCCTCAAAGAGACCTTGGAAGAATTTAAAATACGGGCCGAGGTAACCGGGATTCGGAAGGGGCCGGTCATTACCATGTTTGAAATACTTCCCGCCCCCGGGGTAAAGCTTTCAAAAATTGTTAACCTGCAGGACAATATTGCGCTTCGCTTGGCAGCTTCTTCTGTACGTATTGTGGCACCCATTCCGGGGAAGCATGCCGTTGGTATTGAAGTCCCCAATCGCAAGCGGAATATTGTCTCATTTCGCGAGATGATCGAGGGAGAACTGTCCAGAGAGGGAAAGAAACACGAAATTCCTGTGATTCTGGGGAAAGATATTACCGGCGAGGCACAGACCCTCGATTTGGTACAGACGCCCCACCTCCTCATTGCCGGCTCTACCGGCTCGGGCAAATCGGTCTGTGTCAACTCCATGATACTTTCAATTCTGTATCAGCGCTCACCGGCAGAGTGCCGTTTGATACTCATTGATCCAAAAATAGTTGAGCTAAAACTGTACAATGATATCCCCCATCTTTTAACCCCGGTTATTACCGAACCAAAAAGAGCTTTTCAAGCACTTCAGTATTGTATTTATGAAATGGAACGGCGTTATGCGCTTCTCGATTCGATGGGGGTTCGCGATATACGCAGTTACAATCGGCGTATCAAAGAGCGTGGAATCGCTACTGAACATTTGCCCTATATTGTGGTTGTAATTGATGAATTTGCCGATCTCATGGCAACGACTGGCAAGGAACTTGAATCGACGGTTGCCCGCTTGGCGGCAATGAGCCGTGCCGTGGGTATTCACCTTGTATTGGCAACACAACGCCCATCGATTGACGTTATTACCGGACTTATCAAGGCGAATATTCCCAGCCGTATCGCCTTTATGGTGGCTTCCAAGATGGATAGCCGAATTATTATTGATATGGTAGGAGCCGAAAAGCTCTTGGGTAAGGGTGATATGCTTTTTGCCAGCGCTTGGGATCCCTTCCCGGTGCGTATGCAGGGTGCTTTCGTTAGTGAAGAAGAAGTGGAACGGGTTGTTGAGCATGTTAAAACCCTCGGCGCGCCCGACTATATTGATGAAGAAATATTTTATGATGATGATGAAGCGGAATCGGAACCGGGTATGTTTTCCGAAGGTGATGATCCCCTGTATGAAAAAGCGCTTGAAATCGTTATGCAGCAGGGGAAGGCAAGTGCCAGTTACATCCAACGCCGCTTAAAAATTGGGTATAACCGAGCGGCCCGTTTGGTAGAATTGATGGAAGACAAGGGCATTGTGGGGCCAACACAAGGGTCAAAGCCCAGAGAATTGTTACGCGGGAATTGAGCAGAGATAAAAGCTGTTCTTCGAGTTGATGGGGGTTTGTGATTTATCAATGGTCGGGCAGAAGAATGCCGCCGGGCAAAGCCCGGCGGCACCGAGAGGTATCAGATATAGTGAATTACTTCTTTTTCTTCTTGTGCGCCTTCGAGTTTCCCGATAGCCCATGTTCCCAGCGAGGCAAAAACGACGTCGATAAGGGTGCCCATGGCGGCGAGATAGAATGCAATGGGTTTGAGGATGAGATACCCGGCTTCGTAATCACGACCATACCATGCGCAAAGAACTGCGAGTGCGGTATAGGCGCCGGTCCCGGGGTGGCGGCTTAACACCAATGAAATACCTATGGTTGTCAAACCGATTCCGATAATATCTCCTACCTCCAATGCCAAGCTTGAATAGGAACGCAGGATGATAAAAAGGGCCATTACTGCAATCATGGTACTTCCCGCTCGTGCAAAAAGCGAAAAGAGCGTTATGGAGAGGGTGTTGACCCTGCGCCGTACCCCGTGATTTTCCTTTGCATGGCGGAAGAGAACAGGAATACAGAAGTTGTAATTACCGCTAAAAAGGGCAGTAATTGCCGGGCCTATGGAGCCATAGAGGGGTTTCCAAGGATTGGTCTTTGGTCCAAAAAGGTAAAGACAGAGTGGCATGACCAGAAAGGCCGTTATTGCTGAAGTAAGGCCAAAAAGGATAAGAATATCGTGGAAAACTTCAAGTTTGAGGGCTTCACGGAATTCTACCGCCCAATAGGCAGCGAGAGCTATCATGAGTATCCCTAAGAGTTCCGAGAAAAATGCGCTTACGTAGTAGAAGACGCGTGCAAGGGAATCGACCAGGTTTGTAATTGTTTTGGCATGCGTTTTTTCATATGAAAGGCCTGCCCCAAGAAAGAAAGCGAATACAGAGATAGGTGCCAGCCATGCACCGGATCCAAAAAGTGCCGAAAAAGCGTTCTCTGGGAACAAATCCAAAATAGACTGGGAAACGTCCAGGGTTATGGCCTCTTTCATGCCTTCCTTGAGGATAGGAACGCGTCCGGGAGGGAAAATATTCACCACAAGAAGGCCGATACCTGTTAAAAGAAGGGCCGAACCCAGTATAATTCCCATTGTCTTGAAGATAATGGGCCACATGCGATCATCTTTTCTAAGCTCGAAAATTGATATGGCCAGAGAAAAGAACAAGAGGGGTGCGAGAATGTATTGACCCAGGCGAAGAGCCAATGCCTCAAGCCAAATCAATGCAGACGTGACGTTTGGATCGTTGTGGGGCAGCAATACCCCCAAAACAATACCGAGAATGGACCCTGCGAGGATTTTAATCCATACTTTCATTTGCAGAGAATACTTGATGCGGGAAGTATTCGTCAACGACCGACAGGGAGTGATCATTTGGGAGACAGTACGTGAGACTCTTGTTTTTCATTGCAACTGCAGGCAGCGTCCTGTCATTTGTTGCCGGATTTTTTGCCCTGAGTCGCAGAAAATCAACGGTAAAACGTGACCGGGTTAGTCTGCTTGCCATTTTTGCCCTTCTCTGTTTCATGTTGGGATTGGGTACCTTGGCATCCGCGTTTTTCATTTCTGCGCCCAATCTCGAATCGGCCTATTTCTGGTACGATAAATTTTCTTTTACCTGGTACCTTTCGCCTCCACTTTTCTTTCTGCTAGCTTTACGAGTGGCGCGAGGCCGCCATGATTTGATATGGTCTTGGGCCGTTTTGATTCCTGGTCTTGTTCTTTCTGTCATTCAAACAGTCATCCCGCGAGCTGTGGTGGCATCAATTGGAAAAACCCATTTGGGCTGGCATGTTTTTTACGACTTTTCCTCTTTTTGGCATTGGCTCAATGTTGCGAACTATTCTCTGGCCATATTGGCTGCGAGCGTTTTCCTTACAGCTGCAGTACTGTTTTCGAAGGATAAGCGTGCAGCGCTTCAATCGAGGGCTATACTGATAGCTATCGCTCCGACATATCTGGGCGCAATCTTTTTGGGTTTGGTAGTTCGCTTTTTCGGATTTGAAGCCCTTCCACCCATGTTACCGGTATTCATTCCCGTGTTGGTCGTGGGCCTGCTCGTTGCGCTATTTCGCTATGATATTTTGAATTTGGGCTCGTTCACCGATTCGGATATTCTGTTTTCCGGGCTTTCCGATGTACTTGTTGTTTGCGACAGCCATGGCTACATAATTGATACCAATTTGGGCGGAAGCCGACATCGGGGGGGGCGTGCAGCCGATGATTTGAATGGTAAAAACATCGCTTGGTTGTTCCCTGATATAGAATTTGCGGATGTATGGTTACGGGAAATGATTCAGCCGGGTACAAAGGAGATAGAGACCCGTTTTTCATTTGAACCGGGGGCAGAGCGTTTGGCCCTTGTTTCGGTGCGCCGTCTGGGTTCTGATCGTGGTTTGGGATTGGGGTATTTACTCTCCATTCATGATTTGTCGGTAGAAAAACGGCTCGAGAGTGAGATTGAACAACGCTTGGGTGCTTCGCGAGCGCTCAGACTTTCCGAGGAACGTTTTTCCCGTCTGTTTCGCTTTAATCCGGCGGGCATGGCTCTTGTTGACCGGGAGTTCGGTCAAATTCGAGATGTAAATGAAGCATTCTTGCGCATTGGTGGATATGACGCTGATGATTTGGGGTCATTGCGAATAGATCACCTGTTTTCGGAAGATGACAATTCGATATTCTATTCAATGCTGTCTTCCATTCAGGAAAGTGGTAGCGCGTCTTCGGCAGAGATGCGGGTTATTCGTTCTGATGGACAGGAGCTATGGTGTTTGGTTGGAATAAGCCTTTTGGATGTTGATGCGCAGTCTTTGTTGCTTCTTACTCTTCAGGATATTACCGAGTTGTTTCAATTGCGTAATGAGTTGGATAAAACCCAGCGTTTGGAATCTATAGGGCTTTTGGCCGGGGGGCTGGCACATGATTTCAACAATATCTTGACGGCGATATTGGGGAATGTGAGTTTGGCCCGGATGAGTGTTGATGAAAAGTCCGAGGTTTGGGAACTATTGGGTAACGCCGAAACATCTTGCTTTAGGGCGCGTGATTTGTCGTATCAACTTTTAACGTTTTCCAAGGGTGGTTCTCCGCGTATGGAGTCAATGGAACTCTTGCCGGTTGTACGGGAATCTGTGCGGATGGCCGTGGCGGGAACTTCTGTATTGGTAAATATTCAAACGGAGCCGGATATCCCGAACGTTCGTGCGGATTCCGGGCAAATAGTTCAAGTAATATCCAATCTGGTAATAAATGCGGTACAGGCCATGGCCGAGAATGGTGTTTTAAAGGTCAAATTGGGAAGGGAACGTGTAGAATCCGGTTCGATTATCGGGAGGCGCCCGGAGCTTGCGAACCTGGATCCTGGTGATTATGTAACGGTAAGTTTTGAAGACAACGGCCCTGGTGTTTCACCCGGTTTGAGAACGAGAATATTTGAGCCATATATCACGACAAAGGCGAAAGGGTCGGGGTTGGGTCTTTCGATTTGTTATTCAATAGTAAAGCGCCATGGGGGAAGCATTTTTGCCGATGCCGCTCCTTCGGGCGGTTCGCTTTTTACCGTATATCTGCCAGGTTGTTCTGATATAGCGAGTGTTAAAGAACGTATTAAAATACAACGGGGGAAGGGTCGGGTCCTGGTGATGGATGATGAGCTGACCATTCGTGTTACCGCAATGCGAATGTTGGAACGATTGGGATATGAAGCGCATGCTGCTGCAGATGGGAAAGAAGCGTTGCAACAATTTGAAAAGGCCGGAAACGAGGGGAAGGGTTTTTCTGTCGCCATACTGGATTTGACCATTCCGGGGGGTATGGGTGGAGTAGAAACGGCAAAAGCGTTGCGTGAACGCGATCCCGGGGTGGTTCTGTATGTCTCGTCCGGCTACAGCGACGTTCCGGTATTGTCCGATTACATGGGCTATGGATTCGATGGCGTTATTGCCAAGCCCTACGGAATAGAAGAACTGTCCGAACGGCTTTCGGGGGCAATATCCGGTGCTGTTGACGAGCGGACATGAATCCATCCATCTTCAATAAGAGAGGATGTGCTGCCGAGTTGCTTGTTGTATGTGATAATATTCTTGCTTATCATTTCCAGATCTTCTCCTTGCGGAATTGTCTGGTGAAGACTGCGACGGGCAATACGCATTGGCCGCATGCTTAGTGTTATGTGCCCCTCTGGTGAAAAAGAAAGCCGGGCGATGGTTGACTGGTAGGTTGGATCGTCTATTTGATCGAAAGCAAAATTTCCCAGAGAATAGAGAATTGGTTTCCCCCGGTACCATTCCACTCCCTGCATAACATGGGGGTGATGGCCAATAATCGCATCTGCCCCGGCGTCGATAATGTGTTTCGCAAGCGTGCGCTGTTTGGGAAGCGGGCTGTGTCGATATTCTTCTCCCCAATGGAGGGAGACAAGAATTGCATCTACGGTTTTGTCTTTTCGTAATTTCTGAATGCTCTCAATAATTACGTCTTCCCGAATATGGGCTACCCCTGCGGTGCTTTGGGCTTCTACAACACTCCATATTGGGTCTGCATAGGCAAGGAACGCAATACGCCACCCATTTTTTTCGATGAAAGCAGGGGCATAGGCTTCGGTATAATTCCTTCCGGCTCCTACATAGTAGAGATCCAGGAGTTGTAGCGCGTCAAGGGTTTCTTCAAGCGCTGCCGGCCCGTGGTCTGTCATGTGGTTGTTGGCAAGTGAAATAATATTGAAACCGGCGTACTTGAGGGAAAAAAGACTTCCTGGTTGCGCACGAAAGGTAATATTGGGGTGTTTGCCTGGGTATGGGCTGCCAATAAACGAAGCTGGCGTTTCCAGATTACAGAAATTGATATCTCCCTGCGCTACAAGTTGGCGAACAGATTCAAATGGGTGCTTCCAGCCGTTTTGGCGAATGCGAAGACCTACATCTCGAGCCAGAAGGATATCCCCAACTGCTTGAATAATGAGTTCACCCCGGGGAGGAATGCCGCGAATGTCTTGTTCAAGACGCCAGAGTTGATTGCAGGTAGCCTCGGGGGAGTTTTCTTTATGTTTTGTCTCTGAAGGTAGCGTCTTGGTGATCTTGGCTGTATCACTTGTGTTGAAGCGGGCTTTGTCAAATGGAAACAGTGCATCGGGGACCAAAATAAAAAAACCATAGAGTAGGCATGCCGTGAATAAGGACGACAGGAATATCAGTATTAAATTCTTTTTCATTTCAACAGACTCCCCGAATGCGTTGCCGCTTGACGTGCCGTTATCGTAGCACTATGGATGATTTTGAAAAAGACCGTTACACTGGCGGTATATGACGCGATCAATAGTAATGGTTGGCAATGAGTCCCCGGCTTTTGCCGCTTTTCGAAGTGAAGCGCTCGCACGGGTTGAGCGTGTTTGTTGTGCATTTTTACCCAGTCGCTTTGATACTCCGACCCCCGGCCCGGACAAGCTTGATGCGGCGCCTTTGGGGCGCGAGCTTCTTTTTGATTTGCCGTCTACAAGCCCATTGGCCTGTCATACTCTTGTTCTGGATATTAAGAATCGCTGTGAAAGGGTATCCGAGTTCTTTTTGATTTTTTCTCCAATATCATTACGTACAAGTATTCAAGAAGCAGGAGTGGCTGATATAGATCGTCTCTGTGATGATTTTATTAAAAGCTGGCTTTTTCTTGCCCGTGAGGCCGTGGGGCTTTTGTCTGCGCAAGGTTCGGGAAAGCTTTGTATGGTGCTGACTGATGAAATTGCTCCTTCCGATGAAGACGAGAAACCGGATATTGCCGGCCCGCTTTTAAGTGCGGCCTTCAAGTCCATGACGGATAGTTTGCTTGGGCAGTCTGGCCCCGATGTTTCAATCATTGCCTTTGGGGATCATGAGCATGCCAGAACCAATGCCCTTGCGGCATACTGCTTCAAAATTCTTGATGAAGACAGGCCGGCGGCTGCGGGGAAATGGCATAGAGCCGGAAGAGCGGGTTTGTTCAATCCTCGAAAATGGAACGCTTGATAAGACGGACCAAACTGATTTTTCGTAGTGGAATAAGCATCTGTGCCCCAAAGGGAATGGGCTGTATGTTGATAATATCAGCACCTCGTGTGTATGAGCAGGTCCCCAGCATACTATGATGAGTCCCTTCCCCGTCGATCCAGTGTACTTCGATGGGTATGTTCCCCGCTTTGGCACGTTCAATAATTTGGGTTTTCCCTACATAATCGAGCCCGCGGGCTTCTCTTTTTTCATATCGTAATGATGAACCGACAAGTTGTGATTCATCGATAATAACGCGTCGTTCGATACGCCCAAGTAATTCCTCGTGTTGGTCTTTTGGCAAGTTTTTTTTGTTGAGAGCAAGAATCAATTTGTTTTTTATTTCCTGTGTTCGCTCTTTTCTATCGGAGTCATTATCTGATGAACAGATAGTTGATGAAGAAAGCGCTGGCATTGCTTCTCGGGAAATATCTAAATTTTGAAACAGGCCTAGTCGCGGGTCCTTGAATCGGGGTGTCTTTGTTCGTTGTGGTTGTGCAATTATATCGGCGCCTGCCCGGTTGAGTGCTGCGAGAGCTTCTTCTTCATCGTTACAATCCATAAGTACAACACCCGGTGCGAGTTCTTTTTTTATCAATGCTTGAATTTCCGGTGTGTTCATGAGCATCCGTCGATCTTCTGACAACACGACAACAATACCACGGTGAATGGCAATGCTTTGGTATCGTTTATACCAATCGTCCAATGACCAGCGAATATTTTGTGGAAGGGGATGGCCGGATAGCCTTTCCAAGGTCTCTTTTATTATGTGGGGTGTAAGATTGCGATTGAATCCGCGTACGGCTCCATCTCTGGTAAGTTCCCAGCGCAGAACGGTGCCTGTTTCCTTGATGTCCAGGAAACAGGCAATTTCGATGGCGTTCTTCAAGTCAAGTTCATGGTGTGCAAGTAATGAAAAGGTCGCATCGATGCTTACTACTCTTTCAGTTCCAGCTTTGGCATTTGGGGTGTTGTCTGTGCAGGCGAACTCCTTGTTGAGAACACAGTACCCGTCATCAAGGAGGGTAATTAATCCACAGCGGGCGCAAACCTTGATTAGCTCTTCTGCCGGAAAGCTGAAGCGAGACAGGATTTCTTCAAAAACAGGATTGGCGGTTTCAGTTGCCGTCTTCGAAATCATTCGTTGTATGGTCTGTGGTGGGTATGCATGTTTGGGGTCCATGCGGGAAAGAAGGTTTTTGATACCTCGCGCCAGCTTGTATTGGTAGTTGCGTGACTTGGAAACAGATTGGGTAAATGGATAGGTGGTAGGCGGATATATTTCAATAAGACTTGCGGTCATGTAGCACAGGATATCCTGTGTATCGAGAGTTTCCATCCCTTGGAGCGCGGTACTATCGATTTGGTAGTAGCCTTGGTGTTCTATAATGATTTTCCATTTGAACAAGATATCAAAGAGGTCTTTAACATTACAGGATGGGAAGAGTTCTTCCAAGTGGTCTTTGATTTTCTTTTTCAGTTCACCATCCAATTTGTAAATATCTGATTTACCATCGAGCCAGGATGCCATTGCTGCGAGCATGAGGGGGGTCAATATTGTTGTATTGGGCGTACTTGAATCGTGATCATCCAAAAGGCGGGATTGGTACAGGAGCGATTTGTCTGATAACATGGGTGTCAAAGCGGGCTCGAGAACGGGGTTGAGACTGATATGACTTTTCCCTTCTTCCCTGTAGCGATAAATGAAAAGACGTTCTTCCAAGTTTATCAGGCAGTTGTACAAATCGATAAAAGGCATATCCATGGAAAGGTAAATGCCCAGGCCCTCTGCGGATGGGTCTTTGAGCTCATGGATGGCAGATATAACTCTACGATCGCTCTCATCCAAACAGTCGACCATGTCTTTTATGTGATCCTCTCGAGAGAGCCAGGCGACAAGGTCTTCGACAATTTTTTGCTTGTTGTAGGGGCTACGAATATCACCCAAATAATTGCGCATGAGATCAAAGAAGCGGGTGTCTTGCAATGTTATGAGCGCGGTCTTCCAATCCGGTTTCATGTGAACTCACCTTCTTCCCAGTGTTGTATGGAATACTTGTAGCCTTGTTCGGCTAGAAATTTTTGTCGGTTCGCCGCAAAGTCCTCTTCTGTGGTAAAGCGGGAGACCAGGGTGTAGAACCAAGAGTTGCGGGCTTTCGGGCGCAGTATGCGTCCCAAGCGCTGTGCTTCTTCCTGGCGCGACCCGAAGGTCCCGGAGACTTGTATGGCCATGGAGGCATCGGGCAAGTCGATTGCGAAATTGGCAATCTTTGAAACGACCAAAACCCGGATGTCTCCGCTGCGAAAGGCTGCAAACAGTCGTTCCCGCTCAATATTGGGGGTCTTGCCGGTGATGATAGGTGCTTTCAATGCGTCTGCCAGTTCATCGAGTTGCTTGAGGTATTGGCCTATCACCAGGATGTGGTCGTCCGGGTGGTTTTCGATAAGCTGTCTTGTTGCGGCAATTTTGAGCGGGTTTTCGCTTGCGATACGGTACTTCTCGCGCTGTGGTGCAACGGCATAGGGCAATTGGAGCGAATGCGGAAGATCAATACGGATTTCCGTACAGAGTGCCTCTGCGATCCAGCCCTTCGCCTCGAGGTCCTTCCAGGGGACATCATAGCGTTTGGGGCCAACCAGACTGAAGACCGCATCTTCTGCGCCGTCTTCCCGCACGAGGGTGGCGGTAAGCCCCAGGCGCCGTACTGCTTGAACTTCTGCGGTAATGCGAAAAACCGGAGCCGGGAGCAGGTGCACTTCATCGTAAATGACCAATCCCCAATTGCGTTCGCGGAAAATTTTGAAGTGCGGAAAGTCCGACTCCTTGTTTTTACGCCAGGTAAGAATCTGATACGTCGCAACGGTTACCGGTGCGAGTTTTTTGCTGTCGCCGGTGTATTCCGCAATTTGATCTTCATTGAGGTCTGTTTTATCGAGCAGCTCGTCGATCCATTGATGAACCGCGGCGACATTGGTTGTAAGAATGAGGGTATTTGTCTTGAGGAGGCTCATGACCGTCATCCCCACAATCGTTTTCCCTGCACCGCAGGGAAGGACTATAACGCCGTATCCGGTGCCTGGCAGGCCATCTCCAGCAAGAGCCGAGGCTGCTTCCTTTTGATAATCGCGAATGTGCAGCGGGGCCCCGTTTGACGTCATTTCCCGCAGGGCTATCGGGAGGGGATCGCCATCGAGGAGTGGGGCCTCGTCTTTTACCGGCCATCCCAATTTGATGAGTTCGTATTTGATGGTGCCGCGATTGGCTATGGCTACAGCAAAACCCTTTCCCACGGGGCGAAGGTACTGTGCGAGGAGGCGGTTTGCGGCGAGCTCGGCATGGATAGCCTCTTCGGTACAGCGCAAAAAGAGATCGCTCCCCTCAAGTGCCGGGGTCTGTTGACGATCTGTTTCCCCGACAGGTATCAGCACTATTTTTCCGTATCGGGCCATGGTGTCGGCAAAGCTTTGAATAATGCCGGGAGAAACAGGATAGCGGGAAAACTCTTCGAGGGCCTTCCCGACATCGCTTGGCGAGAGCCCGGCGCTTGCGGCATTCCAGAGGGAAAGCGGGGTGATGCGGTAGGTATGAATGTGTTCGGGAGATTTTTCCAGTTCGGCAAAGGCCATGATTGTCTGGCGGGCTTCTTCGGCCCGTTCTGCGTGAACATCGAGGAGGAGCGTCTTGTCGCTCTGTACAATTAGCGGATTTGCCGGGTTTGCCATATTCAGGCAAGTGTAGCGAAGGGAGGCACTTCCTTCAATACGCAATTTTACTTGACAGCGCAAAGAAGCGGCCCTACCATCAAATCTCATCAAACCGACTGGCCGGTCGGTCTATTGTTTTTCGCAGCCCCTTGAGTGCTGCAAATCGTGGAGAAGACAGCGTGAAGGATACTTGGTTCAAACTCCCTGAAGACAAACGCGACCGAATCATACAGGCTGCCTTTATAGCCTTTGCGCGAACCGGGTATGAAAAGACCAGTCTGGATGCGATTGTAAAAGCAGCCGGGATTTCCAAGGGTGGATTGTACGAGTATATAGACGCGAAGGAAGACCTCTTCCGTTTTGTGCTTGAAGAAGCCTATCGGCGATTGGGTTCGCGTATTAAAGAGCGCACGGGAGAAATGCCCGCGGATCCCTTGGAACGGACGGTCCATATTGCGGAAATTGCGGTTGATTTTTACATGGAACAAGCGGCCTGTATTGCGTTTATCGTTCGTTCTTCGCGTTTGGAGCAGGAGCTCATGCAGGAGGATGCACAGTCTGTATTCGACCGTTACTTTCTGGACTTGTACGGTGATGCAGACTACTCGCAGATTATTTGCGGGCGCGATCGTCTTTTGCTTTTGCTCAAGTGGCTACTTGTAAAAACGCGAAATGATTTTCTGGACAGTCGTGTAAGCGGGGTAGAGGCGACAGAGTGCCGACGCCGCTACCTGGAAGAATGGGGTTTCTTTCTTTCGGTCTTGAAGACCGGGGTGTATGTACAGAAGAAGTAGATGCTCTGGTCATGCAGTATGGTGGCGGCATCAAAAAGGGGGAAAGATGTCTTCATTTGGTGATTTCGGGGTGACCTTGGGGTACATCCTGACCATCCTGTCCATGGTGGCGTGCGTTGTGTACGGCATCATGAACTGGAACAAGCCGCGCGAAGATCAGGCGCAGGAGATACTGGAAGAAGAAGCCTGGGAAGAAAAGGATCCGGATATTGGCGGAGGAACAGTTTGATGAACATGCTCGTGTTGACAGTTGTGGTGGTGATTTACCTCATCATCACCGGTATTTTGGGATTCATCGGCTTCAAGTCCACCAAAAATGAAACGGACTATCTCCTGGCGGGGCGAAAAATACACCCCATGGTCATGGCGCTCTCCTATGGCGCTACCTTCATTTCCACATCGGCCATTATCGGCTTTGGCGGGGCGGCTGCGGTTTTCGGTATGGGAATCATTTGGCTCACCTTCCTCAATATTTTCATGGGGATACTGATCGCCTTTGCCGTGTTCGGCAAGAGAACCCGTAAAATGGGGCACAACCTGGACGCCCACACCTTTCCGGAGCTCTTGGGGAAACGCTACAACTCGCGGTTTTTGCAGACAGCCGGCGGCGCGCTCATATTTCTCGCCATCCCCCTGTACGCGGGCTCGGTCATCATTGGCGGGGTTCAGTTTATCTCCCAGACCTTGGGTATTCATTATGAAGTAGCCCTGCTCTTCTTTGTGGGCATTGTCGCACTCTACGTCATCATGGGCGGAATGCGCGGTGTCATGTACACCGATGCCTTTCAAGGGAGCCTCATGTTCTTGGGAATGCTCTTTCTCTTGGGATACACCTACTACAAGTTGGGCGGTCCGGCGGCGGCCCACGCCAAGCTTACCGAACTCGCGCCCAAGGCGATTGAGGTCTTTGGCAAGAACGGGCATCGCGGATGGTCTGCCATGCCGACCGCGTTTTCTCCCTACTGGTGGCAGCTCATATCGACCATTGTCCTTGGTGTTGGTATCGGGGTATTGGCACAGCCGCAGCTTACCGTACGCTTCATGACCGTCAAGAGCGGGCACGAGCTCAATCGCGCGGTTGTTGTGGGCGGCATCTTTATCGCCGCCATGACCGGGGTTGCTTTTACGGTTGGCGCCCTTTCCAACGTCTTCTTTATGGATACGGCGGGGAAGATAGCCCTCATCGCCGCCGATAAAAAGACCGACAACATCATTCCCTTATTTATTAATGGGGCGCTGCCGGGTTGGTTTGTGGCCTTCTTCTTTGTAACCCTCCTCGCGGCGGCCATGTCGACTTTGAGTTCACAGTTCCATGCCATGGGAACCTCTTTCGGGCGCGACGTTCTCGAGAAGGGGCTTGCCTTCAAACCGAAGCGCGCGGTTGCCCTGAATCGCATCGCAATGGGTGCAGGTATCCTTTTATCCACCTTTATTGCATGGGCCCTGCCGAAGTTCTACACCGGCGGAACGGCCATTATCGCGACCGGGACGGCCATTTTCTTCGGGCTCTGTGCTGCGGCGTTCCTGCCTGCGTATGTCGCAGCCCTCTACTGGAAAAAGGCCTCGCGCAAAGCAGCCATTGCCTGTTTCATATCCGGGGTTGTCTTGAGCCTCTTCTGGCTCTTCTTTGTGCACGCAAAGGAATCTGCACCGCTTGGCTTGTGCAATGCCCTCTTCGGGGTGCCCACGCTTATCCCTGCCATGCAGAATGTGGACCCGATCATCATTGCGCTACCGGGATCGACCTTGGCCTTTATCATAACCGGGTTCTTTGCCAAACCGGTTGAAGCCGACACCGTCGATGTCGCATTCCGCGGCACGGCTGCATAAGAATCAAAGCTGATGGCAGGCGGGCCCGTCCGGAAGGACGGGCCTTTTTTGCGGCTGTAACTATCAGTCTTGATTCTTGATGAGTTCCTTGGCTCGCTCGAGGGCCTGGTGAATATTCGCGCACACCCGGTCTTGTCCGATGTGGTCGAGGAGGCCATTTTTCTTCATGGCCATGAGCGGCTGGGTGTGGATGCCGGAAATGATAAAGTGGGTTCCTGTTTTTGAACTGCGCTGCCAGAGGCTCTCAATGGCACGCATGGCGGTGGCATCGAGAGAGAGTACCTTGCGGGTGCGCAGAATGAGCACCTTGGGCGCTTTTTCCAGGCGAGAAACGGTGTCTTTGAAGCGTTCGGCAGCCCCGAAGAAGAAGGGACCATTCACTTCGAAAACTTCCACCCCGGCCGGGATGTCGGCCGTATCCAAGTGTGCGGGATCGTCGGGGGCATCGGTTGGATCGATATCGCGGCTTGCTTCTCCGATAAAATCCATGTGGGTAAGTTCCGCACTGCGCCGCATAAAGAGAAAGAGGGCGAGAATGAGGCCGACCGCAATTGCGACGGTAAGATCGACAAAGACGGTAAGAGAGAAGGTTGCGAGCATGACCAGTATATCGCTCTTGGGATTTTTGAACATTCGAATGAAGTGTGGAAGCTCGCTCATGTTGAAGGCGACAATCATGAGTATGGCCGAGAGGCTCGCGAGGGGAATAAGTGAAGCCAATGGGCCCAAGAGGAGCATGATCAACAGAACGGTTAAAGCGTGAACAATACCGGCGATGGGGCTGTGCCCGCCATTCTTGATATTGGTTGCTGTACGGGCAATGGCGCCGGTTGCGGGAATACCCCCGAACAGGGGACTCGCAATGTTGGCAATCCCTTGAGCGATAAGTTCGGTGTTGGAGCGGTGTTTGGTGCCCAACATGCCGTCGGCGACGACAGCAGAGAGCAGGGATTCCAACCCGCCCAAAAAGGCGAGGGAGAGTGCGGGGATAAAAAGTTCCCGTACATTGGCCAGATCGATCTGTGGCAGTTTGGGTAACGGGATACTGCCTTTGATGGTCCCGAAGCGGTCTTGAATGGTCTCAACCGGGATGGGGAGGAATTTTACCAAGATGGTGGTAATTACTATGGCGATTATTGACGCGGGGATTTTTCTGTTTATGCGTGGCCAGAGTATGAGAATGAGGAGAGCCAGGCCTGTTATGACCAAGGCCCATGGATTGATGGCATCCAGATTGGCAATGTAGATACGGAATTTTCCGATAATTTCCGGTGGCAGGTTTCGGAGGCCCAGACCGAGGGCATCACCCAGCTGGCCCGCTGCGATGATGACGGCGATTCCGCTCGTGAATCCCAATGTTACCGGATAGGGGATGAATTGAATGACGGCGCCAAAGCGCAAGGCGCCCATGGCAACGAGCATGAGCCCGGCCATAATGGTTGCAAGGGCGAGGCCATCGTACCCGAATTTCTGTACTATCCCGTAGATGAGAATAACAAAGGCTCCGGTGGGCCCTCCTATCTGGACGGCGCTCCCGCCGAGGGCCGAGATAAGAAAACCGGCGATGACGGCAGTGACCAGGCCCTGTTCGGGTTTGACGCCCGAAGCGATGGCAAAGGCGATGGCAAGGGGGATGGCCACGATGCCCACGACGAGTCCGGCCGAAAGGTCTGCAATGAGTCCTTTGCCGGATATGCCCTTCTTGATATTTGTGAAGAGCTGGGGTCTGAAGATGGTATTCAATTGTTTGTTCCTTCAAACCCCATGATAGAACTTTACAATGACTGTGAGAAGGCCCCCTTCCCGGGAATGGTGAATTTGATTGCCTGGCCGTCAACTATCGCTTCATAGTCGCCCGGGAAGGCCTTGAAGCTTACTTGGGCCTTGTCGTTGGCTTTGAGTGTCTTTTCGTGGCCCCACCATTCATCCTTGATGAGGTTTTTGAGGGCGGTATATACGGGTTTTATGCTGTTGTCTGCACGAACAAGGCCGGACGGCGCTTTTAGCCATTGCCCGTCGGGGAAGTCCCACCAGGTAAGGCCTTGAACGAGGGGCCGGGAGAAGAGGGTACGATAGTGAAGAGCGACTTCCTCTGCCTGCCGCGCTTCACCTTCCGGGGTGCTGGGCCAGGAATCCGGCTGCCAGTCATTGAGATCGACGATATGCTCCGGCATGAGGTCGCCGGAGATAATCGAGGTCTCGGAAAAGTGGATGGGTAGACCGAAACGCTCGTAGCGTTCCAGAATTTTGACTGTTTTCTCCACGCCCCAGTAGCCTTGGTGCATGTGTGATTGAATGCCGATGACATCAATCGGGATACCCGCTTCGAGGCAGCCCTCTATGAGTATTTCATAGGGTTCGGTGTAGTCGAAATCATTGAGGATGAGGGTCGCCCCCGGACTTGTGGTGCGCGCCGTTTCGAAGGTCTTGCGGATGAGGGGAATGCGGCCGATTTCGTTGCAAACACGGGTGATGGCGTTGTCGTATTTGTCGAAGATTGGCATGATAACCGCTTCGTTGACCACATCCCACATGTCAATAATGCCTTTGAAATCATCCACATCGCGGACAATGCGCTCAAGTTGTTTCTGGAGGATCTCTTTGTTTGAATACTTCATGAGCCACGGAACACAGAGGGTGTGCCAGCACAGGGGGTGGCCTTTTACGGTTGCACCCCGTTCTTTGAGCATTTTTGCCGCATTGAGAAGCGCGGTCGTATGAGGTTTTCCCTCCTCCGGCTCGAATCCGCCCCAATAAAAAGGAAGGGTTGCGAAGTTGCAGATTTCCAGCATGAGATCGGTGGTCTTCTGTGCCCGGTCTCGCGCTTCCCCGGCGGGCATCCCGTTTGCAAGGGGAACGGCGGGAAAGGCATTACTGCCAAAGAGGAATCCGTGTTTGGTCTGGCGTATGCCTACCGGTTTGTTTTGTGCTGCATGCCGGGACAGATCGAGGGTGACATCGGCCGAACGGGCGGCAATGATGTCGCTGTCTTGTGTCGTGTACAGGCGCTCTGCGTTCATGGGACCTCCGGGAAATCGTTTGCCATGAGTGTAGCAGGGCCTATTGCCATGAGCCATGAGGTATTTTCCGTATGCACTGCGTCCGTTCCCGGGAATGGGACTATTTGCTAGACGTCCGGTTCGCCATAGACGATGCCCCGTCCGGCTGTGCTCATGTAGACTCTGCCGAAAACGTTGGTATCTCCCAGTATGAAGTGCCCATTGCCGGGCCCCCCGTATTGATGTGCGTCATCGTTGATGCGTATCCAGGTTTCGCCGCGGTCGATGGAGCGGAATATTCCGGTAATGCCATCGATGCTGCCCCAGATATAGATCGCGGGGAAACGTGACCCCGGCGCCGCCTTACCGAATCCCAGGGCCTCGCAGTTTTCAACGGAATCGAGCTTGTTGAAGGTTTTGCCGGAGTCTTCTGTATAAGCGATCCCGCCGCGGCGTCGGGCGACCCACACCTGTCCTTCAAAACCGGGAACGGGCCGTATACGTTTTGATCCGCCTCGACCTGCCCTGGTGGCTGCGGCAAAGCTCTTGCCGGCGTCGTTGCTTACAAGGAACTCGCCGGTATTCTCGTAATATGCGTAGAAAATTGACGGATCTACTGTGTCTGCCTCGGGGGCGACCTGTCTGCTCTTGAGCCCTTTGACCACAGACCAGGTTTTGCCCCTGTCTGCAGTGCGCCAGACCTGGTCGCTGTTTTCCGGGGTCCAGAGGACAACACTGCCGTCTGCAGAAAGTGCTATGGTTCCCTTGATATCGCGTTGGGTCCGCGGGCGTGAGGCGAAGGTTTGCCAGGTTATACCGCCATCGCTTGAGTGGAAGAGGGGGAAATTGCGACCGCCCGGATCGCCGCCGACCCGAACGAGGCTTTGGGGGTTTTTGGCAGCTACAGCAATGCCGGAAGTCGTACCTATTTGCGGCTTGTGAATGGGGGCATATTGGTCGGGGGCTTCGTGAAGGAACCCGTCATAGTCGCCAATGACCGATACAAGAGGCCCGCCCGGAATTGATACCATGTCGAGGGGCACGGTCTCCTCGATGCCGCGTACGTCGAAACGCCAGCGGCTTTCTTCTGCTTCAATATCATCGCAGGTCCACAGCCCGTTTCCGGAAACAACGGTAACTTGGTGAGGCTTGAAGGGGTTGAAGGCTATGGAACCAGCCCAGTGTATGGAGTGGCCTTCGACCCAGGTAATACCATTGTAGTCCCTGTCCGTGAAGGTCTGGAATACATCCCTCCAGCTTTCACCCGCATCATCGCTATAGTAGATGCGATCGCCGTTTGTCCCCCACTGGTTCATGTACACATTGGTGGTGGAACAAACAATCCGTGCAGGGTTTGAGTAATCAACACTGATTCCCCCGAAGGGACGGTACGAGGGCGATACATCAATGACTTCGCCATCCGCCATATAGCGAAGGACAGCGCCTTGATCCATCATTTCGAATTCGAGTTTCGGATTGGGGTGGGGGCCGGCGCCGTTTGCCCAGGTAACATAGAGGCTTGAATCGGGTGCGACAACGGCGCGCTGTGGCATGATACCGCGAAGGTCTGCCATGGAGTCGTCCGGTTCGCCGGGGAGCAGGGTCCAGGTCTCTCCACCGTCGTCGGAGCGCCACAGATTGTCACTGGATTTGGAAATGCCCACCCACAGGCGCTGGGCGCCATTCGGACCTTGGGGGCCATAGCGGTCCGGAATGACGAATGGGATGCCGTTACCGTTGGGGGTTGTTGCGTCGGGGAAGGACTCCACCTTGTACCAGCTGCTGCCCTCGTCGTCGCTGCGAAAAAGCCCCTTGCTTCTGGTGCCGACCCAGAGTCGTTTTGGATTGAAGGGGTCGACGGCGAGGCGTTCTCCATTCTGGCGACCCATGCCGTTCCCGTGTGCGGTAAAAAGCTCTGTAACTTCGATTATGTCAAAGGTTTTGCCATAATCGCGGCTACGCAGAATGGCGGTGCGCCCTCCATTGAAATAGCTGATACCGGCGAGCATGTAGACCTTTGCCGGATCTGACGGATCGAGCGCCAGTGCTTCTATGCCCAGGTAGCCTGTTTGGTCTTCGCCAACCCAATCGGTAAGGGAAAGCCACTCGCCGCTTTCCGGATTCCTGCGATAGGCACCACCTACATCGGTACGAACGTATTGAAGGCCCTCATGATCGTGGCTGTAGATGATGCCGGAGACAAAACCGCCACCGCCAATGCGAACACTGTCCCAGCGGTATGGGGCAGCAATACTGGCCCGGTCTTCTTCGTTGCTGGTATGCATGGTAACTCCTGCGGGCTCTCCCGCACAGGAAAAGAGTGTCAAACTGATGGTTGCCATAGCCAACAGCATACGGTTGATAGGGTATGGGGTGGACACGAAGCATCTCCTTGAGGCGGGGTTAGACTATCAGTATTGATTATTGAATTGGAGAGAGCAACACGTAATCTTTTGATGTGGATACCATGGAAAATGGACAAGCCGCGCCCGAAGGACACGGCTGTGAAAAGTGAAGGGCTTTGTGATTATTTAACGCTTGCGGGGAGCCTGTTGTGAAAGTTGGTAGGCGAGTTCCTTGGTTGTCTCCATGAGGGTATCCTGGAGAATGAGCTGCGCATCCGGCTTTGCGCCCCACTTGAGGAAACCGAAGGCTATCCACTGGCGGTTCCCGCGTTTTCTGGAGGCGTTTGCCGTCGCGAGTATTTCGCCGCTTTCGACGTCGACAATGCGTGCATCCATGGTGATATCACTGGTCATGCGGTCGATCCATGCAATGAGCATGGTTGTTTTGCCGGATTCGCTTTTTACGCTCGACAAGTTGGAAAAGCAGAGGGCATCTACACCGAGAAGCTTTCCCAGTTCCTTGGTTTTTTCTTGATCAACGACGCCGGTAAGCGATAATTCAATTTCTTCAAAAATGGATTCGAGTCGTTCGCGCTCGATCACCCGATATCGTGCTTGTTTTTGCAATTCGGAAATAAAAACACCGTACATACCGTCGAGCCAAGCTTCTGCCGATTGTCCCGGGGTTTTGTCGATGGGGGGCAAAACCCCGATGAGGTAGCGTTCGCTATGATCGATTTGATCCAGTTCCGCAAGCTTGAGCGGGCGCCCGATGGTGGTTGCACAGGAGAGAAAAAAAGAAATCGCAAAGAGGAAAATGACGAGGGATCGTAATGCTGTCTTCATTGGCTTGGCTCCGTGAATGAGTCTTGTCTACAGGATACCGCGGAATTGCGAGAATCGTACAGGGTGTGCAGGGATAAAAAAACCGCGCCCGAAGGCGCGGTTTTTGCAGGTTTCCCGGTACAGCAAGAATCCGAAGGGTTAAACGCTTCGGATTCCTGAGCGATTACAGGAGTTTTGCGAGGTTTTCGGCGGTAAAGCCGAAGTGTTTCTCGAGGTCCTTGAAGGATCCCGATTCGCCAAAGCCGCGCATGCACTGGGTTGCGCCACCGTTGACGGTATAGCGCTCCCATCCATTCGAAACGCCCGCTTCGGCGGCAACTACCTTGATCCCGGCGGGGATAAGCTTTGCGCGGAAGGAATCGTCCTGGCGCTCCATGAGCTCGCGGGAGAGTACGGATACAACGCGAACCTTTTTGCCGCTCTGCTTTACCGCTTCAAGTGCGAGGTTTACTTCGCTTCCGCTGGCCAGGACAACCGTTTCGGGCTTGTCGCAATCGAGTGCCACATAAGCGCCTTTGACCGCGTCTTTTTCCCAGCCGGCGGGCTTGGCAAAGACGCTGAGGTTTTGGCGGGTGAGGGCGAGTGCGACGGGGCCGTCGGTTTTTTCCATTGCCATGCGCCAGGCGAGGTTGGTCTCTTCGCCGTCTGCGGGGCGCAGGAGGGTGAAGCGCGGGATGATGCGCAGGCTTTCGATGGTCTCGATGGGCTGGTGTGTGGGACCATCTTCACCGACGTAGAAAGAGTCGTGAGTAAGGACGTACACGGCCGGGATGTTCATGATGGCCGCCAGTCGCATGGCCGGCTTCATGTAGTCGGCGAAGACGAGGAAGGTGGCACAGAAGACGCGAAGGCCACCATGGAGGAGGAGGCCGTTGACGACGCCGGTCATGGCGTGCTCGCGAACACCAAAGTGGAAGGTGCGACCCAGACGGTTGCCCTTCTGGTAGTCGCCGCCGGGGATCTTGGTGTTGTTCGAGGGCTGGAGGTCCGCAGAACCGCCAAAGAGGTTGGGAACTGCGTTGGCGATGGCTTCGAGGGCCTTCCCGCTGGCGACGCGGGTTGCAAGGGAGTCTCCTTCCTTGTACTGGGGCCACTGGACCTTGGAAAGATCGACCTTGCCGGCCATCCAGCTGTCCCATTCGGCCTTGAGTGCGGGATTGGCTGCGGCCCATGCGTCAAAGGTCTTCTGCCAGGCAGCTTCTGCAGCGGCCCCGGCCTTTTTCTTCTCTTCAAAGAAAGCTTTGGCTTCGTCGGCAATCCAGAAGGCGGCATCTTCGGGGATGCCCAGGGCCTTGCGGGTGGCCTTGATTTCATCGTCGCCCAGGGGCGCGCCGTGAACTTCGTGGCTGCCTTGTTTGTTGGGGCTGCCCTTGCCAATAATGGAGTTGAGGATGATGAGGGTGGGGCGGGCGGTATCGGCCTTGGCCTCGTTCACGAGCTTTGCAATGGCGTCGCCATCGTACATGTCGCCCTTGAGAACTTGCCAGTTGTAGGCTTCGAAGCGCTTTGCAACATCTTCGGTAAAGGCGACATCGGTGGAACCTTCAATGGTGATCTTGTTGGAATCGTAGAAGACGATGAGTTTGCCCAGAGCCAAGTGGCCGGCCATGGAAGCGGCTTCGGAGGTGACGCCCTCCATCATGCAGCCGTCGCCGGAGAGTGCGTAGGTGTAGTGGTCGATGACGGTATGAGCCGCGGTATTGAACTTGGCGGCGAGGATGGTCTCTGCCATGGCCATACCGACTGCGTTTGTGAAGCCGGCACCCAGGGGCCCGGTCGTGGTTTCGACACCGTCGGTGTAGTTGTACTCGGGATGACCGGGGGTAAGCGAACCGAGCTGGCGGAACTTCTTGAGTTCTTCATAGGGGAGCTTGTACCCGGCGAGGTGAAGAAGGGAGTACAGGAACATCGAACCGTGTCCGGCAGAAAGGACGAAGCGGTCGCGGTCGATCCAGCGCGAATTGGCGCTGTTGTACTTCATGATGTCGCCGTAGAGCATGGCGCCGAGTTCGGCACAGCCCAGGGGGAGGCCGGGGTGGCCGGACTTCGCGGCCTGGATGGCGTCCATGGAGAGGGATCGCACACTGTTTGCGATAGCGGTAAGCGTTTTCTTGTCCATGCAAAAGACTCCTTGTAACCTGAAAGCTACCACAAGACGTCAAGAGGGGAAAGACGGGGAAAGCCCCTATATGGTAGAATGCCTGCATCATGTTTGAACGTAGCAAAAAGTCACTGGAACAGGCAGGACGATACTTTGAATTTTTGGGTGAAGTCTTGCGTGCTTTCTTTCGCAGACCCTTTCGCCCCGGCCTCCTGCTCGCAGAAATTGAAACTATCGGTATAAAGTCCATTCCCATTATCGTGCTCGCGGGAAGTGCCATCGGCATGATCTTTGCGTTGCAGATGGTTTCCATCCTCCAGCCCTTCCAGGGGGAAATGGGGGTTGGTGCGGGAACTGCCATCGCCATGGGGCGTGAATTTGCTCCAATTATTACCGTACTGATGTTGATTGCAAAAAACGGGTCCGCCATGGCCGCCGAATTGGGAACCATGCGTGTAACCGAGCAGATAGATGCCCTCGAGTCCATGGCCATAAACCCCATTCAATACCTGGTGGTCCCGCGTGTTTTCGCTTCGCTTGTGACGTTCCCGGCACTTACCATGTTGGCCAATATCGTGGGAGTTTTGGGCGCATATCTCATATCCATTTATCTATACCGGATTGATTCGGCTACCTATTTGGACTACATGTTCAATATGCTCAAGCCCACCGACATCACGACGGGCCTTATAAAAGCTTCCATTATGGGTGTAATCGTATCAACCGTTTGTTGCTTTTATGGTCTCAATTCCCGGGAGGGTGCAAAGGGCGTTGGAGATGGTGCTACCAAGGGCGTTGTTGTGTCGTCGGTCTCAATCCTTGTGGCGGATTATCTCCTTGCGACGGTAATCATGAACATCTTGAGGAGTTGAGAGATGGAGACTGATAGCGGTCGCTGCAGCGACCTTCCCGTTATACGGGTTCGGGGCTTGAAAAAGGCCTTCGGAGAACAAGTAATCCTCGATGGCGTGGATCTCGATATCCCCGATGCATCGATTTATGCCGTCGTGGGGCAGTCGGGTACCGGCAAGAGCGTTTTGTTCAAAACCATCATGGGGATGTTGACCGCAGACGCCGGGCAGGTCTGGTTTCGTGACCGGGAATTGAGTGCACTTTCCGGTGAAGCCCTCCTTGAGGCCCGCCGGAGCTTTGGCTATGCCTTTCAATATTCGGCCCTCTTTGATTTCTTGACCGTTGCAGAGAATATTGCGTTCCCTTTGAGGGAAGTTTTGGGGATACGAAACAAGCATGAAATCCATGAACGGGTACAAAAGATGCTCGAATGGATAGAATTGCCGGATATTGGTGACAAGCGGCCAGACCAGCTTTCCGGCGGTATGAAGAAACGCGTTGGTGTAGCCCGGGCTCTGGTTATGCATCCGGATGTCCTGCTCTTTGACGAGCCTACGACCGGCTTGGATCCTGTCCTGTCCGAAACGATCAATGATCTTGTCGTCCGTGTAAACCACGAGTTGGGAATAACCTGTGTTATTATCACTCATGATATTCCGGCCGCCTTTCGTATTGCCGATCGTATTGCCTTCCTTGACAAGGGGAAAATCGTTGCAGAGGGGGCTGCGCGGGATATAGTTGAGACAGAGCATGATCTGGTCAAGGACTTCCTGCGTATATCATTTACAGAATTGAAGGTATGACATGAACATTTCGCGATACGTAAAAATTGGTGTTTTTTTCATTTCTTTGGGTACCGCGGGGACCGGGTATATGCTCATGTCCACCGATGGTTACAATACATTGAATACGAGGGTGTACGAGGTGGTTATGGATGATGCCACCGGGCTCTCGACCAATTCAAAGGTGTTTTTATCCGGTGTACCGGTGGGGAAGATAAAATCGATAGAGCTTGATGGGAAGAATGCAATTCTCGAGGTTTCATTTTTAAAAGAGGTCGAGATTCGCAGCGACGCCCATGTCTCGCGGCGCTCTTCTTCAATATTGGGTACGTCCATGTTGGTTCTCGATCCGGGGTCCGAAAACTTTTCTCCCCTGCCGTCGGGGGCACGAATAAGTCCTGCCGCTTCTGGTGGTGATATGGGCGAACTTATGAACTCCGCCCAGGATCTCTCTGTCGAACTCGTTGCCATGATACGCGAGCTGCAACAAAACCAACTGGTGTTGCTCAATTCGACAATCGAAAGCGTTCACTCTCTCGCGCAAAAAGTGGATGCGCGATCGGAGGGGGAGCTGGATCGGGTCTCCCGAATTTTGGAGGCAACCGCCGGGCTTACAGAGCGTCTTGAAGCCCTGCTTGCTTCGCAGGACGCGGGGGTTCGAAAGTCTGTTGACGATTTGAGTGTGAGCCTGGGGAACGTTCGCCGTTTGTCTGACGATTTGCGTATGGGGGATGGCTCGTTGACCCGTCTGCTCTACGAGGACGAGTTGTATATGAGTTTGCTTGATACGACGCGTCAAGCAGAGGCTGCCATTGCAGAATTGCGCGAAACGGTCGATGGCGTCAACGAATTTGTCGCAAACACCGATGCCGTTGTCAAGGATGCCGGTACCATTGTTTCGCAGGCAAGTGGCATCGAAGTTCAGGTTGATACCTACGCACGGTATGGGTTTATGAGTGGGGTGGTCGATGGCTCTGCTTCCATGCGTTTGATCCCTCGCAAGGGGGATCGCTGGTACCGATTCGGGGTGGGCAATGATATGGAGATAGACCTCGAACTGGCGCGGCGCTTCGGGTTTTTTACCCTGCGTGGTGGTCTGCTCGAGGGTGGTTTTGGTATGGGATTCGATATCGACCCTGTCAACTGGTTGAGTCTCTCCAGCGAAGTCCTCGATTTTTCTGCCGGGATGGTTCCGGATTTGCGGGCCGGTGTACGCGTATATCCATTCTTTGACCCCGATTCGGACCGGCCCTGGCATTGGCTTTACGTGAGTGGCGGCATGACCCGCATCCTGGAAGACACGCGAAGCGTCTATTTGGGTGCGGGCCTGCGTTTTGCCGATAGCGAAGTGCGCAGCCTGATCGGGCTCGTGCCCTATGTGGTGAAATAGTCTCCCGTTACAGAGAACATTCTTCTTGAAGAGATGGGGCTTTTACCGATTATTCCCCGTGTTGCACCCAAACAAGGTCTTCGATTTGGTACCCGAGTTCTTTGGCCTTTGCGAGGTAACGCTCTTTAACCTCGTCCGGGATGCTTGGCGTGCGGGAGAGTATCCACAGATACTTGAGGTTTGCGCCGGCGACCAAGGTGTGTTGATAGTCATCGAGCATGATGACATTGTAGCCTGAGTAGAAGGGCCCAAAGAACGATACCTTGAGCATGCCGACATCCGTATCACCGGCAAATTTTGCTTTCCCAATGGCCTGTTCCCGTTCGCCGGTTTCCGTTCGCCGTCCCTTGTTGTCAACCTTGACCGTTCCGTTCTTGTTGAGTGAATATTCTGCGGTAGTGTTATCGAGCCCCTCTTCAAATTTGAAGTCGAGGCGAGCGATTTCGTACCATTTCCCAAGGTAGCGATTTAGTTCAAAGTTTGTCACGGCACGTGCCCCCTCGGGGATGGAAGCACAGGAAAAAAGCCCCAGGGTCAAGATTAAACCGCAAACGAAAATGGGAAGAGAAGACGCTTTCATACAAACCTCACTTATACATACCTGGTGTGAACGGAGACAGTTGAAATTCTCATTGAGTTTTGAAAGCCCCTCTCGCATGGTATAATTATTACTATCGCTATGACATATGGAAAATGCAAGGGGGTAAATATATATGGGCCTATCGCATTTGTGGTTTATTCTGTTTTTTTTGTGGGGCGCACTTTTTTCAAGCATTCAATTGACATCGTACTGGCGTATTTTTGAAAAGGCCGGTATTCCCGGCTGGAAAGCGCTTGTCCCGGTATACAGTCTTTTGCTCTGGGCCGATATTTTGGGCAGACCAAAAAGCGAGGTTGTGTGGATGTTTATCCCGATTCTTGCCCTTTTTTATCGATACACCTGGATGCAAGATCTGGCCATGCGATTTGGTTATGGTAAAGGAATGGGTATTCTGTTTTTCTTCTTTCCGTCCATAAGTCTTGCAATACCCGCTTTTTCCGGGCGAGCGTACGAGAATGAAGAATCTTCGAACAGGACGCCATTACCGTTTTCACTTTTTGTTCCTTTTATACTTTTCATTTCAATCTTTTCCGTTTTTCTTGTATATCTTTATTCGTTAAGACTCTTTGATGTCGGAGTTACCCGCTTTTTACGATACTCGAGTCAATCCGGTTTTGTTCTGCCCTTGGCCGTGGCGTTTGCCATTACGAGGAAGACTGCTTTGGCCGAAAGTAAAAAGAAAAGTATTTTAAGGCTGATACTGGCGCCGCTTTTTCTGCTCGTCTTTTTTTTGTTGATACAAATTTCTCTTCCTTTGGGCGAATCCAATACCAAGACGCTTGCACTGTTGATGCGGACCCCCATGATGACCCTGGGCTTGTTGGGTGTATCCCTTATAATTGATATCATCTGCAGAAGGGGTACATTACCGCTAGTGGTGCATGTTGTTCTCGGTTTGATTCTGACTTTAATTGCGTATTGGTCTTTTGGTATACATCAAGCCTTTACGGTGCAATTGCGTCTTGTAAGTATGGTTTTGTTGAATTTGATGGTAACACTTTCGATAGCCGGGGCCTTGATCCCTGGGTATGCTCCCTCCTGTTTTCTTGCTGCCTTGGCCGCGCTTGTCTACAATGCTTTAACCCTGAGTATGAATCTTGTTTTATTGCCTTTTTCCGCACAACTGTCGATTAATTTGGGTCTGTTGGGTGTTTTTATGGTGATAAATATGCTGATGGCTCTGTATGAAAAAAGATCAAGAATGAGTCGGGATGAATTATAGAAGGACGGGGGGGTAGCCCGGGATCGCGCCGGCGCCAGAGCGCCGGGGAAGCCCGGGCGAGGGCGGGGCCGCCTCGTTTTCTATGACGCAGACGGGTTTGAACCGAAAGGGATGGGGACGCTGCCCCCCTTTCTTGTGAATTCCTGTTTTGTATGGTGGTGGGCACTGCTTGAGAAAAGCGTCCTGCTGTGCTTCTATTGCGTATGCTTGTGAACAAATCGGACAAGAAAGATATTGGGCTGGTGGCGCCCCCGGCGAAGGCCTACACCCTGCGGGCCATATTCCTGGCTTCCCTGGCCGAGGGGCGGAGTGTTATAGAGAATCCCCTGCTTGCGGCGGATCAGCGTAACCTTATTGATGCCCTTGAACGGCTTGGCGTGACCATACGCGAAGAGGAAAATACCCTGGTGATAGACGGCTGCGGCGGGGCTTTTTCGCCCGTGAAGCGTGAACTCGATGTGGGGGAATCCGGTGTGGCGATGAATACCCTTTTGGCATTGGCCTCGCTCGTGCCCGGGGATATCGTCTTGACCGGCGCGCCGGGGCTCGTCGAACGGCCGGTGGGGGAGCTCGTTGATGCCCTGCGGCAGCTGGGCTGCGATATTTCGTACGAGGGGCAAGAGGGATTTCCCCCGGTCAAGATTTCTTCGGGGCAGATACGGGGCGGGACGACGCGGCTTTCCGGCAAGAAGACCTCGCAGTACTTTTCGTCCCTGGCCCTCTCCGCACCGTATGCGCAGGATGATGTGACAATTGTCTGTACGGACGAACTGTCCGAAAAGCCCTATTTCGATATTAGCGCGGACATGATGCGGCGTTTCGGGGTGGCGCTCGAGAATGATTCATATCGGACGATGCGGGTTGCGGCCGGGCAGCGCTATCGCGCCTGTACGATACGCATCGAGGGGGATTGGTCGAGTGCCTCTTTTTACCTCCTTGCCGCCGCCGTTTTGGGGGCCCGGGTGCGGGTTGCGGATCTCGACCCGGAGAGCTGCCAGGGGGATCGCCTCTTTGCCGGCTACCTTGAGCGGATGGGCTGCGCTCTGTCGCAGGAGGACGGCCTCTTTGTCATCGAAGGTGGTCCGCTCCAGCCCATTACGGTCGATATGGGCGATACCCCCGACTTGGTGCCGCCCCTTGCAATCGCGGCGGCCTTTGCACGCGGGACAAGTGTCTTTACGAACGTGGGACGGCTGCGCTACAAGGAGTGTAACCGCCTCGAGGCGATGAAGAGCGAATTGGCAAAGCTGGGAGTTGTTTGCCAGTATGACGACGAGCTTGTCATTCAAGGGAACCCCGTTGCGATGCGGGCTGCTGTTGAAGCGGCTGCGGCCCGGGGGGAAGCTGTTGCGATCGACTCTTGGAATGACCACCGCATCGCCATGAGTTTTGCGGTCGCGGGCCTTGCCCTGGGGAACCTGGATATCGGGAACCCCGGCTGTGTGTCCAAGTCCTTTCCCGATTTTTGGGAGCGTATCGCCCCCTTTGCCGATTGATGCTGTGATGCAATGACGCAAGAGCTCCACGTCGCCACCTTCAATGCGGAAAATTTCTACCTTCTCCTCGACCGCGATGGGTATACCCGCGAGGAGCTCGAAGCCCTCGATGGTGCGGCCTGGCAGTCCATGCACCGATCGGTTTACAACCCCAACAAGTCGCGTGCCAAGATAGCCGCGATCGCGCAGACCATACTCGATGAGGACTTCGACCTTGTGGGCCTGTGTGAAATTGGCGGATTGGAGACGCTTGAAAACTTCAATCGCATCTATCTGGAGAGCCGCTACGAGTCGTACTTGCACGAAGAAAATTCGCGCCGCGGCATTTTTGTGGGGGCCCTCGTCAAGAAGGGAGTTTTTGACCGGGTGCGGGCCAAGAGTATGGCTGACAGTTTTTCCCGGAACCTCTTGAAGCTTGAGTTGAGTGGTTCGGCTGGGCGTTTGACGGTTTTTGTGGTGCACCTCAAGAGCCAGCGGGGCGATGACCGCGGGATAGACCAGCGGGCCGACGAGCTGGCGCTGCTCGCGGAACTCGTACCGCGGCATCGGGCTCTCGTGATGGGCGACTTCAACGGTATCGCCATACGGGGGATGTACCAGTTCGAGTACGAGCCTTTTTTGTCATTGCCCTTGACCGATGTTCTCGCGGCGCGCGGTGTGCCGCCGGAGGAGCGGCACACCCATTATTGGTTCGGGAACGGCGGCAAACACTCGCAATTGGATTACATTTTCTGTACCCACGATATTGATGTGCAAATGGCAGAGGTTATCGAGGATGTCGTGCCGCATTCGCGTGAAGAACGCTTCAAGCTGCCCTCCGACCACCTCTTTGTTCATGCGCGTATCGCGTATGAGAAAGACCCAACATGATTGATATGCTGTCGCTTGAATATCGCGTTTTTGAAACGGCATCAGGGATAGCGGGCCGCTCGGCCCGCTATCAGCCACAATCTTTCTCTTTCCTTACTTCGACAGAAGGCGGTTGAGCTTCTGCACGAAGTCGGCTGGGTCCTTGAGCTTGACGCCCTCGACGAGGAGGGCCTGGTCGAGGAGGACACCGGCTACGTCGGCGATTGTTGCTTCGTCGCTTTCGTCGGACAGCCCTGCGAGGATGGGATGGGTGCCGTTGACCTCGAGGATGGGTTTGATCTCGGGGACGTCGCCCTGGCCCATGGCCCGCATCATCTGGGCGAACTGCATGGAGGGGTCGTTCTCGTCTGCCACGATGCAGGAGGGGGAGTCCTTGAGGCGGCGGGAGAGCTTGACGTCCTTGACGCGCTCGCCGAGGGCCTTCTTGAGCTTCTCGACGACGGGCTTCATAGCCTTTTCGGTTTCCTTGTCCTTCTCGACGCCCAGCTCTTCGTCGGCCCCGGCGCGGTTGACGGCCTTGAGGTCCCAGTCCTTGTACTTGCCCACCGAGGGGATGACGATGTCGTCGATGTCGTCGCTCATGACGAGTACTTCGATGCCCTTGGCGCGGTAGGCCTCGAGGAGGGGGCTGGCCTTGAGGGTTTTTTCGTCGCCGCCGGTGATGTAGTAGATGGCCTTCTGGTCGCTCTTCATGCGGTCGCTGTACTCGGCGAGGCTCGTCCAGCCCTCTTCGCTTGAGGAGCGGAAGCGCACGAGATCGAGGAGGGCTTCGCGATTGGCGAAGTCCTGGTAAAGGCCTTCCTTGAGGGGGCGGTTGTACTGCTCGATGAAGTCCGTGTACTTGTCACGGTTGGTGTCGGCCAGGGTCTTGAACTCGCCGAGGAGCTTCTTTACCGAGGCGTTCTTGATGTTCATGAGGACGCGGTTCTGCTGGAGGATTTCGCGGCTCACGTTGAGGGGCAGGTCCTCGCTGTCGATGACGCCGCGCACGAAGCGCAGGTAGCTGGGCATGAGCTCCTTGTCATCATCCGTGATAAAGACACGTTTGACGTAGAGCTTGACGCCGGGCTTGTAGTCGACGTTGTAGAGGTCGAAGGGTGCCTTCTTGGGTACGTAGAAGAGGGTCGCGTACTCGAGGGTGCCTTCGGCCTTGGTGTGGACGTACATGAGGGGTTCGTCACTGTCGTGGCCAATCTGCTTGTAGAACTCCTGGTAGTCCTCGTCCTTGAGCTCGCTCTTGCTGCGGCGCCAAATGGCGCTGCCGGAGTTGATCTGCTTTTCGGCGGGCTTGGTCGATTTGACGTTCCCCTTGTCGTCATATTCTTTCTCTTCAAAGTGAAGGTAGATGGGGAAGGCGACGTGATTCGAGTAGCGCTTGACGATGTCCTCGATGCTCCAACGGCTTGTGTATTCGTGGCCCTCTTCGTTGAGGTACAGGGTGATGGTCGTTCCGTGGGTGTCACGGCTGGCTTCTTCGATGTCGTAGCCCTCCTGTCCGTCGCTCGTCCACTTCCAGGCCTTTTCTTCACCGGCTTTGCGGCTGATGACATCGACCTTGTTGGCCACCATGAAGGCCGAATAAAAGCCCACGCCGAACTGGCCGATAAGGTTTGAGTCCTTCTTTGCATCGGCTGCGAGTTTCTCCATGAAGGCGCGGGTCCCGGAGCGGGCGATGGTTCCCAGGTGCTCGACGAGGTCGGCCTCGTTCATGCCGATACCGGTGTCGGCAATGGTAAGGGTCTTGGCCTCTTCATCGAAGCGGATGTCGACACGGGGGTCGAATGAAAGGCCCTTGTAGGCATCGTCGGCGACATGGAGGTACTTGAGCTTGTCGAGGGCATCCGAGGCGTTGGAAACGAGCTCGCGAAGGAAAATCTCCTTGTTGGAGTAGAGGGAGTGAATGATGAGGTGGAGGAGGCGGCTAACCTCTGTTTGAAACTGATGTGTGGCCATGTAGTGGTGCTCCTTGGGAAAAGAAAAATTTTTCGGATGAAAGATACTGATTACACCGGGCTGTCGGCAAGGGCGTTCGCAGCAGGGAATACCACGGAGAATACAATAGGTGGTCCGTTTTCTGCGTGCCATTCGCCGCCGAGTTGGGTTGCAAGCGAATCGACGAGCTTGAGGCCCAAGCCGGGGCGATTGCGATAATCATCGGGGACGGGGGCGCCCTCGTTTTCAACGGCGAGAATGACAAGCTCGTTGTGGCGTTTGAGCCGTACGTGAACGGTCCCTGTGGCCCCGTGTTTAATGGCATTCATACAGAGCTCGGTGAGTATGAGGCCTGCTGAAAGGGCCGCCTTGCTGGTAAAATCCATGGCATCGACATCGAGAATGATATGCTGGTCGTCATTCCCCACACTGTCGCGGATGAATTCCACAAGGTCTGTCGTATAGCTTACCAGTGCTACGCGGTCCAGTTCCGTGCTTCGGTAGAGGCGTTCGTGAATGAGGGATATCGAGTGGATACGTTTTTGCAGCTGGGAGAAAATGTCTTCAAAGCGGGTGCCTGTGGCATCGCCTGATTGCAAAGAGACTATGCTTTCCACGATAGAGAGGTTGTTTTTTATGCGGTGGTGGGTTTCCCGAATCAGCAATTCCCGTGAGGCTGCGAGTTGTGCCAATTTTTCACCGGTGGCCCTATGTTCTGCTATTTCACGACGAAGGTGTCGATTGCGATCATGGTAAAGCCCTGCAAGGATGGCGATAATGCCTGAGAGTGCAATGCTTCCGGAAAGAAGGAAGAGCAAGCGCATCCAGACTGAAAGGGTACTGGTGTCTTCGACAAAGAGTTGCCATGAAGTATTGAGGATGGCGATATCCGCTGAAACCGGATTGACGAGGGGGGCGTCGCCGGAAGAAGCAAAGATACGTGTGCCGTGGAACAAGCGGGCATTGTTGCTGGCGACAGGCGTGGGAGGGGGCAATGTGCTATTTGTCGATTCATCCACAAGAGCACCCAGGGCCCATTTGTAACCGCGTTCATCAAGGTCTTGCAATCCACTCAAGTCCATGAGCGTATCGAGCAAAAAAACGATGGAGGTAAAACCCCAAAAAGAGCCCTGACCATTGTGCTTGTCAGTATATACCGGGTATCTCGCGGTGAAGCCCAATTCTCCTTCGCGCAATTTATAGGGGCCTGTAAGGGTAATGGAGCGTAGAAACATGGCGCGCTGGGCATCTATAAAGCGTTCATCATCAATGAGTATGTTAAGACCAAGTGCGTTGGGGGCTTCGTTTTTTGGAAAAACACGATCTATGACACCCTTTGGGGCAATACTAATTCGATGTATGAGGGGAAGACGCTGCAAGAGATCCAGGGCATGGTCTTCCAGTGCAGCTTCATTCACATCATATTCAATCAGGGTTCCCACACTGGTTGCGGCGGCAAAGAGGGGTTCGACGAGATTGGCGATCGCACGCGCTTCCGTTGCCGCATAATCATTGAGTTTTGCACGATTTTGACCATCAAAAAAAGTCAGGATGCCATAGCTACCTACCGTCAGCAGGAGGGCCAGTGGGATCCAAAGTATGAGTATGGTTAGGCTTTGGCTCAATACACGCCGCTTTCTCATGGGTTAGTACTTATAAGAATCGGTAAAACCGACATTTACTTGAGTTTCGCTTTGACTTCAAATGCCGGACAGGGTATGCCGGTGTTCCGAAATACCTCCTGCGAAGGAAGGGCTGCCGTTTTAATCCCGAACAGCGTACAGGCACGAGGAAAGCGGGGATCCCAGCTAACCTTGAAGTGCCGGCACTTGAGGCAGTTGGGGTGTTGTGGTCGTTGGGTCTCGCTGCTCATATCAGCCTACAATAAACCCGCTCCCGGCGGCAGGACAAGTCTGGACGATAGCGAGTGGCTCAATTATACTTCCAGCGATGGATTACGTGGGCCTCATCGGCAAGAATACAATACAGAAGTTCAAGGACAGTACATACGCTTTGGGGTTTGTCGGGCGTATACTGTTCGACAGTCTCCTCTTTTTTCGAAAACGACAGGTTGCATTCAAAATCCTCATCATGCAGATACTCTTTACCGCGGTTGAAGCCTTTGGTCTCTTGACCCTTTTGGCCGTGGGCATCGGGGCGATAATCAACATCATGGGGGCCTCATTGTTGCCGCAGTTCGGGGCCGGCCAACTCATGTATACGATTTTGATTGCCATCATATCGCGGGAATTGGGCCCCCTGCTTACCGCTTTTGTGATAGCGGCCCGTTCCGGGACGGCCATTGCCACTGAGCTCGGGGGTATGGTGGTCTCGCACGAGCTTGAGGCGTACGTTTCGGTGGGTATCGATCCCGTCTCCTACTTGGCTGTTCCACGTTTTCTTGGGGTTACCATTTCCACGTTCCTGTTGAATATCTATTTCAACTTTTTTGGCCTTTTGGGCTCGTATGTTGTTCTGCGCTTTGCCCAGCCGCTTCCCATCGAGGAGTATCTGGCAGGGCTCGTGACTGCCATACAGGGGATTGATATAGCGGTTAGTGTTATCAAGAGCCTTGTTTTCGGCGCCATCGTTTCACTTGTGGCCACCTATCAAGGTTTTTCGGTTGTACGCGCTTCGACAGAGGTTCCGCAGGCCGGCATTCGCGCCGTTACCCAGATCTTCACCTGGCTCATTGTCGGTGATGCCATTATCACCCTTGTGTCGTATCTCCTGTGAGCATGCAGCCCCCCCTCTTTGTCATGGAGCATATTGAAGTTGTCTCGTCCGGTTATACAATTCTGGATGATCTTTCGGTCGAATTTCCCGAAGGCTGTGCGAGCTTCATTATCGGGAAGTCCGGGTCCGGCAAGAGCACCCTGCTCAAAACCCTCGCCGGCCTTATTGTCCCGGAAAAGGGGCGTGTTCTGTGTCAGGGGAAAAACATCGCACGGTACAGCAAGCTCGAAGAGCTCGCCTTTCGCAAAAAATGTGCCTTTGCCTTCCAGGATGCCGCACTCTGGGCCAATCAAAGTATTTACAATAATGTATCCCTGCCTTTGGCCCTTCACGAGCCGGCCTTGGAGAAAGGTGAACGGGATCGGCGTATACAGGCGGCAATACGTCGGGCGGGGTATCAGGAGGGGATAGCCCTTCGTCCCGATGCCCTCTCTGCCGGGGAGCAAAAACAAGTTTCCTTTGCCCGCTGCCTCGTTCTCGACCCACAGGTCTTGTTCATGGACGAGCCAAGTGCCTCGCTGGACGAGGAGTCGGTTGATATCATACTCTCGGTCTTGAAAGAGCTCAAAGCGGCTGGTCGGACCTTGATTGCCGTTTCCCACGATCCGCGCCTTATTGCGGAGCTTGCGGATCAATTGGTCGTTGTCGCCGACGGCAAGGTCCTCGGGAGCGGGTCGGTTGCGAGCATGGCTCCTCTTTTGGGGAGCGAGCTTGCCCGCCGCATTCGACGGGCGCAGAAAGCAATTCAAAACGCGGAGGCCGATTCCATTGCGGCCGATCGCTCGACAACGGACGGTACGCCATGAAGTTCAGAATCAAATTTGCCGATCAAATCGTCGGCGCCTTTGTCATTATCGCCCTTTTCATACTGGTCGCCATGATGCTGGCTCTGGGCTCACAGCAGCGCTGGTTTGCAAAGGACTTCAGCTTCACTTCCCGCTTTTCCTCCGGTACGGGGCTCAGCACCGGCATGCCGATACAGCTCAAGGGATTCAAGATTGGCAGGATCGCCAGTATCACCCTTAATGAAAAGAACCTGGTGGATGTATCCTTCGAGATCTACGATACCTTTCGGGATAAAGTCACCAAACATTCAATTTTGGAACTGTCGGTGAGCCCTATCGGCTTGGGCAATTCACTCACTCTGTATCCTGGCTTTGGTGAGGAACTCCTCGAAGAGGGTGCTTTTATCCCCTCGTACGATTCACCCCAAGCCCAGATACTCCTCGAAAAGGGCTTGGTTAACCGGCCCCCCAAGGACGACAGCATTGCCCGCATACTCTCCAGCGTGAATCCCCTCCTCGAGAATCTCAACACGACCGTTGTACAGGTAAATGCAAGCCTCGCCGGTATCAATGGCAGCGATGGCCGGCGCGTCGACAGTATGATGGGGGATATCGAGTCCCGTGTGCCCGTCATGCTCGAAGAACTCTCATCGAGTGTCGCGGCCATTACCTATATCCTTGAAAACCTCAAGGGAACCAGTGACGCCCTCAAAGACCCAACCGGGCTCGTCCCCACCCTGCTCGATCCAAAGGGCAGCATTGCGACCCTTCTGGACGACAACGACCGCCTCTTCATCCACATAGAGAACTCGCTTGCGGAAGTTGCCGCAACCCTCGCCGCCCTTCGTGCGTCAACCGAGACCCTCTCTGCCAGCATGCCGCGTATAGGGGCGACTATAGAGCAATTGCGCGGCACCGTTGATACCGCCAACGATGTCCTTGAGGGGGTCAAGAACAACCCGCTTATTCGCGGTGGGGTTCCCGCCCGGACCGTACCGGAGGCCGCCCCCCAGGGCAGCCGTACCACCGAGTTTTAGAAAGGAAGAGATAGACTGATGAATACACGCAGACCGCTCGTCCTTTTTATGGCGATTTCAAGCCTTGCCACCCTTTCGCTGGCAGCGTGCTCCAGCGCCCCGAAGGGGCCACAGTACGTATACGCACGCTCGAATGAAGCGACCGACCTCTGCCTGCTTGGCCGTAAAGCCCTGCGCCTGGGCGATCATACGAGTGCCCGCTCTTATTACCGCGAGGCGTACCGCCTCTATACCCTCGTCGATGATGCGGAGGGCCGCATTCGGGCCCTCGACGGCCTTACTCTCCTGGGTGAAGAGGTCTGCGAAACGGAGGACAATGCGGCCCTCGCCGCGCGTATTGCCGTAAACTACCGTGACAACGGAAACAGTGCTTCACTTGCCGAACAGGCGGATACCCTTGCGGCCCTTGCCGTTCTCATCGATGTCCGCTGCAGATACCTCTCCGACCCGCTTGAGCCGGCTGCCCTGCGCAGCGCTCGAACGGCGCTCTCTGTTGCAGCTGCCACCCTGCGCTCCCGGCCCGATGACCGGGCCCGTGCCCTGCGGCTCGAAGCAGAACTCACCGCTTCAATGGAGGAGTATGTGGCCGCTTTGACACTCCTGGACGAGGCGGCGAGCATCTGGTCCAAGCCCCTGTCCCTCGTCGAGTACGCCAACACCCGCTACCTCGCCGCTTCGGTTCTTTCGCGCATGGGGCGACTGGACGAGGCATACGCGGCCCTCCTTGAGGCCCTTGATCACGACCGCAAGGCCGAAAACTCGGTGGGACTCGCCGAAACTTCTCATGCACTCGCCCTCGTCGCCCGCAAGAGAGGCGACACGGCTCTCGCGGATCGCTGGGAAAGTCGCAGCCGTGAAATCTACCGGGCGCTGTCGCTCTGGGCAGAAGCGGCTGAGGTCGAGCCTGATGCTTCCGATGCTCCGCTAGTCCTCGATGTGGAAGCGACCCCGGCGGCGGATCTCGAGTAGACCTTCCGGTAGGCCAGGGGCGAGAGCCCCGTACACTTGCGGAATACCCGCGAAAAGTGGAACTGATTCTCGAAACCGAAGTGTTCGGCAATCGCCCCCACGCTCATGCGGGTATCGGCCAGGAGTCCGGATGCGCCCTCGACTTTGAGCCGGGTATAGTACTGGAAGGGGCTCATCCCCAGTTCGGCGTGAAAGGTGCGGATAAAGTGCTCCTCGCTGATACCCAATTTCATGGCAAAGGCCTCGATGCCCACTTTGTCGCGTATTGCGGCCGCCATGAGCGACAGGGCCTTGCCCACGTGGGGGCTTCGCCCCTGCCGTGCCGACGAATCGCACTCCCCCTCGCCAAACCAACGGAAGATCAGGCTTAACAATTGGTAGGAGGCAGCGCGCCGCCCCGCTTCATCGCTTCCGCGCGACAGCCGGATAAGCTCCTCGAAAAAGAAACGGTCCCTCTGGTCTGCGGCGACGCTTGGCAGTCCTTCTGCCCGGCGCCGCTCAATGAGGGCCAGGGCGCGCGCGTCCTCCGGCAGGGGAGCGCCCTCCGCATCGCGTTCCGCTTCAAAGAGGATGGCGTAATAGCTCAAGGGCCGTGAAACAGCTTCCGGCAGAATGGAGTGGAACTCGTGCGGGCCGGTGAGGAAAATGCGCGGGGTCTCGATGCTGTGCCGCGCGCGGTTGGCGAGGAAGGCCCCTGCACCCTCCAAAAAGAAGTGCAACTCGTACTCGCCCTCTGCATGGGTATGGTAGCGCCCGTGCCAGGTAAGGCGTTCCCCACCGACGAGACGATAGACATAGACAGAGTCTTTTATCAGCATGTATCAATTATAGATATATTTTATCAATATTGCACATACCATTGGTCGCAAAGGCGACTTATTGTTGTATACACGGAGGATCCATGAAAACTGTCTGTGGTATCGACTTGGGCACCCAAAGCTGCAAGGTCGTCGTATACGATTACGAAAACAAGAAGGTCCTGGCAAAGACGCAGGAGGCCCTCGAGCTCACTGCCCGCAATGATGGAAGCCGCGAGCAGGAGACGGCTTGGTATGATGCCGCCATGGACAAGTGCTTCGCCGGCATTGACGCGGAACTGCGCAAGACCATTGTCGCCATCGGCGTTTCCGGCCAGCAGCACGGTTTTGTCCCCCTCGATGCCGATGGCAAGAGCGTTTACAGCATCAAGCTCTGGAACGACACCTCCACCACCGCCGAGTGCGCCACGCTCACCAAGGCCGCAGGCGGCGAGAAGGCCCTCCTCGAAAAAACCGGCCTCCTCATGCTCCCCGGCTATACCGCTCCCAAGATCCTCTGGCTCAAGAACAACAAGCCCGATGCCTTTGCCAAACTGCGCCATGTCCTTTTACCCCACGACTATCTCAATTTCCTCCTTACCGGCGAGTACGTGGCAGAGTACGGCGACGCAAGCGGTACCGCCCTCCTCGATGTTCGTACACGTACCTGGAACAAGGAAATCTGCGGCCTCATCGACGCCAAGCTCGAATCATATCTTCCCCGCCTTATCGCCGCCGATGAAATCGCCGGTCGTGTGAACGCGAAGGCCGCGGCCCGCTTCGGCCTTACCGAAGGCTGCATCGTCGCAGCCGGCGGCGGCGACAACATGATGGGCGCCATCGGCACCGGCACCGTCCGCGACGGCAGCCTTACCATGAGCCTCGGGACCTCTGGTACCCTTTACGGGTACTCCGACAGCCCCGTCGTCGACGGCCAGGGCAAGCTTGCCGCCTTCTGCTCTTCAACTGGCGGATGGCTCCCCCTCCTGTGCACCATGAACTGCACGGTCGCCAGCGAGCAGATCCGCGCCCTCTTCAAGCTGGGCGTCAAGGAACTCGACCAGGAAGCTTCCAAGGCCCCCATCGGGGCAGACGGCATCGCGGTCCTCCCCTTCTTCAACGGCGAGCGCATCCCCAACCTGCCCAACGGCCGCGCCAGCATCAACGGTGCGACAGCCGCCAACTTTTCCATTGCCAACATCGCCCGCGCCAGCCTTGAATCGGCAATTTTTGGCATGCGCATCGGCCTCGACGCCTTCCGCGTCCTGGGCTTCAACGCCAAGGAAATCCGCCTTATCGGCGGCGGGGCCAAGAGCCCCCTCTGGCGCGACATTGCCGCCAATGTCATGAACCTGCCCATCCGCATTCCCTCAGGCGACGAAGCCGCTGCCATGGGCGGGGCTATCCAGGCCCTCTGGTGCATGGAGCGGGCCGCCGGCCTCAAGACCGATATCGCCGCCCTCGTCGACGAGCACATCAGCCTTGAATCCGGCGCGACAGTACAGCCCGACCCGGTCAAGGTCGCCGCTTACAATGCCGCCTACGCCGAGTACACAAAGTATCTGGAGGCCCTCGCGCCCCTGTATACATAGAACGCGTTCCCGGGGCCGCGCGAGTCGGCCCCGTATCACCCTTTCAAAGGAAGGACTACCATGAAAAGACAACTTTCAATGCCCGTATGGTGTATCAGGAACACCGTTGGCGACCCCTTCGGCTCCTCCGTGATGGACGAAATCTCCAGCCTCGAGGCCATGGACATCCTCTGTGAGGCCAAGGCCAAGGGTCTTATTGATTTCACCTCGACCCATGACGACGATATCGTCGAGTGGGATCCCGCCAACCCCATGGACGACCAGGACCCCAACAGCCCCTGCTACAAGACCATCCACGCCCTCAAGGAGAAGATGGACAAGGTCGGCCTCAAGATGAAGATGGTCACCTGCTCCCTCCATGGCGACCCCGTCTTCCGCAACGGCGGCCTCACCAACCCCGATCCCGAGATCCGCGCCCTCGCCGCCCAGAAGGTCATGCGCACCCTGCGCATCGGCAACTTCTTCGGCGCCGAGTTCTTCACCTACTGGGTTGCTCGCGACGGCTTCGAGAGCCAGTTCGCCGTGGCTTGGGACCGCACCTACAAATACCTGGAAGCCGGGCTCAATCTTGCGACCCGCTACATCAAGGAGAACAAGCTCTCCATCCGCTACTGCACCATCGAGCCCAAGCCCAATGAGCCCCGCGGCGAAATGTACCTCGCCACGACCGGCCACGCCCTTGGCCTCATCAGCCGCCTCGAAGACCCCGATATGTGGGGCGTCAATCCCGAGCTCCTCCAGCACGAAGGCATGACCAACCTTTCGGCCACCAACGCCGCGGGCATGGCCTTCAACGCCGGCAAGCTCCCCTTCCTCCACGTCGGCAACCAGAAGGCCGGGCAGTTCGACAACGACTCCCCCATCCTTACCGGTATGGACGGCATCAAGGAAATGGTCAGCGTGTTCTGGATCCTCGAGAAGCTCAACTGGAAGGGACACATCGAGTTTGACAACCACATCCTGCGCACCGACGCCGCTCCCGGCAAGGAAAACACCATCCAGCTGCGCAAGGACTTCATCGTCCACAACGTCGAGTCCTATCGCATGGCAGAAAAGAAGGCCGAGACCATGGCTGCCGACAAGACCCTCAACGACCTGCGCGCCGCCCTCCTCGACAAGCAGAGCCCCCTCACCAAGGCCCTCGAGTCCTATGACCTCAAGGCCCTCCAGGAGGCAAAGATCGACTACCAGAAAGTCGCCCAGGCCCCCATCGGGATCGCCAAGATCGACTTCGCTGCCAACAAGGCCCTTATGGGTATGTAAGGCAGTTGGGGGGATGGCAGTAAAGGGCGGGAGCTTCGCTCCCGCCTGGCAGCGCACCGCCTTCGCCCGGCAGCCCGCCCGCCGCGCTCCCCCCTCGCTGCATAAAAAAGCCCGCAGCCGGTAATCCCGGCTGCGGGCTTTTTTATTCCGCTACCCCCCGGTCGGGTGGCCGGGCCCTGTCTTTCGGTAGGCGCCGGGGCTTGTTCCGGTGCGCGCCTTGAAACTGCGAATGAAATTCGCGTAGTCGTTGAAGCCCGCTTCAAAGCAGGCTTCGGAGACATTTTTGCCGCTCTCCAAAAGCATCTTGGCTCTGGCAATCCTGCGGTCGATGTGGTAATCGCGAAGGGTAAGGCCGGTGTAGCGTTTGAACTGGTTGCTCAAGTATACCGGGCTTATTCCAATGGTCGAAGCCAGCTTTGGCAGGGACAGGGGCCCCTGTGGGTGCTGTTCAATGTGGAGCATGGCCGCGCGGATATACTCCGGCAAGACGTTGTCGACGGTATTCGGGTCCCCCGGGAAGAGTTCATTGACGAAAAGGAGCAAGAGTGTTGTCCATGCGTCACGACGGGCCTGTTGCAGGGGACGTTTGTCCGTTTTGTCATATACGGCAATTTCATCGCAGAGGTGGGTGAATTTCTCTTGTTCCCCCGGCGAAAGCCGCCGGATATTGTGTTCCCCCACGGGGCGCTCGAAGAAGCAGCGGGAAAGGTCATAGCCCGATACCGAAAGACAGGCCAGGAACTCGCGCTTGACGTTGATCGTCAATCGTTCGTAGTGTCCGGAATCTGTTCCCTCTACCCGATGCATTTCATGCGGGTTCATGATAATCAACATCCCGGGTTCCGGTTCAAAACCGGTACGTTCTATAAAAAAACGTATCCTATCCGGATAAAAAGAGGTAGAGCTCGCAGCCATCGTGCCGGTGATAGGGAAAAGAAGGGTTTCCATCGCTCGACTTGTATCGAATGACGATATCATCATCTATTCTTTCTTGGGCAGCCCTTCCTTCCCCTGTCGTCATTCCGTCAGCTCCGGCACCAGCTTTCGGGCGGCCCGAGGTACGAAGCCGGCAGGCCTGTCCCGGCGGGATACAGGACAATTTTTTCCACAATGATCCCCGGGCCGCTCGCATACAACTTGAGGGTGTTGTCGCCTTCCTTGAGGAAGACTTGCGCAGTTACCTTGCGGATATTGTTCATCACGCCCTTGTTCCAATCGTCATTGTGCCATTCGGTATAATAGCTCTTGGATACCGTCTCAAGGGTCTGGATACCCGCATTGTTGAGCGAATACCGAAGCTGGTCGGGGAGGCCTTTGACGCCCGGGTTCCTCGGGGAAAGGTGAAATTCCACCGTGTGCTCAGTGCTCTGCTGTGCCCGGAATCCATAGACCACAAAAGGCGCGGCATGGTTTATCGGCCATTCTTTCCCGATCGGGAAGGAAAGGAGGGCCGGACCATTGCGTCCAAGGGCGGGAAGGAGTTCCCATCCTGCGCCGTCAAGGTCCTGTTTTTCCAGATACCTTCCGGGGTTGATGGATACATACCCCTCTGTTTCCAGATAGATGTTCTTTGGAAGATCGTTTGGTGCGGGTGCTGCCTTGATGGCAAGCATGACGCGGGTTGTCTCGCCGTTGTCGAAGCTGATTGATATGCAGGTATTCGAAGTGCAGGCTTCACGGAGTGCCGATCGATCGCAGGTGAAGACCAAACTGCTCCTCTTTGATGCGGCAGGGTCATGATGCCCGGTACGAGGCGTAACCGAAAGACATTCCGATACAAGGTCAATCGACCAGGTAAAGGGCTGCGATCCCCTGCTGTCGAGGTCAAAAATCACTTCGCTCGTATCAGGGCGGGTAAAGGCCTCATTTGAAAGGGGGGCGGTAAACTGCCAGTGTTCGCCCATCAAACATTTGGAGGAATTCCGGAACCCGGCAAGCACCTTCCCCCCGGGAATGGGGACCACTTCGTGCAAGAGCGGCCAGGTCCAGTCGTACGCATCCCAAGAGCGGAAGCCGCTATGCGCGGAATCCATCATGTGGCGCCACTTGCCATCAGCCATCGCATGGTATTCGTCTATCAATACAGTATCCCTGGCAATACGGGCCCGCATGCCTTCGAGGTAGCCGTTTGCCGAGGTTCCACCCCGCTTGGCCAAGGCTGTATTGAGGCCCGCCTCGACATTCAAGAGTATCATGTTGAGGGACGCTGCTGCCGGGTAGTAGATCATGCTGTCAAAGGCGGTACGGCACTCTGTGGGGATCGCGCTGCGCAGTTCCTCTGCCTTGTGCATCAGAGCCGATACTCCTTTCCAGACCCGTTCAGCCTCGTTGTAATGGAAGGGGTGGTAGATATCCGGGGACATGGCCTCCGGGCGGCGAAGGGCGTTCCAACGGGAGAATCCCTCGAGCACTTCGAGTGCCGCTTTCTTTTGCTCGCCCGAAAGACGGAAGCCAAATTGCCGCTCCATCCATGCTTTAGCATATTCTTCGGGACTCTGCGGGTTGGTACTGCCCCAGCGATCAAAATCGAAGGCGAGGTCCATGAAATAGTTGAGCGGATACTCAACGCCCTTGATATCACCCACGTTGACTATCCACATGTCGCGAACCCCCGACTCATACGCGCGGCACATCTGCTCCCAAACTTTGGGCAAGCGGGTGGAATTCTGCCACTCATAACTTACCGGTGCACCGTGGTAGTCGAAGTGGTAATACATCCCGTAGCCGCCGCGGTGCGGGCCAGGCGGGAGGGCACGGAGGTGGCCGAAATTGTCGTCTGCAAGGAGGAAAAGGACATCTTCAAGTTCCTTCCAGTCCTTGAGTCCTTCGCAGGAGTCGTCGCCCAAAAAGTAGTCTTCGACTTCCTTGTAGATTGCCAGCATCCGCGGGACGCGGGAGAGGTCCTTGTTTACCGTTTTGCGAATAAGGTCGTGCTGCACCGATATGGCCCGTTTGAGGACAGCAATGTTGTCTGCCATTGTGGCGCCTTCGGCGAGGAGCTTTGAGTCGTTCTCGCCGCGCATCCCTATCGTGATGACGTTTTCAAAATTTTTGCTGCGTTCAACCCCTTCTTTCCAGAACCGGGTAATACCTTCTTCGTTCTTGGTAAAGTCCCAGCTGTTGTCATCGCTGTACTTTTTGTATTGCTGTTGCCACTCCACCCCGGCACGGCACATCGGTTCATGGTGCGAGGCCCCCATGACGATTCCCAGCTCGTTTGCGAGCGCCGCATTGGCAATACCTGGCCCGTCCTGCCAAAAGGATGAGTTCCACATGGCCGGCCACAGGTAGTTTCCTTTAAGCCGCAGGAGGAGTTCAAAGATCTTTTCATATGCTTTGGCATTGACCCCGCCAAAGTGTTCCGTACACCAATTTCCGAAGGCTGGCCATTCGTCATTGATAAAAAAACCGCGATAGCGAACGGAGGGTTCTTTTGATGTTTCGCAGCCTGCAAGGTCAATGGTCAGCGTGCCCTGTTTTTGTGGATTGGCATCGCCAATCCAGACCATGGGGGAGACCCCAATCCGCTCGCTTATCGAGAGCAAGCCGTATATGCATCCGCGTTTGTCACTTCCCGCAACGACCAGGGCTTTTTTGATGGCGGGCTTGTCGGGGAAGGGGCTGTCCACAATACAGAGCTGATAGGATTCCCGCTTTCCGTTCAGGGTGGAAAAATCGCAGCGACCCGCTTTGGCCAGCGCGTCCAGAACGGGGCTTTGATTGATGATTCCGCCCACAAGGACTTCGACTGTTTCAACGGCATCAAGGCTTGAAACGATGGAGGGGCGTGTGTCGCAAACCCGCTCGATGTCCTCCGCGAGCATGCCGCAAACGCGTAAAATACCGGTGTTGTGTGGATTGTCGACAAGGATATTGGCGCAGAGACCGTTCCCGGCAAGGGTAAAAGCCATCGTATACTCCTGGTTTGTGACGTGAGTGAGCTTGTTTCAAGGCTCCCTTGTATGGTAAGGAAGTATTGAAATCAAACTACATGATACCTGCAAAAAGTGCGATATGTAGTGCGTGTAAGTATAATAATAATGCGTATTCACAGATATTTCGGCCATATACTCCTTCCCGGGGACGGTGGAGTCTCCATGATTTCCGTCGCCAAACCGAGGCCAAGGGATGGCTATCAGCCTTGATCGAATCCCATGTTTGAATCTACCTGGACGTCGAGCCCCTCTGTTACCAGAAAGCGGAAGAATCGGCGCTCAATATCGCTGTCGTTGGCGACCGAGCCGAAGCAGAGGACAAACTTGTCTCGGTAACTGGTAACATTGAGATTTGTAGGGCAGCGATAGCTGGGAGTTGGGATGAACGAAAAGTGATCGACAAGGGATTCAAGTTCTTCCGGTAATTTGATGGGACCCAGGTTCGAGAGGAATCCGCTGTAGGTATCCTCGCCGATATGTTTGTATACCAGGCGGGCCGCCAGGTCTTTGAGAAAGAGGGGCAGGACCCGGACGCCCAAGCTGCGGCCGGTAGCCACGTTGCGCGAGATCTGGCGGGAGAGCCCCTTTGCCGTGAGTTCTGTCTGCATGTATGACCGTATGTGGCGGACGAGTTCCTCGAAGGAGTATGCCCCCAACCTGGTATCGATGGCGGGCAGGACATAGAGAGAAAAGTTGCGCATTGTCTTGCTGGGATAAAGGGCGCGCAAGTTGACGGGAACCTGAATTGCTATGATGGGTCGTGCGGCAGCCCGTTCCGCTGGTAACAGGGCCTGGTATGTTTCCTGAAGGCAGAGCATGTAGATGGCAACGAGGTAATCATTGATGGTACAGCCAAGGGCTTCACAGCGGGTTTTGACTTGTGCGAGAGAAAGAACGCCGCTGGTAATACGGTATTGCCCGCGTATCAGTGCTTTATATGGCCGATGGAAAGCCTTTTCAACGCGGCCCGGGTAGGCATTCTTGTTGCGAAAGTGACGATTGAAGGCGTCTTCATACTCTTCCTCATTTGGGGCTTCGTGGGGGCGCATTATATCTTGCGGGTCTTTTACCCGTATGCCGCGAAGCTCTCCATAGGCAAGCAAGAGTGATTGCAGGTAGCGAAGTGCTCCCGAGCCGTCAGCGAGTACATGACTGAATTCCACTGCGATGCGCGTACCGTAAACCCGAACACGAAAGAGTGGTTCACGGCGGTGGAGGACGTGGAGGTGCAGGTTGGGGGAACGTGAATCTGGTAACGGTTTGAGTGGACGATTGAGCGGATCGAAGTAATACCAAAAGAGGCCTTTTCGCAGCTCAACGTGATAGTAGGGGAAGCGAGGCGTTATGCGTTCCATTGCCAGTGTGAGTAATGAAAGGTCAATTCGTTCGGTTAGGCTTGCCGCTATACGAAAGACCAGGGCAAAGGTGTGGTTTGCCATGGCGGGCATGAAGGCCGCCGCGTTGTCCAGAATATACCAACGCTCGCCGCCATTTTTGAGTTCTGTCTGCGAGAAGTGTGTGTTTCGATCGGGTCTGGACATCTTTCCTCGCTTATAGCTGATGTGACTTCGTGTGTCGTTATGTCTGCTTGTAATGATAGCAAGCACGCTCCCTGTTTACAAGATCCCTCAAATCTCCAATACCTCTAGGTAATACTCCCAACACGCCCCTTTATTTTGGCGCGTTAAGCTTACCGCATAGCGCAGATGCGCTAGCGTATTTGCACCACAAGAGAGGTCCTGCATGAAAAGAATCCTGTCATCTCCCTTGTCCCTCATCCTGATTGCTTTCCTTTTGGCAAGCACTCTGTTAGCCTGCCCCAATGTAAGTACCTCCACGACAGGTACCGATGATGGCGGAACAAGCACCGAAGACCCTGGCGACACTGGAGATACCGGGGACTCTGCAGAGCCTTCAGAAGGGCTTGCATTTATCCAAAGCTCGGTAGTTGGTTGGGAGGGCTCTGCGAGCGCAACCGTTACGGCCACTTCCGTTGATGGGTTTCCTGCTTGGTCGGTAATTAACAATACCTGGAATGCTTCACCAGTGTTTTCCATAGCTCTGGGAGCATCCCATTTGGGTGATTATGCAGGAATCTCTTGTAAAGTTCGTATAGATAGCGATCATCTTGAATGGAGAAATCTCTCTGTTGAAGCGGATGGCGGCTCCGGCTTGGACGCAATACAGGCTATTTCGCCAAAAAACATATTGATTGCCGCATATTCTTTGGGTAGTACTGCCAGTAACGGCGTAATTTTAGAGCTTTCCATTCCCTTCCTTGGTCTCGATGATGCCGTTTCTTCACTTACTGATACCATCCAACTTGCGATTGGTATTTCCGGGGATACTTCAACCGTCTATACCATCTACGACCTTGTCCTTGTCGAGCGTCCCGCTGGCGCGGTCTTCTGGGTCGACGCCCCCTCGCTCAAGCTTGCGGCGGTAGAGGAATTCGACTACTTTGGCATAGCGGTAAATGCGAATGACCTCGCCGATCCTGCCATTATGGATGGTCTTGTGGTACATGCAGACAGTGTTACCATTGGAAACGAGTTCAAGCCCGACTATATCCTTGGCAAGGAACCCGCCAGCACCACGACCTTCATCGCCCTCGATGGAAACGAGTACGATGTTCCTGCTTCCCTCAACTTTACAACTGTCGATGCGAGCCTTGAGCTCTGCCGCGTGAATGGCCTGGAAATGAGGGGCCATGTCCTTGTGTGGCACTCCCAGAGCCCCGATTGGTTCTTCCGTGAGGGCTTTTCCGGCAGTGCCGCCCTCGTCTCCAGCACGGTCATGAACGCCCGCCTCGAGTGGTATATCAAGAGCGTCCTCGAACATATTACCGAGTGGGAAAACACCAATAACGCCGGCGAGCGCATCATCACTACCTGGGATGTCGTAAACGAGGCAGTAAGTGATAATCCTGATTCCGCAGTCTGGTTGCGCGGTTCAGATGGCAGTACCGATACCGACTGGTTTGCCATCTACGGGGATGAAGAGTTCATTGTGAACGCCTTCGTCTATGCGAACCGCTATGCCCCCGCAGAGGTCCTTTTAGCCTACAACGACTACAATGCCGAAAGAGATTACAAAACAACAGGTATTGTCCGTGTCATAGAATCTATTCAGAACAATCCCGATGCCCGTATCGACGTCCTTGGTATGCAGAGTCATCATAGTATGGATTGGCCTGGAGTAGACAGACACCGGACCGCCATTGACGCCATTCTCGCGGCCCTTCAATAGACAACACTATCATGCGCCTCTTTCAAAACGCGGTGAGTTTTGAAAGAGGCGCTCATCTCATCCAAACGGGCAGGGACTCCCAAAGGGGTTCCTGTCCGTTTCCATAGGTGATTTTCGCTATGGCATGATGTCTTTAGTGGAGGTATTCTGATACATGGAGACTCTTGTAAAACCCGTCGATTTTTATGAGAGCATCCTTGAATGTATGTTCAAGAGACTGTCTTCAAAAGGACCAATTTTGAAACAGCCTTATATACCCTTCAACAAGAGAGGCTTTTCGATGAAACGACATAGTGTGCGTACACTGTTGGCGGCAGGGGTTTTTACCCTCCTGCTCGCCGCCTGCGCCGGCTCGCCGGACACTGCCAATTCGGCTGATGGGAAAGATACACCAGCAGTATCTTCCCTTGCCCAAGAGGAAGACTCCCCCGCCTTCGCACTTAGCGGGGCCGTCGGCTGGACCGGCGCAGAGAGCATCAGTTGGACCGAATCCACCCTGAACAACAAACCCGCATGGACCATCACCAATACCAATTGGAATGCCGGTGGTGTATTTACCGTCGATCTTGGCGACAAGCGCCTGGGCCAGTTCATGGGCTTCGAGTGCAAGGTCAAGGCAGAAGCCGGCGACCTTGTCTGGAAGAAATTCACCCTCGATGTTGCCAAGGATGATGACACCTTGGGGCCCATTCTCAATGCCGAGCCGTATAACAAAACGATTGGCGTTTCCAATACAGAAAAAGCCGGAGAAGTAGGCAAGACCGCCACTATCAGTATTCCCTTTACGGCTCTCGATGCAAATACTGCCACCCTCTCCGGTGCTGTAGAGTTCGCCATCGGCATCTCGGCCCCTGGAGGAACCGTGTACACCATCTTCGACATGAAGCTCATCCCCCTCGCCCCGGGCGCTGTTTCCTGGCTGGAGGCGCCGCCCCTTAAGGATGCCCTCCTGCCCTGGTTTGAGTATTTCGGGATGTCGACCATTGCCCCCGAACTCAAGAATTCACTCATCATGCAGGGCCTTGTGCGCCACGGGAACAGCACAACAATCGGCAACGAGTGGAAGCCCGACTACATCCTTGGCAAGGAACCGGCCAACATCGCCCGCTTCAAAGCCCGCGACGGCAAGACCTACGATGTCCCGGCATCGCTCTTCTTTGATGTGGTCGATCAAACCCTTGCCCTCTGCCGCGACAACGGGCTTGAGCTTCGTGGTCACACCCTCGTCTGGCACTCGCAGACCCCCAAGTGGTTCTTTCGCAGTGCTTTCAAGAACAACGGCGAACTTGTCGATGCCGCGACCATGAGCGCCCGCCAAGAGTGGTACATCAAGACCGTTCTCGAGCATGTAACGGCGTGGGAAGAGGCGAACAACGACGGCAAACGCATCGTCAAGCACTGGGACGTCGTCAACGAGGCGGTAAGTGATGGGGCCAATGACATGTATTGGTTGCGTTCCAATGGCGACTGGTATGCCATCTACAAGAATGACAGCTATATCGTCAACGCCTTCGTCCTCGCGAACAAGTATGCGCCAAAGGATGTACGCCTTGTGTACAATGATTACAATTCATACCAGAGCGCAAAGACCAAGGGTATCCTCAAGGTCGTTGAGGCCATCAAGGCCAATCCACAGGCGCGTATTGATGCCGTCGGCATGCAGTCGCACGTCAAGATCGACTATCCCGGTGTTCCGGCCTTCAAGGCCGCAGTAGAGGCCTTCCTCGCTACCGGGCTCGATGTCCAGATAACCGAGCTCGATATCCACAATGTCATGAGGACCGAGGCCGCCAAGCAGCGTTTGGCCGATCTCTATCATGATTACTTCAAGATGTTCATCGACCTTCGTAAAACTCCCGATCGCAATGGTATTCAGGGAGTGACCATCTGGGGGATCAGCGATGCGGGAACCTGGCTTACGAGTCACCATAAAATAACAAGTTATCCCCTGCTCTTTGACGCTTGGTACAATACCAAGAAGGCCTTTGATGCCGTTATTGAAGCGGGAACCAACTACAAGGCAGAGAATTGATTCATAAAAGAGGGGCCGCAGGGCAGGGTGAAACGGCAGCGAATCCGTTTTCCCTGTAGCGGCACCCGGGCCCTTCGGACCCGGGTTTTACGCGACGGCCCCCACGGCCGGGCCGCGGGCCGCAGGGCCTCCGGCCCACCATCAAACAGGGCGGGTCTCTGCGAGCCCCGCCCTTCTGTCCACCGGCTTGCAGCCGGGTCCCGTCCTCCCCCCGCGAAACTACCGGGGGGGGACACAAAAAAACCTGCTCCATTGGAGCAGGTTTTTTGTGCAGCCAAAACCGCAGGTATTAGCTGCCGCGGACGAGCCTTCCCTTACTTGAGGGTGATGGTCCCGAAGTTCTTGGTGCTCTGGTAGTTGGTGTTGGTGGTATCGTTCCAGCAGCGGATGGCGGTGCGGGTGCCCTTTCCGGGATCTTCGTTGACCTGGAAGTCGAAGCCCATCAGGTTGCCGGCAGCGCCGGGAACCTTGTTCAAGGGGATGGCCGCTTCAACGACGTAGCCGGTGTCGGTGGTCTTGGCAACTGCCTGGAAGGACTTTGATACTGCATTACCACCGTACGATTTTACGCCCTTGAAACCAACGCGATACTGGCCATCGTCGGCCTGGTAGGCACCGGTCTTGCCGTTGTTCTGGTCGATAACGATCTCGACGGAGTCCTGCTCCCAAACGTTGGGGCTCTTGTCGGAGAGAACGGGATCTTTAACGTCGATGAATACGTAAAGGAAACTTTCATCCCAGAGGAGGCGGCCTTCGGCATAGACATCGGTATCGCCCATGGTCTTGGCTTCGGTCTTGAGGACGGTAGCGGAAGCATAGAGATCATCCATCTCGCCATCTACAGTCGGGGTGCCTTTGCTTACGTCGGCAGTATTTCCAACGGGCTTTTCGGCAACGGGTTTCGCGGCTTTTGTATCAGACTTTTTTTCGGCCGGTGCGGACTGGCAGGACATTGCGACAAGCGAAAGTCCGGCGATGGCGACGAGAGCACTCTTCATCAGTTTCATATACATTCCTCCTGAGACATTCATCATCTACTGTACAGCAGATGTATCAGAATAAACCCATTTGGCTATATGTCAAGAAAATGGTGTTTGAACTGCTGTTTTCAAACGTGTGAGATTGTAAAATGTCTTGCATCTGGCAGTGTTGTGTTCGCAGCGGCCTGAGCAGCTCTTGCCCGGGAATCCCGCTGCGAACATTGCTGTCAGTTCTTGAGGAAGTCGAAATCCTTTACGTACACCTCTTTGGCACTATTCGTCCAAAACTGTATTGCACGTATTTTCTTTGAACTCAACCAGGGTTTCCCCCAGCTTTCGGCCTGAGTTTTTTTCTTGGTGATTTCAGACCATTCGCTCTTTTTTGAATTGCCCAGGAAGAAAGAAGCGGATTCTTTTTCGTCATAGATAATGGCGAAGTTGTAATTGCTGTAGGAATTGAATCCGCCAATTTTATAGGTAATTCCTGCGAATTGATCGGCGGGTATGGGTTCGTCGAACACCCAGGTAAAACGAATTTCCTTTTTGTCGTTGGCCATGACCTTGAGTGCTTTTTCACCCTGCCATTCGACGACAACAGGTTGGGGCGCAACAAGGACAAGTTCCTCGTCCTTTTGGTCGGCGATGTTGCGATCGACGACGAGACGTACCGTGCCATATTGACCCAAGAGGTTCCCGTCTGCGTCTGTCGCAGGCGTTGAAGGCACTTCGGGCACGGCAGCATCAGCGCTTGGGGCACTTTCCTTTGCGGGGGCCGCAGACTGGCAGGAGAGGGCAATCAGCGAGATTGCGGCAAGAGCGGTACAGAGAGAGACAAGACGTTTCATGGATTCCTCCGAAAAGCGATGATTTGCATAAGGAGACCGATAACACAGGTCGCCATTCAAAGTCTCCTGCCTTATTGTACTCTGTCTCTTTTTACCAGTATGCAGGGGAAAAATTGGGAGCGTTCATACGAATTCATAAAAAGAAACCGGTTTCGCGCTTTTTGAGGGGGTCTGTGATAGCCTTGAGGCAAGATCACCATCCAGGAGTGTAATCATGACACTTTACATCCGTTATATGGGACTGCTTGCCGTCATTTGTCTTTTTCTTGCACCGCTATCCGCCTGTACCAACACCGTGGCGTCTACTGCGAGCCCCGGTTTCGATGATACCACAACAGGCGAAACCGCCGAAGACAACAGTACCGGTGAAGTATCTGTGGAAGACAGTGGTGAAGATACGGAATCTTCGACGGCTGGAAGCCTTGTGCGGTTGGAAGCGGAGAATGCGGAAATAATCCCGGCGGGATCGGGGGATGACCCGGATATCCACGAAGACCATGTCGCGATTTATCAGGAGGGAGGGGTATCCTTTACTGTGACTACAGCGAGTCGTACGCGCTATTCTCTCGTTGTTATTGCGAAAGCAAATTCGCAGCCAAAGACCAATGATGTCAAATTGGATGGCGCTGTCATTGCGTCTTTTACCATTTCCACTACGGGTGAGTGGCTTGAATTGGTAAACGCCCCTGTTACGCTTGAAGCGGGAACGCATACCATAGAAATCTGTGCAACTTGGGGCTGGATTGAGGTGGATTGCATCGAACTGCGGCCCCCGGTCGATACCACTGCATTTTATTCGGTGGTGAAGACCCTGGCCAACACCAACGCGAGCGACCCTGCAAAACGCCTTATGTCCTTCATTGTCGACAATTACGGCGAAAAAATTATTGCCGGGCAGATGGATTTGAGTTGGCGGGAGGAGGTCGATATGGCCGGCAGGGTTCTCGCTGATACCGGAAAGTATCCGGCCCTTATGGGATACGATTTCGGGAATATCCGCCATGATAATTGGGGCGGCGGCGGTACCCGTCAAACAACTGAGGCCCTTGAATGGGGAAGGGGTCTTTACAATGACATCGGGACGCCGGGTATTGTGAGCTTCTGTTGGCATTGGCGCGTCCCGGTATCAGGGACGATATATAATGGTGAAGACGCCTTTTATACAAAAGAAACGGTCTTTCGTATTCCGTTGGATGGTAGTGGCGCCATAGATACCGGTTCTGCGGCGTACACCGATGTCATCAAAGCGGATCTCGACCTTGTTGCAGCGGAACTTCAACGCTTGGAAGATGCAGGCATTCCGGTCTTGTGGCGCCCCTTGCACGAGGCTTCGGGGGAGTGGTTCTGGTGGGGTGCCAGCGGACCGGCTGCCTTCAAGGCCCTCTGGATACACCTGTACGAGTATTTCACCCTTACGAAGGGCCTCGACAATCTTGTCTGGGTGTGGAACGGCCAGGCGGCGGACTGGTACCCGGGGGACGAGTATGTGGACATCATCGGGCAGGATATATACCCGGGGCCGCGGGAGTATGCGAGCCAGGCTGCGAGCTGGCTGGAAAACGTACAGTACAGCGACGATCCCGTAGCCGCGCCCAAGCCGGTCGCCTTGACAGAGAATGGCGCCATCCCGGACCCCGAGCTCTGTGCTGAAGATGGAGCCCTTTGGTCATGGTTCATGACCTGGAACGATGGGGCAAATGATGGGGATGATGAAAACAACTTCTGGACGGGCGAGTATCATAACGGAAACAGCCACAAGACATATGTATACAATCACGAGAGGGTCATCACCCTGGATGAACTGCCGGATCTTGGAACGTATCAGTATTGAAGGATTCCGGGTGGGGTGATTGCCCGCCCGGCGGGCTCAAATGACTGCCCGGCGGGTGGGGGCGACTCTCTGGCGGGGGGGGTAGGACGGGATCGCGGGCTTGAAGAGAATGAGAAGCAGCGGGGCTCTTCGAGACCCGCTTTTCTTTTCGTGCGCCCGTATGGGCGCTCAAGCCCGCAGCCCGGCCGAGGGGGGCCGTTACAAAAGGGGCTTCCTGCCGGCGTCGCTGGCCAAACGGCGCCAGGCATGGCGCCGCAGGAAGGTCTGCCCCCCTCTTATACTTCGCCGGTCTTCTTGTCGCGCTTCTCGCGTTTTTCCTGACGTTTTTCCTTGAGGGTGTGCTGAGGCTTTTTCTTGGCTTCGGGCTTGCTCTTTTCCTTTCCTTTCATGGGTACCTCCTTTGGTACGTGAGTGCATGCATAGAGTATACTCAAAAGTCTGTTCAAAAGCACGAATTGGATATATAGTGGGCGTGAAATGGCAACAGCAACCACAGAATCCATGCAGTCAAACGGTTTTGCCCTTGTTACCGGAGCATCCGGCGGTATCGGCCTCGAATTCGCCCGGCAGCTCGCCGCCCAGGGCTGGAACCTCATGCTCGCAGCCCGGCGCTTTGTCGCGCTCAAGGAGTTGGCCACCGAGCTCGAGAGTGCATACGGGATTCAGGCGATTCCCCTGCAGGCAGACCTCTCGCTTCCCGGCGCTGCCGAAGAACTCTTTGCCGCGGCCACCTCTCGCGGCCCTGTTGGCATTTTGGTCAACAATGCCGGTATCGGGGTTTTCGGCCTTTGCGAAGATATGGCGAGCGAGGATGTCCAGCGTATGGTCACCCTCAACTGTACTTCCCTTACCGTTTTGTCAAACCTCTTTGCCCGTTACTTCAAGGAACGCGCAGAGGGATATATACTCAATGTGAGCTCGGTGGCCGGTAACTGGCCCGAGCCGTTTTTTGCCTCCTATGCGGCCACCAAGGCCTATGTTACGAGCTATACCGCCGCCCTTTCCTGTGAACTGCGAAAGAGTGGCGTTTCGGTCAGCTGCCTTCTTCCCGGCTTTGTCGCAACGAATTTCGACGACAATGCGCGGATTACCAGCAGTGACTACAAGAGCTTTAGCGGGAAGTACAGCCTTACGCCGGCGCAGGTTGCGCGGATTGGCTTGTCGCTCATGTTCCGCCGCAAGTACCTGGGTATCGCCGGGTTCATGAACAAGGTCGCCTCTTTCTTCAACGGCCTCATGCCCCGCAATATCCAGGCAGCCATTACCTGGCGTACCATTTCCAAGCTCGTCCGATGAGTTTTTTCGGTACGTACTCCACCGCTTTTGTTGCCGTCTTCAAGAACGGCCCGCAGAGAGAGATGCTTTCATGAAAACCAATTTTTCCGTTGTTCCCCGTGTTGTCTCCCGAAATCCGGGTATGGCCCTCAATTTGGCGCAGTCCTTTTTGCTCAAGGACAAGGCGGCGCTCATCGACCGCAACTTTGGCAAGGGCAAGACCAAGGAGCTTTCGCTCATCTACTTTCGCATTACACCGATGTGCAACCTGCGCTGTGTCATGTGCGGGCAGCGGGGCGACAAGGGTGTCTTGAAGGGTGATTATGCCCTTGAAGAATCCAAAAAGCTGGTTTCGCTCGAACGCTACAAGGAACTTGTTGATGAGATCGCCCCCAAGAAGCCGATTTTTTACATGTGGGGTGGCGAGCCCTTTATGTATCCCGATTTCATGGATTTGGCTGAGTACATCACTTCGAAAAAACTCTTTTTGAGTGTGAATACCAACGGGACTTTTTTGGCTAAAAATGCGGATCGCATTGTGCGCAACAAGTGGCATGCCATTTTTGTCTCGCTCGATGGTTTCGAGGATGTGAACGACCGTATTCGCGGGAAGGGTTCGTACCGTCGGGTTGTCGAGGGCTTCCAGGCCATCAACGAGGCGAAGAAAAAGTACAATACCCACTTCCCCTATATGGGGATTGTTTCCACTGTGAACAATATGAATTACGAGTATCTCGACCAATTGGCCCTTGCTGCCAAGGACTTCGGGCTCGCCTGGCATATCGTCAATCTGGGTACGTACTCCAACGACAAGATCGTCGCCAAACAGACGCAATTCATGAAAGAGCACCTCGATACCAATATCAAGTGCCTCGAGGCCTACAACACCGGCTACAATGAGGGAATTGACGGTGAAAAGTTCAAGGAGATATTGAAAAAGGTCCACGCCATCGACAACGGCTATCCCATTATTACCGTCCCGGCCATAAATCCCGACAAGATTGGTGACTACTACGGCAATCTGGAAGAGGTAGTACGCAAAGAGTGCCCTGTCCCCTGGTCGCAGGCAAATATCGATTATAATGGGGATGTGCATTTCTGTGCCGACTACCCCGATTACGTCTTGGGAAATATCAAGGAAGCGAAATTCTTTGATATCTACAACAATGAGCGGGCGCAGAAATTCCGCAACGAGCTCAAGGCTGCGCCGGATGGCATATTCCCCGGCTGTGTGCGTTGTTACCAGAACATGCTCTTTGGCAAACGGGTTAAGGGCTGCTAAAGCCATGAAGGTGAAAGATTGTGGCGTGCGGGGGGCCTCCCCCGTTCACCTTGCCTTTGTGACCCTTACCCACCGCATCACCTTCAAAACAGCCATTGGGGTGGTATGGACGATATTGCGCTATTTCTTTTTCCCGCAGTTCCAAACCAAGCTGTTCCCGAAAACGCGTCCGGTGGTCTCTGTCGATCATCCGCTTGATGCGAGCATTCCTTTCCAGCCGGAGCATGTGGGCCTCTATTTGACCTTTATTCCCCTGTGGATGAAGTCCTGCGACCATCTTTGGCGTCTTCGTGGCAAGGAAGCCCTTCCTGTCATGAAGGAGTACCTCGCCTGTATTTCCAGCCTCTATCGTGAAGCTGCGAGCGTGTACTTGACCTGCCAGACGACTACCGCACGGCCCGCGTATCGCAAAGGGAAATTTGCCCTTATCCACCTTACCGACCCGCACCTGCACTGTGTGCCCAGCCTCCATGTAATGATTGTGGTTTTCAACCACTTTTGGATGGCCCGCCAGTATACGGCTTGGGGATTGCACGATGAACAGGCCCGCACGGATCTCACGTGGATCCATGAGCAGGCGGTTTCCATCAGCGAGAGCGTTCTGCTGGTGAAACAGCATAGCGTCAACTGCATTCCGGCTGCCCTTCTCATGCTCGCATCCTGCGGTTTGGGGATATCGCGCGACGACTTGTTTGCCTTTGCCGACGAGCTTTTTACCATTTTGGGGACAGACCTCTTGGAGCGTACGGCTATTCGTGCTCACATTCATGGGGTTTTTACGCGACTTTTGGCAAAAATGGACAGTGGGGCAAGTTGCCGCAAGATTATTTTGGGCTTTATTGACGAGATCAAGGCCGCCTCGGATACACTTTCGCAAGAGGATGTAGGCGTAGCAGCAGCAGTAGAAGAAGAGGAAGAAGTAGGCTGATACTTTTCTCCGCTTCAGGCTCTACTTGAGGCGGTACTCGATCGAGACATCCGTCTCGAGGCCCGATGGCCAACTCCCTGCAATGGGGAAGATGCGCCGGGCCAGCCGCAGGGCCGCGGCATCCAGCACCCCCGATCCGGATTTTTCCAGAATTTCAACATATTCAAGTTGTCCGCTTCGCGTGATGCGCAGCCGCAGGCGTACCCTGCCTTCGGTGCCGGCGCGGCGGGCCGCTGCCGGGTAGATGAGCTTTTCTTGCAGGGCCGTCTGCAGGCTCGCTCGAAGGCTTTCGCGGGCCGCGCTGCGCGCGGCCCGCTCCCTCATCCGGATTGCCTCTTGTCCGTGAACGATTTCAGCTTCGGTTGCAAAAGTTTCCCGGCTCATTGCCAATTCTTCCGGCAAGGAAACGGGCGCAGCTGTGCGGGCCGCTGTAACAGGAAGGGTGGTGTTGTTCTGTCTGGGAGCCGGGAGTTCGGCGGTCGGGGCCCCGGATGAGCGAATGGAATCAGCTGTTTGAGCGACAAGGGGGGGCGGAACGGCGGCGGGAGTGGTAGTCGGACTGCGCTCGTATACAAGCGAAACCCCGAGTGGCCGGTCCGCACTTGTGGGGTTCGGGGGCGTGCTACATTGCGGGGGGGCGAGCCCCGCGGGAATTGCCAGGCCAAACAGCAGAGCCATCACGCAGAGCGTGATGGCCAGCGAGAGGGCGTAGCGGGGCCCCTCCTTTTGGGCGAGGGCCATTCCCGCGAGTGGGAAACGCATGGGCTAGAAGCGGTAGCGCCCGGATAAACGAAGCGACCAGCCGGGCGCGGGGTAGTAGCCGGCAGTGCTGGAGTAATCATTCCAAAAGCCATTTGCTGCATACATCGTGTTGAGGAGGTTCTCGCCGCTCAGGCTCAAATCGAGGGTTCCCGTACCAATTTCGAGGGGATATTGTAGTTGTGCGCCCAAGAGGAAGACAGCAGGGAGACGTTCTGCGAAATGGCTGTTGGCAGTATCGCCTCCCAGCCACATGTCAGATTGCCAGGAGGCGCTGGGGCCAAAGGAGAGCCCTAAGGGGAGGGTGATGCTGATGTCCCCGTTTATGCGCTGTGCGCTCACGAGGGGGACTTGTTTGCCGTCATCGACGCCGCCCACAAAGATTGCGTTGACGAAACTGTAGTTTATACGTGCGCTCAGGAAGGAGAGCGGTTTTGTCTCGACGGCCGTGTCGAGGCCCAAGCGGCGGGTATTCCCGGTGTTTTCATTTTGATAGGTGGCCGTATTGAAGACAATTTCATCTTCCATCTCGAGCCAGTAGCCCTGCACTTCGACGGAGAGTATTTCTTTGTGCTTCCAGCCGGCCCCGACGCGCAGATCGCGGCCGGTTTCGGGCTCAAGCTCGCTGAGGAAGTTGTCGCCGCCATAGCCGTAGTATGAAGTCTGCTCATCCGTGCAGGGGTAGCGAAAGGTTGTGGCGTACGAGGCGAAGAGGCGAAGGCCCTCTGTAGCTTGCCAGAGAGAACCAATGCTCCAGACGGGGGCGCTGCGCACTTTGTCGCCATTTGCCGTACCGTCACTGTTGGTGCCGGTAATGCCGGAAACATCGTAGCGGAAGCCGGCGTCGAAGGCGAGGGTCTCGAGGGGCTCGACCCGCAGGGAGACAAAGGGCCCTACCGCCCACTGGCTGATATCGAAGTTGTTGGAAAGGCTGGTTCTGGCGGGCTCTGCATAGGTTTCAACTCCTATACCCGCGTATGAGGCGTCGGCCCCTGCCACGGCGCGCAGGGGGAGCTGGTCTTCAAAGAGGGCCAGGTTCACCTGTGGGCGGGTCTCCAGGCGGAACCGGGTGGTATCACTGTATGAAGGCGTAGACCACGAGGCATTATCCGTTTCGACCCAGTTGATGGAAGCGTCGAGGGGAAGCGCGAGATTCATGGCACTTGAAGCCGCCCAGTTAAACGAGATGCCGCCTTCGAGACCCTGGAAGCGGGCTTCGTCGGCCAGGTTGATCGCCTGCTGGGGGGTTGCGAGGAATTGTTCGCGGGTAAGGGATCCGGGCATCTGGTACGAGCCCCTGTTGTAGAAGCCGAAGGCCGCAAGACGCATGTTGCCGCCCAAATCGACACCCCCGGCGAGGCGAGCCTGGAGACTGTTGCTCTCGCTGCGATCCCTCCAGCCCTCTATATCGCTGCGATGTATGTCGGCTCCCAGGTACCAGCCGTCGCCGCCCCAGCTTGCTCCGGTACTCTCTTCATTGTCGAGTTTGGTGCCAATGCCCGCGGCAGCGTAACCATGGAATCCGTTTTTGGGCCGGGCCGTGATAATATTTATAACGCCGCCAACGGCCCCACCGCCGTAGAGGACGCTCGCAGATCCATGGAGAACTTCAATGCGCTCGATGCTCTCAAGTGGAATCGAGAGCCAGTTGAGACTGCTCATGTCCGGGTTGTTGAGGCGCCTCCCGTCGAGGAGGACGAGGACGCGGCCGCTCGAATTTTCGCCAAAGCCGCGCATGGAGACCTCTGCTTGGGCATCGCCCGAGTATGAACGGAAACTCACGCCCAAGCTGTCCTCAAGGGCTTCGACAACACTGGTGGCGCCGCTCGATTCGATATCGTCCTTTGTAATGGTTTGGACAAGAACAGCTGCTTCGCTCGGGGCCTCTTCGATGCGGGAAGCAGTGACGACAAGTTCAATCGCGCTTTCGCTCTTGTTTGCCCCATCGTTGTTGCCGGTGCCGGGCTCATCGCCAAAACTGATGGCAGGAAGAAGGCAGAAGGTGAAGGCTGTGGCGACAAAGCGGGCCACAAGCCCCTGCGGCGTGGGAGAAGAAAAACGTGAAAACATGAAGACCTCGCGCCGGCTGTCCGCGCAGCGGGCGCTTGCGAGTACGGGTTCGCCATGGAAGCCCCCGACGGGGGCGCCGCTCCAAAAGGGCGGCAGCGAAACCTCGGTCTGTGCGCGGCGGGTCGTCTCCTGGCTCGCAGAGGGGGCCGGGCCCCGGGGCAGCCGCCTTCTCGCCCGGCTTGCACCGGGCAATGGCCCCCGTCAAAAACGGGGTGGCTGCCGTACTCTGTCTACAGTGGCGGGACCGCCCGGCTTTTCACCGGTTCCGTTGGTCCGCCGCGCGCAGTACCCGCACACTATAGTGAAAGAAGACAATAAAGACAAAGGGCAGCGTTTGTGCTGCCCTCTGTGCTATCAGCCCCGCTTGATCTTCTTGGTCGTCGTCATCTCCATGGCTTCGTCGAGGACCTCGACGCGTTCGATGCGCTGGTAGGGCAGGAGTCGTTGGTTGACCTCTGCAACGATGGCTTCGATGCGATCAATGATAAGGCTCTTGGGCTGCATGCCGCCCTCTGGAAGCTTGAAGGCATCCTGGGACGGATACACGAGGGCTTCGATACCTTCGACTTTCCGGCGCTTGTCGCTCTGGTACCCGCGAACAAGGACCTGTTCCACTTCGTCGAAGAGCTGGAACTCGTTCTCGATCTCCTCTGGATAGACGTTCTTGCCGCCCTCGGTAACGATCATGTTCTTCGCACGACCGGTAAGGTAGAGGTAGTTTTCGCTGTCGAGGTACCCAAGGTCGCCGGTCTTGAACCAGCCGTCATCGGTGAAGACCGCCTTGGTCTCTTCCGGCAACTTGTAGTAGCCCTGCATCACCATCGGTCCCTTTACGACAATCTCGCCTATCCCCCGTTCATCCGGGTCGATAATCTTCATCTGTGTCTGCGGGATAATCTTTCCGACGCTCGTCTCTTTATAGTGGTCGACCGGATTGAGGTTGATGATGGGGGAAGTCTCGGTAAGCCCGTAGCCCTGAACAAAATCGAGGCCCAGCTGGTTGTACTGCTTGAAGATGCTGGGGGCGAGGGGCCCGCCGCCGGAAATGCAGATACGTATGGTCGAGAGCGAGGCCTTTTCGAGTATTGAGTGGAACATCTTTTTGCCCGGGTTAACCTTGAAAACCTTTTTGATAAAGCCCGAAACACTCATGAGTGCGCGAATAAGACCGTAGACGATGGGGCCCTTGGCCTTGACCCCGCGCATGATACCGGCGAGGACTTTATTGAAGAGGAGCGGCACGCCCAGGAACATGGTGATTTTTGCTTCCTTCAAATCTTTGAGTATCTGGCTGGTGATCATCTTTTTGCCGAAAACAATCTCCGACCCGCAGGATATCGCCTCGATAAATACGGCGAGCATGGTATAGGAGTGATGGATGGGCAACAGTGCATAAAATACATCTGTGGGAAGAACCGTTAGATTGGCTTGTGCCAGGTAGCAGTCCGCAATGAAGTTCTGGTGGGTAAGCATGACGCCTTTGGGAATGCCGGTTGTACCGGAGGTAAAAAGAATGGCGGCCAAATCCGTTTCAAGGGCGGGTTCAATGGCTTCATCCGGGCCGTCGAGCGTATAGATGTACTCCCCGACACCCTTTCGCAGGGAAACCACTTCCTTGAGAGTGTCTTTTTTTTCCAAAAACCAGTCGTGCTTTTCCTCATCCACAAAGGCGATGGAACAGTCGGCCGTCTTCATCAGTTTTTCAATTTCTTCATTTTTGAGCTGATAGTCGATTGGTACAACGGTTGCACCGGTAAAGAGAACCCCCAGGTAGGCGATAGCCCATTCCGGCGAGTTTTTCCCGGTAACGGCCACCTTCATTTCGCGCTTGATACCCTTGTTGTGGAGCCAACGGGCTACCGCCTCGATTCGAGCAAGGGCTTCCCGGTAATTGAGCGATATTCGGCCCGGTTCGTAGACGGTAAAACAGGGACGTTCGCCAAAGCGCTCGACACTGATACGGAAGGTTTCCGGCAGGGTGGGCCACTCGCCCTTGAAGTGGGTATTGCGATATTGATCGAGAAAGGACCAAGGGCTTGTGGTGTTCGTGCTCACGGGATACTCCTTTGGGTGGCGTGCTTCCGGGTTTCTCGTATGGAAACCTTTTCTGTCAGGTTTTTGACCCGAAACGGGGCGGCGGGTTGCAGGCTTTGGCATGGTAACGGTGGATGCATGAATGCATTTCAAGGTACAGGGGTCTGGTATGTCTTTCGCATGTTTCGGGAAGAATAGTTGGCCTGTTTGTGATACCTTGCCGATGTGACATGGTTTGATAAGGGTATTGTGCCCTCAGAGAGCTTTCAATTTTTGGAGAACTGATAATGAGACATATTCTGTCGTTCAAGGGCGCACTTGCGCTTTCATTGCTTCTTGCTTTTTTTACCAGCTGCTCTGCCCGTATCGACATCACCCTTTTGGCCGATGGTGCGGCACACAGTACGGTCGATGTCGCTTTTGAGGACCACTTTATGCGCGTGCTCGCGAATTTGTCCGGCGTAAGTGACGAGGTTATCATCGACCCACAGGCAATAAACAAGGCCCTGGCGCAGGCCCCCGGTATTTCTTCATCGGCACTGGTGTCGGAATCCGGGGCTCAACTCTTGGGGCAAGTGCGCGCACACGATTTCAACGCGCTCTTTGCCCATACCGGCAGTGAGCGCTTGCGCGGTCTTGACGCCCCTGCTTCTGTCGAGTGGTGTGGGGTTGCAAAAGACAAGAGACGAAGTGGTTCGGTAGTCTTTTCGCTTGATCGGGACAATGCCCCGATTTTTGTGTCGACCCTCTCTCCCGATATTGTCGATTATCTCACCGCACTTATGGCCCCGCTCGCGACCGGCGAGGAGATGGATCAAATCGAGTATCTCGATTCCATTGAAGCCCTCTATGGGCCGGGTGTGGCAAAGGAAATTCGGGAAGGAAGCTTGACTCTGTCGTTTTCAGTCCCGGGTAAAATTGCGAAGGCGAGCAGGGGAAGCTATTCGGGAAACAAACTGATATGGGAGCTTCCACTCCTCGATGTCCTGGTTTTGGAGGCCCCTTTGAGCCTCGACTTCAAGTGGCAATGAGCCCCGGGCACCCCGAAGATGCCGGCTTTTTTGGTGGAGAGGTCCCCGGCGACTTTGACGTAGGGGCCGAAGAGCAGCGGCGTCTTGTCGATCTTGCAAATACCCGTATGCCCTTTGGCAAATATGCCGGCCGCTATCTCGTCGATTTGCCCGAACCCTATGTCGTCTGGTTCAAGAAGCAGGGTTGGCCGCAGGGTGAACTTGGCGAGAAACTCGCAGCCATTCACGAGATCAAGGTAAATGGCTTGGAATCTCTCCTGCGGCCGCTCTTGCGCGGCCAAGCAGGCCCGTCGGCTACTTGAGCCCGGGGATTTTTATTTTTTTGAGAGTATCGCCGTCCACCTTGTCGAGGAGGGCGGGGTCGACATTCTTTTTGATAGTCTCCTTGATGGCTCCTTCCGCTTTGGCCTTGATGGCTGCCTCCAGTTCTTTCTTTTTTGCGTCAACAATGGCCTTGCCCTTTGCGAGGCTTGCTTCATCCTGCGTGAGGATGCCCAAGAGGCTGTCGAGTTCGGCCGTTGAAATGCTTCCTTCAAATTCCTCGCGTACCCAGTCTCGCAGGGCTGTTTCAAGCTTTCGCTTGGCCTCATCGGCATATTTGAGTGCGAGTTTTTGGACGCTGTTCGATACGATCTGATCGATATTGGATTCCAACGAAAAACTGCTGGCGGATGATGGGGTACGAGAAAGAGCGGTGGAAAGTTCCACCGAGCCAATGTCCCGAATGGCGTCCGCGACAATTTGTGCAAGGCTTCCATCAATTCCATCAATACTAATTGAATTCAGAGTGATGGGCATTCCCACGGTGAAGGCCCCTGAACGATTCGCCGCAAGTGAGATTGCTCCGGAGAGGGTCCCGCCAAATGAGGATATGCCCAGGGCCTCGAAACTATCCTTGAAGTCGATGGGGATGTTCTCTATTGCTGCCTCGGCGTCAAAGAGTGGCGCCCCGGTATCTGCGATAGCAATTGCCGCCTGTACTGCAATGCGCTCGCTTCCCTTGCTGTTTGACAGGAAGAGCTTAACCGGTTCTGTCGACCGGGCTGGTGCGGAACTGATGTTTTCAAGTTTGATGTCCCAAGCCGTGTTGTCGAGTGTAAAACTGGACGAGAGGAGATCGAGTCGAAACAGGGGATACTCAGCTGCGCCAAAGGGCACCGTGCGCCCCTCGCGGGTTTTGGTAACGGGCGTATCCTTTGTTTTTTCTTCCTCTTTACCGGCTTTGCCCGATTTCGCCGCAAGGATGGCTTTGTGTGCCACAGGGCCATATTGCGCGTTCAAGCGGTCCAGGAGTTCGACTATCCGGGTGCCGGTATCAAAGTATTTCGCACCCGTATCGGTCAACATATTGCGAATGAGAGGTTCGAACGCCTCCATGGCGACCCCTGAAGACGGATTTACGAAGGAGGCAAGATAGCGGAAATCGGTATCGACGGCGGCACGGGCCTGTTTTTCCAGGGCTTTGATACGGGTGATATCTTTTTCAAGTCCCGAGCGAATGATTTCTGCATCACTGGCCAGTTGTTTCCCGCTGGATATGCTCTCCTCGGCATCTTTTACGAGGAGCCGCAATTCATCGAGGGTTTTCACCTTGTTTACGTCGACAGTGCGAAGACGTTGAATGCTGGCCATGAAGTCTTCCACATTTTGACGGGTCTCGTTTATCTGGCCTTCCCAGCGTGGAATGGCTTCTTCTGCAGCAGCTTGCGCATCTGCCCAGGCCGCCGTAGTGGCGAGTTTGTTCTTCTCCTTTTCAAGGAGCGCAAGAGGATCAAAATTGGCGAAGTCGATAAGGGGCGGCAGTTCGGCCTTCTCTGCAAATTGTGTGGCCGATTTTTCTTTTTCGGGGTACTCGGGAAGGGCCCCGGAGACGGTTCTGGCCGTAGCAAAAGCAAGGCCCTCAAGGCGCAATTCCAGAATGTGAATACGGCCACGCAAGACTGCATCCGGGTTGAGGGCAATGCGTGTGGTGCCGGCTTCGAAGAGGTTTGTCATGGGCTTGTCGCGATCTGCTACCCGAATCGCACTCGTCTCCACACGCATTGTAACAGGGTTGAAGCGAAAGCCGTCTACATCAGCCTTGGCTTGGAAAAGGCCTTCGAGTGCGTTTTCAAAAACATGTTCGAGTATGGGGTTCATGGCAACCAGGCCGAAAGCAGTTCCCCCGCCGGCAAGAATGGCGACCAGAATGATGGAACCCGGTTTGAACCAGCCGCGATTGGCTTTTATGGCTTTTACGAGGCCGTTGAGACGTTTGATTTCCTTATAGCCAAGGTCTTCTTTGAGAAGGCGCAATCCGTTTCCCGTTGATGGAGAGAAGCAGGAGTCGAAGAAGGTTTTATCTGCGGGCTTGGCAATTTTTTTAAGGAGTTTCTTGGCAAAGGCGCGTTCTTTCCACTGTTTGCGGAGAATCTTTGCCGCTTTGGGGGGCTTTTTGTGTGTGTCTTGTTTTTTCACGTAGTGCTCCAAAGTATTTGTGGTCGGGATTATTGGTTGGAATTGGCCAGTTTGGCCATTTTGGTGACGAGGGGAAGCCGTTTGATTGCGAGCATCAGTTTGGATTTGGCGACGAGGGGCTCCAGTTTGAGTCGGTAGAGGTGGATGAGGAGCGCAAAGATAAGGCCCGTTGGCAGGAGAAGTGCCATGCCCGCCACAAAGCCACCGGCAACCATACTGTTGTTGTAGCGGGTAAGCCAGAAGAGAGGAATAGTGGCCAAATTTGTGAAGAAATCTTGCAGGGAGGGCACGGTGAGTATTGCCAACCCAAGCTCGTCGAGTGCTGCGGCATAGAGTGGTGACGAGAGTTTTATCAGCCCCATTATGATTACTTGAAAACGGTAATTAATCTTCGTAAAAAATAATAGAAGAAAAAGAACAATCCAGATAAGTGAATTGGCTGGCAGGAGTCCCAGGAAAACACCAAAAGCCCCACCAAGGGCGAGATGTGCCAGACGGGTATTTGAATTGAGCAGCGAGAGAAATTTTCCAATTATTTGCAGTGGCATAGCATCCTCCAGCATCCATAATAGCTTTTTTTATCCATTTGGCAAGAGGAGTAAGATAATTCTAACATATGTATAAATTTATACTGATTTCCCCTGCTTGCGTAAAAAGCAGTCTGCTTATAGAATGTAGCCGCGTCTCAAACGATACTTTTTTATCTAATTCAATGGGGGTATCCATGGCAACGGCTACAGAGCCAGCGCGGGACATAGCGTTTTCTGCGGAACTTGTCTCGTACATCGAAGAGTGGAAGGACAAGCCCGGAAGCTTGATCAACATCCTGCACAAGATTCAGGGAGAATTCGGGTATATTCCGCGTGAAGCGGCAGAACGCCTTTCCCGCATGACCGATCTTCCCCTCGCGAAGATCTACGGCGTAGTGACCTTCTATCACTACTTCAAGACCACCAAGCCCGGCAAGTACAAAATTTCCGTGTGTCTGGGAACCGCGTGCTACCTCAAGGGCGGCCAGGACCTTATCGACGAAGTTCGCGATATCCTCTCCCTCGAAGAGGGCCAGGTGACCGATGACGGGCTTTTCTCGGTAGATCCCGTTCGCTGCGTCGGCTGCTGCGGCCTCGCGCCGGTCATTACCGTTGGAAACGACGTGTACGGCAAGGTGACGAAAGATCAGCTTCCCGAAATTATTGCGAAGTACAAGGGACAGTAATGCACTTCACCCTCTGTGACCTTGTCGCGGATATTGCCCAAAACGCCGCCGAATCCGGTGCGAACGAGGTGCATGCGACCTTGGAACAGAGTGCGGACTGGTTCCGCTTTGCCTTGGCAGACAACGGCCGGGGCATGACAGAGAATGAACTTGCAAAGGCGAAGGACCCCTTCCATTCCGACGGGGTCAAACACCCCGGCCGAAGTGTTGGATTGGGGATTCCCTTTCTGGTCCAGACCGCGACGGTGTCGGGCGGCGAGTGGTCGATCGAATCCCGCAAGGGTGAGGGAACGACCGTACGAGCCAGTTTCGACCTTCGCAATGTAGATACGCCGCCCTTGGGCGACGTGCCCGGGTTGATTCGGACAATGTTCCTGTTCGCGGGCCCCGATGAGTGGGTCGTTCACTGGATACGTGAAGGGAACGAGGATGAAGAAGACCTGGAGCTGCGGAAAACCGAGCTCGCCGAGGCTGTCGGCGGTTTGGAATCTGCGGCGGCGCTGAATCTGCTCGATCAGTTTCTGCGCTCACAATAACGACACTGAAACAAGGAGCATGCAATGGCCAAAATGACGTTGGAAGAATTGCGCAAACTCCGCGATACCCGCAAGTCCGACTTGCGCAAGCGTGAAGTTGAAGGTAAAGAAATCCAGATCATCGTCGGTATGGGTACCTGCGGTATCGCCGCTGGCGCCAAGGAAACACTCGACTACTTCCTCAAAGCCCTCGACGAAAAGAAGATCGCCGGTGAAGTCCTGGTTCGCCAGACCGGCTGTATGGGACTCTGCCACTCGGAGCCTACGGTGGAGATTGTCGTTCCCGAGATGCCCACGGTTATCTACGGAAAGGTGGATCCCAAGGTAGCAGAGGAGATCCTCGAGCAGCACATCATCGGTAAGAAGCTCGTGGACAAGCTCATCATCGACCGGCCCGCCGCCGACATCGTCGGCTGACGGCCAGACAAGGAGATACTGCATGGCATTCAACCATTACATACTCGTCTGCGGTGGTACCGGCTGCGAGTCGAACAAGGGTGACGACATTTTCCGGAACCTCCTCGCAGAGGCGGAAAAACAGGGCGTCAAGGACAAGGTCCAGATCGTCAAGACCGGCTGTTTCGGGTTCTGTGAAAAGGGCCCCATCGTCAAGGTCCTCCCCGAAGATTCCTTCTATGTTGAAGTGAAGCCCGAAGACGCCGCCGACATCATCGCCGAGCAGGTCGTCAAGGGGCGCGAGGTAAAGCGCCTCCTGTACAAGCAGGACGAGAGCAAGAAGACCAAGCTCGCGGTCGAGGACATCGAGTTCTATCAGAAGCAGGTTCGTATCGTCCTGCGCAACTGCGGCGTTATCAACCCCGAAAACATCGATGAGTACATTGCCCGCGACGGCTATGCCGCCCTCGAAAAAGTTCTCTTCGAGATGAAGAGCGAGGATGTCATCGCGACTCTCAAGACTGCCGGTCTTCGCGGCCGTGGCGGCGCCGGCTTCCCCACCTGGCTCAAGTGGGAGCTTACCCGCAAAGAGAACAACGAGACGAAGTACATCATCTGTAACGCCGACGAGGGCGACCCCGGGGCGTATATGGATCGTTCCACCATTGAGGGCGATCCCCACTCCATCATCGAAGCCATGACCATTGGCGGCAAGACCGTTGGCGCCAATACCGGTTATGTCTATATCCGCGCGGAATACCCCCTCGCCATCGATCGCCTCAAGATCGCCCTCGAGCAGGCCCGCGAATACGGCCTTCTTGGAAAGAACATCCTCAATTCGGGCTTTGACTTCGACATCGAGATTCGTCTTGGCGCCGGTGCCTTTGTCTGTGGTGAAGAGACGGCCCTCCTGCGCTCCCTCGAAGGCGAACGCGGTATGCCTACCCCCAAGCCCCCCTTCCCCGCGGTAAGCGGTCTTTGGGGCAAGCCCACGGTTATCAACAACGTTGAGACTTGGGCCAACATCCCCGTTATCCTTACCAAGGGCCCCGAGTGGTTCGCCTCCATTGGTACCGAGACCTCCAAGGGCACCAAGGTCTTCGCCCTTACCGGCAAGGTCAACAACTCTGGTCTCGTTGAAGTTCCCATGGGGACGACCCTTCGCGAGATCATCTTCGACATCGGCGGCGGCATCAAGGACGGCAAGAAGTTCAAGGGCGCCCAGACCGGCGGTCCTTCCGGCGGTATCCTTACCGAAAAAGTCCTGGATACCCCCATCGACTTCGAGAGCCTGACCAAGCTTGGCTCCATGATGGGTTCCGGCGGTCTTATCGTTATGGATGAGGACGACTGTGTTGTGGACGTCTCCCGCTTCTACATGGAGTTCTGCGTTGACGAGTCCTGCGGCAAGTGTTCGCCCTGCCGTATCGGTACGCACCAGATCCTGGCCATCCTCAACAAGATTGCGAAAGGCAATGGCGAGATGGATGACCTCGACAAGCTCGAGTCCATCGGCAAGGCCATGACCAAGGCCTCGCTCTGTATGTTGGGCGGTTCTGCTGCCAATCCCACCCTGTCCACGATGCGCAACTTCCGCGAGGAGTACCTTGCGCACATCGTCGACAAGAAGTGCCCGGCTGGCAAGTGCAAGAGCCTCGTTCGTTTTGAAATTGATCCGGACAAGTGTATCGGTTGCGGTCTTTGTGCCCGCAAGTGCCCGGTATCCTGTATCTCCGGCGAGCGCAAGAGCCCGCACGTCATCGACCAGAATGCGTGTATCAAGTGCGGTGAGTGTGAGCGCACCTGTAAATTCGGCGCCGTCCTCAAGAAATAAGGAGAAGGAAGAATGGTCAACTGCAAGATAAATGGCATCGCCATTCAGGTCGAGGAAGGTACAACGATCCTGGACGCTGCCAAGAAGGTCAACGTAAAGATCCCGACCCTCTGCTATAACCCGGACCTCCCTGCTTGGGCGGCCTGTGGTCTGTGTATTGTTCGCATCGAGGGGTCGCCCAAGATGGTTCGCGCCTGTACAACCCCGGTCAACGAGGGGCTCTCGATCATCACCCATGATCCTGAAATCGTTCAGGTTCGCCGGACCGTTCTCGAGCTCATCCTTTCGAACCATCCGAATGACTGTCTCCAGTGCCCCCGCAGCGGGTCCTGCGAACTTCAGACCCTCGCCGCCGAGTTCGGTATCCGCGAGGTTCCCTACGAGAACTTCCTGCGTGGTACTCCGGTGGATGATTCCAACCCTGCCATCACCCTCAACCCCGACAAGTGCGTCCGCTGCGGCCGCTGCGTCAAGGTCTGCCAGGACATGCAGAACGTCTGGGCCATCGAGTTCCTGGGCCGTGGCGAGAAGGGGCGCATTGCCTCTGCCGCCGATGTCCCGCTGGGCGACAGCCCCTGTATCAAGTGCGGCCAGTGCGCGGCCCACTGTCCCGTCGGCGCCATCTATGAGCGCGACGACACCGTCAAGGTGTGGAACCGCCTGAGCGATCCGGATATCCATTCGGTAGTTCAGATTGCCCCGGCCGTCCGCGTTGCCCTTGGTGAAGAGTTCGGGCTCGAGCCCGGTACGGTCATCACCAAGAAGATCTACGCGGCCCTTCGCCGCTTGGGCTTCGAGACGGTCTTCGACACCAACTTTGCCGCCGACCTTACGATCATGGAAGAGGGCTCCGAGCTCGTCACCCGCCTTACCAAGGGCGGCGACATCCCCCTCATCACCTCCTGTTGCCCCGCTTGGGTCGACTACATGGAGAAGTACTACGACGACATGATCCCCAACTTCTCGACGGCAAAGAGCCCGCAGCAGATGATGGGCGCCATGATCAAGGCCTACTGGGCCCCCAAGGCCGGCATCGATCCCAAGAAGGTCTACTCGGTTTCGGTCATGCCCTGTACCGCCAAGAAGTACGAGACCCATCGCAACGATGACATGAAGTCATCTGGCGAATGGGACGTCGACTGCTCCATTACCACCCGCGAACTCGCCCGCATGATCAAGCAGGCCGGGATCGACATCCTCAACCTTCCCGATGAAGAAGCCGACAGCCCCCTCGGTCCCTACACTGGCGCCGGCACCATCTTTGGTGCTACCGGTGGTGTTATGGAAGCGGCTGTCCGAACCGCTCACGTCCTGGTAACCGGAAAGGAAATGGGCAGTGTGGACTTCATGCCGGCCCGTGGCCTCGAAGGGGTCAAGGAAGCAGAAGTCGATATGGGCGGAACCAAGGTCAAGATTGCGATTGCCCACCAGATGGGTAACATTGCGGCAGTCCTCGACAAGGTGCGCGAAGCCCGCGATGCCGGCAAGCCCAGCCCCTGGCAGTTCATCGAGGTCATGGCCTGCCGCGGCGGTTGTATCGCCGGTGGCGGCCAGCCCTATGGCTGCACGGACGAAGTCCGCGCAAAGCGTATCGAAGGTATCTACCACGATGACGAGAAGTCGACCTACCGCTGCTCGCACCAGAACCCCTACATCACCCAGGTGTATGAGGAGTTCCTGGAGAAGCCGAACAGCCACAAGGCCCACGAGCTTCTCCACACGCACTACGAACCGCGCCCGCTGTACATGAAATAAATAGGCTGATGCCTGGCGGGGCCCTCGGGCCCGGCCTCCCCTTCGCGGGGCGGGCATCGGGTTATTGTTTGCAAGAGATTCTTTTGACCCGCCCCGTTGGGGCGGGTTTTTTTATGGGTGCCGCCGCCGTACTTGTCCCGGTTGATGTTGCTAACGTCGCTGCAGCAAGTGCTGCGTTGTTGGATTCAGCGCAACTCAAGCACGCGCAGGATCAATCCTTTTATTGACGCAGCAGGGCGCTCTCTGTGGCGAAGAGTTCGGGGTTTTTTATCCACTCGCGGTATTTGGCTGCCGATGCATCTTCGGGGTGGATATGCAGGACGTGCTCGAAGGAAACGAGTGCTTCATCGCGCAAGCCGTGCCAGAAGTCCTGCACGGCCACTTCAAAGAGTTCGCGTGTCGAAAGGGTGAGCGCCCGGGTCTCCGGGGGGAGGGAGGTGAACACCTCGTACACACTGATTGGCATGAGACGCGTCTTCACACGCAGCCTGCAGAGGAAGCGCATGTTCCATTCATCGAGGGAACCCAGCTGGCGACAGACATCCTGGGTAAGGAGCAAGTGAGCGCCGAACAGCGTGGCAAGATCCCTGACTTTCTCTGCGATGAGACTTGCATCGCAGCGTGAACTGTCCCTGCTATCGTGTCCCGGGCTGCCGGACAGCGGCCCCCAGTGAATGCCGGCATGCATGTTCAATGCGGGGCCGGGACCAGACCCCGGGCTTATCCCTTCGCGTGAAATTGCTTCGAACTCGCGATGTATGAGCAGACAGGATGAGACTGCCTTCTGGGCGCTTACCGAGAAGAGCAGGACGAGCTTGTTGCCCTTGAGGGATTCGACAAAGCCGCCGTTTTCACTAATCTGGGGAATTATGCGTGCGAAATAGCGGTCAAGTGCACCGGATGTCGCTTCTGCAATCCCGATACCCTGCGCTCCAAGCCCTTGAAGCGCAATGTGTATGTGTGCAATGTCAGTGTCCATGTGGAGGATTGCATCGCCTTCGGCAAAGGCTTCGCGTTCGAGGAAGTGCATGAATTCGACGGGGACAAAACGGGTGAGTGAGGTATTGAGCTGATGCAGGCGTTCGAGGTTTTGTTCGTTGGCCGTCATCGCCTGTGAAAATCGCCCGGCCAGACAGAAGGCCTCGAAGGCCATGAAAACCGAAAAACCGACGTGCAGGATATGTCCGTGAAAGAGGAAGATGCGGTTCATGAAGAGGATGTCGGCTACGGCGGTGAGGCAGAGAATGAAAAACCCGATAAGTACGGTGAGTGCCTGCGGATAGCGTCGCCATGTCGCAATTATCAACATGATATTGCCGTGAATCATGCATGCTATGGCCAATACTTCAAACCACTTCATGGTGTAGGTGGCGTATATGGTATCTGGAAGCAGCATGCCGAGCGTAAGTATGCCCGCCAAACCAATGTAGATCCAAGTGAGCCAGGGGACGTTGAGAGCGGGAAACATGCGCGAGAGGAGTGCGATTATTATTGGCAGAATGACATAAATGGATATGTAATCGATATCCATTGAAATATGCCATGAGAATTCGGGAAACACATTGAGAATGATTTTTTCGCCGCAGAAAAACGATCGAACCAGAATGACAATGCAAAGAAGAAGAAAAACCAGATAGAGCTTGTCTTTCCTGCGATGGAGATACAGGAAAAAGTGATACAGACCAATAACCAAGGCAGCCCCGCCAATGCACAGGTCGATAATGAGAAGCATTATCTTGAGGCGCTTGATGTCGTCGTCGTAGCCGAAGAAGATGTATTCTTCGGGACCGCCCTTGCGGTGCTCCCAGCAGGCCACTTGAAGTACGAGGTCGAGCTGTACGCCGCTGTCGAAGTAGTATTCTTCGCGCCGGTATGAGGGGCGTGTTGTCTCCTTGCTCTCCCCGGGAATACCGACAGAGCCCAGGAGTTCGCCGTTGGCCCAAAGCCGGTACGAGTTGTTGAATTCGCGTATTTTTATTGCGTAGCGATCTTGCCCGGGCAACAGTACGCGAAGATGGTAGCTTGCATAGCCACTGCCGCGGTTGTCCTGCCCGCTTGTTTGCGGCAGATCGTTCCAGAGCCCCGGGAGTTCTGCCCAAGTAGAGACAAGAGGCGGAAGATTTTTCGGGGTGTAGAGGCGATGCCAGAAAAAGTCCCATTCCCCGACAAGGGGAACAAGCCCGGAGGAAAGAATTGAAGGGTCGCGCAAATCAACGGTGCCGCGATGGGCTTCGGGGACTGTTTTGTTGACGGTACAGGACAAGAGAAGAAGGAGCATGCTGATGATGACAGGCATCAGCAGGGTGTATTTTTTGATGTGCATGGGTGCTCCCACATTTTTGCGGTATTTTCTCAAGTATATACGGCTCTACTTGATATTCATAGTCAATTTGTACACATTCCGGCCTGTCTTGCCCACAAGAGTGCTATCCGGTATCATTCATCAACAGCATCAATCTCGTTCATCTCTCGACAAGGAGCCGCAGAATGGCCAAGTACCCCTTCGACCGTATCGAGCCCAAATGGCAGAAATTTTGGGACGAGCACAAGACTTTCCGGGCTGTTGAAGACCCGGCCTTCCCCAAAGAGAAGCGCCGCTACGTCCTCGACATGTTCCCCTATCCGTCTGGTGCCGGTCTACACGTGGGACACCCGGAGGGATATACCGCCACCGATATCTACTGTCGCTTTCTGCGCATGAACGGCTACAACGTTCTCCACCCCATGGGCTTCGACGCATTCGGCCTTCCGGCAGAGAACTACGCCATCAAGACGGGGACGCATCCCTCGATAACCACAAACGACAACATCAAGATGTTCCGCCGCCAGATCAAATCCCTGGGCTTTTCCTACGATTGGGATCGCGAGATTTCAACCTGCGAGAGCGACTACTACAAGTGGACCCAGTGGATCTTCCTCAAGCTCTTCGAAATGGGGCTCGCCTACGAGAGCGATACCCCCATCAACTGGTGTCCCTCCTGCCAGACGGGTTTGGCAAATGAAGAGGTCAAAGACGGCGAGTGCGATCGCTGCGGCACCAAGGTGACGCGCAAGCGAATTCGCCAGTGGATACTCAAGATTACCGAATACGCCGAGAGGCTCCTTGAAGATCTCGATACCCTCGATTGGCCCGAACCGGTCAAGCTGATGCAGCGCAACTGGATTGGCAAGAGCGAGGGCGCCAATGTCCACTTCAAGCTGGATGGACGCGAGGAGACCATAGAGATCTATACAACCAGACCGGACACCCTCTTCGGGGCGACCTACATGGTCCTCTCGCCCGAACACCCCTTGGTCGCCGGCATTACAAGTGATGCCCAAAAGAACGCCGTCGAGGCCTACATCGACGCGGCCGCAAAGAAGAGCGACCTTGAGCGTACCGATCTCGCCAAGGACAAGACGGGCGTCTTTACCGGTTCATACGCAATAAACCCGGTAAACGGGGTCAAAATCCCGATATGGATAGCCGACTACGTCCTTATCTCCTACGGGACGGGGGCCATCATGGCCGTTCCCGCCCACGACGAGCGGGACTGGGACTTTGCCAAGGCCTTTGATCTCCCGCTTATCCGCACGGTGACCCACGAAGCCTTTGACCCGGCGGCAGACTACAGTGCCCCTCCGGCCGAATGTACCGCCGCAGATGGCTGGACCGTCAACTCCGCCCAGTTCAACGGACTCCCTACCGGCGAGGCGAAGGCGAAGATAACGGCCTGGCTCGAAGAGAGGGGGATTGGCAAGAAGGCCATCAACTATAAATTGCGTGACTGGATCTTCGCCCGCCAGAGGTACTGGGGCGAACCCATCCCCCTCGTCCACTGCCCCAAGTGCGGCACGGTTCCGGTGCCGGAATCCGAGCTTCCCCTCAAGCTCCCCGACGTAACGAGTTACGCACCCTCGGGCACGGGGGAATCCCCCCTCGCAACCATCGAGGACTGGGTCACTTGCACCTGCCCCAAGTGCGGGTATCCGACTGCCCGCCGCGAGACCAATACCATGCCCCAGTGGGCCGGCTCCTGCTGGTACTATCTGCGCTACCTCGACCCCAAGAATGAAGGCGCCTTTGCCTCGAAGGAAGCGGTTGAGTACTGGATGCCGGTCGATCTCTATATTGGCGGCACCGAGCATGCGGTGCTCCACCTCCTCTACAGCCGTTTCTGGCATAAGGTCCTTTACGATATCGGCGTTGTCAACACGAAGGAACCCTTCCAGCGCCTTGTGAACCAGGGCATGATCTTGGGCGAGGACAATCAGAAGATGTCCAAGAGCCGCGGCAATGTCATCAACCCCGACGACATTATTGCCGAGTTCGGGGCCGATGCCATGCGTGTCTACGAGATGTTCATGGGCCCCCTCGAGGTCTCCAAGCCCTGGGCAACCGCTGGCCTTGTGGGGGCTTCCCGCTTCCTCGAGCGCCTCTGGGCCTTGAGCGAGAAACCCCTTGTCGACACGCCCGTCGAGGGCGATCTCTTGAAGCTGATGCACAAGACGATCAAGAAGGTCACATCCGATACCGACAGCCTCAACTTCAATACGGCTATCAGCCAGATGATGATTTACTCGAGTGAACTCGCCAAGCTCGACGAACTCCCGCGAGAGGCCATGGAAGTAATGGTCAAACTGATAGCCCCCTACGCCCCCCATCTGGGCGAGGAACTGTGGGAGCGTATTGGCAAGAGCGGGGGAATTTCTCGCGAAGCCTGGCCCCTCTTTGACGAGGCGCTTACCAAGGACGACGAGGTGACGATTGTCATCCAGATCTGCGGCAAGTTGCGTGACAAGTTTACCGCTGCGCTCGATACCCCCAAAGAGGAGCTTGAGCGTATTGCCCTCGAGAGCCCCCGCACCAAGGAATTTACCGAGGGCAAGGCTATCAAGAAGGTGATCGTTGTCCCGAACAAGCTCGTGAATATCGTGGTGTAAGAAGGCGCAGGTCCTCGACCTCAAGGCTGATAGCCCCTTCGTCCAGGGCAACACGCCCCAGGACGAGGAGGGCTTTCTGTCCCATGAGGAGCCGCCGCGACCGCCGATACACTTCCGGGAAGAAGACCGTCTCGTAAAGGGCGGTCTCGTCCTCAAAACTGATAAAACTCATTACCTCGCCGCCGGAGGTCCAGACCTCCTTGTGTGCCACGGGCCAGGCGGCGAGGACCACCTTGTGCCCCACGAGTTGGGGCAGGTCCCGCGCATAGCTGCGCCGTACTGTCGCGAGCTCCCGCGCATACAGCGAAAGAACAGAGCCGTCGCGCAGGAAGCCCAGATTCTCGAATTCGGCAATGCGAACAGCCTGGATCTGCGCCGGCATGGCTTTCGAAGCGGGAGCGAAGGACGGTGTGGGCCGCAGAGCCCCCGCGCCCTGTTTGCTGCCATACGCGACAGCCGGAGACGCTGCAAAGAGCTCGTTTTGGCGGGTGGAACTATCAGCCTTGACCATGAAAGGGCTTCCCGAACAGAGAACCGTGCGCACTTGGAGGCTTCGTTCGCAACCGGGGGCAAGGGCGTCCAGGGCGCCGGCTTGGGCGAGGGAGACCGCATCGTCGCGGCCGGGGCGTGTGCGGCGGGTAAAATCTTCGAGGCTGCGGTAGGGGCCATTTTTATCGCGCTCGTCGACAATGCGATTGGCGCAGGCCAACGAGAGACCCGAAATTGCCATGAAGCCGATAGTGAGGGTCGCGTTTTTCCCGCTATAGGCGTACACGCTCTCGTTGACACAGGGGCCGCGTACCTCAAGACCCATGCGGCGGGCTTCGCTTACGTAGGCGCCCGGGCGATAGTAGCCCCCGCCATTGGAGAGGACGGCGGCCATGAAGGGCGCCGGGTGGTGGACGCGCAGCCAGGCCGATTGGAAGGAGACCATGGCGTAAGAGGCGGAGTGTGGTTTGCAGAAGGAATAGCCGTCGAAGGAGAGCATCATGGACCAGACGGTCTCGACGGCCTCTTTCGAGACCGCGTTCGTCGCGTAGCCGCTTCTGAATCGTTCCTCGTAACGGGCCATCTTTGCGCCTCCCGCCTTTTTCGCGATGAGCTTGCGCAGGGCATCGGCTTCGGCCTCATCGAAGCCGGCGAGGGCGATAGCGACCCGCGAGACGTCTTCCTGATAGCAGAGTATTCCGTAGCTTTCGGCGAGGAGGCGGTCGAGACGCGGGTCGAGGCTCGCCCATGGCTCCCCGTGTAAGCGTCGGACATACTCGGCGATAAAGCGGTTGGCCGCGGGGCGAATAATTGATGAGTGAATGACAATATGGTCAAAGTCCCCGCGGCCTGTCTTCTTTTGAAGCTGGCGCATGGCGGGCGACTCTATGTAGAATACGCCGATTGAATCGCCGCGGGCGAGGGCCTCGACGGTGGCCGGGTCCTCGGCCGGGAACCAGGTTGCGGGCTCCGGCGCGGCCGGGCCCAGGGCGGCGAGGGCGTCGCGGATAACGGCGAGCGAGCGGTTCCCCAAAAGGTCGATTTTTACGAGGCCGGCCGCCTGGGTCCCTTCCTTTTCCCAGGCGAGGAGGGGAAAGCCGTCGGCGGATCGGTAGACGGGGCAGTGCCGCCAAATCTCGTTCGGGGTGATGACGAGACCCCCGCAGTGCATGGAGAGCCCGCGCGGGAGGCCCTCGAGGCGCGCGGCGAGGGCCATTACTTCATGGGCAAGGGGCTCGTGGCGTGCTGGTGATGGGGTCGTGTTGGCGTTGGCTGTCATGGATGTCGCGCCCGCAGCTTCTTCTGCTGCGGCGGTCTCCAGGTGCGTCGTCCACTCGTCGCTCATACCATAGGCGCGGGCGCACTCGCGTAGTGCTCCCCTATAGCGGAAGCGGTTGTGGTTGGCCACCCGCGCGCAGTTATCGCGGCCGAAGTGTTCTATCACCCGCTCAATAAGGGTGTCCCGTTCATCCCAGGCGAAGTCGACGTCGATGTCGGGTGGGTCTTTGCGCGAACGGTTGAGGAAGCGCTCGAAATACAAGTTGTAGGCGATGGGATCAACGTTGGTTATCCCCAGGCAGTAGGCCACAATGGATGCGGCCCCCGAGCCGCGCCCGCAGGTACGGCTGGCCATCTTGACGATTTCGTCGAGGATCATAAAGTAGTCGTCGAAGCCCATGTCGCCGATAACGCAGAGCTCGTACTCGATGCGTTCGACAACCCCCTCGTGGAGTTCCCCGTAACGGCGTTCCGCCCCCTCGTACACAAGGGCCCGCAGCTTCCTGTGGGCATCGGCTACGGCGGGGAATTGCCATCCTTCAAAGAGCGGAACACCGCGACAGCGTTCTGCGAGGCGCACCCGGTTCTCAAGGGCTTCGGGCCAGGAGGCCATGGCGGCCTCCATGTCTTCCGCTGCCAGAAAGACCCCTTCTGCGATATCGCCTTCATCCAAAGAGCCCACCGTCTTGCCGGTCCCGATCGCCCGCAGGACCCGGTGGAGTTCCCGGTCCCCTTCCTCGAGAAACCAGGCATCGTCGAGGGCGATAAGCGAAAGGCCCAGCCGGCGGCCTTCCCGCAGGGCTTCAAATTTGCCGGGGCTCAAAGCGACATACATAGAGGCGCCCGCATCGCGGAGGGCCGCCGCCGCAAGGGGGTTGTATGTTGCCAGAACGAGGCCGCCGGCATCGCGACGTAGCTCCTCAAGAAGATCGAAGGGCTCGCTCCCGGCTAAGGTGGTCCCCGTCGGTTTGCTGCCCGCCCCCGGCTCACTTGCAGAGGCAATGCGGGTAAGAAGCTCGCAGAGCCGTGAGCGCCCCCGGCTCGTCTCCACAAAGGCAAAGACAGACAGTCCCCCAAAGGAGAGCTCGCACGCAATGATAACGTCGATCCCCGCCTCGCCAAAGAGTTCGAAAGCCTCGGGGAGACCATAGAGGCTGTTGCGGTCACAGAAGGCGACAGCCGAACAAGCTTCTGCCGAAAGCCGTTCAACCCAGCGCTCTATGGGAACCGGGCCTTCAAGGAGTGACCAGGCCGATCGCAGAGCCAGCCTTTCATGCATGGATCAGCTCCCGCTCGACCGCCTCCGCGCCCGCAGTGCCGCCTCCAGCGGCGCCTGCAGCGCCAGCGGCAGCCGCATCGCAGCCAAAGGCCGCGGGCAGCGAGGAGGCCCGCAGAACAAGGGGCAGCCCCCACTTCTCGCGCACCCGGTCCACTGCTTTTTGCAGTCGCTCCTCCCGCTCGCGGGGGAAGGGCTCCCGGGATGCCGCGGCGAAGGAGGCTCCCTTGGTCGGGACATCAGCTATACCCTCAAGTCCCGGCAGAGAAATCTGCACAGTATCTGGCGGCGAAAAAAGGTCATACTGCTCGACAGCTGCCACGAGACCTCCCACACGCAGAACAAGCGAGCGCAGGCGCACCCGCCTCTCGAGGGCCGCTTCCAGGGCCGTTGCAGCCGCGTCGAAGAGCTCCCGGTCAAGGCTCCAAGCAGAAGCTTGGAGGCTCCAAGCTCCCGCTTGGTGGCCCCAGGAGTCTGCCTGGAGGGTCCGGGCCCCTGTCTGGCGGCGCTTAGCCCCCGCGCGCCGTGAAGCCTGCCGTACAAGGCCATCGGTATGGCGAATGCTTACAAGCAGTTTCGTCGCTGCGAGCTTCTCCCGCCGCAGACCAAGCCCCGCGTCCTCGCACAGGGCCCGCAGCCCCGCCCGTATCATGCCCATATCGAGGGCATCGACCGGGAAGTCCAGGCGCCGGACAATCTCGCGCTCCTCGAGCCGCTCTTCAATAAGGGGCCGCCGGTCGATGCCCCGGGCCGCGTCGCGCAGGGCAATGCCCCGGGGGCCCAGAAGCGCGCGCACCTCCTCGTCGCCCAGGGCCGCGAGCTCCCCCGCCTCCTCGAGGCCTGCCGCCACCAGGAGCCGGGACAGGGCGGGCCCCACCCCCGGCAGGAGCAGCACAGACTGGTGCGCCAAAAAGCGCCCCTCATCTCCGGCCGCCACCTGGGCCAGCCCCTCCGGACGAATGCTCCGCGACAGGACCTTGGCCACAAGCTTGTTCGTCGCGAGGCTCAGCACCGCGTCGATACCCAGCTCCCGTTCCAGCGAACGGCGGATGCGCGCTGCGTTGTCCTGGGCCGCTCCAAAGAGCCGCAAGGTCCCCGTAAGATCGAGCCAAAAGTGCCCGCCCGAGTCATTCTGCACCCCGGGCGACCTCTCGCGCACAATGCGCTCGATGCCCGCATTCAGGGCGCGTGCCCCGGCCTCGTCCGGCGGGAGTATCGTCAAACCCGGCAGGGCCCGCTGGGCCAAAGCCACAGGCCAGCCGGAATCCACCCCGGCGGCCCGCGCCTGCCTCGACGGCGACAAGACCACCGCCCGCGCCCCCGGCGCCGCCACCACAAAGGGTTTTTCGCGCAGGGAAGGATCGCGCAGTGTAGCCAGTTGGGCCGCGAAATCTATGACATTGATATGGGCCAGGACCGGGGTCATGGCGCGCCGGCGTCGCTTCGTGCGCTGTCGTCGGTTCGACCGCCGTCGTCGGCGCGTCCATTGTCGATAAACAGCTCGCCGCCCACGGCACGCCCGGCTACTCCGCTATCAGCCTTGGGCCCCGGGAGCCCCAGGATATCCCGCAGCTCCTTCGCGTTGTCTGCCGCCTGTCCCCGCCGATGGTTGTTGAAAAACACGAGGGTCTTCTCTGCCTTTTCGCCCATCAGCGCGAGCCGATCCGCCCAGGCGAGGAGTTCGTCCGTCGAATAGCGGTAGTCGTAGCGCGCCGCCGCGTCCGATCCCCACCAGTTCACCTCGTTCCGCCCGTGGAAGCGGACGTATGCAAGCGGAGCCGTTACCAGTTCCATAAGCGGCGGCAGCCCCTTCAAGGACGGCATGTCCATGGCCGCGAGAGCTACCTGCCGCCTGCGGAAGGCGTCGATAACCCGGTCGTTGTACCAGTCGCTGTTGCGAAACTCCACCGCGAGCGGAATCCCCGCAAACTGCCCCAGCAGCGTATCCAGGTAACGGCGCCGATCGACATCGTAATGGAAGGAAAAGGGAAACTGCAGAAGCACCGCCTCAAGCCGCCCCGCCTCGCGCAGCGGCCCCAAAGCCTCGAGGAAACGCCCCGCCGCCTCCCGCCATGTCGCCGGATCCACCTTGTGCGTAAGGGCCTCATTTGCCTTCACCGCAAAACCCATCCCGCCGCCCGCCATCGCCATGATGCGCGAAAACTGCCCCGCCGTGGGCATGCGGTAATAGGTAAAGTTTATCTCCACGACCCCGAAGAGCCGCGCGTAGTACCCGACAAAATCATCCTGTTTCATGCCCTCCGGATACACCGGTCCCACCCAATCCAGGTAGCTGTAGCCCGACGTCCCGATGCGTATCTCGCCCATATCCTTATTATACTACACACCCGTATAGTAATGCAAAGGGGGAACAGCAAAAAAAATGCGGGCGGCCCAAAACCCCAGACTGCGCCCTCTCTTGACGCGGCTCCCCCTCGCCCGGGCTCCGGGCCGCGCGGGCCGACACGGCCCGGCACTACCCCACGACGGGTCTCTGCGAGCCCCGCCCGCTGCCTGCCCCAATGCGGCCCGGGATCCCGGGCTACCCCCTCGTGCGGGATGGAATATACCCGTTATGGTATAGGCACGGTATGTGCCGCTGTGATTATACCCGTTCGGGTGTTCCTGCAAGAGCGATTGTCCCGCCAGTTCTCCCCTCGGTGTGGTATATTGAGCAGAATAAATACCGATTAAAAGGATCAATCATGGATTACATAGCCGGTAATAAAGAAGCATGGGAAGAGGCCTTTGAAAACCGCGACCCTCTTTGGGGGAAAGATATTGTGGAGAAAATCTCCACACAGGAATATCCCTTTCTCGAAGAGGGCATGGCTGCAACAATCAAAAAATACGGTATTGCCAATAAATCAGTTGTACAGTTCTGTTCGAATAATGGCCGCGAGCTCATGTCTGTGGTAAAGGCCGGCGCGAAAGAGGGCGTGGGTTTTGACATTGCAGAAAATCAGGTTGCATTCGCCAACAGTACGGCCAAAGAATTGGGCCTTCCTTGTATTTTCCACGCCAAGAATATCCTTGATATCGGGGATGAATGGAAAGGGCGTTTTGATATCGCCATTATAACGATTGGTGCCCTGTGCTGGTTCAAGGATTTGGACAAGTTTTTTGCCGTTGTTTCGGGCAGCCTCAAGAAAGACGGCATCCTCCTTATTAATGAGCAGCACCCTGTCGCAAACATGCTTGGGGCCCCGGGCGAGGAAGAATATATCGAAGAATACCCCCTCAATATCTGCAACTCCTATTTTTCAAAAGAGTGGATCGAAAATGGCGGCATGTACTACATGACGAAGAAATCATACGAATCCAAAACCTTCATCAACTACACGCACGCCCTCTCGGAAATAATGGATGCAATTTGCAAAAACGGCATGGATATTATCGGCTTCAAGGAATTCGACTACGATATATCCGGCATGTTCGAATCTCTCAATCACAAGGGAGTGCCGCTGTCATATGTCCTTGAGGCGAAGAAAGTAAACTGACTACAAGGAATTCATTCCAGAAAAGGTTGAGTATCGGGAATTTCCCTGGATTCCCTGCTGCGCGCCCGGAAGGCTGCAGGGTTGACGGCGAGGTGGCGGCGGAACATGCGGTTGAAGAACGACACATTGTTGTAGCCCACTTCGAAGGCGATATCGGTAACGGACTTCTCGCTGTACTTGAGCAGGTAACAGGCGCGCTCGATACGCAGGCGATTCACCTCTTCAAAGAGACAGGTGCCGGTACGGGCCCGGTAAAGGCGCGAGAGCCAGGCGGGACTGTAGCCAAGGGCGTGTGCGATCTGGTCCAGATTCAGGGCCTCGGTGAAGTGTTTTCGAAGCCAGGTGTCAATATCTTCCGGGCGGCAGGCCCCAGCGCGTACATCCGGAATGGGATGAGCCTCTGCCTCATGGCGCTCGAGGAGGAGCGCGAGTTCCGAAAGACGCAGGAGGATGAGTTCCGCGCTTCCCCTTCCTGCGAGTTCAGTCTCTTGAGCAATACTGTGAAAAATGCTTTCGATACGCTGTTCATCAACAGGGTTCAGGGGGAAGAGGAGAACTGAAGGGGACTCCGGCCCCAGAATGCTCCGGGCGCCGGTGCGCAGGAGGATTTCCCGTATATCCCTGTTCCCCGGCGAGAGGCTCGAGATTTCCATGCTGCGAGGGGACGTTCCCGGTAGTGGATAGAGTCTGCCAGTGGCGCCCGGCTTGATTCGCAGGAGGACGGGCCCCTCAACAAGTTTTTGTCCCCCCTCGATACTGCAGGAGAGCCGCCCCCGTATTACAAGTATAAAGTGCCACCGTTCTTCTCCCGTCTTGTCGATGGATGAGAGAACGTTCTCAAGGCCCTGTATCAGGGTGCATTCACTCGGGGGGCTCATGGTATCGCGTGCCTTCCCTATATCGAAGGGTTGTCGGCTTGGTCCAAGCCTTGTCTCTGTGAAAGTTGCAGAGCGAGTTCCGGCTGTATCTTTTCAAGGAGAGTGAGCATCTTCTTCTCTGTCTTGCGGTCAAAGGCGCTCAAGAGACCGATCAGTTGATCTGCTCCCACGGCTCCAGCCCCAAGGGCACTGTTCCGCTGGAAACGCCTGAATTCGCCGACAAAGACCTCTGTCGTAAAGGGGGCAGGTAATCCCAAGGCCGAGAGACAGAGGAATATCTCTTCCTGCTTTTCTCCGTCCATTCGGGAAAGAATATCCCCCGCGACGAGCGGCTCCATTAGGGAGAGGGCCTGGGCGATCATCGGAACCCGTTCCTTCTCGAAGACTTCAAGGAGCAATTCGCGCTTGATATCGCGGATAAAGGCCAGAGGCCAGGGGCCCCCTCCGACATCAGCCCCCTTCTTCTCTTCGTCGTGTAATCCTTCGGCTGCGGAGAACCAGGCCGTATCCAGCAACTCTCTTTGCCGCCGGGCAAGGGCGTGAAGTTCTTCCTCCACCCTGGCAAAGCCCTCGGTACAGCGTTCTGCAAGTATCGAAACAGGATCGGGTTCAGCCATTTTCCCTTTGGCTGGTCCTGTATCGAAGCACACCCCGGGAATGCGTTCAATTGCAAACGGGATCTGTGCAGCAGTGGCAAAGTCCCCATTCAAAAGCGTTTCATCTGGAAGCAGATGAAAGAGATCTTCACCACCAGCCTCGAGGTAAATATCACCCTCATCCAGCGCGGGAAGGGGAATCATGTCGCCAATCTTGAGTGCATTGAGCGCGGCAAGCGAAAGGTCTCCGGCAGGGATGTATGCAGTAGTCTCGAGGGGAAGGCGTCCGGGCTCTTCGACAAAGTGAATACGGGCACCGGAATTATCATTACTATTATTCGAATACCAGTATTTCGGGTTCAAGCGGTCCAGTATGTCTTCGAGAAGAATATACGGAAGTACAAAATCTACAAGCTCTTCATTGGATCCAAATTGCACCTTGAAGCTTATCAGGACAATCATGTCGTACGGATGCAAGAAGCGCAGATCTCCTTTTTTACCCATTATGTGGAGGGCCTCGGCTTCGAAGGAAATGAGACGGCTCCACACCACGCTCAAGCTGTCGAAAATGTGGGGCATTATGGAACGAAATGTCGCCTCTTCGAGCGAGGAGAGTGAGAGGTCTCTCAATCCGGATCGGGGGGCTGACTGTTGTTCCGTATACTTCCCCGTTTTGGTCCCGGTACTCGCATCGACAAGAGCTTGTGTATAATGCAATGGAAAACTCATAAGGGCTGTTTTGCTCTTACCCTGCATGTTGAAAAGGGCAAAGACTTCGTCATCCGGTTTCATCTGTAGAAATTCGTCGAAGTTCAATTGGTCCACCGCAGCTATGCTCCAGTGGCAAGCCTCCTGTAAAAGAACTGAAAGTGTCGACGAAAGATGGCGGGCAAACTCCTCATGCATGACAGAGAGGGTGCGCATTTGTTCGCGCGTGAACTTGTCTGGCCGCCAGAAGTCATATGTTTTGATTCGATATTTCTTTCCTGCAGAATGTCTGGATCCGAGAATATCTGCCCCGGGACGTTCATCGCTGAATGAATCGCTCGTTACAACATGATTTTCATCGTTAGCCATTTGAGGGCCCTCCCGTTTCCAGGCACGTAATGCGAATCCCGAAGTTCTCGTCGATAACGACCACTTCGCCCCAGGCAACCACTTCCCCGGCAACCCTGAACTGGACGGGCTCGCCAGCTATACTCTTGAGCTCGACGACGGCGCCTTCGCCCAAACGCGACAGCTCTTCAACGCTTAGCTCGTTCTCTCCAAGGACGACTTCAACCGGGACCTTCATATTTTTGAGCGCGGATGTCTTCATCAGATTGCCTCCTCTTCCGTTTCGAGAACCTTGAAGTACCAGGCCCCCTTCTCTTTGACGAGCTCCCCCCGGGCGAAGGTCTGGCCGGCTGTTTCAAGGCTGACGAGCTTGGAACCGGATCGCTTTATGCGAAAGCTGCCCGCACGGTCTGTTGCCGTGAGCGCGTCCATGCTGAGTGTGTCGCGCTTCAAGACTACCTGCGCCGGCACCCGAATCCTTTGAGCCAAGGGCGCATTTTCAAGAAATGCCTGTGTATCTGCCATGATTTCCTCCACGTGACTTTATTGTGCTCCAGCCTTGTTTTGCCCGCCAACACTATTTTGTCTTTTTGCAAATATTTCGCCAGCAGCTCCGGAAGGAGTGCAGGATACTGGTAGAGGATTTACGCCTTTGCGCAGAGGCCTTCTATGCCTTCTTGAAAAAGGGCAGCGAACAGACAATTGAAGCCGACTGGTAGATGGTGGGCAAGCCTGACCCCGGGTGGGTACCGCCGCCAACCAGATACATGTTTTTAATGTCCTCGAACTCGTTGTGCGGGCGCTTGTGTAGAAGCTGGTTAAATCCGTGGGCCAGGTTGAAGACGGCCCCAAGATAGACGTTCTCGTCCTGTTCCCAATCTTTCGGGGTGATAATTTTTTCCGCTTTGATGTGGGAGCGAATATCCACCCCGTGGCGGCGTTCAATATCGTCAATCATGAAGTCCCGTATCGTTGGTGCGACCTCTTCCCAGTTTATTGGCGCTTTCAAGTTGGGGACCGGTGCAAGGAGATAGAGACAGGAATGGCCGGGCGGGGCAAGGCTCGTATCGCTTGCGACCGGGTTGTGAAGGTAATAACTCAAGTCGGCAGAAAGCTCGTTTTTGACGAGGGTCTTCAAGTACTTGTTGTAGTCTTTGGAAAAATACAATGCATGGTGATTGAAAGCATATTGCGTATCCAAACCCAGATACACCATTACGGTAGATATTGAATACTTTCTGCGGGCAATCTTGCGTGGTGTGTATTTGGAAAGGTGTCGCGTATTCACCAAGTTGGTCATCGCATAGGCGAAGTCTGCATTGACAATGACGGCATCAGCTTTATCTTCCGATCCATCGTGAAGTTTGACCCCGCGCGCTATGCCGTTTTCAACAAGTATTTCTGTAACCGGGCTGGCATAGTGCAACTGCCCGCCCTGTTTGGCAATCAATGCGGCCATTTTATCATGGATACGGTTGATTCCGCCTTCCACATGGTACAAGCCCAAGGCATGTTCAAGGTAGGGCAGAATGGTAAAAATTGAGGGGGCTTTGGAGGAAGCCATCCCCAAGTATTTCGCTTGGAACGAGAGAGAGTGAATGAAGGGCTCAAGGGAGCAGTACGACTTTAAATGTGAATATACAGAGGTAAAGGGGTGGAGCTGCGGCAGGGCCTTCAAGACATCAATGTTCAGGGCATTCAAGAAACTGGGGAAGGGCTTCTCCATTATTGGGCGAAGAGCATTGAATTTCTTTTTTTGATCCATGAGCCATTTTTCATAGGCCTTGCCGGCGCCGCGGCCAAGCCCTTCGTAGAGATCCCTGTTCTTGTTTGTATCGGAGGAGAGTGTCATTTCCACCTGGGGGAAGAACAGCTTGTATAAAGGGTCCAAGCGCTTGAGCGTGAGTTCTTCATGAAGGTCGAAGCCCGAGGAAGAAAATATTTCTTTGAGAACCTCGAGGTACATCAAAAAGGTGGGGCCCAGATCAAAGTGATAGTCTCCAAGGGATATCCGTCTTGACCGGCCACCCGGCCTTTCGTTCTTTTCGTAAATATGCACGTCGAAACCGCGAGAGGAGAGCATCAATCCTGCAGCGAGTCCGCCGGGGCCCGCACCGACAATAATTATCTTTTTCATACATTCACCTTCGCATCTGCTCGTCTGAATTCCTCAAGGAAGCGCCGCATCTCTTCCATCAGGATTGTCTGTGGTGCGCCCTTGAGTACCATACCGTCGAGGTACATCATGCTCTTGATGATGGGGAACATCCCCTTCTCGAAGACCATGCCGGAGTTGACGCCCAGTTTGATAGTCTCCATCATTTTGCGGGTAAGGCTTACCTCCGACACTGTCTTGCCGGCAAAGTCCTTGTACAAATCCAGGAGCTTTGCTTCGTACTTTTCGTAATCCCTCCCCGCAATCTCAATGTCTGCCATATTGTTCAAGGATTTTGCGCAGCCAGTGAAGTTGTATGCAGACAGGTTTTCCATGAATTCAAACAGACCCTTCTGTATTTTTTTGCCCACCCGACTAATCGCCCCGGTATCGATAAAATGGAAGAAGCCATCCTTGACTATCAGGTTGCCGGGGTGGAGATCGCCGTGAAAGGTCCCGATGATGAAAATGTAAAACCCGTGAATATGGAAAATTTCCAGTATGTCCTCAAAGGGCATTTGCCGGTTTGAAAGGAGGTCGTCGGCGGTGGGGCCGGCGATGTATTCGGACACAAGGACATTTTCGCTTGAAAGCGCATCGAATATTTTGGGGAATTTCAAACGGGACAGGTCAAAGGTCTCTATGTTCTTTTCATATATATCACGTAGCACTTCTCCATGTTGTATTTCATTTCTCAAATCCAATTCTGCGAGTGTGTACTCTTCAATGTGCTCGAGAATGCCAACCGGGTCGGCTACTTTGGCGAGCTTGGGATAGAAGAAAATGATGAACTTGATGAATCCCCGCAGCGCCCGTACATCCTTCTCGAATTTTTTCTTGAAGTTCTGTTTGATGCACTTGATAACCACCTCAGTTCCATCAAGTAAGCGTGCGCGGTGCACCTGGCCAACAGAAGCCGAACCGATTGGCGTTGAGTCTATCCATTCAAAATTGGACAGATAGTGTTCGTCCGTATAGTGGGTTATGAGTTCCCTGAAATCTTCGGAATCGATTGGCGTTGTCTTGGTATAAAGCGTTGCCAAATGAGTACAGGTTTGTTCGGATAAAAAATCGATACGCAGGGCGAAGGTCTGGGCGATTTTCATCGACAAGAGGCCCTGTGCTTGAATCATGTCCAGATCCGGCAATTTTTTCCCGAATATCTCTCTGAATAACTGAATGAACTTAATCCATCTGAACATCTTTTCTTCCCTGTTTATTCTTGGTCCAATGGTTTTTCGGCGCCGCAATGCTCGCAGAATGGCAAGAGGCTGTGACGGACATTATGACAGTCGGGGCACTCCTCGTAGAGACGAGTACCGCAAGCGGGACAGACACAGGCTTCGATGCGCTCGTTCGAAGTGGGTAGTGCAGTTCTGATTACACTGCGGCGAGTCCAGAAGAGAAAACGGCGAGGGCCCTGTTTTATGGGGAATTCACAGATTGGGCAGAGGAATCGGTCATACGCTTCGCGGTACTGGCGGATGAGCCATTGAACTTTTGGGGCGGCAACCTGGCGAATGAAATGAACGAGAGCCGCACCTATCGCAGCGAGGAAGAAGACGATAAGAATATATTTGAAGTAGCGGGTGGGGAAGTACTCGTGAATAACGAGGGCGACCTTGATGAGGGTTGCTGCGGCGCTGGCGAGAAAGAAGGGGAAGTAGAGACTCGTGCGCTTGAGGACGATCAATATGATGGCCAGGATCAAGAGAGGGACGAGGATGAGGAGTTTCCATGCGGCGAGCCGGAGGTCGTGGGCTTCTTGCTGTCGCTGATACTCGCTTTGGGCAGGGGCTTTTTGACGGCGGAGTGTATCTTCGGCGCTTGTTATGTGGGTGGCGACCCGGTCCTGTTCTGCGAGGAGGACCGCGAGTTCGCCGTTGAGCCGTTGGTATTCGCTCTGCGAGTTGATGAACGCGGCGAGGCTGTCGTTCAGGCTCTTGCGGTCGGAAGCGGACAGGACCTGTGCTTTTTATGCACTTGCCTTGTGGAGCTCTGTGAGCTGATTTACTGTTTTCTGCAGATTTTCGGAGTTGTCCTTTACGAGAGACATCTCGGACTGTTTGCGGGCAATTTGTGTGCGAAGTACCGACTGCTCTTCCTCAAGGGTTTTGCGCTCTGCCACGAGCTTGTCATCGATGTACGCTTTTTCAATGTCGCTGTAGAGCGGGCCGGCAATTGACCCGATGTCGTTTACAATGAACCCGAGGACCCAGTATATGAGGACGCCAAAGACGACGGTGAGGAGCCGTATCGTCGCACGGTGAATCCAGGGGCCCTTTGCCTTTTGGCTTTTCATGATAGTGTAGCTCCTTGATCTCCGTGTACTTGTGTCGTAAGTACGAAAGCCGTGATGGTGGCTTTCTCCTTGACGATTGGACATAGTATAGACCAAGCTATATAATCAAGCCACTGGAGGAAATTTCAAAAATTGGTAATTTTTTGAAATTTCTTCTTAGGTGAATAATCTACATATCATTATTATATATAGATATGTGGTTTATTTATCAGCTTGCATTCTAGCTTGCTCCTTCAAAACACACCGAGTTTTGAAAGATCCTCACTGTATTGTAAAATATTCGAACCGGTATTTATGGGCAAAAGAGGAAGTATGAACCGTTCCGATGCAGACAAGGAACGAGCCGAGGCAATTGGCGCGTTGCAGAAAACCCGGCTGTTCTCCTCTCTTTCAAGCGAGGATGTGACCTATCTGGCTTCCCGTTGTTCCCTTCTGGAAATGCCGGATGCCATGAATGTGTTTTCCCCCCGAACCCACGCCCTTTGCCTCTATATCGTTATGAGCGGGTCTGTTGTCGTCCGTGCAGAGGATGACCGGGCTCTCCTGGCCGAGTATGTGGCCGGCGACAGTTTTGGCGAGATGGAGTTCTTTACCGGAACACAGTGGTCTGCCCTGGCCCATTGTGAGGGGCCCTGCCGATTGCTTGCTTTTCCTGGTGATGGTCTGGACTTGAATGTTGCTCTTGGAGAACGCCCGGAAATAGGTGCGCGAATACTGCGTAATTTCTTGAGGGTCATCTCTTCCCGCATTCGTAACGCCAACACGCTGGTCAAGGAAAACTCCCCGTGGGTTCGGGAATTGAAACGACAGGTCTATGGCGACAAACTCACTGCTTTGTATAATCAAGCCTGGTTGCGCGAACAACTTGATATTGCCTTGCGCGAGGGTGTGGGCTTGCTAATGTTGAAGCCGGACAACTTCAAGGATATCAATGATCGTTTTGGGCACGAAGCCGGCGATAATTCCTTGGTGCTAATTGCCAGAGCCCTGGAAAAAACCTGCCCTTCAAATACCCGTATTGTACGGTATATGGGAAATGAAATGGCAATTGTCCTTGAGGAGACAGACCGATCGGGCCTGGTGTCCTTCGCTAAAAAAATACAGAAGATACTGTCTCAGCTGGATTTGACGTCTGCCTTGGGATCTGATGACGCTACGCTAAAACCGCCACACTTGCGAAGCAGTTTTGGCTTGGCTCTGTATCCCGAACATGGCAAGACCATCCACGAGCTTATTGCATCCAGCGAAGACCTTCCCCTCTATGCGCGTGCCCATGGAGGCTCCCTCATCCTCTTCCCGGAGGATCGAAAATGAATATCGAACACTTGCTCGCAGGAATTGCCCTTTTCAACTCGCTGCCCCCGGATGATCTGTCCTGGTTGGCGTCGAAGATCTGCCGGAAGAATCTCAAGCCTGGGGAGATTCTTTTTAACGAGGGCGATGAGGGACATGAACTGTTCATTTTGGCAGAGGGGCACGTTCTGGTTAGTATGGTCGGTTCTGGCGGAGAATCTATAGAATTGGCCCGCTTGGAACCCGGTGCATTCTTTGGCGAGATGGCCATTATTGAGCAAGCTTTTCGTTCTGCCTCATGTACCGCAATTGACAAGGTCTTGTGCCTTTCGCTTTCCGACGATGATTTTGAGGCGCTTATTCGGGAACGACCCGAGCTTGCGAGCCGTATCCTGCAGCGAATGTTGGAGATATCATCCTCCCGGCTTTTGAATACCGGCTCCTTCCTGTCCCAGATGGTTCGCTGGGGTGATGAGGCCAGAAGGCGCGCTGTTAGTGATGAAGCTACCGGTCTTTTCAACCGCCGTTATCTGGATGAAAGCCTCGACAGCAAACTTACCAGCGCCCAGCGGGATGGCCAGACCCTCTGTGTCGCCATGTTTGACCTCGATCACTTCGGGTCTTTGAATGCCCAATACGGCCCGACCTTTTGCGACCGCATTATTGTCCGGATAGCCGAGGTGATGAAACAGGTTTTTCACAAGGATGATATTTTGGTGCGGTATGGAGGGGATGAATTCTGTTTTGTCCTGCCGCGTCCTCCTGTAGCCGCGCACGCGATTTGTCAAAGGCTTTGCTCCGCACTGCGTTCCCTGCACTTCCCCGAGTTCCCGAATTTGAACATAAGCTGCTCTATCGGGCTCGCCTGCTTGCAAGCCGGGGATGCTGTTGCACGGGATTTGCTTGATCGTGCGGACAGGGCCTTGTATGAGGCGAAGGAAAATGGAAGGGACGGCGTAGTGCTTTTGCCAGTGGATACCCTTCAACCCAGCTTTACTCCGCGGGCAAAACGGGCGATTGATTCTTTGCCACAGAGAAATTTCATTTTGGATGCCCTCTTGCGATTGATACAGGAGCGTGAAAGCTTCTTGATATTCGGGCATAAAAATCCCGATGAAGATTGCTTCTCTTCCATGGTTGCCTTTGCCTTGCTCCTGCGAAAATTCAACAAGCAGGTGCAGCTTTTTTTGACGCAACCATTTCCTTCCAACCTCTCGTTCATGGCGGATATCTGCAGCTTCAATCAAGTCAAGATAATTGACAGGGAGTCCGAAGGCTATCCGGACGCAATGATTTTGCTCGACACCCCCAAGGGCGACATGATAGATGGCCGGGAGGTGATGGATACTTTGAGAACCAAACAGAAAACACCCCTTGTGGAATTTGACCACCACCTGGAGGCAGACTGCGATCTCTCTGGAGACGAGGGTTTGAGTCTTGTGATGGAAGCCTCCAGCACCTGCGAAATCATTGCACTGTTCTTGTTCAAATTGGCTGCAAAGCCGGATGTTCTGCGAAAAGAAAATATCAAGGACTTGTTCAGTCGAAATATTGTGTTGGCTGTTCTCGGGGGGATGATCGGGGATTCCGGCATGGGCAAGTACCTCAAGAGCCGGCGGGTTCATTGGTTTTATCATCTGTACACTCGAAAACTCGAAAAGATCTTGAGCATGCAAACCATTCATGGAAGCGGGAACATGGCTACCAAAGAACAAGTCTTCAATACCCTTGTGGAATTATCGGACGAGGAAAAAAGCTGCCTGGCAATAATGGAAGATGGTATTGTACGGGAAGATTCGTTACAGTGGATCTTTTTGAATAGCCAAGAGTATTTGAACCTCGCAGGAAAATGGGGCTCGAAGACGGTTCTGTCGGCCATAAAAATCTTGGCAAACAGCATGGCAGAATCCTCCGGGAAGCTTGGTTTTGCCGGGTATTGCGAGGGGGATAATGATTCCGCATTGCTCCAGTTTCGCCTGCGCCGTGCCGCCAATTGGACCGGGGTCGACCTGCGGAATGTCCTTGAAATCCTTGGTATGAAAGATGGGGGAGGCCACGCCGGCGCAGTGGCCTTTCGCTGCAAGGTATCAGATGTGGCGCAGCCGGAGGACTATCTGCAAAAAATACTGGAAGGCCTGCACGCGCTTCTTGCAGATTATTCGTGAGAAATAAATGCGGTAATTCGTTCGATGGTATGAAACAGCTTTGATAAACTGAAAGTATTAAAAGGAGCCATGTATGGAAAGTAGTTTCGAGAGCAAGAAACGCCCTCATTTGTTTTTTGGTGTACTGGGTGGCTTGGATGCCGCCATAATTTCGGCAGTCCTTTGGGCTTTGATTACTGTAGCAATCAAATATCAAATGGGGTATATGGCAATAGCCGTTGGCCTTGTTGTCGGATTTTCGGTGCGCTTTTTTGGCCACGGGGAAAGTACCCTGTATCGATTTATTTCGGCGATTTTTGCGCTGTTCGGCTGTCTTTTGGGAAATTATCTGTCACAAGTGGGGTTCTACCTTTTTGAGGTTGGCGGAAGTTTTCTGGATCATATCCTTGATCTGCGATTGAAGCAAATCCCTGTAATTATGAGTGAATCGTTCCAAGCGATAGATGTCCTGTATTACGCGTTTGCAATTTGGTCTGCCTGGAAGTTTTCGGTTAAAAAAGACAGCGTGAATGAGTCGGTCCCCCAACAGGCAGATACTGCTGACAGCATTGATTTACCGCAATCGTACCCGATTAAAAAAACCATCCTTCTGTCTGCGCCTCTTGCACTTGTCATTGTGTTTTTTGGATGGGTTTCACTCAACAGCAGCGAAGTGGTTTCGGATGTATATGAAAATGGAAACAAACGATATGAAGGTTTAACCAGTTGGCATGAACCCCATGGGATGTGGACGTACTGGTATGAGTCTGGAAGCGTCGAAGCACAACGATTATTCAAAAAAGGCTTGCGGGAGGGCCTTTCTTTCGAGTATTACGAAAATGGCCAGAAGAAAACAGAGCTTGCCTGGAAGGCCGGTTTGCGTAACGGGATATGGAAGACTTGGTATGAAGACGGGACGGTGGAAAGTGAAGGACTGTTTGTCTGGGATCGCCGGAATGGCCCCTGGAAGGACTATCACCCCAATGGCCAGCTGTCCCGCTCGGGCAATATGAAGAATGATGTGCAGGATGGGCCTTGGGAAGAGTTCGACCAGGACGGGCAGCGTATTGGATTGTATACCTACGATAATGGTGAATTGTCTGGCGAATATATGAATTGGGACCATTCGGGAAATCTCACCATGGCGTTTGAATATATTGATGGCGAACAGCGCATTCTTTTCCAGCGCAATGGAGCGGAGATACTGGTAGAAGGGGGCAATGGTACCTTTATGGAGCATTATCCGAACGGAAACCCTCGCTTAATGGGTCCGCTTGTTGAAGGAAGAAAAACCGGGCGTTGGACACGATTTTACGATGATGGCAGTGTGAGTATGGTATATGAATATGTCGACGGGAAAGAGTTGCTTGTCGAATTTCGAGACGCCGATGATAGTGCTACCGTGTCTGAAGGGAATGGGGAAATAGTTCTTGAGATTGATGGAACCGTCTTGTATCGTGCGTCTTATGTGAATGGACTTTTGGAAGGTGCGCGTGAGATGTTTCATGAAAATGGCCAACTTTCCACGTCCACTGTCTATTCTGCAGGGCAGCGAAAGGGAGTCTACAATGAATATGCCCTGGATGGATCGCTGCTTGTGACCGGTAATTATGAGGGAGACAAGCAACAGGGCCAGTGGGAATGGTATGGGCAGGATGGCAGTATGGAAATAATGATGAATTATCTTGATGATTTGAAACATGGCGAAGCACATTATTGGCAATATGGAGAAAAAACGAAGACAGAGACCTGGTTGGCAGGAGAGTTGACGAAAACTGTTGTTTATCATTAAAGGAAAAACGGGGGGGAAGGCCGGGATCCCGGGGCCGCATGCGCTTTGCAGTGAGCGGGGCTCGCAGAGACCCGCTTCCCTTTAGATGCGCCCGGTTTGCCGGGCGGGCGGCCCCGTAGCCCGGCCGTGGGGGGGCGTGGCGGGGCGGCTGTTTCATTGCGGTGGGAGTGTGACGCCTGCTTTCGGATTCCCCCCCTTACAATACTATTCTGTGCGGTCTTCCAGTATGCCGATTTCCTGATAGCCCGCGCGCAGGTCGTCGAGGTGGCGGTTGAGCTCGGCCGTTTTGTCGCGCACGATGGTCTCGGTGAGTTTGCCCTGGTCGTCGGTCATGTTGGACAGGCGGGCCATGTCGATGTGCATCTGCTTGAGGTTGTTGACCGAGCTGCGCATGCGAAGGACCATGAGTTCCTGCTGTTCCTTGAGGTCGTGCCAGGATTTCTCCTGGCGTTCAATTTCTCCAATGCTCTTCTTGTACTCGCGCTCTAGGTTGGGGGAGACTCCGGCTTCGATTTTTTTGGCGAGTTCGGCCTTGTCCTTGGCGAGGGCGTCGGTGGGGATGAGTTCGACTATACGCGCGACTTCGTTGGCCTTGAGGGCCAGGAATTGGACCTGGTCGACGTAGGCGTTGAGGGCGGGTACCATGTCGTCGTCGATGGGGGATGAATCGTCGTTGCGCCGCTTCTTTTTGGCGGGGCGGTCGGGGTCGTAGTCCATGCGATCGAAAATGGCGGCGCGGGCGGCTTTGGCCTCTTCGACGAGGGCGTTCCAAGGGCCGTAGTCGGGGCTGTCTTCCTTGGGGCTGCCGGTGGCTTTGCGGCGGCCTGTGCGGGTGCGTGCGCGCAGCTCCTTGAATTGACGGGAGAGGTTCGAGCGGGTGGTTATGAATTTTAACCAATGCGAAGCGAGGCCCACGCCCATAAATATGCCGGGGATGGCAGCCCACAGGTGGGCCGGGCTTGTGATGAGGTTGATCATGAACAAAAAGAGGATGACCGAGACATTCGAGGCGAAGTGTGCGAAGAAGTCGCTCTCGTTTTTCTGGATTTTACGGAAGACGTCCATTTCCTGATTGTCGAGGTCCTGGAGGCGGGCGGCGCGTTTGGCCGTCTCATTTTTTTGCATGACGGTGGCCAGGTGGGTAAGGACGCCAATGCCCCAGCCGCCCAGGGGGAAGAGGGCCCAGGGGAAGCTCGTGGTCTGGAGGTTGATGAACATGAGGCCGGCGTTTACCCCGATAAAGGGGATGAGGTGGCCGAAGAAGCCGCGGCGTTCGGCCTGTGCCTTGGCGAAGAGTTGGGCCCGATACTCCTCCCAATCCGCGCCCTGTATCTTGCCGGGTGCTTCGCTGCGGGTACTGCCGCGTGCGGTATTGGGGGCGTCCGGGCTGGCGTCATGACTGTCGCCGCCGATAACGACGCCGGCGACGTGAACATGGGTATCGCTGTGCCGGTGGCGGGATCCACGCCCCGGGCCTCCATCCTGGCCGGCTTGGCCGGCGCTTCCCGCTTGTGCCTCTCGTTGGCGTTTGCGTTCGAGGGCCCCGTCAATTTCCTTGGAGACTTCGCGTTCGATTTTGCGGCCGATATCGAGGAAGGCAGAACCGAGTTCCTTGAATGAGCCTGTGAGGCCCTCGTCCTTGGGCATGTAGCCGGGAGCTTGGGATGTGTTTCCGGTGGTGGAATTTGAAGCGGTCTTAGTCTTGGCATCTGCCGCACTGTCCAGGAGAATGCCCTTGGCACAGAGTTCCTGAACAAGCTCCTTGGCGATATCGCCCTCGCTGCCGTAACGCACGAGCATCTGGTCTGCAGAGAGCCGGCGGCCGGCCTGTTTGATATCTTCGAAAATCTTGCGCTTGAGTTCGGTCTTTTTGAGCAGGCGCTCGTCGGCCGTCCTGCTGTGCACTGGCTCACCCGCAGATGCCATTGCCTGTTGGCTTGAAGGGGCGAGTTCGGTATCGGTCTCGACGGCCTTTTCCGGGTCGATGATGCGCCGCGCCTGTTGGTTGGGGAAAAACTCCACGTTGGGGGTGGCAATTTCGTAGGCGTGGATTTCCTTGCTGATGTTTTTGAGGCTCATCTTGCCCAGTTTGTCTGCGGTAAAGTCGACCTTGTTGAGGACGAGGTTGTAGACGTCCTGTGAAATGCAGATGCAGCCGGGGTGTGCGGCGGCCTGGAGGCGGCTGGCGATGTTGATCCCCTCGCCAAGTGCATCGTTTTCATAGAAGTAAATATCGCCCAAGTGTATGCCGATGCGCAGGACGAGTGGCAAATCGCGGTGGTCTTTGTTGTACTCATGGAGGGAGTACTGTATGTCCATTGCACATTGCAGGGCGTCGACCGTGTTGCGGAAGTCGAGCATGAAGGCATCGCCGATGGTCTTGATAACCGTGCCCCCGCGTTTGGCAACGATCCCTTGAATGAGGTCGTTGTGCATGTGGAGGAGCGTGAGGGTTCCCTTCTCGTCTTTCTCCATCATGCGGGAGAATCCGACGATATCGGTAAACACGATGGCTGCGAGGCGATAGTCCTTCTTTTCCATAGAAACAAAGAATACGGCCCGCAGGCTGGAGGGGTCAAGGGGATTATTGTGAAGTGAATGGCAGAAGTGTTGAATACCGGGACATTGATTGCAGGCTCTTGTTTCGGCAGGTATACTCGAAATGGCGGAGGCGCGTGTGAAAAAAACGAAAAAGACGGTATTTCGCTGTGATGGCTGCGGCCATGAGGAGCCCCGCTGGCTGGGTCGTTGCCCGCAGTGCGGCGAGTGGAACACCCTCAAGGAGAGCGCCGTCACAATGCCGGTTTCTGTCTCCCTGGCCGGTCCTGGCGCGAAGGGAAACTCACTGCCCCTCAATGCAATCCGCGTAAGCGAGGGCGAGCGCATGCCCACCGGTATCGGGGAGTTTGACCGGGTTTTGGGCGGGGGGATCATGAAGAAGTCCTGCGTTTTGGTGGGGGGCGAGCCGGGCATCGGGAAGTCCACCCTGCTCCTGCAGGCGGCGGCCTCCTGCGCGACCAAGGGGCGCATCCTCTATGTATCCGGCGAGGAGTCTGCCGAGCAGATTCGCCTTCGCGCAGACCGTTTGGGACTGGTGGGGGAGCGCATCGAGCTCTTTTGCTCGGGCGACCTCGTCGCCATCCAGCGCATTGTCGAGGCGGTAAAACCGGTTCTCATCATTGTCGATTCGGTCCAGACCCTTCACAGTGCAGAGATTGGCCCGGTCCCGGGAACCGTGAACCAGATGAAGTACGGGGCGCATGAGCTCATCTCCTGGGTCAAGGAACGCGACAGCGCACTCATCCTGGTGGCCCATGTGACCAAGGACGGTGTCATAGCCGGGCCCAAGACCCTCGAACACATGGTCGATACCGTGTTGTATTTCGAGCAAAACGAGAGCGAACACCGCTTCCTGCGGGCGGCCAAGAACCGTTTCGGCTCGGTAGACGAGTTGGGTATTTTCATCATGGGCGAGCAGGGGCTCGTTCCACAGGAGGATAGCGCGGCCCTATTTCTCGTACACCGCGAAGGCGATTTGCCGGCGGGGGTGGCGACGGCTGCTGTCCTCGAGGGGAGCCGGGTTCTTTTACTCGAGATACAGGCGCTCACTGTCCCGGCCAAGGGGGCGACGAGCAGGGTTTCGAGCGAGCGCATCGAGGCTTCCCGGGTAGCGCGTATAGCGGCGACCCTTGAAAAGCATTTGAACCTGCGCCTGAGCGATCAGGACATATACATAAATGTCTCCGGTGGCGTGCGGGTGTCGGAGGTTGGCGTCGATTTGGCCATTGCGGCTGCCATACACAGTGCGCGCAGCGGGGTGGCGCTCTCGAGCCGCTGTGCTTTTGCCGGGGAACTCTCGCTCGCCGGCGAGGTGCGTCCGGTGCGCAAGCTGGCTCTGCGCATGAAAACCGCCGAAACCCTGGGTTTTGACCGTTTTGTGGGGCCCTCCGCGGGGAAGGGAGAACCAATTGTACGTGGGGCCGGCAGCAAGGCGGTGGCGAATTTGGCTGCGGCAGTCGCGTCAATGCTCTCGTAAATGAACGATTTTACCATTGTCGCAGGAAATTTGCTTGACGGCGGAATACTCATGGGCTAGCTTGAAAGTGCACCTGTCTTGGTACAGGCGTATATCAGAGCGGCCGGATCCCCCCGGGGACGGCAGAAGGAATTTTCTCGATGGCCAAGAAACTGTATGTCGGTAACCTCTCGTACAACAGCACCGAAGACGGTCTGCGTGACCTCTTCTCCAACTATGGCACTGTTGTATCCGCAAAGATCATTTTTGATCGTGATACCGGCAATTCCAAGGGATTCGGATTTGTAGAAATGGGCAGTGATGATGAGGCCAGTGCCGCGATTGACGGTACCAATGGTCAGGAGCTCGATGGACGCCAGATTCGCGTCAACGAAGCGATGGACAAGCCCCGCCGCGACGCCGGCCCCCGCTGGTAATCAAAGCAGCAGAGCCAACACAATAATTCCGAGTACCAAGCCCGGCCCCGTGCCGGGCTTTTTTTGTCCCCTCGCCCAACCGATACTGGTAAGATGAAAGCCCACCTGCGCCCTTTGTGCGGCATTGTGATTTTGATGTTGGCTCCCTCAATACATGCCGCCCCGCCGGACGAGCCGGCTGTCGTGTCTGCGGATGCCGCGGTGATCCTGCGAAACCGGGCTACAGGGCCCTGGACCATGACAGAGCGCAGCGACTTCTCCCGTTATGAAAATGGCCGGTATACGGGGCACGTGTACCGCGAAGTGCGAGCGCATTTGTCGCCGCAGCCCGGTGGCGGGTATCGGGGGCCGTTCATCGTTCTCGAAGAGACCCTTCGCAACGAGTTGCTTGCTGCACGTCCGGTTGATGAAGTGGTTGAAGTGGCGCTCTCTTTCGGCAAAGACGGGTCTATGCTGATAGCGGAAGACCGCGGTTTGCCACAGTTGCGCGGTTTTCCCGCCTTTCCGGCAACAGCAGTCGTCCCGGGTAGTTCCTGGACCGTGAGTGCCGAGCGCGCCCTCGACCCGGACAACAGCGCTGTTATCACGCGGGTGCCGATTTTTGCCGCCTGTGTATATCGGGGACGTGAAACGTACAAGGGGCGAGAGGTATTTCGTGTGAGCGCTAAATACGCAAGCCGCTATCGTAACCCGCAAGCGCAAAGTGGGGGTTTTTCGGGCCTCGAAGGGACCCACGATGTTGATATTCTGATAGATGCAGCCAGCGGCCTTCCCCTTCTTATGCGGGATCGCCTTGACGAGACCTTCACCTTCCCCGATGGCAGGACGCTGCGCCATAAAGGCTTTACGCTTATATTTAGTGAATTTGTGGCGCCTCTCGATACCGGGGGCCTTGTTGCAGCCCTGCGTGGGCCGGCCCCTGCATCTTCGATGGGCCCGGATCGGCCCTTGGTGCCCGGCGACGATTTCGAGCTTGAAGATGGTACTGTCGCCAGTCCCAACGGCACTGACTCCGGTGCTTTGCCACCACTCGGCCCGGTTGACGGCATTACGGTTGCACAGGGCGAGCGCGGACTTGTTCTTACCCTCGAGAATGTGCGCTTCAAGCCCGACAGCGATGAGTTCCTGGCCGATGAAGCCGGTCGCCTCGATCGCATTGCCCGGGCTCTCGCAAGCGCGGGGAAACGGCAAATACTTGTTGAAGGTCATACGGCCGATGTCGGTCGCCCCGAAGCCGAGGCGGCCCTGTCCTTGCGCCGCGCCAAACGTACGGTGGATGAGCTCGTTGCGCGCGGCCTTCCCGCGGCCCTCTTTGTCTATCGCGGCCTGGGTGCGACCGATCCCCTTGTTCCAAACACCAGCGAGGAGAACCGTGCGCGCAACCGGCGGGTGGAAATTACCATACTGGAGTAGATGGAGCGGCTGTCTTGCGTGGCTTTTAGAGCAAGGTTCCGGGAGCTGCCGATTTCCTGTGGGTGATCGCCCCATGAAGGGCCATGAAAAAGCAGGCGTACAAGAGGAGAATGGCAATCGGGATTCCCCATTGCACCATCGATGATCCTTCTTGTAAAAGACGCAGCGCCTTCATGACCCAGTACTGTGGCATGAGCAGCGCAATGCGTTGCAGGACCGGATCCATATACTGGATAGGCAGGAAGCTGCCACCTGTAAGGCTCATGATTATAACCAGCGTGTTTGCCTTCATGAGTGCATTCGAAGCGTTGTCGCTTATTGCGCAGACAAGGAAGGCAAAACCAGTGCAGGTTATGTTGAACCCGAAGAGAATTGCGAGCATTCCCGGGAAGGGCATGCCGATATCGTCGCCAAACAATAAAAAGATAAAAAGAGAAAAGATTATCACCTGGGCCCCAAGGATGATGAGTGTAGCCAGCCCGTTCCCTGCAAGATAACTCATGCGCCGTACCGGAGAAACGCGGATGCGTCGATCGATACCCTGTTCACGGTCCTTGAGCAGGAGGCTCGTAAGCAGAACAGCCTGTATCATGGTGAAGTAGGTGACCATCCCGATGGATTGGAGCCCGGATAGCGCTGCTCCTTCGTTGAGTGTGAGCAGTGTGTACATAAGCATGAAACCGGCCAGTGGTACCAAAAAGTGCAGCACCCATGAGAGCTTGTGCCGGAAGCTCAAGGCCAGTTGATTGCGGGTAAATAACAACAGGGTATTCATTGCGGTCTCCTTGGCATCAATAGGGCAATTAAAATGATGATACTGCCGGGGATAAGGCAGGAGAGAAATACCGGCAGGAGATATTCCGGTGCTTCCCGGACCGTGGGCCCTGCGGTTATTGCCCTGAGTGCATCCGGAAGGAGTGCGAGGTTTACCCAGCGCAGTGGAGAAAAGCGCGCCAAATCGTGCAGGGCGCCTTGTGGAGGGATCATGGTGTAGGATCCCCCAAGGAAGCAAAACAAGGGAACAGCGGTAGAGATAATGGGGCTCGCTTTTTTTTCGCTTCCGGCCAAGGAAGAAAGGCCTATACCAAACGAACAGGCCAGGAACGATTCTGCGGCGATAACTGCGAGCACCTGTGGAAGTGGCAGTGCATAACGCACAGACAGGAAAAAGCGACAGGCGAGATAGACCAGTACGGAGAGCGAGAAAAGGATGAGCCATGTTCCAATGAGTGTCCCGGCAAGGACCTGCCTGGGAGAAACGGGGGCTATCGCAAGGCGGCGGGCGGCACCGGTTCTTTCTTCTTTCCCCACAGCCCAGGAAGCAATAAAGGTGCCCTGGAGTATCCCCAACGAAAGGAGAGTGCTCCCGAAATAGTCGGTCGCATTGAGGCCGGTTTGCGGATCATTTATAAGGGATGAGAAAACGAGACCGAAGAGATAGATCATGAGGACGGGTGCCATAAAAAGCCCAAAGAGGAGGCCGGGGCTTCGCGAAAGAAGGTGAAGCTGATGTCTGGATAGTATAAGAGTAGTCATGCTGCCTCCCTAATCGCGCAAGGAGCGGCCCGTAAGGTCGAGGAATACGTCCTCGAGAGAGGGGCTGTCGGAGTGAATGGCGGTAAAAAAGAGCTTCTGTTTGAGGGCTTCTGTCATGATGAGGGGCAGGTTATTGGTGTGTACATCGCTGCTTATCGTCAAGTTGTTTTCCTCGAGAACTGCATGTTTTACCCCTGTAATGGTGCGGAATGCCGTTAGGTCAACTGCTTGGGGGCTTGTTAGCCTCAGGCTCAATGCCGCCACATCGCGAACAAGGATCTTGAGTTCATCCGGCGAGCCCTGTGCGATAATCGTACCTTTATCCATGATGGCAATTTCTGTACACAATCGCTCTGCCTCTTCCATGTAATGGGTGGTGTAGACAAGGGTGATGCCTCGTTTGTGAAGTGCTTCGATCGAGGAGAGAATGTGATTGCGTGACTGTGGATCGATGCCTACGGTGGGTTCATCCATTATGACAATATTCGGGCGGTGGACGATGCCACAGGCAATATTCAAGCGGCGCTTCATGCCGCCGGAGAATGATTTTGCCGGTTTTTTTCCGCTGTCTTCCAGTCCCACAAAGGCCAGTGCTTCATCTGTAGCCAGAGAGAGCTCTTTACCGCGCAGGCCGTAGAGGCTGCCAAAAAAACGCACATTGTCCCGTGCGCTGTAGTTGTCGTAGAACGCCAGTTCTTGGGGAACGAGGCCGAATCCGGCACGAACCTCTTTTGGCCAGGTCCCCCTGCACAGGGTGCTCCCCATACGAATTTCGCCGCGGTCTGCGGCTGTGAGTCCACAGATTGCATTGATCAGGCTCGTCTTGCCTGCGCCATTTGGCCCCAACAAGCCAAACAGGCTTCCCTTGTCAATCTTGAGAGATACACCATTTACAGCGAGGGTGCTGCCATAGGATTTGGAAAGCTTTGAGATATCTATCATGCCGGTACCTCCTTGAGTACAGGCAAAGTATAGGCGGGTAAGGAAGTGCTGTCCGGTGCCGCAGGTCACCTGTGTGCATGACGAAGGTCATGAAAAATCCTTTTTCCCGCTAAGGTAATAGATGGCAATCTGGGTGCGCTGGCGAAGCCCCAGTTTGTCGAGAATGGTGCTGATGTAATTCTTTACAGTGCCTTCGGAGAGGGCAAGGAAGTCGGCTGCTTCGCGATTGGAGCAGCCATCCGCAATAAGTTTGACCAGCGCTTGCTCCCTGTCGTTGAGGCTTGAAAGGTCTCCGGGGGCAGGGGCGTCGCGTATGGTATCGAACACGTCGTCGCGAAAAATCGAGTAGCCTCGATGTACGAGGCGTATTGCCTCTTTAATTTCTGCGGCGCCACAGCCCTTCAATAGATAACCCGACGCCCTGCTTTCGAGGGCGCCCCTTATAAGGGCCACTTCTTTGAATGTGCTCAACAGGAGGACACGTGTTGTGCTTCCACGGGTAATAAGACCTGCAGCTTCAATCCCGTCCATAACGGGCATGCGAATGTCGAGGAGGGCTACATCAACAGTCCCGCTTAGACAGGCATCGACAGCAGCTTTGCCCGAGGGGACAACAGCGACCAAGGTGAAATCTTGATCCCTGCTCAAGGTTATTTCCAGAGCCTCCCGAATGAGGGGGTCATCATCTCCCACCAGAACCCGTATCGGCACAGGTGCCTCCTTGTATCGGGATGAGCATGCTTATTGAAAAACCCGCTTGTGTATCGATTGTAAGAGACCCGTTCAAGGCGGTGATGCGGGTCTTCATCCCGCCAAGTCCCATTCCCGCAACCGGATGGTCTGTAACGATACCATCGTCATGGAAAACAACCCGAATGAGCTTGTTCATGACCTTGATACTGCACTTGAAGACCGTGCCGGTGCTATGCCGTAGTGCATTGGTAAGCGCTTCATTCAAATTTGTCGAGATAACGCGCCATGCTTCTTCCGGAACACGCGCCAGCTCTCCTTCGCAGCTTAGCCCTGTCTGCCACCCGTGTTGCGAAGCAAAGCGTTCGAGGCTGGCACGCAATTCCACCAGCCCCATACTGGAAGAGCTTGGCTGCAAAGCGTGCAAGCGAGCACGTATAGCCTCAAGCCCTTCGCGCAGGGTTGAAGTACATTGACCTATTATGTTGCGAACACGGGAAGGATCCTCGTCGAGCAAGAGTTTCGCTGCGTCCAGTTGCATGATACTTCCGGTAAGGCTGTGACCCAGGGTATCGTGGAGTTTTTGTGCGATATCTGCGCGCTCTTTCAAGCGTGTTCGGTCATCCTGTGTGTGTATCAAAAGATCCATTTTTTCCCGTTCTTCGCGAGAGACCGAAAGCGCCTGTTCAAGCCGTTCCCGAATTTCCTTATGACGAACCCTGCTGCGAATATTTTGTTGTGCTTGAAGGACGACAAGAAGGAGTGTCAAATCGAGCCCTGTGTACAGGGGTATAAAAGGTCCTGGTATGAAGGGAAGAGCAAGAAGAGAGGCAAGGCCGATACCTGCTACCGCGTATCGGGGAATTGGGCGGGCAAGAGGAAAGAAGCTTTTGATACACAGCTGGGCCTGTGCGGGAAGCAAGAACAAGAACAAGGGCGACCAGGTGGCCATGACAAGTGAAAGAGCGAGGCCAAATGTGGCCATTAGGGCGCGTAAAATACGGGGCTGAAGGGCTTCAACCAGCGCGAGGCTGGTTTGGAGGAGGAGCCAAACCACAAGTCCCGCCTCGAGCGAGAGGGCTTTTCCTCCCGAAGATACGAACGGTTCCTGCATGAGATAGAGGATGACAATGCTGCTTGTTATGGCTTGAATTGGTGCCAGCACAAAAAGAGTATACGGTGTTGCGACACGTCGGTAAACAGCGCTTAAGTGGGACTTACCCTTCGTAGCCGGGGTTTGCGTCCCGTGCCGGCGGGAGGTCTTCGGCCAGAAGATCCTCGATGCGGGGCCAAAGGGCGAAGAGGCCGGGCCAGACTGTGGGCGAGAGTATCTTGAGATCGGAAAGCGCACGATCTGCAATGCGGGCTGCCACGAGGGCCGGATCCAGCATGGCCGGATCGCTGCCCTTTGTGCAGATGGCCCAGGACCACTGGCCGCCATACATGCGCACGTGGGAAACGACGGGGCGTACCAGCGGGAAGGCGCTGCGCAGGGTGGCTTGTATTTTCGCAAAGAGCTTGGGGCGGCAGTCGGGGGATTCCGAATGCATGATGAAGAAGGCGTCTTCATTGGCAAGGAGCTCTGCGACGAGGTCGAAAAACTCCTTGGTGTAGAGCGGCAGGGAGGGGCCGGCCGGGTCGGTCATGTCCATGAAGATGGCGTCCCAGCGCCGGCCCGACGCGGATGCGCGCGCGACAAAGCTGCGGCCATCCTCGATGTGGAGATTTACGCGCGAGTCGTCGAAGGCCCCTCCGCCCAATTCGGGGAAGTAGCGGCGGCAAAAGTCCACAACGCCCTCGTCGAGTTCGACAAAGTCCACTGTTTCGATGGAGGGGTGGCGCAGGATTTCACGGACAAGGGCCCCGTCGCCGCCGCCAATGACCAGGGCACGACGGGGAGCGGGATGGGCCAGGAGGGGCAGGTGGGCCATGGGCTCGTGGTACTGGTATTCCTGGGCCTCGGTGAGCTGGAGAATCCCGTCAAGGAGGAGGGCGTGCCCGGCGTCTTTTGTCTCGAGGACTTCAATGGCCTGGAAGCGGGTTTTCCCTTTTCGCAGGACACGGACAACATCGATAAAACTTCCCGCCCCGCGGCTTGTATATTCGAGGCGTCGGGCCGGTGCTATCAGCCTTGCTAGAAATTCTCGCACTCGAAAATCTCCTGGATCTCTTTTTCGAGAAGTTTGGTCACTTCGCCCTTTTCGATATCGCTCATTTCTTCGTCATCCCCAAAGAGATAGTCGTCCAGAATAATATCTTTTTTACGCATCTTGGTGTGGAAGATGGTGTCCGAGAGAATGTTGATGTCGTAGGCGAGGTAGTCGGAGAGGACGTCCTCTGCAATGTAGTCCTGTATGGAACTGATGTCGTGGTCGAGGAAGACCTTGTTGCCCTTGGTGTCGCGGGTAAAGCCGCGGACGCGATAATCCATCAGTACGATGTCCGAATCGAAGCTCGCGATAAGGTGATGGAGGGCGCGTAGTGGGCTTATCATACCGCAGGTCGAGACGTCGATGTCCACGCGGAAGGTGGCGAGCCCTGTGCGGGGGTTGTACTCGGGGTAGGTGTGCGCGGTTATGTGGCTCTTGTCCAAGTGGCCCAAAACGAGGGTCTCTTTGGGATTTATTACCGGGTGGTCTTCGTTGATGAGAGCCACGACGCTCGCACCGCGTGGATCGTAATCCTGTGTGGAAATATTGACGAGCTTGGCATCGATGATATTGGTGACGTCCTCGACGATCTTTTGAAGTCGCGACGAATCGTATTCTTCATCGATGTACTCAAGGTACTCTATTTGCGATTCTTCCGAACGCGCATAGCACACATCGTAGATATTGAAGCTGAGCGACTTTGTGAGGTTGTTGAAACCCTCAAGGCGGATCTTTTGTCCGCGAACCCGTTTGAGCAATTCGCCGTGGACCTCCCGTGGATGATGGCCGGTACGTCCGGACCGCCGTACGCGATCCTGCCTGTGTGCCGAAATATCAGTATAGCGGCGGGGTATAATATAGTAAAGGCTGATAGTTGAGCCCCGTGACAGGCACTGCGGACGGCGCGAACCCTTGTCGGCGATAATTTTGGCGCTTTGTATCGGGCGGCCCCCGATGGACGCGCAGGTCCCCGGGAGGGTAGTATGGAAGGACCATGGAACAGATGAAACGCAGCGCTACCTGCGGAGAACTCCGCGCTTCAGACAACGGCAAGACCGTCACCCTCAACGGCTGGGTCCACCGCAAACGCGACCACGGCGAGATCGCCTTTATTAACCTGCGCGACCGCTACGGTATAACCCAGGTTGTCATAGAAGCGGACGCCCCCGCCGATCTCAAGGCTGCCGCCGCAGAGCTGCGCAACGAGTTCTGTATTGCCGTCGAAGGTGTTGTGCGCGCCCGCCCGGACGACATGGTCAACAAAGAGATGGCCACTGGCGGCATGGAGCTCGTCGCCTCGAAGCTCGTCATCCTTAACCGCTCGGAGGTCTTGCCCTTCCAGATCGACAGCGATGCCGATGCCAAGGAAGAGCTCCGCCTCAAGTACCGCTACCTCGATTTGCGCCGCAGTGGCATGCAGGATCGCATCATGCTGCGCAGTGCCGTTACGTTCGCAACGCGCGAGTACATGACCAAACAGGGCTTCCTCGAGATCGAGACTCCCACCTTCATAAAGTCCACCCCCGAGGGCGCCCGCGACTACCTCGTCCCCAGCCGCCTCTACCCCGGCAAATTCTACGCCCTCCCGCAGTCGCCCCAGCTCTACAAGCAGATCCTCATGGTCTCGGGCTTCGACAAGTACTTCCAGCTTGCCCGCTGTTACCGTGATGAAGATGCCCGCGGCGATCGCCAGCCGGAGTTCACCCAGATCGATATCGAAATGTCCTTTGTCTCGCGCGACGACATCCTGTCCATGATGGAAGGCCTTATGGGCCATATCTTCAAGGCCACCATGGGCATTGAACTGCCTGCGCAGTTCCGCCGCATCCCCTACGACGAGGCCCTCGAGCTCTACGGTTCGGACAAGCCCGACCTGCGTTTCGCCATGGAGATGCAGGACTTTGCCCCCTGGGTAGAGGCCTCCGGCTTCCAAGCCTTCAAAGACGCTCTCGCCAACGGCGAAGCGGAGCGGGCCGAAAAGGCCTCCCGCGGTATCGTCATTCAAGGCGGCGGCGTCAAAGCCCTCGTCGTACCCGGCAAGGCCGATTACTCGCGCAAGCAAATCGAGGAACTCGAAGCGGTCGCCAAGATCTACAAGGCACGCGGCATGGCATGGATGAAGGTCGTCGATGCCGGCGGCAAGAGTGCCCTTGAGGGCGGTGCCTCCAAGTTCTTCAAAGCCGCCGAGGGCTCTGCCGTCCCTGCCAGCCTCGAGGCCGATATTATTACCGGGCTTGGCGCAAAGGCGGGAGACCTCATCCTCCTTGTCGCCGACACCAAGCGCCAGATTGCGAATGTTGCTTTGGGCGCCGTTCGTACGCGCTTGGGCCGCGATCTTGGGCTCTGCGATCCCAAGAGATTCGAGTTTGCCTGGATCGTGGATTTCCCCATGTTCGAGTACAACGAGGAGGCGGCGAAATGGGATACCGCCCACCACATGTTCACCTGGCCCCAGGACCGCTTCCACGCAACCCTCGAAAGCGATCCCGGCTCGGTCAAGGGCGACCTCTACGACCTCGTCCTCAACGGCTTCGAGCTCGCCTCGGGCTCCATCCGTATCCACGATCCCGATCTGCAAAAGCGCATTTTCAAGATCGTGGGCTTCGACCCCGCCGACGCAGAGGACCGCTTCGGCTTCCTTACCGAGGCCTTCAAGTACGGGGCCCCGCCCCACGGTGGCATAGCCCCCGGCCTTGACCGCCTGGTCATGATTATGGCGGGCGAGACCTCCATCAAGGAAGTTATTGCCTTCCCCAAGAACTCCTTCGCGGTGAGTCCTATGGACGACGCCCCCAGTATCGTCGACCAGAAGCAGCTGGATGACCTTCACTTGAGCATTCGCTACCCACAGGAAGGCGGGAAGGCCTGATGGCCCGACTGCGCGACCTCTTTATTGCCTTTTTCAAGATAGGGGCCACCACCATCGGCGGCGGCTATGCGATGCTCCCGCTCATTGAGCGGGAGGTTGTGGAACGGCGCCAGTGGGTAAGCCGCGACGAGATGCTCACCTGTTTGGCGGTGGGGCAAATAACCCCCGGGGTCATGGCCGTCAATACCGCGACCTTTGTGGGGTATCGCCAGCGCGGTGTCCTTGGCGGTATTGTCGCAACGCTTGGCATGGTGAGCCCGTCGCTCGTAACCATCAGCATTATCGCAGCCTTCCTCTCGAACTTCGCGCACTTCACCCTCGTCCAGTACGCCTTCCGGGGCATTCGCGTGGCCGTCGCGGCCCTCATTCTCGACGCCGTTTGGCGTCTGGGCCGGAATACCCGCGGCCTCGTGCCCCTCTTGGTGTGCGCTGCGAGCCTTCTGGCATCGGTGGTGTTTTCCGCCTCGCCGGTCTGGATCGTCTTGGGCGCCACCATCACCGGCTTCCTGCTCTTTCCCGGAAAGAAGATCAAGGCTGATAGTTCCACTCCGCCCCCAGAGCCCCCCGCCGGGGGTGCCCCGTGATCTACCTTATCCTCTTTTGGGAGTTCTTCAAAACCGGACTTCTCGCCGTGGGCGGGGGGCTTGCGACCCTTCCCTTCGTGTATGATATCGCCGCCCGCTACGACTGGATTACGGCCCAGGACGTTACCGACATGATCGCCATTGCCGAGTCCACCCCCGGGCCCATCGGCATTAATGTGGCTACCTACGCGGGCTTCCACGCCGCCGGCCTCCCCGGGGCCCTCATCGCGACCCTCTCGCTCGTGCTGCCCTCGATTGTCATCATCATGGCGATATCCCGCTTCCTGGCTGTGTGGCAGGAACACCGTCTGGTCAAGGCGGCCTTCTGGACCCTCAAGCCCGCGGCTTTGGGGCTTATCGGTGCGGCCTTTTTTACCGTTGTCACCCAGGTATTCTGGATAGCGGATGTAACGGACGCCCCGGCGGGGCTTGCAGGTCTTTCAAAGCGGGTACGCTGGCAGGAGGCCCTCCTCTTTGTGATCCTCTTCCCGGCCATCCGCCGCCTCAAGTGGCACCCGGTAATCTGGGTCCTTATCGCTGCGGGCATCGGTATCGTTCACGGCTTGGTGACAAGCGGGCTATAGGAGTGGGGGGGCCGCAGGAGTGGTGATGGCCGTGATGCATTGTCTTTCCCTCTTGACGAAAACGTTTGCCCGTACCAGACTGGGGCTTGGCGTGTCGCTTTCCGTCAACAGGAGTTTTCATGGCCACCCTGCTACTCGTTATTATTTACATTGCCTTCATAAGTCTGGGTCTGCCCGATGCGGTCCTGGGGGCGAGTTGGCCGGTAATGCACCGGGACCTCGCCGTACCGATTGAGCTTGCCGGGCTCCTCCAGATGACAATCGCGGGCGGAACCATTGTCTCGAGCATGAATGCGGGGCGTGTCTTGCGCCGCTTTGGAACGGGGCGTATTACAACATTCAGTGTGGCTCTTACAGCGGCTGCCCTCCTGGGCTTCTCCTTCTTTCCCTCTTTTGTGTGGTACTTTATCGCCGCCATACCGCTGGGTATTGGTGCCGGAGCCGTCGATACGGGGCTCAACGCATTCGTTGCCCAACACTATCAGTCCCGCCACATGAGCTGGCTCCATTCCTTTTGGGGTGTCGGGGCCCTGGGCGGCCCGCTCATCCTCTCCCGCTTCCTTGCGTCGGGCGGCACCTGGCGCGAGGCATACCGCTCGATTGGCACCTTTCAATGGGTCTTGGTTGTCATCCTGATAGCCTCGTTACCGCTCTGGCGACGCTTGTCGTCTTCGTCGCATCCGACGCCGTCGGCCACGACGCCGCCGGAGCCCGCTGCGGGCGTGGAAGGCGCTGTTGCCAAGGGCCCGGAGGAAGCGAAGGGGGGGCATCCATCGATGCGGCAGCTGCTTTCGATACGCGGGGTCCCCTTTGCCCTTCTCTCGTTTTTGTTCTATTGCGGCTTGGAGGCCTCGATGGGTCTTTGGGGCGGTTCCTGGCTCGTCGAGGTGAAGGGGCTCGATCCGGCCGATGCGGCCTTTTGGGTCATGTTTTTCTACATCGGGATTGCCGGCGGGCGTTTTTTGACCGGTTTTGCGACTGCCTGGTTTTCCAACCGCGACCTGGTACGCTGGGGAACCGTATTTGCCGGTGTCGGGGTGCTCCTGCTCATGCTGCCGTTGCCCCTGCCTCTTCCTCTGGCGGGGATCCTCTTGGTCGGTTTGGGCTGTGCACCGGTATTTCCCTGCCTTATTCACGAAACGCCGGCCTTTTTCGGCGCGTCGCACGCACAGGGTATCATCGGCCTTCAGATGTCGGCCGCGTATATCGGTGTCACCTTCTTCCCGCCCTTCTTCGGCTTGGTATCCCGCTTTGCGGGGCTCTGGCTACTCCCGCTCTTTCTCGCCGCCTACGCAGTCCTGCTCTTCGGGTCGAGCGAACGGCTGCGCAGGGTGAAGGCAAGAGGGTAAACTAGATATTCTTCGTCGGCGGCATCAATCGGGGATTCGGTGTCTTTATGACGAAGAACTCAAGGGTCTCGCTACCGCGGTTCTCGATGACCATCTTTTGGTTGAAGGGGACCGCGACTATGTCGCCGGTGGTGAACTCGGCAAAGGGCCCGTCGTCGAGCGAGAGGCTCAGCTTCCCGCGCACTATAATCTGGTGAACATCCGAGTTCGACACGTGGGTGGGAACTACTCCTCCCGGCGGTACGACAATGTGGTTGATGTTGACAGGGTCGTCATCGACGATCTTCTCCATGACGAGGGAGCCGCTCTCTTCGGTGGTGTAGGAATATTTCCGGTGTGTCATGGCTTAAATATAAGAGAGGGTGGATGCATCGACAAGCCGCTACCTCCGGTTTCAAGGCGTTTTCAACAAATATATGACATAAACACTCATGATATTTGACAAGTGCCGTGGACACTCTTAGATTGAAACTACGGAGGAACCCCCATGTACAACGAAAAACTGGCAAAGGTAATCAACGATCAAATAAACAAGGAATTCTATTCGTCCTATCTCTACTTGGCCATGGCCGCCCATTTTGATGCGAAAGCCCTGCCCGGCTTCGCACAATGGATGAAGGCGCAGGCCGCCGAGGAATGGCAACACGGGATGAAGTTCTACGAGTTCCTGTACGAGGTCGATGCATCGGTAAGTCTCCAGGGCATCGAGACCCCGCCTGCGACATTCGGTACGCCCAAAGAGGTCTTCGAGCAGGTGCTGGAACACGAGAAGAAGGTCACTGCATCCATCAATGCGATCTACGACCTTGCGAAGAAGGAAAATGACCCCAAAACCGAACTCATGCTTCACTGGTTTATTACCGAGCAGATCGAAGAAGAGAAGAACGCCCGAGACATTCTCGACCAGCTTGAGATGACCGGCGGCAACAACTTCGGTATTCTCTTCCTCGACAAACACGTTCTGGGTGCCCGAAAAGCGGATTGATATAGGGCTGGCCTGGCCGCTTTTTCCTCGCGGCCAGGCGCAATGAGAGATTATCGTAAAAGCTTCCCGATTTTTGCTTTTGTCTTCGCGAATCGTTCCGCCGTCATGCCGTGTGCATTGTAAATTTCCAGAAAACGGGTGGGGCGTATCCCGCAGAAGGCGAAAAGCAGGCGGCGCAGCATGATGCGGTGAACATCGCCTGTGTAGAGCCGTACCAGGGCCGATGGGCTTCCCAGTGTGGTGATGACGAGGGCTCGCTTGCCCTTGAGTGCCGGTACAGCCCGCCCCTTCTTGTAGGAGTACGCCCAACCCGCCCCGAAGACCTGTTCGGCAAAGCCCTGGAGCATGGCGGGCGGGCGGCCCCACCAGGTGGGGTGGATGAACACGAGCCGGTCCGCTTTTTCGATGAGGGCGCGATACCCGCTAACCAGGGCGGATGGCGGCGTCCGCGAGAGACTGGCATCCCCCTGTGGTCGTAGCGGCGGGTCGAAGCTATCAGCATATAGATCTATTGCAGAGACCGTCTCGCCCTGTGCGGCCAACTCCTTGAGGACGACGCTGCGAATGGAGGCATTGAGACTCGTGGGGCGGGGGTGCGTAAAGATGACGAGTGTGTGCATGTTTTCTCCTTGAAGATGACCCTCGCACAGCATGAAGGGCCCGTCAAGCTTCCCGCCTGTCCCGTGATACACTTCTGGTGGAGGCCCCCATGAAAGGTTCTTTGCATGGACACTCTTTTTTGCGTTCCTTCGCTGCTCTTGTTGTGGGATTTTATACGATGACAAACCTTGCCACCTGCGCCACCGTCGAAGAAGATTTTTCTGTCGAAGTAGTCGCGGTTCCGCCCTTTACCGGCATTCCCGCGGGCTTTCGCATAGTGGGCTATGCCCCCGACTGGACGGGCCTTGAGCGTCTTTCCGGCACGATCGACTGGGAGCTCTACACCCATATCAATGTGGCCTTCGCAAACCCCGACGCCTCCGGCGGCTTCCCGGGGATTGCCGGTGAGGCCGCCCTTATTGCCGCTGCCCATGAAGCGGGGGTAAAGGTGCTCGTCTCTTTGGGCGGGGGATCGACCTATACTGATAGTTCACTCCGGGCCCTCTGGTTCCGGGAGATGGCCGTGGAACGACGGGCCGCTTTCGTGGAGCGTTTGGTGGCGTATGCGGTCGAAAGCGGCTACGACGGCGTGGATGTCGACCTCGAGGGGCCGGCCATCGGCCCGGATTATCCCGCTTTTATTGCCCTCTTGCTGGAACGCCTGTCTCTCGTGCGTACCTGTGCAGGGGAGGTCCCCCTCCTTACGGCAGCCCTGGGGGCCTGGGAGCTGGCAGAATACCTTGATACACAAACCCTGGCGGCCTTCGACTGGATCAATGTGATGGCCTATGACTTTCGCGGCCCCTGGGACGCATCGAACCCGGGTCAACATGCCCCGTACGAGTACGCGCTTAAGGGTCTCGAGCTCTACCGTGATGCCGGTGTCCCCGCCGATCGCCTCGTGTTGGGGCTACCCCTCTACGGGTATGCCTTTGGCGGCGGCGCACCCGGCTACCTCGCGTACAAGACGATAGCGGCCGCTTCCCCTTGGGCAAAAGACCGCGACGATATCCCCTACGGCCGGCGCGGCCGCCGTGTCTGGTACAACGGGCGCGCGACCATACGGGACAATGTTCTTCTGGCGCAGGGAGCGGCATCCGGTGTCATGTTCTGGCAAATCGGCGATGACGCGGCGGGGGAGGAGTCCCTCGTGCGCTTTGCGGCGAGCGTCGCGGGGGAAGGCCTGTAGGGGCGCGCGGCGCCGGGCCCAGTGGCGCCAAGGCGCGCGGCGCCGGGAACTGATGCAGTGGAGATGCGGGATTGACTCTGGCAGGGGCGCGCCCTACGCCTTTTCTTTGCCGGTAAAGGATTCGACCTCGAGGCAGAGGACCGTGGTAAAGTCGAAAACTCTTTCATCGTAGGTGAAGGGGCCCTCTGTAAAGAGGCCCTCTTTTAAGGGGCCCTCGCCAGCGTGGTGCGCCATGATGAGGTCCAGTCCCTTTTTCTTCAAAGCCGGATCGGTAATGGTGGATAGGATGCCGCGGCCCGCGATGCTGCGGTACTTCATGCCCCAGTCGCAGCCCTTGGGCCCCGAGACGAGTTCGTGGCCGGTATCGATAATAAAGGCCGCGTGCGGGTTGGTAGCGAGGAGCTCGAGCTTCTTGCCTTCCCGCGCGCAGTGGAACCAGAGCCCGAGCCTGCCGTTTTCTGCCAGCTCGAAGCCGTAGTTGAGCGAAATGACGTAGGGCCATGCGCCATCGAAAAGGGCGAGGTGGCAGGCGTCTGCACGCGTGAGGGTTTCTGCCAGCCAGACGGGGTCGTTTTTCTCGCGGTCTTTTCGGCGCATGGCGCCCTCCTTGTGGGCTCGGGTGGAACTATCAGCATGACTCATGAGGCAATTTGAAAATCGGTTATTTTCAAATTGCCTCTTGGGCGAAAAAACACATATAAAATAATGATATGTGCTTTTTTTCGCCGAGGTACATTCATGGTTGCTCTATCAAAACTCACTGAGTTTTGATAGAGCCTCACATATTCCCATGCTGATGGATTTCGTGGCGAGTTGCAAGGAGAGCCCGAGCGCCGCGGGTCTTATGTGCGCAGGGCCTCGAGGTTGGCCTTTGCGGCGGGGACCATGGCGAAGAAGTCGTCGATTGCCTTGCAGGGGTATTGGGCGCAGACAGCACAGGTGCTGGCCTTCTTCTCGCTCGCGCACTTGCGAAGCTCGCACATCGAGCAGTGTCCTATTTGGACCCCGTCGGTGGCCATGCAGCCGTGGCAGTTGATCATCTCGGGGGTAAAGTCGAAGTTGTGGGTAACCTTCCATTCGGCGGCCGTCTTGGCGCGCAGCTCGTTGTCGTTGTTGATGGTGGCGATGTAGGCGGTGCACTGGGCGCAGTCTATTCCGCAGGCGGCGATCATCTTGTTCATGGCTATCCTCCAAAAGTAATTCTTGGCCCCAGTCTCGCACGGCAAACGTGACACCCTGTGTCAGTATTTACCGATTTTCAAAGTTTTTTCATTCGCCTCGAGGAGTTCCCGCGCACGGTCTGCCATACGCTCGCGCAAGGAGGCGGGGGACTCGATACTGATCGTGCCCGGAAGGCCCATGAGCCAGGAGAGGACCCAATCGCCGGTGGGGAAGCGGGTGCGCACGAGGAGCTTGCCGTCGCGAGTTTCACTGATGGCCTCTGGCGGGAAGTAGTCGGCGAGGCGGCCACGGGCGGCAGTTTCCGCGGTAAAGGCGATGTCTTCGATGGGCTCGCGATCCCAGTCGCTGGCCCAGGGGCGGGTAGCGAGGTCCGGGGCGGGGCCTTCGGGCAGGCAGCTGCATTCTTCGATGTCGAGGACGCGGGCCACCCGGAAGAGGCGGAAGCCCTTTCGCAGGCGGCACCATGCATAGACGAACCAGGATTGCCAGTAGAAGACGAGGGCGGCGGGCTCTATCTCCCGTTCGCTCGCGCTCCCTTTTACGTCGATGTAGCGTATACGTATAACCCGGGCAGACGCGATGGCCGCATCGAGGCGGTCGGTGATCTCCTTTTCACGCGGCGAGGGGGTAAGTTCGATGAACACTCGCTTGGGTGGGCAGTGGACGCGGCGGCGCGTGGACTCGTCGAGGAGGAGGCTGAATTTCCCCTTGAGGGCCTCGATCTCCGGCTTGGGACAGACCCCGTGGAGCCCGTCCAGGGCAGAGAGTATGCGTTGGACTTCGCCGGTGGAGAAGGTCTGTCCCGTGATGCGAAAGCCGTCTATCAGTTTGAAGCCCCCGTCCCGGCCCGTGGTGGCGTAGACCGGGAAGCCTGCGGCGCAGAGGGCCTCGACGTCGCGGTAGATGGTGCGTATGGAGACCTCGAGCTCTGCAGCGAGGGTCGAGGCCGATAGCTGTTTGCCCGAGAGCAGGCGGGTAAGGAGGGCGAGGAGTCGTTCGGCTTTCATGCAGTCTTTCTCCCGCCCCGGGCTACCATTGCCGGGTACCAATGCTGGAACCAGGCCGTCCAGAGGCCGCAGAGGGCGGGGGGCAGGCTGTTGATCAAACCGGACCACCCTGCCAGCGGGGAGCGAATGAGGGACCAGGTCCACAGGGCGGTTGCTGTATAGAGAGCCCCCCACACAAGGGTGATGATGAGGTTTGTGCGTACAAACAGGGGGTTCTTGAGGGCGTCGTCGCCGCCGTAGCCCTCTTTCGAGTACGCGGCGGTGAGCGGGGTGGCCAGACAGGAGAGGAGCCAGTGCGCCCCGAAAGCCAGGTAGGAGAGGGGTGTGAGCAGGGTGGCCGGGATCCCGGCCGCATTGCCCAGGGCAATAAGAGCGACGAGGGCGCCGGCTATCTGTTCGTGGGTGGACAGCCTGCGGACAAAACCCGCGAAGAGGAGGAATGCGAGGGCCCCAAGGCTGGCAAGGGTCCCGATTAGGGGCGAAATGGGGAGGCCGAACCACAGGGCGAGCCAGGGGAGTATGACGAGGAAGAGATCGGCTTTTTTTTGTTTTGGGGCCGGTGTCCCTGTTCGTGCGGCAAGATCGTACGCCTGCCCGGCCGGGCTGGTTGGGGTCCCGTTTCTTGCTCCTGTATCCAACGGCTCGGGCCCGGCAAAGAGGCTGTCCATCTTGAGCATGAGGTCGAAGTTGCCCAGCACCCGGTACCTGCCCTCCATAAGGGCCCCTGCCCCGTCGAGCTCCCCGTTGGAAATGGCGCTCTAGGTTGCAAAGCTTGTCTCGATGCGGGTAAGGGGGAGCTTTACCGCTGTGCTCTCGTCCGGGGCGAGGAGGCGGGCCTCTTCGCAGCCAAGGTGGATGCGGTGGACTTCGCCGGTATCGGAAAAGGCCATCTCGAGAAGGGCCTCCTTGCCCTCGAGGGCTGCCGGGTTGTAGAGGGCCGCCATCTGTGCAATGAAGGAGCGGGTGCTGCCGGGGCTTGGGTTTGGGGCCGGGCCGGCATTCCCGCTTGCCGCCGGTGCGCACTCTTCCAGCCCCGCCGGCACATCTAGGCCCCAACTTGCGTTAGCGAGGGCCTGATACGTCTTGGGCGGGAGAATGAGTGCCTCGAGGGCGGTGCGGGTAGCGGGCGTGCTGCTGCCGTGCGAGCCGAATTCGCCCCCCGCTTTTCGCACCATATCCAGCCAAGGCCTGGTGAACTTCGAAAGCGCCGCTTGCGACAGGAGCTCCCCCTCCGGGCAGGTGATGCGCTCGTACTTTCCTGTCCCGAACATGATGTCGAACTGTGCAAGGACCGCCTCGTAGTTGTTGTTGCGCGACCAGAACCCGCAGCTGGAGACGAGGACATGTTTTTGAGCCGTGAGGTCGTGACGCGCGGGGTGTGTTGCGCTTCCATCCACAGTTTCCTCCATGAACGGAAGGTTCATGGGTAACATGCGGTCGACAAGGGCCTTGATGCCGGAAGGGAGCCCGTAGTAATAGAGGGGAAAGCTCCAGATTACAACTTCGGCTTCGAGAAGGGCCTGGATGATTGCCCCCATGTCGTCCTTGATGACGCAGCGCCCCGGGGTCTCCTTCCAGCAGGCAAAGCAGCCCAGACAGGGCTTGATATCGCGACTGGCCACCTCAACGCGGGTAAGCTCTACAGCGGACACACCGGAAAGACCCTCGACAAAGGCCTCTGCAATGCGAAGGGTATTGCTGCGCCCCCGGCGGGGGCTCCCGTTAATCAACAGTACCTTCATTTCGCGGCCTCCATGATCTTTGCTATCGACGATTCCGCCCAGTATGCGCACATGCGGTAGTAGGCCTTGCCAAAGTCTGCGGTAAGCGACCAATACAGGGAAGGCCCTTCGATGACCTGTTCGCGATACTGGTCGATGGCATCACTCTCTTCCAACGACGCCAAGGCAGCAAGCGCAGCCTCGCGGAAACGGCTCAAGCGGGAAATGCTCTCGGCAGTCCCTGCCCGGTGGGAAAAAAACATGCGCATAAGGAAACTGCTCCGTGTTTCCATGTCGCGTGGCCCGCCGGGTTCGAGTAGCCATTCGTCGAGGGCGCTGCGGCCCGCATCGGTAATGCGGTAGAGCTTCTTGTTTGGCTTGCCCTGTTGGATGACCTCTTGCGAAGACAACCAGCCTTTTTCCTCCATGGCGGCGAGCTCCCGGTAGACCTGGCTCGTCGTGGCCTGCCAAAAAAAGGCGAGTGAATCGTCGAAGGTCTTGCAGAGCTCGTAACCCGTCATGGCCCCGTAATCCAGGAGCCCCAATAGACCGTGTTTGAGCGACATATATTCTCCTTGTGGTATATTCTATATGTGGAATATCAAGAGGTCAAGGATTACGGCTGATAGTCTTCTGCGAGCAGGCTTTTCTGCTTGCGCGCTCTGGCCCGACCGGGTATCTTCATCGCCATGCCGCTTGCAAGCAGGTCCATCGATGCAAAGAGTGGTCTCTCGAAGGCCGTTCTCCCCGAATCCTTCATGGTCTCGCTCTACCGGGCCCTCGCCCCCTACCGCGGCTGTGCACATGGCTGTGCTTACTGCGACGGCCGTGCAGAGAAATACTTTGTCGAGGGTGATTTTGCACGAGATATTGCAGTGCGGCACAACATCGTCGAGCGGATACAGGCCGATGTCTCAAGCGGCATCGCAGCAACCGAGTTCGGCGCCGTGGCTCTGGGCTCCGGGGTGACGGATGTCTACCAGCCCCTTGAACGCGAAGAGCGCCTTACCCGTGGCGTCCTTGAAGCCCTTGTTCCTGCAGGCCTCCCGATTGCAATCCTTACCAAAAATGATCTTGTCGCCCGGGACTTTGACCTCCTCGAGCGCTTCCCGGCGGCCCTTGTCATGACGACTATTACGACGACCGATGAAGCCGTGGCCGCCCGCCTGGAACCGGGGGCCTCCCCGCCCGCGGCCCGCCTCGCTTTCCTCAAGGAGGCGCGTACCAGGGGCTTCCACACCGGTATTATGGCCATGCCGCTCTGCCCGGGTATAAGCGATACGGCCGCCTCCTTTGGGGCTGTTCTGGATGTCGCGGTCGACGCCGGTGCAGAATTTGTCTGGCCGGGCGGTCTCACCCTGCGTCCGGGGCGCCAGAAGGACCTCTTCCATACCCTCCTCGATGCCCACTGGCCGGCCCTGCGCGGGGACTACGATCTGCTCTACGGTGAAAACCGCCCTTCGGGGATGCCCCTGGCTACAGCCTCCCGCGCGTTGCTTATGCGCCTCGACACTGCACTTCGCGAACGCAGTATTCCCGCCATGCCGCCCCTTTCCCTGTACCGGGACCTCCTCTCCCTGCCCGACGCCCTCTTTGTCCTCCTCTGCCACATGCAGGGCCTCTACAACCTGCGCGGCGTCGATACCCGCCCCCTCAAGGCCGCCACCGATCGCTACGCCGACTGGCTTCGTACCCAGCGCAAGGCCCTGCGGCGGCGGCGCGCCGACGCGCGGCAGTCCGGGCAGGCTCCCTTTTGGCGCACCAGCCTCCTGGAAGAGCGCCTCAAAGCCCTCTGCTCGCCGCAGGGCCTCCCGGTGGATGTCCTGTCTCCCGTGCCCGGCGCGGCTCTGCCGCGCCGGGAGCTCGAGCCCTGCCTCTTCGAATTGGAGGGGCCGCCCATCCAGCCCGGTATCAGCCTTGAAGACCTTCTTGGTAATGAAAAACTGGCCGCCCTCCTGCGCGCTATCGTCTGCGAGGGTAAAGACTTTTCGTACTCCTCGCTGTCTCTGGTTCCGGCACTGGGCGGCAAGGGTCTTGTAAAAAATCATATCTTGTGATACCATAACGAATAGCAATTCTCCCTGCCTCTTTTTGTCACGTCGTTGAGCAAAATCCAACCATTTTTGTGCGTGTTTTCGGCGCCGGGAGAACTGTCTCCGGAGCCCTCTTGTGCCCGTGTGCGGGGGTGGCTATCACGTATTTACCCAGGAGTAAAGCATGACCGAACATGAACAAAGCATAGCAAACAGCCTCGACAAGGAGGCCACCAAGGCGCGCTGGACCGATTGGAAGTGGCAGGTACGGCACAGTATTCGCAGTGTCGATGACCTCGAGGCGGTGACCGGTGTCAGTTTTGGCGAGGAAGAGCGAGCGAAGCTGGCAAAGACGATGGATACCTTCCCCATGAGTGTGACTCCCTACTATCTTTCGCTCGTCGACATGGAAAACCGTGAGTACGACCCGGTCTACCAGCAGGCGGTACCTTCGGTGAATGAGCTGGTCACCGCCCGTTACGACATGAAGGATCCCCTGGCCGAGGACAAGGACTCGCCGGCGCCCTTCCTTACCCACCGCTATCCCGACCGCGTCCTCTTCCACGTGAGCAACCTCTGTTCGATGTACTGCCGCCACTGTACCCGCAAGCGCAAGGTGGGTGATCACGATTCCATCCCCTCATTTGAACAGCTCCAGCCGGCCCTCGACTACATCCGCGAGCATAGCGAGGTGCGCGATGTCCTCCTTTCCGGCGGCGACCCCTTCATGCTTTCGGATGAGCAGCTCGACCGCCTCTTGGGGGCGGTGCGGGCCATTCCGCACGTCGAGATCGTACGCATCGGGACGCGCATGCCGGTGGTCTTGCCCTTCCGTGTTACCGACAGCCTCATTGCCGTGCTCAAGAAGCATGGGCCCCTCTACCTCAACACCCATTTCAACCACCCGCGGGAGATGACGGCTTCTGCCCGGGCCGCGCTCGCCAAGCTGGCAGATGCCGGGGTTGTCTTGGGGAACCAGTCGGTACTCCTTGCGGGGGTCAACGACTGCCCGCGCATCATCAAAAACCTGAACCACAAGCTCTTGCAGGCGCGCGTGCGCCCCTACTACCTCTATCAGTGTGACCTGTCCGAGGGGCTTACCCACTTCCGCACCCCCGTGGGCAAGGGGATAGAAATCCTCGAGAGCCTTATCGGGCACACTTCCGGGCTTGCGGTCCCGACCTACGTAATCGATGCCCCCGGCGGCGGCGGGAAGATCCCTGTCATGCCCAACTACCTCATTTCCTGGTCGACGAACAAGGTGGTTCTGCGCAACTACGAGGGGGTTATCACGACCTACAAGGAGCCAGATTCCTACGAGCCCACCTTCTGCGACCGAAACTGTGCCGACTGCAACCTCCAGCTCAAGCTCGAGAGTGCCCAGGAGACTGCGCCGCTGGGTATCCAGCGCTTGCTGTCCGATGAAGACGAAATGATCTCCTTGACTCCTGCACAGAACGAGCGCATGGGGCGACGGGGGGACAATGACGAAGGCTGATACTCCGGCGTACGACCGCGTGGAAAGCCTTGGCGGGGCCCTTGTTCACCACGGGCCGGCAAACGACCGTGTCTACCTCATGAAGTGTTCGTTTACCGAGCCGCGAAAGGACCTTTCCCTCCTCGATGAACTCGCGCGTACCCATAATTACGGGAAGATATTCGCGAAGGTCCCCGCCCCCTGGGGGAAGGAATTCCTGGCTGATGGCTACCGCGAGGAGGGCCGCATCCCCTCGTATTACGGGAGCGATGACTGCCTCTTTTTGTGTCGCTACCGCGACGCTTCCCGCGCCGTCATGAGCGAGAGCGATCGCGCACTCGCGGATGAGGTCCTCGCCCTCGCGCGCAGCAAGGCCCCGGCGTTTACAGCTTCCGGGGCCCCCGAAGCCGCAGGTGCCGGGGCCCCGATCGCCGGGCCGGCTAGCGGAGCGGGTCCCGGATCAGGCGCCGGGGCGGGCGCAGGCCCGGAGGGCGCAGTGCCCGCGGGCTACAGCCTGCGGGCACTTGGCGTGGAGGAGGCCCCCCTTCTGGCCGGGCTCTACCGCGAGGTCTTCGCGAGCTACCCCTTCCCGGTCCATGACAGCGCGTATATTCGCGAAACCATGGACGCCGATGTTGCGTACTTCGGCGCCTTTCGCGATGGCCGGCTTGTCGCGGCCTCAAGCGCAGAGATGGACCCCGCGACCTCCAGCGCCGAGATGACCGACTTCGCGACGCTCCCCGGCGAGACCGGGAAGGGCCTGGCCGGGGCCCTTCTCGCCGCCATGGAGCGGGATATGCCCCGACAGGGTATCAGCACCCTCTATACCATTGCCCGCGCCTTCTCCCACGGCATGAACATCAGCTTTGCGCGCGCCGGCTACGAATACGGGGGGACCCTCGTCAACAACACCGACATCTTCGGCCGCATCGAGAGCATGAACCTGTGGCACAAGAAGGCAAAGGCGCTGTAAAATACCCGCATGAGCACGACGGTCCCCAACATGTACCCGCGCTTTTGCGCGTATGGTTTTCTCAAGAACCTGCAGTTCTTCGATCCCTTCCTCATTTTCTTTTTTCGGGAAAACGGTTTGGGGTTCCTTGAGATTGGTCTGTTGTTTTCCATCCGTGAAATAGCAAACAACCTGTTCGAGATACCCTCGGGGCTTATTGCCGATGCCATGGGCCGCAAGCGGGCCATGGTCTTGTCCTTCCTCGCCTACATTGTGTCCTTTGTGGGCTTCACCTTTTCGGGCAACTTCGCCCCCTTTGCTGTCTCCATGCTCTTCTTTGCCGGGGGCGAGGCCTTCCGAAGCGGGACGCACAAGGCCATGATCATGGAGTACCTCAAGCGTACCGGGCAACAGGACAAGAAGGCCGATTTTTATGGCGGGACGCGCGCCTGGGCCGAGATCGGCAGCAGCCTGAGCGCCCTTATTGCCATGGCGATTGCTTTCTGGACGGGGAGCTACCAGCTGGTATTCCTGTTTTCTGCCATACCCTATGTCCTCGACCTCCTGCTTATCCTCAGCTACCCGTCTTGGCTCGATTACAGCTCGAACGAGAAGGGCGAGGCCCATATTCCCTCGATCAAAGACGTATTCAAGGAAATGTTGGCCGCCCTGCGCCTCAAGGATTTGCGACGCGGCCTCCTGTCGTCGACCCTCTACGACGCCCTCTTCAAGAGCGTCAAGGATTACCTCCAGCCGGTCTTGCGCGCCTGGGCCCTCGCCCTCCCGCTCGTCTTTGCCCTCGAGGGTGAGCAGCGGGTAGCCGTGATAACAGGTCTCGTCTACTTTGTCCTGTACATACTCAACGCATTCGCAAGTTCCCGCGCAGCGGGTTTCAAGCGCAAGGTGGGGGATGCCGGTGTTGCCGTGAATATCATGTATGTGGTGGGGATTGGTCTCGTGGTTCTGTCGGGCATCGGGCACTTTCTGCACTTCGAGATCCCGGTAATCGTACTCTTCCTCTTGTACTATGCGGTCATGAACCTTCGCCGGCCCGTCATGCTCGAATACATAAGCGACCGCCTCCCGGAAGGCTCCATGACAACGGGCCTCTCGCTCGAGACCCAGCTCAAGACGGTTTTTACGGCTATACTCGCACCAGTAGTCGGCTTGCTGGCAGACCTTTTGGGACCCGGCCAGGCCCTCGCCATTGCCGGCGGTTTTGTCCTCATCCTCTATCCGCTGGCGCGCCTGCGAAAGGCCCCCGCCAGCGTTTGATGCTTACTGCACCCCGCCAAGCCCGATATCCGCGGCCACCGGCCGCAGGGCTTTCTCTCGTTCAGTCATCGGGGGCCTCCGTCAATCAGTTCCACTTCCAGGGCGGCGATGGATAAAAAACCGCGGTCTGCAGTGATCAATCGAGCATTGTGGCGGATAGCGCTTGCTGCAAGCCAGGTATCCGGCAAGGTGTTACCGGTGGACCCTTGAACCAGACTCAAGTGTTTGAAAACTCCATACGTCATGTCATCCTGCCTTGCTCGTTGTACAGATGGCGAATCTTCAAGAACCCCTAAAAAATTCCATGCACTCTCCAACGTTGAGGGCTGTTTGAAAATGCGGGTATTAGTCACGATACGCAGGAAGGAAAGGGCGATTTCATTGAGGAAGAGAAAGGGCTCTTCGCGATGGAGAGCATCAACGACCCGTTGGCGTGCCATTGTGTGAAACGGGCTGTCTGATCGGAATGCGTATACCAATATATTGACATCCCAGAGTATCATCGATGCCAATCCTGTACCGATGCCCTTTCTTCAAGGCTCATCCAGTCGACCCCGTCGCAGAGGCCCCCGCTGGCCTCGCAAACCGGGAGCTCGCGCTGTTCGGCATGGCGCCCGATTCGTTCTGCAAGACCTTCGACGATAAGGGCTGTCATGGTCGTGTGTTCATTGAGCGCCCGCTGTTTGGCTTTGATCGCCAAGTCATCCGGCACATTGAGTGTTGTTCGCATACAGATATATTACTGCGTATGCAGATGTATGTCAAATTCGGGGGAGGGAGCACTGCTTTTTCTTCATTTCAACAAGCAGGCTCCCCCGGCAGTCCCTTCAAACGACGCCGCCCCCGCGAGCGGGCGCGGGGAAATACTGAGCCATGGCAGCGGGCGCGGTCAAAGCTTCCAGATAAAGGCCTTCTTGAAGAGCGGGGTGGTACGATAAACCCGTGCTTCTTCAGCAGCAATCGGGGCATCGAGATGTCCCCGGCTTGCGAGGCCCATGTCCTGGCAGAAGAAGTACAGAAACCAGGTGCTGTGCAGTATTTGTGGAATATCAATATCAATGTAGGGGCGGTTTCCCGTAATGGCAGGGAATGCAGTGGCGAAGTCATGGTAGATCGACGTATCGGCAAAGGCTTTGTTTCGCTGTTTGGAAAGAAGAAAAAGAGAGAATACCGCCCCATTCTGAATGATATCGTAGAGCGGGTTCGGTTCGCCAAGCCCTGAATGGTCCAGTTGCCAGTCTCTTTCGTAAAGCAGATAGTCCAGAAGTGACATCCATTCGCGGCCGATATCAAAATCAAGGGTATATGCCTCACCCTCCGGCGTCAGGGTGGAACGGGTCTTGGAGTCGCTTATCAGGTCTTTATCAAGCAAGAACTCGTGGACAAGGAAAAGCTGTTGAACCTCGGGCTCATTCAAAACAGTTCGGGATGCATATTCTTTTGTCAGTACGTCTTCTGCGACACGTTTGACCAGCGCCCTCTTGTAATTTCCGCTCTTGGTTATTTCCAGTGAGCCTCCATTATCACGGTACATCGATAAAACAAAAATCAATACCCGCATCAAGGGCGCCTTGGCGGCCTCTTCTTCAAGATATTCCATGCGTATCGTTACAATATTATCCAAATCCGCGATACTCTTTGCATTTATGAGATCAGACATCTGTTTTGGGGAGAGTCCTTGGAAATCTTCAATAGGCCGATTATTCCTCTCCTGGACATGGCGCTCCATAAAGGTTTCCATCTCTTCCTGTGAAGAAAAGCTCTGCTCCCTCATTGCCTCTTGCAGGGTCTTGCTTGCATTTGTCGCGGCGTTTGGCTTGCCCATGAATTCCATGAAACTCACGTTCCCGTCACGTTCGGCCTGTCCGCTTTCCACGTAGGCCTGGTATCGCTGGAAATCATCATCATTGCCGTCGCAGTCCCCACCAGATGCACCCGGGAAGCGTATTACATTGGCCCCGGGCACCCCCGCCCCGCAACAAAACTTGTACTTCTTCCCCGACCCGCAGGGGCAGGGCTCATTCCGCCCAATCTTTGTACCCATGGATCAATTCTGGCATGGAAACTTGGACTATGGAAGGGTTGGCGGTGAATTCAAAACGCTTTCCGTCCATGAGTTGTAAAGGCACGGCAGGTCTTTGAATGCAATTCTGAATTGGCTCCTGGCTTTGTGAGTGGTCTTCCCGTTCGCTTGTTTTTTTATATGGCTTCCGGGGTCGAAAAAGATTTTCTTGTCATGCGTTGCCTGCAGAAAGAGCGCAAAATCTGTACCACAACCGAACCATACGGGGCTTTCATAACGATATTGAACAGTTTTTTTAGAATCGTCCTTTTCGTAGTGAACATAACATACATTCGAGTGTTTCTTGCCCCAGTGCTCAATCAAACGGGAGAAAGACCACCCTGCTGTAATTTGTCCATCCGTGTCCAGAAGCAATATACCACCTTCAACGTCCGTGATTTTTTTTCTTTCCGGATCATACCCTGATAAAACCAATTCAAGATCCGTGGTCTTGTTTCTCTCATTACATTTGTGGGTTCCGGTGAAGTATTTGACATAACCGGCTTTGTCATGACCGTATTTCAATGTAAATGCTTGTACGCCTTTCTCCTTGTAGAATCCCAAATCAGGCTCCGGTGTCATGAGGGTCAAACGACCGGAGGTAAAGGCTTTTAGTTCCCAATCCAGGAAGTCCGGAGCGGCAATACCGTTAGGTGCAATACCCAGCAGGGCTTCAAGGGTATAGCCGCCCCCGTTTCTTGCCGTATATTCCATAAATTCGCCCTTTGAATCCAAGCGGCAAGACTTATGCCAGCCGGTTGAATGTATTTCCGACAATTTGGTCATGAGAATGTCTTTGGAAGTCTTTCCGTGCTTCTTCCATACAACAAGCCGGAAGATGCCTCCCGCTGGAGTTGAATCCGGCGGATCAAGAATGATGTTATTGGATATAGCTGAATCTTTTCCGGCAAGGAAAGCGAGTATATGACCGTCTGGCTTGATGCCAAGAAAAAGTACTCGTCCGTCGGGCTTGTTCTTCTCGCCCCTCAACTCTTTTGGTTTGGGCCGCATGTACTGATTTGGCGACCCGGGGCAGTTCTTCAAGAAACCGGACAAACGGACTTCCGGGTATTTGGGGTACAAGATTAACTTGGTATGAGGGGCTGGAGAAATTTCTTTCGTTGTATTTATCCAGGAAAAATTCAATCTGGCTTGGAAACTGGCTGTTTTCCCTTTTTTGACAGACTTTACAGGTCCATATGGAATTTCTGTCAAAACACTGAAGCCTGAGCCAAAATATATCTGCTGTTTTGAATTGTCATTGTCAACGAGCTGTTTGTACAGAATCTTGACAGCACCCGAATCCTTGAAGAATGTAACAAGTTCCTGCAATGTATTCAAAGCCATTGTGTCTCCGGTTGGGGATATAAATTTATATCGGCTACAAGAGGGGGTTAGTTTCGCGTTATGGGTAAATCTTCTTGATTGCGGGGAAAAAATGTTGCATAATGCAAAAAAGATTCCCCGTTCGAGGAGGCGTGTATGGCTTTGGTTGAGAGGACTGATAATGAGGTTCTGGAACTCCTTGAGCAAGTATTGCGATTTTATGATGTTCCCCATGTTGCATTGGAATTTGGGGTGGACCAGAGCACCGTACACCGTTGGTTGACTGGCAAAGCTGAACCAAAGCCATATTGCTCCATGACACTCCACGCTATGTTGGAGCGTTATTTGAAAAAGTCCGAAACTCCGGGGAAGTTCACGTTTATTGACCTTTTTGCAGGAATAGGAGGCATTCGACAGGGTTTCGCACAAGCGGGTGGGACCTGCGTTTTTACTTCCGAGTGGGATTCATGGGCTCGAAAAACATATGAGATCAATTTCCCGTCCGAAGATGAAATTGCGGGAGACATAACACAAGTGGACGAGCGGGATATTCCCGATCATGATGTGTTGCTGGCAGGATTCCCCTGTCAACCTTTTTCCATAGCAGGTGTTTCAAAAAAGCAATCTCTTGGTCGTGCAACGGGTTTTGCAGACGAAACACAGGGTACGCTCTTTTTTGATGTGGCACGAATCATCAAGGAAAAGAGGCCCAAGATCTTTGTTCTCGAGAATGTGAAGAATCTCAAGTCCCATGACAAGGGTAATACCTTCAAGGTTATTCTGAATACTCTGCAACATGAATTGGGCTACCATGTAACAACAAAGGTGATAGATGGACAGCACTGGGTCCCCCAACACAGAGAACGCATTATTATTGTCGGGTTTCGCGATCCCACCATATACAGTTTGGACAATATCAAGATGCCCAAGCCCGGAAGGGTAAAGCTGGAGAAAATACTCCACAAAACCGATGGTACCGAGAAGTTCATCGAACATGATGGAGACAAGTATTTCAATCATGATGAATGCAAGGTGAACGACAAATTCACCCTTACAGACAAGCTCTGGGCATACTTGCAGGCTTATGCTGCAAAACATCGCTCTCTGGGAAATGGCTTTGGTTTCGGTTTGGTAAAACCGGGAGACATTACCCGTACGCTTTCTGCCCGGTACTACAAAGATGGTTCCGAGATACTTGTTTGGCAGGGAGATGACAAAAACCCCCGCAGGTTGACTCCAAGAGAGTGTGCCCGATTGATGGGATATCCCGATTCTTTCAAGATACCCGTATCCGACACAAGGGCATACAAACAGTTCGGCAATTCGGTTGTCGTGCCATTGTTCAAAGCGGTGGCAGATTCATTGGTTCCATTTTTATCTTGATTCCCCCGTTTGTTTCGCGGGGGTCGACCGGGATCGCGCCGGCGCTGAATGCGCCGGAGAAGCCCGGGCGCAGGGGGCGTCGGGCCAAGCCGCTCTGCGGCTTGGCCTTGGCGGCACTGCGAATCGCAGTGCCGCGAGCTTGACGGGGCCTCGCGTATGGGCCGCCAAGTAGAAACGATATAGGGGTGGCCGAAAAAAGCCGGGTTGGGGGCATTTTCTCTGCCCCCAACCCGGCTTTTTGTGGTCAGGACCCCTCTGCGATAGCTTGTACTGGCGGCCGCATATAGACAGGAAATGCTGCGCCCCCTTCTTGATCCGGCATTTCCATCACCATCTGAACAATCGGGATATCTGCGGGGGCCCAGTCGAGGGTTGGGAGCTCGTAGAGGGGGAGCCAGCGGGCGGCGAGGTGTTCGGTAGGGGTGGGGGCGGGGCCGGTGATGCGGGCGAGGTGGGCGTGCATGGTGATGGCGAAGGTCTGGTACTGGTGGTGTACGGTGGTAAGGTAGCGTTCGGGGATAATGCTGGTCTGGAACTCTTCGTGGAACTCACGGATGAGGGCTTCTTCTTGGGTTTCGCCGGGCTCGATCTTGCCGCCGGGGAACTCCCACTTTTTGGCGGTTTCGCCAGAGTCCTTTCGTTGTGCGCAAAAGATGCGCTCGCCGTCGACGCAGACGGCTGCGACCACTTCGAAGTGTTTCATCCGTTTAATCCCCTCCGATGCAGCGTAGCAGGCCTTCTCTGCCTGGGCAAGGGCGTGCAGGATGGCGATACAACCCTTATACTCAGACAAGTGGATATCATGGAGAGTGTGGAGGGGCGCGTGAAATTCCGAAAAATTGAAAATATCGTTGAAGGGGCCGTCACGATCGACGGGGCGGGTGTCAAGTTGGTACGCGTTATCGGGCGGGCGACGGTCAAGGAATTTGACCCCTTCCTTATGCTGGATGCCTTTGATTCGACCAATCCCGATGATTACGTGCGCGGCTTCCCCTGGCACCCGCACCGGGGTATCGAAACGGTCACCTGGCTCATTCACGGCGACATCGAGCACGGAGACAGCCTGGGGAACAGGGGGAGCATCCTCGATGGCGGCTGCCAATGGATGACGGCCGGGAGCGGGATTATCCATCAAGAGATGCCTCAGGCATCGCCGCGTATGTTGGGCCTGCAACTCTGGCTCAATCTTCCCGCCAAGGACAAGATGACCGCGCCGGCTTACCGCGACCTTCCTGCAGAGAAGATTCCCTTTGTTAGCGCGGTGGGCTCCCGGGTTGGCATAATTGCGGGGCGATACCGGGGAACAGCGGGGGCCATGCATGCCGATTACGTCGACGCCGGTATGTTGGATATCTCGATTGAAGCTGGCGCTGTCCTTGAAGTCCCGGTTCCGCTGGGGGACACGGTGTTTGTGTACATCATCGACGGATCAGTTTCTTTCGATGGAGAGGGATCGGCCGGTTTCCTTGAACGGCGGCGGGCGGTTCTCCTTGCAGATGGGGACGCCGTGCGCATGAGTGCGTCAAATGATGCCCCCGTTCGCTGTGTTCTCTTTCATGCGCCGCCCCTTGGGGAGCCCGTTGCCTGGGGCGGCCCCATCGTCATGAATACACAGGCCGAACTGGAACAGGCCTTCCGGGAACTGGACGAAAACACCTTTATCAAGCGAGGCTCTTTCAAAACTCGGTGAGTTTTGAAAGAGCAACCATAATGTACGGTGGCGAATAAATAACATATCCTTATTATGTAAAGATATGTTATTTATTCGCCTTGGAGGTAATTTCAAAAATGACCGATTTTTGAAATTACCTCAAGCACCCCCGCTAACGGGAAAGAGGGCTCGCAGCAGACTATCAGCCTATAGCCTCTTGCCCGGCCAGGTATTTTGCGCAGGGGGCCTCTTCATGGTAGAATGCGAGTACCCACGTATGTTTACCCGGGAGGGACCCATGAGACGACTAGCGAGTATAGTATTCATGCTGATAGCGCCCGCCGCACTTTTTGCCGCCGAGCCCAAGATGATTATGGCGACGTCCATCGCCCTTCGGGGAACGCCCAAGTATGCAGCGGGCTTCAAACACTTTGACTATGTGAATCCAAATGCCCCCAAGGGCGGGTCGGTCGTACTGGCTGATATCGGAACCTGGGACAACTTCCACCGCTATGCCCAGCGCGGGAGCTCGGCTCCCGGTGCGGAAAGCCTTTACGACAGCCTCCTTGTAACGAGTGATGACGAATATGCCGTTTACTATCCCCTGGTTGCCGAGAAGTTCGAGTACGCAGAGGATTTTTCCGCCATCATCTTCCATATAAACCCCAAGGCCCGGACCCACAGCGGGACGCCGATAACGGCCGCCGATGTCGTCTTCTCCTGGAACACCTTCTACGAGAAGGGGGTGCCGCAGTTCAGGGCCTACTACGAGGGGATTACAGCGAAGGCCCTCGACCGCTATCGGGTGCGCTTCGACCTGCCGGAGGCCGGCGACAAGGAGAAGATGCTGGGCATTGCGGATACCAAGGTCCTCGCGAGCGCCTGGTGGAAGGACAAGGACTTCTCCGAACCCCAGATGACACCCCCGGAGGGAACCGGTGCGTATCGCTTTGGTGCGTACAAGATGGGCCAGTCGGTGACCCTCGAACTCGTCGAGGACTACTGGGCCAAAGACCTCCCGGTGAACAGGGGGCGCAACAACTTCAAGCGGGTTCGCTACGATTCCTACCGCGACGAGACCATTGCCTTCGAGGCCTTCAAGGCCGGCGAGTACGATTACCATCTGGAAAATGTGGCCAAGCAGTGGGCGACCGGCTATACCGGCCCACTGTTCGATTCCGGGGCTATCGTCAAGGAAGAGGTGCCTCACGACATTCCGCAGGGGATGCAGTCCTTTGTCTTCAACACCAAACGCCCGCAGTTCACCGACTGGCGGGTGCGGCGCGCCATCGGCTTTGCCCTGGACTTCGAGTGGATGAACAAGAATCTCTTCTACGACCAGTACACCCGCACCCGTTCCTACTTCCAGAACACGAAGTACGAGGCAAAGGGAAAGCCCTCGAAGGAGGAGCTCGCTGTCCTTGCCCCCCTTCGCGGGAAGGTCCCGGACGAGGTCTTTACCACCGAATACCAACCGCCAAAGACCAATGGCAGCGGGGATATCCGCCGTGAGCTGCGCCAGGCCCTGGCCCTCTTCAAGGAGGCCGGCTGGGAACTGCGCAACCAGAAGCTCGTGAATGCCAAGACGGGTGAAGCCATGGCCTTCGAGCTCCTCATTTACAGCCCTACGACGGAGCGTGTCGCCATCCCCGTGCAGGAGAACCTTAAAAAGTTCGGTATCGATATGAGCATTCGCATGGTGGATACAACCCAGTACATCAACCGCCTGCGCGAAGGGGACTTTGACCTCGTGTCGTCCGGCTACAGTGCGAACTTCTACCCCTCATCGAACCTCAACATTGTCTGGCACACGGACTACATCGATTCGACCTGGAATACGGCCAGGGTGCAGGACCCGGCGGTCGACTACCTGATTGAGGGGATCATGACGCGGCAGGATGACGAAGAGGCGCTCCTCGTCTGGGGAAAGGCGCTCGACCGCGTCCTTATCTGGAACCATTATGTCATGCCCCAGTGGCACCTCTCGAAGTTCCGCCTTGCCTACAAGAAGAATTTCCGCAAGCCGGCGGTACGGCCCCGTTACGCAGTGGGCTTCGATACCTGGTGGCTGGAGTAGCATGGGCCCGTATATAGCGCGGCGCCTCCTCCTCGTTATCCCCACCCTTTTGGCGATTGTCACGATCAACTTCTTTATCGTGCAGATCGCCCCCGGCGGGCCCGTGGACCAGGCGATTGCGCAGATGCAGGGTATCAATTCGAATATGGCCATGGAGCGTATGTCCGGGGCGGGGGGCCGTGAAGTGGGTAGCGGCGATGCCGGCTCGCAGGACAACGCGGCCGGCCGCGGGGATGGGGCCGCGGGCAATGCCGCCTACCGCGGGTCCCGCGGCCTCGACCCCCAGGTCATTGCCGAAATCGAACGCCGCTACGGCTTCGACAAACCCCTCTGGAAGCGCTACCTCATCATGCTGCGGGACTACCTCTCCTTCAACTTTGGCGACAGCCTCTTCAAGGGGGGATCGGTCTTGGGACTTATCGCGCAGCGACTCCCGGTATCGATGTCGTTGGGTATCTGGAGCACCCTTATCATCTATCTCGTCTCGATACCCTTGGGCATACGCAAGGCCGTAAAGAACGGAACCCGCTTCGACACCTGGACGAGTACGGCCATCGTCCTGGGGAACGCCATCCCCGCCTTTCTCTTTGCGGTCCTCTTGGTAGTGCTCTTCGCGGGTGGCAGCTTCCTCAAGATCTTTCCCCTGCGCGGCCTTGTCTCGGCCAATTTCGACCAGCTCTCGTTGGGGGGCAAGATACTCGACTACCTGTGGCACCTTGTTTTGCCTATTGGCGCCATGGTCATCGGTGGCTTCGCCGGGCTCACCATGCTTACCAAGAACTCCTTTCTGGATGAAATCAACAAGCAGTACGTCATGACGGCGCGGGCCAAGGGCCTTACAGAAAAATCGATACTGATGAAGCATGTCTTTCGTAACTCCATGCTCATCGTCATTGCAGGCTTCCCCTCGGCCTTTATCGGGATGTTCTTCGCGGGCTCTTCGATGATAGAGATAATCTTCTCGCTCGAGGGCATGGGGCTCTTGGGTTTCGAGGCGACCATGCAGCGCGATTACCCTGTTATGTTTGCGACACTCTACATCTTTACCCTGGTGGGCCTCGTCCTCTCGCTCGTGAGCGACCTGCTCTACACGGTTATCGATCCGCGCATCGACTTCGAGGCCCGCAAATGAGAAAAGCCTTTGAAAAGCGCCCCGTGGAGGGGCGTCCCTCGCTCGCCCGCCAGAAGTGGCTGCGCTTTACGGCCAACCGGCGTGCCTTTGTCTCCCTCTGGATCTTCGGCATCCTCTTTGGCCTCTCGCTCTTTTCCGAGGCCCTCGCCAACGACAAGCCCCTCCTTGTCCGCTTCGACGGGCGCTTCTACTTCCCGCAGCTTGAAGCCTACAGCGAGCTTGAGTTCGGGGGCGAATTCGATTTGGCGGCCGATTATCGCGACCCCTATATTGTCGAACTCATCGAGGAGAAGGGCTGGATGACCCACCCGCTCATCCCCTTTTCATACTCGACCATCAACTACGAGCTCTCCGGCCCCGCTCCCACGCCGCCAGACCGCGTCAACTGGCTGGGTACCGACGACCGTGGCCGCGACGTCTTCGCCCGTATTCTCTACGGCTTTCGTATCTCGGTCCTCTTCGGCCTCGCTCTTACGGTCTTCTCGTCCATCATCGGGATAGTCCTGGGGGCCCTCCAGGGCTACTACGGCGGCAAGCTCGACCTCTTCTTCCAGCGCTTCATCGAGGTGTGGTCCGGCATGCCCACCCTCTTTATCCTGATAATACTCTCAAGTGTCATCGAACCCACTTTCTGGTGGCTACTGGGTATAACCCTCCTCTTTGGCTGGATGAGCCTCGTTGGACTCGTCCGCGCCGAGTTCCTGCGCGCCCGGAACTTCGAGTACGTCCAGGCGGCACAGGCCATGGGGATGAAGAACTCGCGCGTCATGTTCGTCCACATCCTGCCCAATGCGATGTCCAGCGCCCTCTCTTATCTGCCCTTTATCCTGGGTGGGTCCATTACGACGCTTACCTCCCTGGACTTTTTGGGCTTCGGCCTCCCGGTGGGCTCCCCCTCCCTGGGTGAACTCGTAGCCCAGGGCAAGGCTAACCTGCAGGCCCCCTGGCTGGGCATTACCGCCTTCCTCGTCCTCGCGATAAGCCTCTGCCTCCTCGTCTTTATTGGCGAGGGGGTGCGCGACGCCTTTGACCCGCGGAGGAAGAAATGAGCTCAAGACTGATAGATATCCGCGGCCTCGCGGTAGCCTTTGGCGGGAAACAGGTGGTCCACGGGGTGGACTTTTCGCTCGACGCCGGGGAGACCCTTGCCCTCGTGGGCGAGAGCGGTTCGGGCAAGACCGTAAGCGCCCAGAGCCTCCTGCGCCTTATCCCCGAGCACTGGATATCCTACCCGGCGGGCGAGGTCCTTTTTGAAGGGCGTAATGTCCTTGCAATGAACGAACAGGAACTGCGCGGTATTCGCGGGCGCGAAATTGGCATGGTCTTCCAGGAGCCCATGAGTTCGCTCAATCCCCTCATGACCATAGAAAAACAGCTATCCGAATCCCTCGCCCTCCACCAGGGCTTTCGCGAGAACGCCGCCCGCGATGAAGTCGTCCACTGGCTTGAGCGGGTGGGGCTGCGCGACGCATCCAATCGCCTGAGGGCCTGGCCCCACGAGCTATCTGGCGGGGAGCGCCAGCGCGTCATGATCGCCCTCGCCCTTTTGAACCGCCCCAAGCTCCTTGTGGCAGACGAGCCGACGACGGCCCTCGACGTGACCATTCAAGAGCAGATACTCGCCCTTTTGAAGGAACTCCAGCGCGAACTGGGTATGGCCGTCCTCTTCATTACCCACGATCTGGGGGTTGTGCGACGCCTTGCAGACCGCGTAACGGTCATGAAGGACGGCCTCATTGTCGAAGAGGGCAGGGTGGACGCCATATTCAAGGCCCCACGCGAAGAATACACCCGCGAGCTCATGGGATCGAAACTGCGGGGCTCCTCGCCCGCCGCTTCACCCAACGCACAGGTCCTCCTCGAGGCCCGCGATCTCAAGGTGCACTTCCCGGTAAAGACCGGCTTTCTGCGCCGCGTGACACGCCACATCAAGGCCGTCGACGGCATCGATATCCGCTTGAAGCGGGGGCAGAGCCTTGGCCTCGTCGGTGAAAGCGGTTCGGGAAAGACAACGGCCGGGCAAGCCCTCTTGCGCCTTCTGGAAGCGGAGGGAACTATCAGCCTTGATGATCTTCCCCTGCATGAACTCACGCAAAAAGACCTTCGCCCCATCCGCCGGCGCATGCAGATTATCTTCCAGGACCCCTACGGCTCCCTGAGCCCCCGCATGACGGTGGGCGAAATCGTGGGCGAGGGGCTCTTGATACACCGCATCGGGACGAGCGAATCCCGCGGCGCTATGGTTAAGGCAGCCCTCGAAGAGGTGGGCATGGGCGATCCTTCGTTTTTGGACCGCTATCCCAACGAGTTTTCCGGCGGGCAGCGGCAGCGCATTGCCCTCGCGCGGGCCCTGGTCCTCAAGCCCGAGGTCCTTGTCCTTGACGAACCGACGAGTTCCCTCGACCGCACCGTCCAGTTCCAGGTCGTCGAACTCCTGCGCGACCTGCAGGAGCGTCACGCGCTCGCCTACCTCTTTATTTCGCACGACATGCGCCTTGTGCGTGAACTCTGCCACGAACTCGCTGTCATGAAGGACGGTCGTATTGTCGAAGCCGGCGAGGCTGCGCATATCTTCGCCAACCCGCAACACCCATACACCAAAACACTCCTCTCGACGGCCTTTGCCGAGGGGCGCTTGTAGCAACACAGGGGAGGCCGCATGAAAAACTACAGAATGGAAAGAATGCACACAAAAGGCTTGCTGCCCTTTAGCGGGCGACAGGTTTTTTGGGTGTCTCTGCTGATAGTCTTCTGCGCGGTCCCTTTGCTGCCGGCGTCTCCGCCTCAAGACGAGGGGCTTCCAGACGGTTTGGTGCTACCTTTGCGCTTTCGCGAGATTTGGGGCTATGTCCTCGATGGACGCGAAGCAGACCTCGCGAAGGCGCGGCCCGTAAGTGATGTGGGTTACTTTGGCGCGGGCGTTAACGCTTTTGGCCAGCTTACCGGCGTGCCAGACCGGAACAAGCTTCGCGGGTATACAGCCCGGGCCCACCTGGTGGTTGCGCTCCTCTCGAACCAGAGCCTGACGCACTTTACCCTGCACCCGCGCTACGGGGTGCGCGATCGCCTGCTCGCCGAAATTGTGGCCGCGAGCGTCCCCTTTGACGGGGTTCAACTCGACTACGAATCCATCCATCGCGACGATATGGACGCCTTTATCGATTTCCTTATCGCCCTGCGCGAGGCCATCCCGCAAAAGGTCTTGAGTATTGCCCTGCCGGCAAGGGTATCCGCTTCGCACGATTGGTTTGGCTATGCGCGCATTGCCGGTATTGTCGACCGTATCATCGTCATGGCCTACGACGAACACTGGAGCGGTTCGGGGCCCGGGCCCATCGCCTCAATGGACTGGGGCGAGCGGGTTGCCCGTTATGCGACAAGCCAAATCCCGGCAGAAAAACTCGTCATGGGGGCCCCCTTTTATGGGCGCTCCTGGGCCAGCGAAAACCCGGCAAAGGCCCACATCCATTCGACCGTTGAGCGCATCAAGGCAGAGGCCGGGGTGCGCGATGTCCAGCGCAAGGATGGCATCCCCTGGTTCACCCGGGATGTAACGGTAAGGGTTACCACCTGGTACGAGGATGCACAGTCCAATACCCTCAGGCTCTTTCGGTACCAATCTGCCGGGGTTCGTAACATCGCTTTCTGGCGGGTCGGCCAGGAGGACCCGGAGATCTGGACGAAACTTGAAGCGGGGGAATAAGCCCCCCTACTCCCCGCTTTCGGTGGGGTAGGGCCAGGCGTTGATGCCGCCCAGGTCGAAGACTTGGGTGTAGCCCAGGTCGCGAAGGCTTGAGGCGGCGATGGCGCTGCGGCGGCCGGAGCGGCAGTAGACGATGTCGAGGCTGTCCTTTGCCGGGATGAGCCTCGTGGCGCTCTCTGCTGTTATGAGGGTGTAGGGCAGGAGGACCGATCCGGGGATGCGGCGTTCGAGGTGTTCATCGCGGGTGCGCACGTCCAGGAGGACGTGGGGGCGCCCCTCGTCCATGACGGCCTTCGCCTGCGCGGGGCTCATGAGTGCGCCGCCCTGTTTGCCCAATGCAAAGAGCGGGCCCGCGAGGGCGAACGCCATGGCTGCCAGCGCGAGCGAGAGTATCAGCCCGATTCTTTTCTTTTTCATGAGGATTCCCCCTTCTTGAAGGCCCCGTAGGCACAGAAACGCAGGCAGCGCCCGCAGTCGACACATTTTGCGTCATCGACAACGGGGGCCGCGTAGCCCTGCTGGGTAATGGCGCCCGTCGGGCAGATGCGCACAACGGGGCAGGGGTGGTTCTGGGGACAACGGCGCGATTCAACAGCTACAGACATGCTTCTCTCTCCTATCAGTATATATAATATACTATATAGATAAAAAGAGATCAAGGCTGATAGTTATACCCGGGCCCGGTAGCCGGCCGCCGTTTTAGCGCGGGGAGGGGACCTCGTTGCCGATATCGGTGCGAAAGCCCATGCCCTGGAAGCTTACTGCTGCCATGCCGCGGTAGGCCTTTTCGCGGGCCTCCTCGGGGCTTGCGCCCAGGGCTTGTACGGCGAGGACCCGGCCGCCGGTGGTAACCAGGGCCTCTCCCTCGATTTTGGCACCGGCGACGAAGAGGCTCGCTTCCGCGGCGTCCAGCGCCGCCTGGTCGACCGTGATGCTGTCGCCCTTGCGGTAGGGGCCGGGGTAGCCGTCGCTCACCGCCACGGGGGCAGAGGAGAAGGCCTCTTTCCAGCGCAGATCGAAGCGGTCGAGGCTGCCGGCGAGTATGGCCTCGCAGAGTTCGAGCATGTCGCTTTCCATGAGGGGCAGAACGGCCTGGGTTTCGGGGTCGCCCAGTCGTACGTTGTACTCGAGGAGGGAACAGCGCTGGCCGTCGACCATGAGCCCGAAGAAGATGAAGCCGCGGTAATCCATGCCTTCGGCCGCGATGCCCGCAAGGGTGGGTTCGAGGATGTGCTCGATAAAGTCTTTGCGGGCTTCTTCGGTAAAGTCCGCGACGGGGGCGATGGCGCCCATGCCGCCGGTGTTGGGGCCCTCGGCGTTGTTGTAGCGGCGCTTGTGGTCGCGGGCGCAGGTAAAGGGGAGGATGCGTCCGGTAGTAGCGCCGCCCTGCGGGGTGATGGAGACGGCTGCGAGTATTGAGACCTCGACGCCCTGGAGGTAGTCTTCGAGTATGACGGTTTTCCCGGCCTCGCCCAGACTTCCCTTCTTCATGAAATCGTCGAGGGCTTCGGTGGCCATGGCGAGGCTGGTTGCGACGACGACGCCCTTCCCGGCGGCAAGACCGTCTGCCTTGATGACCAGGGGGATATTGGCCGCATCGACAAAGTGTTCACCGGCGAGTTTGACCGCTTCTTCGTATGAATCGAAGGTGATGCTGCGCGCGGCACGCACCCCGTGCTTGACCATGAAATCCTTGGAAAATATCTTGCTCGCCTCGAGGCGGGCGGCTGCTTGGTCGGGCCCGACGATGGACAAGCCCTCTTTGCGGAAGGCGTCGACGATGCCCGTTGCAAGGGGGGCTTCGGGTCCGACGACGGTGAGCGCTACATTGTTTTCGCGTGCGAAGGCGACGAGCTCCGCGATGCCTGCGGGGCTCTCTGCGGGGTGGGCAAGGGCCACGTTTTCGCACTTGCTCTGGCGGGCCGTGCCCCCGTTTCCCGGGGCCACGTAGACGACGCTGGCCCGCGGCGACTGCGCGAGCTTCCAGGCGATGGCGTGTTCACGCCCGCCGTTTCCGACAACGAGTATCTTCATGGAGACGAGTATAGCAGAAAATGCCCTCCGGCGTCAGGCTCCTCGCGGGCATGCTGCCCGCTACCATGGTAGCGGGCGCTTTGGGCTTCTTGCATGATCGCCTGCGATGGGCCAAGATCAATACATGGACACACATCAGCATAGCGTGCTCGCCCTTTCCATTCGCAATCGGCGGGCCCCGAAAGACGGTTTTCTCCTCTGGTGGCTGGGACAAAACAGCTTCGTGTACAAGGGCGCACAGGGCAGCCGGATCGCCATCGACCCCTACCTGAGCGACTGGTGTGCGAGCTACCGCAAGGGTGCGCCGCCCAATGAGCGCAGCCGCCTGTACCCGCCGCCCATCCCTGCAGCGGAGCTCGATTGCGACTGGATACTCCTCACCCATTCCCACTGCGATCACGCAGACCCCGAGACCCTCGAAATCCTCGCTTCGCAGAGCGACGCCCGGGTTCTGGGCGGGCGCGACGCCATACTGGTGGCGCGGGAAGCAGGCTTTACCGAAGAGCGCTGTGTAACGGTGAGTGCGGGCGAAGAGTACGATTTGGGGGATGGTTTGCGCGTGCGGGCCAGCTTTGCCCTGCCCACCGACGGCAGCGACCTGAATCACCTTGGCTTCCTCATCCTTGCGGAAAACGGGTCGAGCTTTTGGGATTCGGGGGATACCGCCTGGTGCGAGCTCCTGGGGGAGCTCTCAACTGCCGTGCTCAAAAACCCGGACGGTACTCGTGTTACGCCGGATGTTTTTGCCGTCTGCATCAATGCCGGCTACGGGAACCTCTCGCACTGGGAGGCTGCAAAGCTCTGCGGGGCCGCCAAGCCGCGGGTGGCCGTCCCCACCCACTGGGACCTCTTCCCGCACAACAGCCTGGATCCCTATCCCTTCAAGAACTCCCTTTCCAAACACGCCCCCGGGACCCGCTACGCGCCCCTTGAGCGCGGGGCCTGCTACCAGTGGACGGCCGGGGAGCTCAAGCGCGAGTAGGTAGCTCGAAAAAAGCGCGCTTTTCGAGGCTATCGGCAGCTATTGGGGTTTGTCGTCGCAGGAACTGTCTTCGCAGGCGATACCTTCGGCCCAGTGGAGCTCGCCCGAGGTACACAGGTCTTCGCCGGGGTCGCGGCCCTTGGGGAAGACCATGTACTTGCGTACAAAGCCGCTGGGGCGGTAGGTGAGCTTTGCCTGTCGCAGTCCCTCGTCGCCCAGGTCCTGCTCGCGGTTTATCTCGCGTATGTGGTTTGGCAGGGCGGCGGCCCAGGCCTGGTTTACGAACTGGTAGATACCCTTGTAGCCCTCGATGGCCTTTTCGAAGTGGATGGCATACATCCTGCCCCGGGCCATGCGTTCCCCCAGACACCAGGCGACCGCTTCGCCGTTCACGTACCAGAGGGCCCCGTCGAGGCCCAAAAATTCCGCATTTTCAAGGGCCTCGCGCGCGGCAATGTAGTCGCCCTCGTGGCCCTTTTCATCGCGCCAGGTGTCGAGGACCTTGATGGCATCGTCCAGGCGGGCCTTTGTGTAGCGCTTCATCGTGGTGGTGTAGCTGCTCGTAAAGGAATTTACGAGATTGCGTTTTTTGTGGTACTTCTTGCCCGAAAGACACGCGAGGTCTTCGCGCACGTAGAGGTAGTCGAAGTTGTCGCGATCCTCGCGGGCGGTATAGCCGTGTTCCTCAAGGCAGATCCGCACCGGCTCGACCAAGCGGTCGCTCAGGTTTTTCCAGTAGTCGTGGGTCGCGAAGAGCTGCGCGAGGGTGTCGCAGTCGGGTACGGCGCAGGGGGTCATGAAAAAGGTCTTGCCGTCGTGTTCGCCCGATATCACCAAGGTCGTGTCCTTGATGCGGGCGACACGGTATTTGTAACGCCGGCGAAAGAGCCAGAGGTTTGCGAAGCTGAACTCCGACACCCCGTCGACCGCCATGTTGAGCCGGGGGTACATCTCGTCGCGCAGGGAAAGGTCTATCGGCACGAATTTTGGGTATGCAGGTATTTTCATAGATTATCAATATAGTAATGGACTGATAGCGCTGTCCAGCTATCAGCCCTTGTTTTTGGCGCAGGCCTTGCGCAAGCGGTCGTTGACGGCGTCGCCCAGGCCACCGGAGGGAACTTCCTCGGCAAGAATGCGGGCGGCCCTGCTGTCGTCGAGCTCGTGCAGGAGGGCGAAGAGGCGCTGTGCCGCTTCCTTTTGGTCGCCGCTTTCGGAGAGGACACGCAGCTGGACGCCGTCGGGCAGGGGGCGGCCGGCAAGTGCGCGCGCTGCATCCGTTTGCGAAAAATACAGGAGGACATCGCCTCTTTTGGCAGTAGCGGGGTCGAGCCCACCGCGCGGAAAGAGGCTCAAGGGGGCGTGCGGGGCGTAGTGGCTCTTGAGCTGGCCGGGGGCCGTGGGGTGCTCCTGGCTGCGGTCGATGAGAGCTACCGGGCCGATACAGTCCTCGATGGCTGCACGGGGAAGGCCGCCGGGGCGCAAAATACAGGCTTCGTCGCCGGTAAGGTCGAGGACGGTCGATTCAACCCCCAGGTCGCAGGGGCCCCCGTCTATAATGAAATCCACCCGCTGGCCCAGTTGCTGGACGACGTGCTGTGCGCAGGTGGGCGAAAGGTAGCCAAAGGGATTGGCGCTGGGGGCCGCGAGGGGTCCTGCCTGTGCGATAAGGGCCTGCATGACCGGGTGCGCGGGAAAGCGGACGGCCACGGTGTCCAAACCGGATGTCGCAAGGTCCGGGACCGCAGGTTTTTTGGGGAGGATGAGGGTGAGGGGCCCCGGCCAGAGTGTGCGGGCGAGTTGCTCGAGGCGATCCCGCCCGCGCGGGCCAAGGGCGTCCCGCTTGACGAGGCTGTCCAGGAGGTTGAGCCGGTCGATGTGGACGATAAGGGGATCGAAGCGGGGGCGACGCTTGGCCTCGAAAATGTGGGCAAGGGCATCGGGATTGAAGGCGTCCGCAGCGAGGCCGTAGACGGTTTCGGTGGGGACTGCCACAAGGCCGCCGGAACGAAGGGCGCGGGCGGCCCTCTCCAGGTCGCTGGCCGATGTCGAGAGGATTTCCATCAGTCGCTACCTCCCTTTTTGCCGGTGTCTTCACCGCCGTCGAGGCGCTGCAGTACCTTTTTGTTCCAGGCGGGGAGGAGTTTTTCCGGACCGCGCACCAGCCCCTGGATGAGGGCTTTTTCGATGTCTTGCGCCATCTGCGACAGGAGGATCGACTCGTCGAGGGAAAAGTCGGAAAGGACGTAGCTGGCGATGTCACGGTGGGCAGGCCGGCCAATGCCGATGCGCAGGCGCCAGAAGTCGGCCGTGCCGAAGTTTTCGCGCATGGACCGCAGGCCATTGTGCCCGCCGAGGCCACCGGAGAACTTGAAGGAGACAGTGCCCGGCGTGAGCTCAAGCTCGTCGTGGACGACGAGGATCTTGTCCGGGGCAATCTTGAAGAAGCCGGCGAGTTCGCGTACGGCATTGCCGGAAAGGTTCATGAAGGTGTGCGGTTTGAGCAGGTGGATGCGCGCGGGGAGGGCGTCCGGGTCGATGCCGGTGAGCCCCCCGCGGGTTTCTGCGAGGGCGGCCAGAGCGGCGGCGTCAATGCTTGCATACGAGCCGCGGTATTTCTCCTGCCAGGGGCGATCGGCGACCCAGGGGAGGGCGTCGGCCAAGAGCCAGGCGGCGTTGTGACGGTTTTTGGCGTACTGGGCCCCCACGTTGCCCAGAAAAGCGATGAGTTCAATCATGTGCGTGTACAGACTCCGGTACCTATAGTACACTGGCAGTTGACGATGTAAAAGGGGGCGACATGGACGAGCAGACAGCAGCACGGAATCAATCAATCAAGGCTGATAGTCTTTCCCGCGCAGGCAGTGCGGGGGGTGTAGAAGCCCATTCCCCGGCGATACGCAGCGTGACGACCGGCCCCAGCGGCAGCCTGGCCCTGCGCTGGACGGCCCGCGGCGGGCCCTTGACGGGGACCATCGACTGCTTCCCCCTCCAGGAACTTGCCCGCCTCGCGGGCATCGACGGGGCCCTCCTCGAGCGCTTCGCCTCCTTCGATGAAATCTGGCTCCAGCCGGGACCCTGGCAGTCCTGGAGCGCCGGTTGGGAGCTCGACCGCGCGATGTACTACCCGCGCAGGGTACGCCTTCTTTCGCCCCTCAACCTCTACAACGGCCGCGAGGGCGACCTGCAGGGCCGGCACACCGTTATCGGGCACTTTGTCGCCTGGCTGCGCAGCGGGGACGACTACCTCTGCCTCGCCGCGGAGGGGGCCCTTGATGGCGCTTCCCTGCACACTGCGGGGGAGTCTTCGCCGCATACCGCAGCCGCAGGGGCCGGCGTCCTGCCGCCGCTCTCCTACCGCTTTGAGCGCGCGCAGGGGACTATCAGTATTGAAATTCTTTCTGCGGGGGAAGACTGGACGCCGGGAGCGGTACTGGCACAGCTCAATGTTTTCCACGCTCGGGGTGCCTTTGCCCTCAAGGATCGCCTGCGGCGCATATACCGGCAGGAGCGCCGCTTTGACGCCCTCGATTTCCTCTTTGCACCCGGAACGGCCGGGCAGTACCCCCTGCCGCGTGCGCGGGTGCCGGGTGGCTATGAATCCTGGTACAACCATTACACGCACATCGACGAGGAGCTCCTGCGCGGCGACCTCGAGGCAATAGGCACGACGGACAACCTCCTCAAGCTGCGCTTTCTCGATCGCGCCGCGCCCCTGGTTTTCCAGATCGACGACGGCTGGGAGCGCTGTGTGGGGCAGTGGGAATCCCGGCCGGATACCTTCCCCTCGGGGATGGCGGTCCTCGCGGCGGCCATCGAGACCCACGGCTTCGTACCCGGGCTCTGGCTCGCCCCCTTCCTCGTGACGAAGTCATCGGCCGTGTACCGCGAGCACCCCGACTGGCTCTTGAAGCGTTCCGGCGGCAAGCCCTTTGTGTGCGGTTTCAACGACAAGTGGGACGGGGCCTTCTTCTGCCTCGACCTCTCCCGTACCGATGTCCTTGAATATCTCGACAGCGTGATGAAGCGGGTTGTCGAGGACTGGGGCTTTCGCTACCTCAAGCTGGACTTCATGTATGCGGGTTTGTTGGAGGGCGCCTTCGACTACGGCGGATCGGCCTTTCGCCACTACGAGCGGGCCCTCGATATCCTCGTGCGGCGCACGGCGACTCCCTCCGGCCAGCCGGTGGCCTACCTGGGCTGCGGGGTGCCCTTCCAGGCCTCTTACCGCCACTTCCCCCTGTCGCGCATCGGGGCGGACACCAAGGAGGACTGGGACTGGCCCCTCCTGCGCGCCCTCAATCATGCGGGGCGGCCGGCGGCCCTAGTCAACCTGCGCGACACCCTGGGCCGCAGCTTCCTCGACGGGGCCGTCTTCATCAACGACCCGGATGTCGTCTTCCTGCGCGAGGAGAATTGCCGCTTGAGCGAGGGCGAAAAGGAACTCGTCGCCCTGGTTAACTACCTCTTCGCAAGCCAGATCATGTTCTCCGACAACCCCGCGCGTTTTGGCCCGGAGGCCGGTTTTACCGCACGAATTGCGGAGCTCTACGATATCCTCGACGCCCTCGAGGACGAGTTCGCCCCCGTGGCCATCGCCCCCGACGTATGGCGGGTCTCTTCGCGAAACGGCAGTCTGGACGGGATCGTCAACCTGCGGGACAGAGCGGTGGATGTCGAAGGTTTTCTCGATGAGGAGGGGCGGAAATCCCTCTCGCGCCATGATATGCTCGTGGACAGGCGGGAAAAACCCGGAACGGGCTTGAGCTTCGGGCCGCGGAGTATTTCCCTCGTTGCAAAGACTTGACTGGCAAGAGTGGGCGCGTTCTGCTAATAATGGTCACATGAACAAGACAACCTGGATTATCGGCCATCGCAACCCTGACACCGATTCTGTCGTTGCGGCGGCAGCGTACGCGCAGCTCAAGGCGGCGATGGGTCTCGAAGGCTATCGCGCTGCCCGCGCCGGCAAGATAAACCCCCAAACCGAATACATCTTCGAGCGCTTTGGCGTTCCCGTCCCCGAGTACTTGGGCGACCTCATCCCCAAGGTGGGCTTTTACCTTGGCGAGGTCCCGCCCATTGTCGACGAGGATTGCCCCCTGTGGGAGGCCCTCGAGACCATGGAGAAGAACGGGCTCAAGGTCCTTCCCATCGTGCGAAAAGACGGAACCTATCGCTCGCTCCTGCACTACAACGCCTTTGCCCAAAATATCCTCAAAAAGGTAAACCCGCGTAAAAAGGCCTCAATACTTACTTCGATAGACCTCCTGCGCAAGACCCTCCAGGCCCAGGCCGTCGAAGCCTTTGACGAAGAAGAGCTCTCCCGCTCGCCCATTGTGGTGGCTGCCAGTGCCGATGAATCCTTCAAGAAGCACCTGGATAGCGAGATGCCGCAGAACGCCCTCGTCATTGTGGGCGACCGTTACGACATCCAAAAGTACTGCATCGAAAAAGGCGTTCGTGCCCTCATCATCACCAACGGGAACACCCTGGACCGGGATCTCCTCGCACAGGCCCGCGAAAAACGCGTCTCTGTCCTTATCAGCCCCTTTGATACGAGTTCTACCGCGCTCCTCATTATCTACTCGACCCCGGTTTTTGCCATGGGCGACGAGACGGTGCAGGCGGTTTCCCACAATGAACCTGTGCGCCGCATACGTGCGCCCCTGTCGCAATCGGCCAGCCGCTGCCTGCCTGTGCTCGATGCAGAAGGCCGGGTGGCCGGTGTTATAAGTGAGGGCGACCTCATAAAAGAGCCGAATCTCGAAGTCATCATGGTCGACCACAACGAACCAACCCAGGCCATCGAGGGCATCGAGCACTACAAGATCCAGGAAGTCATCGATCACCACCGTTTGGGCAACCTTTCGACCCGCTACCCCATCACCTTTATCAATCGGGTCGTTGGCGCAACGAGCACCATCATCACGAACCTCTATCGCGAACAGCGCATACCCATTGAAAAGGGGATAGCTGCAATCCTCCTCTGCGGCATTCTCGCAGACACTCTCGTCCTGCAGTCTGCCACAACCACGGATGTTGATCACGAAGCGGCCGACTACCTCTCGTCAATTACGGGTTTGGATGTCGAGTTATTGGGGCGTGAACTCAAGGAGGCCGCGAGCCTGATAAACTCGCGCCCCGCCCGCGAGCTGGTGCGCATGGACATGAAGGAGTACGACGAAAAGGGTGCGCGCTTCAGCGTGAGCCAGATCGAGACCGAGACCCCCGAAGACCTCGTTGCCCGCAAGGACGAAATCCTCGCCGAACTCGCCGATGCCCGCCGCGAGGGCGGCCGCCTTTTTTCTGCACTCATGGTTACCGATGTTACCGAACTCAACTCCCTGCTCTTTGTGGCGGGCGACAAGAACCTTATCCGCGGTATACGCTTCCCCGCCTTCGACAAGAACGTCTGGGTCTTGGGCGACATCGTTTCGCGCAAGAAGCAGCTCATGCCGCTCCTTTCGGAACTCATCGAACGTGTGAGGGAGGATTGAGCAGGACGGCAGAATGCCCTATCGCTATGGCAGAACACCCCGCCATCATGGCGAAGTGCTTCGCCTGCATGGCGTGACAGCGACATCCTATCCTGCGATCTGCTCGTTCTCCTTGAGTTTGCGAACCGCTTCGTCCAGGGTTGCAATGTTGCTGCTGCTCTTCTGTCCCAACAGCTGGAGGGTTCCAGCCCGCTCTACAATGCCCCCGAACCCTGCCTGTACCCGCTCCAACTGCGCGAGAGCGGTGGATGCCAGGGCAGATACCGTGTCGATGGACCGGTTGTTGTCGGCGACCATGCTGTCTACGGAAGAAATGGAGCCGCTCATCCGGTTCGAACTGTCCACAACTGCGCTTACACTATTGGTTATTTCGCTCGTGCCGGCACTCATCTCGCGCAGGCCCGCCATGATTTCCTCAAAGGCCAGCATTGCTTCTCGTGACCTGCCGGTGATGTCGGAAAAAGCGCTACCTATTTCATCGAAGGACGAGCCGGCATGGCTCACTTCTTCGATAAAGCCCTGGAGACCCCCGGTAATTGCCTGGATGTTCTGTGCGGTCTCCTCTGCCAAACGGCGTATTTCGTCGGCGACAACCCCGAAGCCCTTCCCGCTTTCCCCCGCATGAGCCGCTTCAATAGCAGCATTCATCGCCAAAAGGTTTGTCTGGCTCGCGATGCCGGTAATGACATCGACAATGGACAGCAAATTGTTTGCATTGTCCTCGAGGTGTTTAACGACTTCCCCCGCGCCGGTTGCGGCCTCTTCCCCGCGATGGATGCTCGACTCGAGGGTCTTCATGCTGTCCCTGCTGCGGCCGGACACCGAAGATATCCCCTGTATGGATGCGGTCATCTGCGAGACCGCCGCCGATGCCTGGCCTGCGATTACCTGATACGTGCTACCAGCCCGGCTCAACTCTGCGCTGGCCCCGACTATTGTGTCGTTCGCCTGTTTGGCGCTCCTCGTGGAATGCGACAAGTCTTCAAGGCTCTGGCGTGATGTGTCCAGCGAGCCCTTGATCGAGTCCAGGGCGCTTCGCATGGATACCGCTTCTTGCACCAGCGACGAACCGACATCAAGGCCGTCCCGGGTCGTCCCGATAACCGTCTCGATACGAGCCATCTTGTCGCGGGATGAATCGGCGTGGTCCTTGAGCGTCTTGGTGTAGGAGTTCATGAGGGATACCAATGCGTAGGCGCTTATCCCCGTTACAACCATGCCAATACTGCTGTTGACGAAGCCGGTGTTGGTCACTGCCACCAAGGTGTCATCTCCTGCTGCGCGTGCTTGTACGACCAGTAGAGTAATGACGTTGTTGATAAAGAAGATCAGGGTGGTTAGCGGAACCTGCCAGCGCCGGCCGAAGGCCGCCATGAAGACGATGAGGTAGCCCATGTAAAAAACATAGGACGTAAAGGCCGTCGCCGGGTCGCCCGCCGCATTGAGTATGCGAATCGCAAAAACTGCCGTAATGGTCGGGATTGCGTATGAGAAGATGGCGGCGTCAAGTCGTCCGCTCCGCAACACTGCCAAACTCGCCAGCACTATAATCGCAATACCCAAAGAACCGGCCCCCCCGCGCAAGGCCAGCGGTAATGGGGTACCCAAAAGGAGGTACCCTACGGGAACAAAGGGAAGCGTCCCCAACATGAAGAAACTGTAGTAGAGGAAAATACGCGCCTTGTTCTTGGTAATGAAATCGCTGTTTTCAAAGCGCGAGAGAAAAAATGAAAACTTCATGAATGCTTCCTTTCGTGAGGGGGGTTGCAGAATATGGAAAAGCGAAGGATATCATGAAGTATGTAAAGAATAAAATATGCGGTGCGGTGTCGACTGGAACTGTATGAAAATCATGGGAACAGAACGCCCCGCCGGTATGGCGGGGCGCCGTCAGGCTATCAGCCTTTGAAATTCCCCGGCTTTATTTCGTCGCCGTACTTCTCTTTTGCGGCTTTTATTTTTGCGATTGCGCCATCCCAGTATTCGAAGATTTCCCGGGGCGTGTTCGCGTCCATCTTGGCGTAGAAGGCCTTGGTGCGCTCCAATTTTTCGATCCACTTGGTGCAGCGGAAGGTAAAGAGGTAGGTATAGTCGGCTTCGGAGAAGTCTTCGTCCAGGTGCTTCTTGAAAAGCGCCTTGAGGTCCGCATAGAGCGGAATCTTTCCGGTGGGGGTATCATAGCTCTCGTACTCGCCGTGGATGCGGCCGTCGGCCCAGTGCAGCCAAACCTTCTTGGCCAGCTTGCTGGTCATGAAGTTGCCGTCCTTGTTGCGCATGAAGTAGTTGTTGCTGAATACCTTGGGCGGATTCTTGACCCCTTCACCAAACTTGATGTTGTTCATCGTGTACTCGCCCAACGGGTAGGACACAAAGTCCAGGTTTGCCATGGGGCTGGGATTACGGACGCCTTCGGCGCCCAGAGTGGCGCTGGTGGTTTCGGATTCTAGGGTGGCCGCCTTGAGGAGGACCCCGTCACGCCAGGAGGGGGATTCTTCAACCGGTACGGTGGTATCGCTGTCGCGGCCGCCATAGAGGATCCCTTCTACTTTTACTCCGTCTTTGCCCTCAAACCCGGCTTTGTCGATATTGGCCAAGTAGTCCAGGCGCATCGTGTAGCGGGCATTGCCGTGGGCGACCCCAACCTCGTTGCCCTTGTCATCCTTGACGCCCTTTTTCCAGTTGCCAAAGTGATTCTTGCCTTCGGCGGGGGCTTCGACCCCCATGCCCAGCCAGTAGGGTTTCTTGTCCGGCCCCTGAAGGACGTTGGAGAAGATGACCTCCTGGTTTTTCATGAGGTTTTCGAAGATAAGGGGGTCGTCTTTTGCGTTGACGTCCTTGATGATGCCGAACATCCCGAACTCCACGTTTACCGCGCGGAATTCACCGCTGATGTTCCGGAAATAGGCAATATCGTCGCCAACAATCTGCTCGCCGGGAATCATGGCGGTCGAAGTCTTGCCACAGGCCGAAGGATACGCGCCGCAGAAGTAGGTCTTGCGCTTCTTGTCCTCGTCGACCGCAGCCATGACGAACATGTGCTCGCAGAGCCAACCTTCCTTGCCGGATTTGTTGATGGCAAGGCGCATGGAGTGCTTCTTGAGCCCGATGGAGTTCCCCGCATACTGGTCGTTCATCGAGTAGACAATGTTGTTCTGGGTGTCCATGTAGATGCGGCGCTTGTCCAGGTTCTTGGTGCAGTTGCGCTCGTCGAGCTCGCCGGCCGAGTGGACGAAGCGAAAGAACTCACCCTTTTCCGCGTCTTTCATTTTGAGGAAGTGGCTGTATGCACTGCGGTAGAGGATCTGTTCGGAGTGCGCAACGTACCAGCTGTCGGTAAGCTGGATACAGGGAATGGTAAAGGGGCTTTCGGTGGGACCCTCGGAGAAGAAGAGAACAACCACATCCTTGCCCTTCATGATACCCTTGGAAATATCCATGATTTCGGCGAGCCCTTCTTCGTGCTCTATCGAGTTGAGGGACTTCATGCGCTCGAGGTTTTCCTTGTAAACCATGAATTTGGTGTTCTTTTTATCGCGAGCCTGGTCGCCGTAGCCATCCCAGTGGATGGTTTGCTCGGAGTTGGCCATGGGGAATTCTTCTCCCTTTGCCAACGCCTGCTTGCGGACATACTGGTTGTCTTCCTTGCTGTCATCGCAGACGTAGATGGAAGCCGGCTCGCAATGCTCGGCAAAGCTGCCGATAAAATCCATCACCTTTGGGTTGTTCAGGGCGGTGAGCTTCCGGTAACTCGCGTCGTTCATTTTGCTCTTGAGTAGCTGGTCATACTGCTTTTCCATGCGTTCTCCTTAATATGTGTGATAGGGCTAACATTCGCCCAAAAAGTGCGATGATACAAACATATGGCGCCTGTATCTTCCATTTTGGTGTCTGTGGCTCGCGATTACATGAAGGGCGGGTACATGGCACGGGTATTGCGGATCGGCAAAGCCGGTCTTTTTTTAAAATCCTATACCTTTTATCCAACTTGTTCCAGATGTTTGGGCTGTCTTTCTTTTTTGGCTAACGTAGAAGGGAAAGGCGCTGACGCCGCCATGCAAGCCCCCCGTAAAACTGCACAACGTGGGCCGGCCGGAGGTAGTCTTTGGAAGAAATACCGCTCCTTGACCGTTCCATGGGTGGAAGAGCTCATTCGTCGAGTGGTAACAACATCCGGTAAAAGAGTGATGACTCGAAGCCCTCTAAAGGTTGTGTACATCAGACTTGAATGGACACCGGAATTAAGCGGTTTTGCATATATGCTTGTATTTCGCTTAGCCGGTCAGTTGGTTTTTCTTTTTTGTCTTTTCTCGTTGAAGTATATCAGCGGAATCAATAAAAAAAGAAACCACCAAGTGCTGGCCAGTATGCGCTTAAGGTATTCGGACTTGGGTGAATCTTCTTGCAGCAATTCCAGCGCGATTTTTGGGAGAGAATCGGGGTGTTTTTTTATCATTCCTGTCAACAGTATAAAAAGAATGCCGGTAATAAAATAAGCATTTGTTATGTTAAGGGCCCTTTTTGTCTTCGTGATATCAGTATTGGGAAAGAGGCGTTTGAACTCATAGTGTTTATTTGTTGTCTGCAGCATTGCCGGCTTCTCAATACCCGCTCTTATCAAGCCGAAAACACTTATTGTGAAAAAAATCAGGATAACTGTATTTATGCCATTATAGATACCGTTCAAGACCACATAGTATTCATTAAAAAAGAAAAGGCCTGTATAGAGAAAAATATGTACACAAAAACAAACGATATAAAGAATGAATACCAGAGAATACATTACCATCATCTATGATGATGATAGGGTCAACTCAAGATTATACAACCCTTTTTCTGTAAATTTCTGTTGAAGCAGGTCGATCGTCAGACTCCGGCAAGTAGCGTTTTTCGCTCTGCTATTGATCGTTTTGCTCGATCAACATGGAGGCGGCGAGGCGAAGCAAACTGTCTGTATTCGGGAATACCGCATCGATAGCCGCTGTAATCCACGCCTATGGCCACGAGAAGGGCTTGGCACGGTTGCAGTTCTTCTTAAAGCTCAGACTCCTTTATGCCCGCTATATCAGCCAGCGTGCGGCGCATTGCCGGATCGAGGGTTTCTGAAACGGTAGTTCCCGCCAAACCCTGTTCTGCAGCTCCTCGACGAGCGTTCAGCACAGACAGTAAGGCCGCGTGTTCTGTTGGCCCAAGATGATACAAACGTGAAATAATAAAGGTTCCCAGCAGCATCCCTATCGGTACCAAACTGAAGGCCAGACGTATACCCCAGAGCGCTGTTTGAGACTGCGTTTCTGCTGCGGCAATATAGCCGGAGAATTGCAGGACAAGCGCCGCTACCGCAACAGATATGCCGTTTACCAGCTTCCGCGAAAAGGTTGCCATCCCCGCGTATAAGCCTTCCCGGCGTTTCCCGCTTATAAGCTCATCCACATCCGGAATATCCGGCAGGATGGAAAAAGGTACAAGGGTACATACGGCAAAACCAAAACCGCCCAGTGCCGCAAAAAGGTAGACAAACAGTGGATGCGACTGCGGCCCGGTAAAAAGAGCCAAAAGCATAGCCACAATGCCTAGAGGAATGCCAATCAGCATGGGGAAGGTTTTACCATAACGGCGCGCAAAGGGCGTATAAAACGGCAGGCCCAAAAGCTGGAACACCAAGAGCACACCCAGTATCGCCGAATACTCACCCGGGCGGCCCAGATAGCTGGTAAGGTAATACACAAAAAGCGCCAAAATAATATCTACACTGCCCTGCCCCAAAAGGAACATACCAAGATAGAGCCGAAAAGCCCGATTGCGCAGCGTGGAAGAAAGCGAGGCAAAAATGGAAGGACGCGCTTGAGATGACTCGGCCGCTTCTGTCAGAGTCGCATCACTACCCGGAGAATATACCTGCTCAGCTGTCGCCCCTTGCGCTGCCGCCCTCGTCCTCTCTGCACGCCGGGAACTGGCGTACACAGCCAGCCAACAGAGCCCAAAAAGCAGTGCGAAGGGCAGTCCCATCACCAAATACTGTATTTGCGGCGAAGCGGGCACGGCATCCCGAATAAGCGCGGGCAATACTGCGCAGAGTATGCTGGCCCCCATGGAGAAAATCATACGGAAACTGGTAAAAAGGGTGCGCTCATTGTAATCGCTTTCCATCTCCGGCAGCACCGAATTATACGGCACCATAACTACCGTAAAGGCCGTGGAAAAAAACATATTCGCAAAAAGGTGATAAATAAAACGTCCCGCCATCGACGGTATGCCAAAGGAAAACCAGAGCATCGCAAAGCTGATGGCTACCGGAATACTGCCAAACAGGAAATAGACCCCGCGCCGGCCGAAACGGCTTTTGGTGCGGTCAGAAAGCCAACCCATAAAGGGGTCTGTTACCGCGTCCCACACCTTACCCACAAACACAATGATGCCGGCCAAGACTGGAAGGATAAACTCAATATCGGTGAGGAAATTCAAATACAAAAGGCTGCTTAATATAAAGGCTCCGCCGCCATAAATATCCCCAGCCCCATAGCCAGCCATCCGCGAAAAACGTCCCTTCATTCAATCCTTCCTTTGACCCTTGGGCGCCTCTAAAACTGATATTATTGGAGAGTTCCTGTTTTGCCATCCATATAAATCCGTGCTTCCCACGCCTTTAGATGCGTGCCCTTTGCCGTTACACTCAGCGGCTCAGTTGCTAGAAGCAGGCGCCAGAGACTGTGTGTGTCTGCGCGTGAAGATTCAAGTTCTGGCTGTGTCAAGAACGCGTCAACAAGAGCCGGCTCCGCACAGTAATCCGGCAACCATGCAGGCAAAGACTGCCGTCGCGAAGAGAAATTCACCAATACCAGCAGCCGCTCATCCTTATTCTCACGTATCCACGCCATCAGCGGCGGCTTTACCTTCCTCAGCGGGTGGAAGCTACCCGTCGCCAACACAGGGTGCGCGGCGCGAAAAGCCGCCATACGCCTATAAAAGTGCAGCACCGAAGCACCATCGGCTTCTTGTGCCTGAACATTCCATTCGGGCCAGTCTGAATTGAGTGGCATCCACGGCTCACCGGTGCTAAACTGCGCATTGTTACCTGCGCCCCACTGCATCGGAGTGCGGGCGTTATCGCGGCTTACCTTGCGAACAATACGGCGCGCCAGAAAACCCGGCAGCTTCATCATACTTTGCAGCACGCGGTAGGCATTCTTGGCCTCGTAGTCCTTCCAGTCCTTCTGCAAAGGACGGCTATCGGCCATGGCTATTTCCTCGCCCTGATACACGCAAACGGGGCCGCGCAGACAGAAATTGAGCACACAGAGGGCCTTCGCGCTCTCGCTTCTAAAGCGCTTGTCATTTCCAAAGCGGGAAACCTGCCGGTTCTGGTCGTGGTTGGAAAGATAATTGGCTATCCATGCCCCACCCTCTTGCAAGCCGCACTGCCAGCGATACAGGACCTCCGCAAAATCTTTTAGCTTCCAGCGGTACAGGCGCCTGAAATCATACTTACCCAAGGGGCCATAGCCCAGATTGTGCAGATCGAACTGAAACATCATATCCAGCTCGTCGCGTTCGGGGGCCGTGTACTTGCGGACATCTTCTATTGAGCAGAGCGGGCCTTCACCCAGCGTCACACAATCGTAGTGGTCCAGCACCTCGGCACGCATTTCGTGGATATACTCGTGCGTTTCCTCGCGATTCAAGACCAGCTCAAAGGGGAAGGCACTCTTCGCGGGGTTCCCCTTATCCGGCAGGCCTTCAGCTTTGGCGATGGTATTGATAACATCCATACGGAAACCCGCCACGCCCTTGTCCAGCCAAAAACGCATCAACTTCCAAATCTCCTGCCGCAAAGCAGGGTTCTTCCAATTAAAGTCGCATTGCCACGGCGTAAAGAGGGTTAAATACCACAGCTCCGCCTCTTCAGACCAGGTCCACGCCGGCCCGCCGAAAAAGCTCATCCAGTTATTGGGAGGCAGTTTTTTGCCAGCGGCATCAGTACGGCCGGGCCGGAACACATAGTAGTCGCGCTCAGGCGCATCGGGCGATTGCAGCGCCGCCTTGAACCACGCATGCTGATCCGAACTGTGATTGGCCACAAGATCCATCAAGATTCCCATACCGCGAAGCTTTGCCTCGCACAGCAGCTTGTCAAAGTCGGCCATCGTGCCAAAATCAGGATGCACCGCATAATAGTCGCTGATATCGTAGCCATAATCAGTGTTCGGTGAGGCATAAACAGGGGAAAGCCAAATATAACGGGTGCCTAATGAAGCAATATAATCCAGTTTTTCAATAATCCCGGGAATATCCCCGATACCATCCCCATTGGAGTCCTTAAAGGAGCGGGGCCAGATCTGATAGATGAGTGCGTCTTTCCATGCAACCATGCCACCAAGTGTACGCTGCCTTCATCAGCACCGCAACTTAAAAGCATTGCAGCGGAAACCGTTGTTTATAAGGAGCTTTATCACCGGTGCAGACCCTTGGTGTTTCAATCGCTAAAAATATATCCGATAGCTTCATCGTCCTCAACGGTGACAATGAGGTCGTCGAGTTTGTCGTCGGGGAGTTCTGCGACGGATTTGAGGGTGCGCGGGCGGTTGATGTCGAGGTCGAAACCGCGACGACGCCAGGTGGTTTCATAGAAAAGGAGTTTTTTATCACCGGGGAGACCCATAGATAAAAGGCGGCTGGCTCCTGCGCGGACGAGATGCGCTTTTTTGAGGGCGTCTTCCCGATCGCCGGTTTCCCACACACCCAGTTGAACGGGGTTGCTGCTTTCGCGCAGCGCGCCAAAAAACTCGCCGCGCAGGAGTTGGTCGCGTTCGCACCCCAGCCAGCGAACGAAGTCGGCGTGTTCGGCCAGTTTGCGGTCGCTGGCGCCAAAATGTCCGTTTGCGGGATTGAGAGTAAAAATGACGGTGCGCTTGATTGCCTGGCTGTAGGAGGAGAGGAGCTCGCCGTCCCAGCTCTCATCCAGGCAGAGGGATTGCATGAAGGCGTGCTTTTCCAGGAAGCGCGAGACCGCTGCAACAAGGAGTTCCCGTAATTCCGGGTAGTCGACGCGTGCGTTTTCCAAATCGAGACGAAAGACGTCGAGGTTGAAGGCTCCGTTACACAGCGACAGGAATGAGCGGTATATGTCGCGTACGTTGTTCTTGCGGGCAAACTGCAAGATGATATCCCAGATAAGGATTTCCAGTTTTCGCAGCCTCCAGAGGAAGGGGGCAATTTTCTCGCGGGGGCTATTCGGGCCCAGCTCGACCGATTCATGGAGAGAGGTAAACTCGGCCCAACGGGTTTCCAGTTTTGCGAGTTCTCCCTCGTCTTGGCCGCGTGCGGCGGGCAGTCGAATTTCCCAACGCGTCCACAGTCCCTCTTCGCTGGTCACGTTAATGTTTTCGCAGCCAAAGGTGCGGAATATCTGGCGGGTGCCTTGCCCCTCGCCCTCGTCGCCCTTGGTGGTAATTCCCACGAAGGCGTAACAGCCTTCCCCGTCGCGGTCGAGGCGGCCTGCGGTGATACCCACACCGTTATCGGTAACGGTGAGCACCATGAGATTGTCTTCACGCTCGAGCGAGATGTCCAGGAGCCCGCGTCGGCCCGATGCGCGGATGGCATCAAGGGCATTTGATATAAGGTTTACCAGGGCGCGGCCGGCGTCAAGATAATTGGCACGGACTTCGGTAACACCGGCGCCCAGACGCAGGGTAAGGGAACAGTGCACTGGCGAGTGGTCGACGAGGGGGATAATACGGTCGACGATGATGTCGCGCAGGTTTACCGTTTGGAAGCGTTGGACCGAATCGCGAAAGAGATTGAGGGTATTGAGTAGAGCTGTGGTCTCGCGGTTGATGTCTTCAATAATGCGGGTACAGTTTTCGGCGGAAAGGGCCCCGGCCATGTCGGCAAGAAGGTGAATGGCCTTTTTGGCATCGTGGCGAACGCGCCCTAGGTCTTCGGCTGTGCCTTTTGCTGCCTCGGCGGCTCCGCTTTTTTTAAGGATATAAGCGGGCGTTCCCCGAACCAGAATGAAGGTAAGGGCCTTCCAGGCCAGGCGGTCGACCTCTGCAAAGCCGCGCCGTTTGTAGAAGCTCAGGGTTTCTGCCTGTCGCTCCCAGACATAGAGGTCGATGATGGCCTTCTCTGGTGCGTGTTCGGCCAGATAGCTGATGAAGGCCGACCCGATGCCCTTGCTGCGCCCAAAGGGGCTGGTAACTTGGCGGTAGATGTGCAGGCGCGTCCGACCGGGATTTGACCAGACCTCGACATAACCCAAGATTTCCCGCTCTTCTTCCCACACAAGGGAGTAATCCCAGTCCTTTTCGAGGGCCTCATCGGCGACAAAGGGCGAGGGGAGGATGAAGGAGTCGACATTGAGGCTGGGGTTGCGCTGGATGCGCTGTTCGAGTTCCGGATTGAGCGGCTTTATAAAGAGCGAATGCACCTGTCCTCCCGGGGCCTTGCATTGCGGGCGCCCTCTGTCTATTGTAACGGACAGTCATGAGAATACATAGCCTTTCCCGCTCTTGCGGCTTCTGCCTGCCCGTCGTGGCCCTTTTCTTTGGGGCGCTCTCTCTCGTCTCTTGCGAGCGCAGTTTTATTGTCTCCATCGAGCCCCCTGCCGCTCGGGCTGTCTTCGACACGACCCTGCGTGAAGCCGGCGCGTCCCCCCTGTTGGTCGATGGCGAACCCGTTCTTCCCGGGCCTGTTTCACGCCGCAATCGGGAAGCGGTCTTTACTCTCGAACTCGAAGGCTGGGAGCCGGCCCGCGTAACAGCGGTGTCGGCATCCGCTTTACGCGAGACGGGGGTAACTATCAGCCTTGCCCCTCTCTTGTACGAGCTGGCCATTGAAGTGGTCAACGGGGAGTCGGCCATACTGATAGACGGCGCGGCATGTGACGGGTTTTCCGAGGGCGGCGGGAAAGCCCTGCTCGCATACGGAAAGCGGCGCATCACCCTTGTTCGGGACGGCTACGCCGAGCAGAGCATTGATATTCATCTCGATGCCCCGAGGTCCCTGCGTCTCAAGCACCAGAAGGATGCCGGGCCAGCCCGGTCCATCGGGCTGTTTTCCACCGGGTCGCAGCCCAAACAGGTTGCCTTTACCCCGGATGGCAGTCATCTGGTCGTGCCGCTGCTCAATGATGTCGGCTTCGATTATATTGCCTTCGAGGGGGCCCTTCGTGGAGAGGCCTCGGCGTACGCGCGTATTACCGCCCCCGACGCCGAAAAAAAGGGCTATGTTGAACCGCTATTATTGGCGGATACCGGCAGTTTGTGGATTTCGCAGATGACGACGGGCATGATCCACGAGTATCGTTTGCCGCCTGTTGGGGGGGCTCCTTCTGCTGCAGAGGATCCTGCATTTTTACGCACCGTGAGCGCCCGCGGGTCCTGGACCAAGGTCATGGCCAGTGATCCCGCCCGGCGCTGGATTGCCGTTTCCAACTGGCTTACGAACGATGTCGTCATTCTCGATCGCGAGACGGGCGCCTTCGTCAAAAAACTCATCAACCTCAAAATCCCCCGGGGGCTCGCCTTTTCGAAGGATGGATCGTCGCTCTTCGTCGCATCCTATGATGGGGATACCCTCTACTGTTTTTCGACCGAAACCTGGAAGGAAAGCAAACGCTTTGTTCGTGCCGGGGCCGCCATGCGCCACATTGTCCTTTCGCCGGATGGCGCAAGCCTCTTTGTAAACGACATGCGCCACTCCCGCATCTTCCGTCTGTCCACGGCAGATCTTGCCCTGGAGAAGCAGTACCGGGTTCCTGATTGGAATCCCAACACCATTGACCTCGATCCGGCGGGAAGGCGCCTCTTTGTCTCTTGCCGCGGGCCGAACAACCCCGAAAGCTACCTTCTGCGCAGCCCGCGCGACGGAAATGTGTACATCATCGATGTCGAAACGGGGGATGTCATACAGACGCTCGTGGGCGGGAACCAGCCGACAGGGCTCGATGTTTCGGATGACGGGCGCTATCTGGCTTTTACAAATTTCCTCGATGATACGGTCGAGGTTTATGCGTTGAATGATTGAGTGATACCCGGGCAGCCCGCTTTGAGTGCAATCGTCACAAGGTGGACCGGGCTGGCGGCGCCCAGCTTGCTGTAGATTGAACTCTGATAGTTCTCTGCGGTACGGGCCGATACCTTCAAGTGGAGCGCCGCTTCCTTGACTGTATAGCCGGAAAGAAGACAGGCCAGGAGTTCCTTCTCGCGTGGAGCGAGGGTTTCGAGCAGCGCAACACAGGCGGGGTCGTCTTCCTGTCGTTGTTCGAAGAGATCCAGGGCCTTGAGCACATCGTGTTCCATGAAAACCTGTCCCTGGGCTACCGTTTGCAGGCCCTGTTCCAATGCCGCGAAGGCCAGGTTTTTGCTGGCGTAGCCCAAGGCCCCCAGGCGAAAGGCCTTCTGGATAAAATCACGTTCCATATGCATGGACAATACGAGAGTTGCGGGTTTTCGCGAGAGGGAGTCGCAGGCTTCCAGAACGGCAAAACCATCGCCATCGGGAAGATTCAAGTCCAGAAGCAAAACCGGCCAGGCCTCTGTTTCGAGCGTTTCAATTGCCTCTGCAACGCAGGCCGCCTGCCCGATGGGGTCCCATCGACCGGTATCTGCCAGGGCGGCACAGAGTCCCGTGCGAAAAATGGGGTGATCGTCAACAACCAGTATTTTTTTGTGCATACCGGGCATTATACACCCCTCTGCAATCCCTGTCGAAGAGCCGTGACAAGTGGCAGCTCCACCATGACGCAGCTGCGGAGCGGGCCGGTAAACAGGGTAAAGCGAGCGCCAAGAAGTGCCGCACGATCGCGCATGCCGGGGATTCCCATCCCCCCAAAAGTGGCACTGGTACGGGTGGACAATGTTGATGTAGCGGGCTCGTGGCCCTCGTTGATGACTTCAATCCGCAACAGAGGATTCTTGGGCTTGGTAATGGTTAAGCGCACACTAATTCGATGATTCCCCGCATACTTGATGGCATTGATAAGGGCTTCCTGGATGATGCGATAGAGGTGTGTTTCGATTTCGAGGGAAAAGCGGGGAATATCACCGTTGGTCCCCAGGGCGATATCGATACCGTGAAGCTGGTGTACCAGCTGAATGAGGGATTGAATGGCGGGCAGGAGCCCTCCGTTTTCCAGTTCGGGGGGGCGCAAGCGGCGGCTCAAGCCGCGAACTTTTTTCCCGCACTCCCCCAAGAGAAGCCCGGCTGCCTTGCAGCGTTCACGGGAGAGGGTGGGGTTTTCTTCGTTGGCGGCCCGTTCACAGAGCATGCGGGCAGCCGCCAATTCTTGGGCGATGTCGTCGTGGAGGTCGCGGGCAAACTCGCGGCGAAGGGTTTCGTCGGCCGTGAGTATCTCCTGCATTTGCGCACGATCGATGCGTTTTGTCTGCCGGTGCAGGGAATACAGGAGGACTAGCGCGAGAAATACGAAGCTTGCAGCGGTAAAAAAGAGGGCTGTAATGCGCAGTGCGCCCAAACTGTCCACTATGTCCAAAAATCCCCCGTGAGTTTCGTCAGCCAGGCTGTGAGAATCCGAAAATGCTTTTCGTTTATTCCGTATGTCAATACCGGTCCATCTGCGATAGTATTCGTGCATGGAAACAGGACAGGTAAAAACACTTAATCAGTGTAACGCCAGTTCATAAAGTTTTGCATTTAAAAATCGAAGTGAAAAATGTGATGAAAATATTTATGTAAAAATAATGGCAAAAATGTATTTTTATGCAATTTTTCGCTTGTTCCCCTTGTCCAAGTCCCCCCACTTGAGTAGTATCGACTCCACGGCTCGCAATTTTGAAGGATGGATGCTTTCATTTATTCAAGGCTGATAGTTGGCCCCGCGTTCCGTGTATCTTTCATATAATGCCCTGCCTGCTACCGACCAGCCAGTCGGTTTTTGCGGTCGGGCTCGCGCCGGGGGGCGCAGGCACCATGATAGTAGTTCTTTCCAAATCTGTTTCCACCAGCGATAAAGACCGTGTCGTGAGCTTTCTCACCGAGCGGCAGTTCAAGGTGCGCGAGCAGTTTTTGGGCGACGACATCATATTGGGTGCTTCCGGCAAGGGGAGCTTCGACCTGCGCGAACTTACCCTCTTGCCGGGCGTCGAACGTGTCGCGTCGACGACCAAGCCGTACGAGCTGGCTTCCCGCGAAGCCCACGAAGAGGACAGTATCATCACGGTGGGACCGGTTAAAATTGGCGGGTCCCGTATTGTCGTGATGGCCGGGCCCTGTGCGGTCGAGAGCAAGGAACAGATCTTCGAAACCGCAGAGCGCGTGCGCGAATCCGGGGCGGTCTTGCTGCGCGGCGGGGCCTTCAAGCCCCGTTCCAGCCCGTATTCCTTCCAAGGTTTGGGTATCGAGGGCCTCGAGTACATGAAGGCCGCCGGCGAAAAGTTCGGTATGCCCATCACCACCGAAATTGTCTCGCCCGAAAGTGCAGAGGCAATGCGCGACCTTACCGACATATTCCAGATTGGCGCTCGCAACATGCAGAACTTCGAGCTCTTGAAGAAGGTCGGGGCACTGCGCAAGCCGGTTCTTCTCAAGCGCGGGCCCTCTGCCACCATCGAAGAGTGGCTCCTTTCTGCCGAGTACCTCATGGCCAGCGGAACCAAGGATGTCATCCTCTGCGAGCGGGGTATCCGCACCTTCGAGACCTATACCCGCAACACCCTGGACATATCGGCCATTCCGGTGGTCAAGAAGCTCTCCCATCTGCCCATTTTGGTGGACCCCAGCCACGCGCTGGGCATACGCTCGATGATTAGCCAGGCTTCCCTCGCAGCCATCGCGGCCGGGGCGGACGGGCTTACCATCGAAGTGCATCCGCACCCCGAGCAGGCCCTCTCCGACGGCCCGCAGTCCCTCTATCCCGAGCAGTTCGAAAAGCTCATGCGCGATGTCGAGGCCCTGGCTCCCGTCGTGGGCAAAGAGCTTCTGCGTACCCCCCGGCCCGGTGATGCCCGCTCAACATCGGCGGCTGTCTTTACCGGCGACAACCCCCTTGCGGCAGCGGCCTCTGGCGCAGGGCGGGATTTGGTGGTCTTTAGCGGCGAGAGTGGCGCTTATGCAGAGCAGGCCCTTGTACGCGCCTTTGGCGAAGATGCCCCCCGCCGCGGTCTTGCGAGTTTCCCCGCTGTCTTTGATGCGGTCCTCGACGGGTCGGCGACCTGGGGTGTGGTACCGGTTGAAAACAGCCTCGCCGGGTCCATCCACGAGAACTACGACCTCTTTATCCGCTACCCGGATATTTCCATTGTCGGGGAGCTCAAGCTGCGCATTGTCCACTCCCTTATCGGCCTTGAATCTTCCTCAATAGAAAAGATAAAAACGGTGCGAAGCCATCCGCAGGGCTTTGCCCAGTGCCAGGATTTTCTGGCCACACATCCCGACTGGATACTCGAGCCCTGCAACAATACCGCGGGGGCCGTCGTTTCCATCCAGCAGGAGGGTCATGATTCGGTGGCGGCCATCGCGAGCGAAATGGCTGCGAAGATTCACGGCCTCAAGGTTCTCAAGGCGGGAATCGAGACGAACCCGCTCAATTACACACGCTTTTTGGTGATAGCCCGTAACGATGAAAACAATTATGCCCCCGAGCCCTCCGGGCTCTCTGCCGGGGCGCCGGACAAGGCTTCGCTCGTGTTCTCGACCCCGAACGAGCCGGGATCTCTCTTCGCCTGTCTCAAGATTTTGGGAGACAGCGGCATCAATCTCTCAAAGCTTGAATCGCGCCCCATACCCGGAAAGCCTTGGCGTTATCTCTTTTACGCCGATATATTGATTGGAGATGACAAAAATGTCTTTGATGTCGCTGTCACGGAGTTGAAAAAGAAGACAGAGGACTTTAGAATACTGGGAACGTATCGGGCATCTCTGTGACCCGATGCAGGAGGTAGGTATGAAACGACACGTGGTGTCGGCTCTGGTTGAGAACCGTTCCGGTACGCTCAGCCGGGTTTCCGGGCTGTTTAGCCGTCGTGGCTTCAACATCGACGGGTTGACGGTCGGCGAGACAGACAATCCGTCGGTCTCACGTATGACGATCGCCGTCAGTGGCGATGAATCGGTCCTCGACCAGATCATCAAGCAGCTGGACAAGCTGGTGGATGTTATCGCTGTGCGCGAGCTCTCCCCCGAGTCCTGCATCCGCCGCGAGCTCGTTCTCGTCAAGCTGGGTGCCGACGAGTCCAACCGTGCGGCTGTTCTCGAGATCGCCAACATTTTCCGCGCCCGTATTATCGACGTATCTCCCACCACCATTACCATCGAGGCTACCGGCGACACCGACAAGCTGGATGGCCTCCTCCTCCTCCTACGCCCCTTTGGCATTATCGAGCTAGCCCGCACCGGCCTCGTAGCCCTTGAGCGCGGCACGCTTGCCCTCAACCTGAACATTTAACCGGCGCAGAATGTCGCGCCGGAGAGGGTTCTCGCGTGAATCCGATGCCCGACGCTGCCAGGTCTGTGCCTCATTCCCGTGACTGTATCGACACCTGCGCCACAGGTGTCAAAGGAGATATTATGAGCCGTATTGTAAAGATTTTTGATACCACTTTGCGCGATGGCGAGCAGGCCCCCGGCTGCTCGATGAATTTGCAGGAAAAACTCCAGGTCGCCCGCCAGCTTGAAAAGCTGGGGGTAGATGTCATGGAGGCAGGCTTTCCTGCTGCGAGTCCGGGCGACTTTGCCTCGGTCAAGGCCGTTGCCGAGATCGTCAAGAATTCTTCGGTTGCCGGCCTCTGTCGTGCCCTCGAGAAAGATATAGATGCCGGCCGTGACGCCCTCAAACACGCGGTGGCTCCCCGTATTCACACCTTCCTCGCCACGAGCCCCATCCACATGGAGTACAAGCTCAAGATGACCCCCGACCAAGTTGTCGAGCGGGCGGTCAAGGCCGTCAAGTACGCCAAGGGCTTTATCGACGATGTAGAGTTTTCTGCCGAGGACGCGTCGCGATCCGACCCGGACTTCCTCTGCCGCGTATTCGGTGAGGTCATCAAGGCCGGTGCCCGCACCCTCAATATCCCCGATACAGTGGGTTACGGGATCCCCGAGGACTTCGCCAGGATGGTGAAGTACGTCATCGAGCACACCCCCGGGATCGAGAAGGCCGTTGTATCGGTACACTGCCACAACGATTTGGGCTTGGGCGTCGCGAATACCCTTGCTGCAGCCCTCGCCGGGGCGGGCCAGCTTGAGTGTACGATTAACGGTCTGGGCGAGCGCGCCGGTAATGCCTCTCTCGAGGAAATCGTCATGGCACTGCGCACCCGCAAGGATCTCTTTGATCTTGACTGCCGCATTGACACGACCCGGATATACGCAGCGAGCCGCCTCGTGTCGCAGGTAACCGGTGTCCGCGTCCAGCCGAACAAGGCCATTGTGGGAGAGAACGCCTTTGCGCACGAGGCGGGTATCCATCAGCATGGTATTCTTGCCAACCGCGAAACCTACGAGATCATGACCCCCGAGTCCATCGGCTTGCCCAAAAATCGTATGGTCCTGGGCAAACACTCCGGCCGTCACGCCTTTGAAGACCGCCTCAAGGATTTGGGTTTTACGATCGAATCTGCCGCGGTGGAAGAGGCCTTCGCCAAGTTCAAGGATCTGGCCGACAAAAAGAAGGTCGTGAGCGATCGCGACATCGAAGCCCTCGTTGCGGGGGCTTCGGCCACCATACCCGAGACCTGGTCTCTTGAGCGTTGGGTGGTCAATTCCGGTTCCAGCTTGAGCTCCACGAGTACGATCAAGCTCCACCACTCCCTGGGCGAGGATATCGAGAAGGTGGCTGTTGGCGATGGCCCCATTGATGCGGCATTCAAGGCCATTGATCAGATTATTGGCAAGGATTTGGATCTGGAAGACTTTGAACTTGGCTCCGTTACCGGCGGGGAAGACGCCCAGGGCGAGGCCATCGTCAAGGTTTCCTGGGACGGGCGTCGCTGGAATGGCCGCGGTCTTTCAACCGATATTGTCGAAGCCTCCATACGCGCATACATTGCGGCGATAAACGCCATGGAATGGGAGCTTTCTGCGACGGCCGGGACCGCCAGTCGTGTGGACAAGGAGGGCGCCGGTGTCTGATTTTGTCGAAATCTTCGACACGACCCTGCGCGATGGTGCGCAGAGCGAGGGTATAAGCTTTTCCGTACAGGACAAGCTTGCCGTCGCACGCGCATTGGACGATCTCGGCGTCTCCTGGATAGAGGCGGGCAATCCCGGCTCCAATCCCAAAGACCTCGAGTTCTTCCGCCGCCAGGGCGAGCTCGATTTGAAACATGCGAAACTCTGTGCCTTCGGGGCAACCCGCAAGAAGGGGGTCTCCCCCGCAGAGGACGCGAATGTCCAGAGCCTTTTGACTGCCAATACCCCGGCCATTGTCCTCTTTGGAAAGAGCTGGGATCTCCATGTGACCGAAGTCCTGCGGGTAAGCCTCGAAGAGAACCTTGCGATGATTCGCGAGACAGTCGCTTTCTTCAAGGACGCCGGCAAGACGGTTATCTATGATGCCGAGCACTGGTTCGACGGCTGGAAGGCCAATCACGATTATGCAATGCAGACTCTGGCCGCCGCCCTCGAGGCCGGTGCAGACCGCCTTGTCCTCTGCGATACCAATGGTGGGACCTTCCCCGACCTCGTGCAGGAGTCGGTTCGTGAGGCCATGGCATTGGTTGCGGGGAGCGCGTCTGTTCTTGCGGCTACACCCGGCAGGGTCGTGGGCATACACTGCCACGATGATGCGGGTATGGCCACGGCCAATTCCGTACTCGCAGTTAAGGCCGGGGCCCGCCATGTTCAGGGAACCCTCCTGGGCTTTGGCGAGCGCTGCGGCAATGCAGCCCTTGCGGCCATTGTGCCCAACCTCGAGTTGAAGCTCGGGCTGTCCTGCCTCCCGGATGGGCGCCTCGTCAAGATAAGCGAGCTTTCACGCCGTATTGCAGAGATTGCGAATGTGAGCGTCCCCGACGGCATGCCGTACATCGGGACGCGTGCCTTCGCCCACAAGGCCGGTATGCATGCCGACGGCATCCTCAAGATACGCTCTTCTTTCGAGCATATCGATCCGGCCCTTGTGGGTAATGATCGGCGCTTCCTTATGAGTGAGGTAGGCGGGCGTTCGGCCATTGCCGAACGGGCGAAAAAAGTGGATGCTTCGATAACCAAAGATCACCCCGTCTGTGCCGCCCTGGCCGCCCGGCTCAAGAGCCTGGAGGCCGATGGTTGGCTTTTCGAGGGGGCTGATGCGAGCTTCGAGCTCCTCGTCATGCGGGAACTGGGGACCTATGCCCCCCACTTCTCGATCGAGCGCCACCGGGTAGTGAGCGAACACCCCAGCATGGATCCGGGAAACTGCTCGCACGCCTGGGCCAAGGTGCGTGTGGGCGAGGAGAGCGAGATGGCCGCAGCCGAAGGAGATGGCCCCGTCAACGCCATAGACGGGGCGCTGCGAAGGGCCCTTACGGGCTTTTTTCCCGCTCTTTCCGAGGTTCGCCTCTCCGACTACAAGGTGCGGGTCATCGACGGCAATGACGCGACGGCGGCAAAGGTTCGGGTTCTTATTGAATCCACCGATGGAAAAGACAGCTGGACCACGGTAGGTGTTTCGGCAGACATCATAGAGGCCAGCCGTTTGGCGCTGGTCGACTCGATAGAATACAAACTGAGCCAAGGAGCATAGTATGGGCAAGAGCTACTCAATTGCAGTCATTCCCGGTGACGGGATTGGACCGGACGTTACCGAACAGGCGGTAGCCGTCCTCGACATGGTCGCCGACAAGTACGACCATACCTTCAACTACGTAGAGCTTGTTGCCGGTGGCTGTGCCATCGATCAGACCGGCGAGCCCCTGCCCGCAGAGACCCTCGCTGCAGCGAAAGAGTGCGACGCTGTCCTTCTAGGTGCTGTCGGCGGCGTCCAGTGGGAGACCCTTCCCGGTCACCTGCGTCCCGAACGGGCCCTCCTTGGCCTGCGTGCCGGCCTCAATGTCTACGCCAACCTGCGCCCTGCGGCTCTCCTGCCCCAGCTGCGCGCCGCCTGCCCCCTCAAGGACGAAGTCCTCGTCGCCTCGAACCACGAGGGCAAGCCCGAGTTTGACCTCCTCATTGTCCGTGAGCTCACCGGCGGCCTCTACTTTGGCGAGCGCGGCCGCAGCGATGACGGGGAATCTGCGTATGATACCGAGCGCTATTCCAAGATGGAGATCGAACGCGTCTTGCGCACCGGCTACCGCGCTGCGCAGGGCCGCCGCAAGAAACTCACCGTGGTGGACAAGGCCAACGTTCTCGAATCCAGCCGTCTGTGGCGGGAAGTTGCCGCTGTCGTCGCCAAGGACTATCCGGATGTCGAAACCAGCTATCTCTACGTCGACAACGCCGCCATGCAGCTTATCCGCGCACCGGGCCAGTTTGACGTCATGGTTACTTCAAATCTCTTTGGCGACATCCTTTCGGACGAGGCCTCGGTTGTAACCGGGTCCATCGGCATGCTTGCCTCGGCGAGTCTGGGGGATCCCTCCGATGGTGCCAAGGGGACCACAATGGGCCTTTACGAGCCCATCCACGGTTCCGCCCCCGACATCGCAGGCAAGGACCTCGCGAATCCCCTTGCGACTATTCTTTCGGCCGCCATGCTCCTTCGCCACTCCTTCGGGCTCGAGAAAGAGGCTGCGGCGATCGAAAAAGCCGTCAACGCCACCCTCGATGCCGGCTACCGCACAAAGGACATCGCCAGCCGCGGCCCCGCCGCTGCAGAAGAGAAGATTGTGGGGACCAAAGAAATGGGCGAGGCCGTTCTCAAGGCACTGGAGGCACAGTGATGCAATACACCGGCGCACGCATACTTATCGAATCCCTCATCGAAGAGGGCGTCGACACCATCTTCGGCTACCCGGGTGGTTCGGTGCTCTTTATCTATGACGAACTCTTCAAGCACAAGGACCGCATCAGGCACGTTCTTACGAGCCATGAACAGCATGCGGCCCACGCTGCGGATGGCTATGCCCGTGTAACGGGCAAGGTTGGTGTCTGCCTTGCAACCAGCGGTCCCGGCGCAACCAACCTCGTTACCGGCATCGCCAACGCGTACATGGACTCCATCCCCATGGTGGCCATCACCGGTAACGTCCCGACGACCCTTTTGGGCAAGGACTCCTTCCAGGAAGTCGACATTGCCGGTATCACCATGCCCATCGTCAAGCACAACTGGATTGTCAAGGACGCAAAGGACCTCGCCGAAACCATTCGCGAAGCCTTCCTCGTCGCAAAATCCGGACGCCCGGGGCCGGTGCTCATCGACATCCCCAAAGATGTGACAAACACCCTCGCCGACTGGGTGCCCAAGAAGGAGCGCGTCCTCGAGGGGGATGCCAAGGAACGGGCTTCCCGTTTGGCGCAGAGCCTCGAGATGCAATCGTACAATCAGGATGATATTGCCAAGGCCATTGAAGTTATCAAAGCTTCCGAGCGCCCCCTCATCTACGCCGGTGGCGGGGTGATCCTCTCCGGGGCGAGCGATACCCTCGTTGCCTTTGCAGAACGCATTGAAGCACCGGTTGCCACGAGCCTCATGGCCCAGGGCTGTATTCCCGCCAATCACCGCCTCTCGACGGGGATGATCGGGATGCATGGTTCACGAGCCTCCAACCTCGCCGCCCAGAAGGCCGATCTCATCATCGCCATCGGGGCGCGCTTCTCGGACCGCGTCGTGAGTCGGCAGGACAAATTTGCCCCCGGGGCAAAGATTCTCCACCTCGACATCGACGCCGCGGAAATCAACAAGAATATTGCGACCGTCGCCTCTGTCGTCGGGGACCTCAAGGGTATTCTGGCTGATATTCTCGCGAGCCTTCCTGCCAGCAAGAGCGCGGCCTGGAATGGCGATATCGCCGAGTGGAAAAAAATCCAGCCCGAAGCACACTCGGCCAAAAAACCCCTGCACCCAAAGTTTATCATTGAAGAGGTCGCCAAAAACGTTGGCGAGGATGCCCTTGTGGTAACCGATGTCGGCCAGCACCAGATGTGGGCCGCCCAGTTCTATCCCTTCGTCAAGCCTCGTACCTTTGTAACGAGCGGCGGCTTGGGCACCATGGGCTATGGTCTTGGCGCTGCAGTTGGCAGCAAAATCGGCTGTCACGACCGGCCGGTTGTGCTCTTTACCGGCGACGGATCCTTCCGCATGAACTGCGGCGAGATGGGGACCATCACCAATTACGGGGCGCCCGTCCTCATCATCCTGTTCAATAATCGCGTTCTGGGTATGGTCAGGCAGTGGCAGACTCTCTTCTACGACGAGCGCTATGCCGAAACAAACCTCGATCGTCCGCCGGAGTTCGTCAAATTGGCCGAAGCCTACGGCTGTGCCGGCTTCCATGCGACCAACGAGGCGGAGTTCAAGACGGCGCTTGCGGCCGCCCTCGAGCGGGTCAAAGCCGGTCAGGGGGCCTTGGTCGAGGCGATTATTGACTCGAATGAACAGGTTCTGCCCATGGTTGCCGGTGGCAAGGCCATCGACGATCAGATCATGAATGTAGAGATAGCCGGCGTGTAAATCACGTCATGGTGAAAAAAAAGGGGCCCCTTGGGGTCCCTTTTTTATGGTCTCACAGCATGGAGAATGCGCGTATCTATTGGCTCTCGAGGGCATCCAAGCGTTCCCTCAGACGGTGGATATTGAGCTCATTCTCCTGCCCGATATGCCGTAAGGTATTAGACAGTTCATTGAGTCCTGAAACCTGTCCCCTGATAGTGGATATGGCCTCGGCCGTTTCTTGCGAGCGTTCCTCAATGGTTTTGAAAGCACTTCGTGTGTCTCCCATTACTTTGGTCATGCTGGAGACCGAGCGATTGACTTCCTGCTGTATGTTTCGCAGATTGGCGATGACTTCGTTTATTTCACCCGTTCCCTGCGCCAGTTCGCTCATCCCTTCAATAATTTCTTCGAGGGCTTCACGCACTTCAACACTATGGCGTTGTATGCTGCGAAACTGCTCTTGATTTTGCTCGCTGTTGTTGACAACGGTTTTGATATCTTCGTTGTTGCGGGTAAGGATTTCGCGGGAGATCTTCGAGTTGCTGTTGGTCTCTTCGGCCAACTTGCGTATCTCATCCGCGACAACGGCGAAACCTCGTCCGCTTTCGCCGGCATGTGCGGCTTCTATGGCTGCATTCATGGCCAAGAGGTTGGTACGGCTTGCAATTTCTTCGATGACAGAAATGACGTCGAGAACCTCTGCGGATGAGGTTTCCAATTGATTCATGGAGTGTATGGTTTCGCCAAAGGATTCCTCGGTGGCGGTTGCCTCTTTTTCGAGGGATTGAACGGCCAGGGCTTTTTCTTTTGCGGATCGGGTCATCTGCACTATCGAGGCGCTCATTTCTTCGACGGCGGCAGACGAGCGTTCGACTACCTGGGTTTGGGAATCCATTTCACGGGTAACCTGTTCGCCAGCCTTCAAGAGTTCATCCTGGTTTTTATCGTTGTGGTTAACCGTATCACGTAGAGCGTCAAGTTTTTCTGTTGCGGTGTTGGCATCCTTCTGGATGGTATCGACCCCCTGGGCCGAGGCCTCCGCGACAGAGGTAAGCTCTTGCCCGATCGAGAGGGTGTTTTGGGCATTCTGAATGAGTTCATCCAGGGTCTTCATCCGCTTTTCTGTCGAAGCGTTGTTTGCCTCGAGGTTGTCGATAATGGAGCGTTCTACGCGAAAGGACAGGGTGAGAAATGTTATACCGAGAACTTGAAAGATGAGGGCAAAGATTCCCGCATTGATAATATTCGCCGTTTCATACCCTGCGGGCAGAATGCGCAGTATAAACCAGGGTATGAAGAGTGTCAGATTAATGGCGGCCGTAATGATGAGTTGGCTGCGACGGTATCCCACAATCGTGGAAAGGATGAGTATGGGCAGGGAAAAAAAGAAGTACATGAACAAATCCCGATATCCCCCCGGCGACTGTACCATCATGATCAGGAACGGAACGAGGGCCAAGGCTCCCAAAAAGATATCGCCGGAAAGGCGAAAGTGCCCTTTACACAGGAGCCAGAAAGAGAGGGCCGAAACGAGGAGAATGGGAGCCGATGACGCAAGGTTGGAAGGATTGCCCATAATGAGATTGACAACACTCATGAGTGTTGTCGCAAAGAATATCACTATGAGAACGCGTGACAGGTTTCGACTTTTCAAGCGGATATTGACTGCTGCTTTTTCATAGGGGGCGAGGCTGCGGGAGAAAAATGACATGATACCTCCATGTTCTGTATATATTGTAAAAGGTGTTTATCAGATGTGCAAATTTGGCGGGGCTGTCGTCAAGACGGGTTTCGTGTTATTGTGTATACATGCAGCCAGACGATCCCGCTGTCGCGACAAATTTGGAAGAACTGTCCCGCACACTCGCCCGTTGTGACGATCCAACGCTCATACGGGCCTTCTTGGAAAGTCTCCTTACCCCCGCAGAAACGGCCGATGTAGCTGCGCGTTGGGCCCTTGTCAAACAACTCGAGAGCGGGACCCCGCAGCGTGAAATCGCCAAGCTCTTGGGGCTGTCCCTGTGCAAGATCACCCGCGGTTCGCGTGAACTCAAAAAAGCAGAGAGCCCCTTTCATACAATGCTTTCACTGTCCCGGGAGCTTCAATAAAAACACGCTTGTCACAGGTGCTTCATTTTGCGCTATACTGTGTCAATGAATCAAACCCGCTTTTTCCCCGCTGCAAATCCCGGGGATAATTTTTTACCCCCTGAATATATTCCCGCTGGCAAAGACGAGTATTGGTATCGCAATTGCGAGACAAGCCTTGACTTGGATTCGCTACGCCCCTTGAGCGCGGCAGAAATCGCCTCGCTTGAAGCCAATGGGAATGTCGCTGTCTCCTGGGATTCCATACTGGTAAGCGAACCCTTTGAAAGTGATCTTGTCAGGAATTCCTCTTTTTCCGGCTTGGTCCGTATAGGCCCTCTGGCCCGCGGTGTTTTGCGCTACCACGATTTCTCCGCTCCAGTGGGTATAATCAACAGCAGTATCATATCCTGCGATATCGGCGCGTACTGCTCCATCCGTGATGTCAATTACCTGTCACATTACCTGATTGGCGACGAGGTCATCCTTTCGCGCATCGACGAAATGCAGTGTTCGAATCACGCCAAATTCGGCAATGGGGTGCTTACCCCGGGCGAAGAGGAAGAGGTGCGGGTTGGCATTGATGTCATGAACGAAGCCGGGGGGCGAACCATATTGCCCTTCGAGGACATGACCACTGCCGATGCCTTCCTGTGGGCGGCCTGGCGGGACGACCGCGAGTTGGTGATGCGCTTGAACGACATAACCCAGCGTGAATACGGGACCCTGCGCGGTCGCTACGGGGCCGTGGGGGCACAGTCGGTCATCAAGAGTTGCAACATCATCAAGGATTGCCGCATAGGTTCCTGTGCCTACATCAAGGGCGCCAACAAGCTCAAGAACCTCTCAATTCTTTCCAGCGGGGAAGAGCCGACACAAATCGGGGAGGGCGTCGAGCTCGTAAACGGTATTGTCGGCTATGCTTGCCATATTTTCTACGGGTCCAAGGGCGTGCGATTCGTATTGGGGCGCAATTCTTCCCTCAAGTACGGGGCGCGCCTCATCCACTCGGTACTGGGTGACAATTCGACGGTCTCCTGCTGCGAGATGCTCAACAACCTCGTTTTCCCCGCGCATGAGCAGCACCACAACAATTCCTTCCTCATTGCTTCGCTGGTCGCGGGCCTGTCGAACATGGCTGCGGGGGCAACCGTGGGATCCAACCACAACAGCCGCGCCCCCGACGGCGAGTTGCGCGCCAAACGCGGCTTCTGGCCGGGCTTGAGCGTTACCCTCAAGCACCCCTCGCGCTTTGCCTCGTACACCCTTATTTCCAAGGGCAATTACCCCAACGAACTCGATGTTCCGCTGCCCTTTTCGCTTTTGTCCCTCGAGCCGCGGGAGGGGAAGGTCGAGCTGATGGGTGCCTATTTCTGGATGCACAACCTCTATGCCCTCGAACGGAATGCCTGGAAGGCCCGTGCCCGCGACAAGCGGGTTAACCCGGTGCAGATCATCCACAGTGATTATCTCCTGCCGGATACCGTTGAAGAAATAATGGCGGGGATGGAGCGTCTTGCCCGTTGGGTTGGTGAAGCCCTTGCCGAGAACGATTCAAACCCGGGTGGAGAGGCCGCCCTGCAAAGCGGGCTCTCCATTCTGTCTGCAGCACGCGACCCCTTTGGCGCAGAGGGCTCTCATGCCGCACTGAGTATTGAAGCCGGTGAAATAGATCGCGGCAAGGGGCGCTGCATCATTCTCAAACCCTGGCAGTCCTGGCATGCCTACCGGGAGATGCTCGAGCATTACTGTGGAAAGACCCTGTCAAACTGGCTGTCCCGTCCGGGGGCAGCTACGGTATCGGAAGAATTGGATTATTTGAAGAATTCTGCTGATGGGCAACGCGTTGATGAGTGGGTCAATATGGGTGGGCAGATTATGGCTGCCTGGCGGGTGGATGCCCTCCGCGAAGAAATACGCAATGTATCGCTTGACTCTTGGGCCGACATCCACGCGACCTACGCCCGCATTGAGGAATCTTTCCCCGAAGACTGTGCACGCCATGCCCTGGCAGTGCTCGCGTGGCTCGAGAATCTCGCGCCACGATTGACGCAGTCTCCAGCCCATTCATCTGTTGCTACGCCGGATGTGTCGCGCCCCTCGACGCTGACCCTTGGCAGCCTTCGCCGGGTTCTTGTGCGCAGTGCGGACATCGCCCGCCGAATTGCCCTTGAAGTACGGGCCTGTCGCGAACGCGATCTGGCCGACCCCTTCCGCGCCATAACCTACCGCAACAGCGAGGAACAAGTTGCCGTTTTGGGCACTGTCGATGACAATTCCTTTATCGCCCTTGCGGCCCGGGAGGCTGCAGCGTATGGCGAGCGAATTTCCGCGCTCTGCAAGATGATGGGGGATTCATGAGTGAAACTGGTGGTCTCTTCGAGGTGATGTTCAATCCGGCGCGTATGGATATAGCGACAGTGGCATTGCGCCTTGCGGCGAGCTTTGTCGCCGGGGCCCTCGTCGGGCTCGAGCGCTCCTGGCGCCGTCAGGTTGCCGGTTTGCGGACCCATGTCCTTATCTGCTCGGGGGCCGCCCTCCTCATGATCCTGTCCATTCAGGTCCCGGCCCTCTACGGCGGCGGGACGGGGGATGCGGCTCGCATTGCGGCGCAAATTGTCTCCGGCATGGGCTTTTTGGGGGCCGGGGCCATACTGCGTTTGGGCAATAACGTAAAAGGTCTCACGACCGCGGCGAGCCTTTGGGTCGTGAGTGCCACTGGTATGGCCTTTGGCGCCGGCCTGTTCATTTCCGGTTCCATCGCGGTCGTCATCAGTCTGCTAACCTTAACCGGGCTCGAACGATTGGAATTGCATCTGTTCCCGGCGGAACGCAACAAGATTCTGGAGCTCGATTTCCTGGGGGCTTTTGCCGAGCCGGCCCTGGTGATCGGGCTCCTCAAAGATCATCACGTACGGGTGCAGAGCATCGACCTCTCGCACTCGCGGCGCGACGGCGAACATTCGCGTTTAAGGGCCTTGGTTGGCTTGCCCTCAACCGTACGAATCAAGGACTTGATAGCCACCCTTTGGGATCTTGAAGGCCTTGTGCATGTGGAATTGAAAGAAAAATATTGACGGGCCGGGAGACTGGCGTATGCTGTTTGGAGGCCCCTCACCAAAAAATCATCGGGCCCGTCAAGGAGCTGCTCATGGCAACGGCGATCGACAGTCTCGACTGGATTATCCAGCTGGTTCTCACCCTCTTTTTCGATCCCCTCGTGCAGGGTATCAACCGCATTTTGCGTGGAAGAATGATAGTCGGCATACTCTGGATCATTACCGGCGGGCTCTTTGGTATAGGCTGGGTGATTGACGTCCTGCAGCTCTTGCTAAACAAGAAGATTACTTTCCTCGCCTAAGCTTCCTTTAATCTGTATGAGTGCCCCCAAACAAAACAAACAGCTTGGGGGCATTTATATTTTCCTGCAGAAGCTTGGCCAAATCGGGTAGAGTCGTGGTACAGTGATGTACCAATTCCAGATTTGTCCGGAGCCCCCATGAAACACGTTGTCAAGCATATTCTCTCATTCGCCGCCGCCATCGTCCTGTTTGCCTCTTGTAGCGGGAACGATACCATCACCCTGTCGTACAGCATCTTCTTCCCGGCCACCCACGCCCAGACCAAGGCCGCCGAGGACTGGGCCCGCGAGGTGGAAAAGCGTACCGATGGAAAAGTGAAAATCGTCATGTACCCCGGCGAAACCCTCTCGAAGGCCCCGCAGGTCTATGACGGTGTCGTTTCGGGTATTTCCGATATCGGGATGAGCGCCTTTGCCTACAGCCGCGGCCGCTTCCCCCTCCTCGAGGTCCTCGACCTTCCCTTGGGCTATCCCGATGGGGTAACGGCCACCCGGGTCGCGAACGAGATCTACAAGAAGTACAAACCCGCCGAACTTGACGAGGTCAAGGTTTTATACCTCCACGGTCACGGCCCCGGCATTCTGGCGACCAAAAAACCGGTTACCAAGATGGCCGGCCTCGCCGGCATGAAGGTCCGTGCCACGGGGCTCTCTGCCAAGATCGTCCAGGCCCTCGGGGCGGTGCCCGTATCGATGAGCCAGGGTGAAACCTATGAATCCCTCCAGAAGGGCGTCGTCGAGGCGACCTTCTGCCCCTTCGAGACCCTCGCCGGCTGGCGCCAGGCAGAGGTCATCTCCAGTGTCGTCGACACCCGGGCCATCGGCTACACGACGAGCATGTTCGCCGTCATGAACAAGGCCAAGTGGGAGTCCCTTCCTGCGGATGTTCAGAAGGTTATCGACGAGGTAAACGCCGAGTGGATCGAGCGACAGGGAACGGCTTGGGACGAGAGCGACCGGGAGGGCATCAGCCTGGTCGAGAGCCTTGGCCATGAGACTGTACGCCTGAGCGCGGTCGACGAGCGGGCCATGGTGGATGCCGTACGGCCCATACTCGATGAGTACGTTGCGGCAACTGCAGAAAAGGGCCTCGACGGAAAGGCCGTCCTCAACGACATCATGACCAAGCTCGCCCGTTGATTCCATGACCGAACGCTTTGCACCCCTGTGGCGTGTTCTACGCGCCCTTATCATGGGCCTCGCGCTCGTCGCGGGGCTCGCCATTCTCGCGATTATCGGGATTACGGTAACGGATGTCGTCTTGCGCTTCTTCAAGAAGGGCATTTTGGGCGCCTATGACCTCGTGCGTATTGCCGGAGCGATTGCCATTGCCTGTTCCCTGCCGTATGTAACGGCCGTCAAGGGCCACATCGCGATAGAATTCCTCCATCACCGCTTGTCCAAGCGGGGCCGGAATATACTCGATTTCATATTCAGACTGATAGCTCTGGCCCTCTTCTCCTTTCTCGTGTGGCGCTTCTGGCTCTACGGGGTCATGCTCTTGAAGAGCAACCAGGTCATGCAAACCCTGCCCATACCCGTCTTTTGGATTCCCTGGATGACGGCTTTTTGCTTCCTCTTCGTCATCGCGGCCATCGTCTATCACCTGAGCCATCCGGGCAAGGAGTTTATCAAGCCATGAGTCCCCTCACTGGCGGCCTCATAGGCTGTCTTATCCTCGTTATTTTGCTCCTCTCTAGCATGCCGGTTGCCTTTGCAATGCTCGCGGCAGGGCTTGTCGGCTTTACCCTTATTACCAACCCGCTGGCTGCCGCCAGTATGGTAAGCGCCGAACTCTTCGATACCTTTTCTTCATACAACCTCACCGTCATTCCCCTCTTTGTGCTGATGGGCCAGGTGGCCTTTCACGCGGGGATAAGCGGCGGGCTCTTCAAGGCCGCCTATACCTGGATAGGGCACCTGCCCGGAGGGCTCGCGATGGCGACCGTCGGGGCCTGTGCCGGCTTCGGGGCGATAAGCGGTTCGGGACCGGCGACGGCGGCCACCATGGCGACGGTCGCCCTGCCGGAAATGCGCAAGTATCACTACGCCGATTCCCTTGCGGCCGGAACCGTTGCCGCCGGCGGAAGTCTGGGCATGCTCATACCGCCCAGCGTGGTCTTCATTGTCTATGCGCTCATGACCGAGCAGTCCATTGGGGCGCTGTTCCTCGCGGGAATAGTCCCGGGTGTGATTATCAGCCTTTTATTCTGCCTTACGATTTTCATCCTGTGCGTCCGTAACCCGAAACTGGGGCCCCAGAGCGAGCGGCACAGCTGGGGCCAGAAGTTCCGTTCGCTGGGTGGCGTTATCGAGATACTCCTCCTCTTTGTCTTTGTGATGGGCGGGATGTTTGGCGGGCTCTTTACCGCCATTGAAGCCGCGGCCATCGGGGCGGCGGGGAGCCTGCTCATTGCCCTGTTCAAGCGCGCCCTCTCTTGGGCCGTCCTGCGGCAGATACTCCTCGAGACCGCGCGCACCAGCGGGATGATCTTCATCATCGTCGCGGCGGCCGTCGTCTTCGGGCGCTTCCTCGCCATCTCCCAGATTCCCTATGCCGTTGCCGGCTGGTTCAGTTCGCTGCCCCTTCCCGGTTTTCTGGTGATGGCCCTGGTCATCGTCTTCTATCTTGTACTGGGCTGCTTTATCGATTCGCTGGCCCTGGTACTCCTTGCCACCCCCATTTTTTACCCGGTGGTGCTCGACTTGGGCTACGACCCCATCTGGTTTGGGGTGCTTATCGTCGTTATAACGCAGATGGGGGTCATTACCCCGCCGGTGGGCGTCAATGTCTATGTCGTTAGCGGTATCGAACGGGACCTCCCGCTCAATACGATTTTCCGTGGGAGCATGCCCTTCCTTGTCACCTTGATTCTTTTTGCCCTGCTTTTGATTGCCGTACCGGATATCGCCCTTATTCTGCCGAAGCTCGCCGCCAAGGGAGGCCTGTGATGAAAGCACTCTCCTCGTTTTCGCGCATTCTTTTTTGTGCGGACTTTAGCGATGAATCCCTCAACGCCTTTGATCATGCCCTCGAGCTGGCTGCCGCAGGCGAGGACAGCGAAATCCAGCTTCTCCACGTCGTCCCCGAACCGGACGCCCAGTTTTGGAAGACCTATCTCTACGAGTTGGACAACATAGACGACAAGGCCCGAGCGGACATCGACCGCCGCATGGCAGAAACCTACCTCTCGCGGGTGGGTGAAGGCCAACGGATACGCGTCAAGATGGCGGTTGGCTCCCCCGCCCAGGAACTGTTCAAAACAATTGAAGAAGAGAAGAGCGATCTGCTGATACTCGCGCGCCCCGCAAAGGGTTCCGGTGGTTTTCTGATGCATGACGGCACCAAAGAGGCCATCCGCAAAGCGCCCTGCCCGGTGTTGGTAATTCCTGCCCGGTCATGAGCTGGCGGCGGCTGTCCTGCGGGGAATTGCCAGCTGCAAAAATCAAGAGACTCCCTTTGCGGCAAAATTTGCGTTTACCAGCCCAGGGCCATGACGATGCTCGCAGCCATAAGGCCTTGGGCGCTGTAGTAGGTCGAGAGGACGAGGCTGTCTGCGAGGCGGGTATAGCGGCCGAACAGGCGGTAGGCGAGGATACCGTCCGAGACGGTAAAGAGAAGGGCGGCGGGGAAGAAGAGGCTGTGCGATCCCCTTATTGTGATAGCCGCGTCGGCAAAGCTCGCCATAAGGGCCATGCCCATAATCGCCGTGAAATAGGCAAGGGCAATGGGAAGCCGAGCGCGGTGGCGCGGGACGAGCAGGCGAAAGAGAAAGAAGATATAGACTGATGCATACAGGGCGAGGCCCGGGAGCGCAGACCAATTCGGGCGCTGGCCGATAGCCAAAAAGGCGACGCTGTAGCAGAGGTGTCCAGCGAGAAAAGCCAGGATGCCCTGGCGAAACCAGCGTGACTTGTTCAAGAGGAAGATATCCCCCGCAAGGCCGCAGGCCAAACCCGCCGTCATGAGGAGCCAGAAGACCCTGCCTCCGGCCAAATCCCCGGCAAAGGGGGTGCGGCAACCCGCTATCAGTATGAATAAAATGAGGAAGGAGAGCGGTGCTGTTTTTGCAAGGGGGGCTACGCGTAGCGCGAGGCGACGGGACAGGATGGCGAAGAGCGAAAGGAAGGCGTACACTGCGACAATCACCGCGTTCATGCAGTGATTGTCGGCAGTATGGGGGATTTGTTTACTTGTAGACGATGGTGATGGAGCTTACGTCGACGTTGTCGATTTTGGTGCCGTAAGCGGGGCCCTTGATGAAGAGGTTCTCGACGGCGCCGGTTGCGGTAAGGGTGAAGGTGATTTCGAAGTCGCCGGCGGGGAGCTTTTCGCCAATGGCATCGGAATAGATGTTGGCAAGGGTGGTCTGCTGGCCGTCGGTGAGCCAGACGCGGAAGCCGGTGGTGCCGTTGTTCTTGCCCTTGATGGTAACGTCGATGGATTCGCCGCTGTTGAGGGGCTTTGCCAGGGGGAACTGGAAGAACTCGAGGTTCTTGGCGTTCACGTAGGAATAGTCCTCGGCCATCTTGAAGTAAGGCATTATGGGGGCCCAACCGGTGGTGAGGTCGACAACCTGGGTCGTGCCGTCAAAGGGGACGGGTTCGGGTTTGGCGGGTTTTTCGGCTTCCTTGGATGCGGGAGCCGAGGCACAGGAAGCGAAAAGAGCGAGGGCAATAGCCCCGATAACAAAAATGGAATTGCGTTTCATAAGTATCCTCCAACTCTCAGAATACACCCGACTAAAGGGGCTAGGCATCAGTGATTTGTCTGATGGCGGGATTGATTTTGCCACAGGGACCAAACCCTGCATGTGCAAAAGAGCGGCTCGATTACATCGCGGTAAAAAGAATGCGTATGACCCCTTCGTCCGGGTTTATTTCGAGAGACCCGTTGATGGCGGCCAGTTCCAGATTGATGAAGTCCTGGTCGCAGTCGGAACAGGCGGTAAAGGGGCCTTGGCGTTTGCAGCGTACTTCGATGGCGGTATCGGAACAGAGGCAGATTGCAGCGCCATCGGGACAGACACTCGCGTCGAACCAGGTTGAGAGGACCGAATCCAGGACGAGCATGAGCGAGGTGATGGCCTCTACCGAGAGGCTGGGCTGTGCCTGCGGGGGCAGGAGGGTAAGGCGGCGGGGGCTGGTTTTCGCGTATGAATGAAGGACCCGGTCCAGTGCGATGTTGCGCATGTCGTTGTAGTTGTAGACGACGTTGAATACCGCCATCATCGACTGCAGCTTTTCGTTGAGGGCGTTTATGAAGGCTTCGCGTTCACGGTGGCTGGCCGATTCAAGATTGACCAGGCTGATAATGACTTGGAGGTTGTTCTTGATGCGGTGGTGGAGTTCGCGAATGAGTTCTGCGCGTACATCAACCTCGCGGTCGAGGGCGGCAATTATTTCGTTTTTTTCTGCAATCTTGCGGGAGACGAGCATGAAAATGATAAGGGCAGAGATACTGACGAAGAAAAAGCCTTTGAGGTTCGATATGAGGGCAATAAGGTTGATATCGTCGGTAAAAGCGAGGAGTATCCGGTCCGAAAGGAATATCCACAGGAGCGAGAAAACGAGGTAGATAATGGTGATGTGCAAGGCCCCGTGCACGGCCGTTCGGCGGGGATTCACTGGCGGCAGTCTCCTTTGCTGTCGGTCTTGGTCAAAGTATAGGCCGGCAGGGCATCTTTTCAAGGGACAGTGTGTATATGAAAGTAAATAAATGCTTTGTTTGCGGTTCCCTGCCCGGCTAAGCAACGCTCGGTCTGCCCGGACGCAGCCCCGCAAGGCCCGTGATCAGTCTTGCCATGCGCCCGAAACGACGAGCCCCAGTGCCATCCGCCAAGTGACGGCTTGGGCCATTGCGGGCGCGCCCTGGTACTGGAGGCTGGCGGCAAGGGAGAGCCCGTAGCGGGAATCGGGCGGAAAGAGCCCCGATGCGGGGAAGAGGGCGACCGGAGTGGTTCGCAGCCCCGCGTGAATCTGTACGACGGGGCGAAAGGGTGAAGGGGACTAGCGCGCATTGTCGAGAGAGACGATGAGGCCCAAGGCAAGGCGGTGCTGGAGGTGGATATGCTGGTCCGGGGCGGGCATATACTGGAGGCTGTAGCCGGCACTGATGCCGTATCGCTGTGCCTGAGCGACAATGCCGCTTGAGGGGAAAAGGGTGATGGGGCGAGTGCGAAGGGCAAGGTGTGCCTGAATGAGGGGGCCCGCGGCACAGCTAATGCTGGCCGGGAGTACCCAGTCCTGTTCGAGGCGCAGCCCAAGGTCGATGCCCGCGGCGATTTCGAGGGCTTCATCTGCGAAGGGAAGGCGCAGTACAGCTTCGAATCCGGGGGCTCCCTGAACAATACGGTAACGGCGGATGGGGGAGGCGTAATCGTCATTTGCATCCCCGTAACTGTAGTCGAAGCTCGCGCGCATTGCGAAGGATCCCCGGGAAAGGCCTGCGAGCGGGACGAGCAGGCGTATCTGCCGTTCCCAGGCGAGGAAATCGAGGCTGTATTCGAAAAGCAGGGGGATGCCGCCGCTTGAGCCCCTGCCGTCCGCCTCTGCGGTATCGCCGGGTACCCCGGCGCCGCCGGCGGCCCCGGCGCCGCCAGCCAATTTGCTGCCGGTGGCGCCAATCGGGCGATTGAAGAGCAGGCTGATGCTCCCGTTGGAGAAGCCGCCCTCGAGGTAGCTCATGGCCTGCCAATGAATCAGCCCGGTACGCAGGCCGGCCCCGATATGGAAGCCCGATTCTTTATTAAGCGCGGTATCGATGCAGGTCCCGCCGCGGTCCTGCAAGTCGCCAATCCAGCCTGCGTGAAGGGAAAAGCGGTCGCCGGCAGGGTGCTCGAGGGCGAGGTCGAAATCAACCCGGCCGCGCGGCCCCGCCGGTACGCTGTATTCGCCCTCGAGCGAGACCCCGGGTGCCAAACGGGCCCCGTGCGGCAGGGGGATGGCGAGATCACCAGCCACACGCAGCCCCAGGACGAGCTCGGGGAAGAGCGTCGTGCCGTCCGCTTCGCTGTCGTAGGTCAAGTCTGCATGGGCCAAATTGAAGACATCGTGCATGAGGTTCTGGACGAGCTGCCCGCCCGTGTTGCCGGCGATACGGAAGCCCAGCGCCGGGGAAACGGCCAGGCGTGGAACAAGCTCCCTCTGCGGCACCAGTCCGCGGGCCCAGGACAGAAAGACGCCCAACTCGTCTGCGCGCAGCTCGCTCGCACGGTCGGTATAGCCGTACCAGTCGATGGACAGGGCAAAGCCGCGCCACAGACCACTGTCCGGCCCAAGGCCAAAGGCGGTATTCATGCCGTAACTGCGGCCGTCATCGCGGTTTATGGGGTATTCGCCGCCAAAGAGGTCATTGGCCGTCCCGACGCGCAGCCATACGGGGCGCGGGTCGGCACCGGGGTCGCCCGCTGTCACAAAATCTGCGGGGGACAGATTGCCGGGCGCGAAGGGGAGGGCCTGCAGAAAAGAGTCTGCGAAGGATAAAACTATCAGCATTGATATGAAGTGTTTCAAGATGCCCCATAGTACCGGCCGGTGCGCGTTGACGGCAAGGGGGCGCAGGGGTAATACTGGCGGCAGCGCCAAGATGCGGAGGCCGCATGGGTATCGATTTTCCCCTGTCTGTTTTTACCGGCGATGAAGTCTTCCCTTTTTTCATCCAGTATGGAGAACACGACGAGCCCCTCTACACCCATCGCCACCGGGACTTCTGCGAGCTCGTCCTCGTATTCAAGGGGAGCGCCGTTCATGAAGTCAACGGCCAACGCCATCCGCTTGCGTGCGGCGATGTCTTTGTCATAAGCGGCGACACCGAGCACGGATATCGCGAAACAGACGGTCTGCGCATCGCCAACATCATGTTCAAACCCCGCATCCTCGAACCCGCACTCGACGACTTGGGCCGTCTAGAAGGCTTCCAGTCTCTCTTTCGACTGGAACCCTGGCTGTCGGGTGCACAACACTTCGAAAGCCGCTTGCATCTTGCGGTCGACGAGCAGGAGCGGGCCGCCGGCCTCGTACGACTGATGGTGGACGAATACAACGGCGGTGTGCGTGCGGGAAGGCCCGGAAGCCGCAGTCTGGTCCTTTCCTGGTTCACGACCCTTGTCGTCCTCCTGTCGCGCTGGTATGGCTCTGCCGAAACGCCACCCGCAGAAAGCCCCCTCAAGCTCGCACGCGCGGTCGCCTTCCTCGAAAGCCACTACAGCGAGAGCCTAGATCTGGAAACCATTGCGCGCGAAGCCTGCCTCTCGCCGCGCCACTTTCGCCGACTCTTCAACGAGAGCTACGGCACGAGCCCCATGCAATATCTCCAGCGGGTACGCCTGCGCGCCGCCTGCGCCCTCCTCGAGCACAGCGAACGCAGCATCACCGATCTCGCCCTCGCCTGCGGATTCTCCGACGGCAACCTCTTCTCGCGCCAGTTTTCGCGCAGTATGGGGCTCTCGCCCAGCGAATGGCGCCGCCTCCACCGCAGCCGTATGGGGGAATGAAGGAAGGGGCCGCTGCGGGTTACCGATATTTTCGCACTCCGGCTCCCCCGTCAACAATGCGGAACGGCCGTCAGCCGGTCCGCCATGGGCAAGCCGCCCAGCGGCTTGCCCCGACGGCCCCTGCGGCCGTGCTTCCCGCCAACCCGGGCGGTGCCCGGGTTGGCGG